>JAURIJ010000059.1 GCA_030832825.1 Gammaproteobacteria bacterium
CCACGGCCGGCAGCAGGCCAAGGGCCGAACTGACGCGGATCAGGGTGCCGGTGCCGAAGGTGGCGCCCAGCAGGTTCATGAATTCTCGGCGACTGACAGGGTTTGACATGGTGCTTGCTCCATTCGTGTCGGGTGGCGTTGGCGTCACGGCCTCGCGGCCTGTCTGCGGCATGCCGGCCCGGTGGGGCGCTGGCGCTGCTGCGTAACATGGACGCAGTGTTGGCCGACCCGGCGCTGAATTTCCTTCCTGCTGCCTCCCAATCTTCTCCCGGAATTCTCCTGAAGCTCCCCGCCACACATTCCGGAGCTTCCCGGGCGTTCTCCCCGGCCCTCCCGCTGGTACTTATCTTGCAAATACCTCCCTGCCACACGAGCAAAGCCCGCTGCCACAGCCCTGACGGCAGCGCCACGAACCAAAACAGGGCTCGCGCCCGCACAGGCGCACCAATTCGCACCCACGGAGACACCATGCAGGAGCGCGGGAACACGACAGTCCGGATCGGGCCGTTCACCGTCACGCCCGGAGCGGGCACCATCGCCCAGGGCGGCAGCGAGCAGAAGGTCTCGCCGCGCAGCATGGAAGTGCTGCTGTATCTGGCCGAGCATGCCGATCGCATCGTCACCACCGACGAGCTGCTGGATCGCTTCTGGAGTTCGGTGGCGTCCGACCACGCCATCCACAAGGCCATCGCCGAGCTGCGCGCCGCCATGGGCGACAATGTGCGCCGCCAGCGTTACATCCGCACCGTGCCCAAGCGCGGCTACAAGCTGCAGATCAGCCTGCAGAGCGACACCGATGCGCCCCCCGCCCCTTCCCTGATGAAGGGAGTCAGAGAGAGGTTTTCCCTGCTGGACCTGCGTCCGCTGGCGGTCGGCGCCTGTGCCAGCCTGGTGTTGATGACGCTGCTCTGGCTGGCGATCAACCAGCGTCTGGCGGGGGGCAATGACGAGCTGGTCATCGGCGTGCCTCCGCTGCGCTTCGAGAGCAACGGCAGCGAGACGAACCGCTATCTGGTGGAGGGCCTGACCAGCACCCTCATCAATGATCTGTCCATGCTGCACGCCCTCAGCGTGATCGCCCTGCCCGCCAGTGCCCAGACCAGCCTGGACGCCCCGCGCCAGGTCAGCCACGTGCTGCAGGGCACGCTGATCCAGGCCGAGGATCGCCTGCGCGTGCTGGTGAACCTGGTGCGCACCCGCGACGGCGTGCACGAGTACTCGGGCCGCTTCGACTTGTCAGAAGGGGATCTGTTCACGATTCAGGACACCATCGTCAACAACATCGTCGGCGCGCTGGAGATCCACCTGGACGCCGAGGAGCGCGCGCGCATGCAGGACTGGGGCACGCAGGACGCCATGGCCTACGACCGCTTCATGAAGGCGGAATTCCACAGCGCCCAGTTCAACCCCGCCGACTGGGAGCTGGCCATCGCCTGGTATGAAGAGGCGCTGGCGCTGGACCCCGGCTTCGTCAATGCCCAACTGGGTCTGGCAGCGGCGGCCAACAATCTCTCGGTGTATGCCCGCCTGCCGAAGAAGCAGGCGCTGATCGAGCGCGTGGCCGGCGTGCACCGGGCCGTGGCCGCCATGACTCGAGAACACCAGGCGCTGGAGACCATCCGCGCCATCGAAATGCGCATGGCCGGCACCGAGTACCGGCAGGAAGAAGCCCTGCTGCGGCAACAGATCCTCTCCGGCAACCCGCCCGCCTTCGCCATGGCCCACTACGCTCAGCTGCTGCTCGGCGCCCGACTCTATGACGAGGCGGCGCAGTTCCTGGACCGGGCCGCCGAGGTGGGCCCCTTCGAGATATCCCCCGACGAGCTGTGGAGCTACCGCATCGCCCTGCTGCCGCCCGAGCAGGCCATCGAGGCGCGCAAGCAGGAACTGCTGATCCGCCCCAAGCATGTCGGCTTTCTGGGAGCCCTGGCACGGGATCTGACGGTAGGCGGCGACCCCGTGGCCGCCGCGCCCTTTCTGGAACGCCAGCGCCAGGCCGATAGCGAGGGCGTGGCTGCGCAGTACACGCGCGCGCTCATCGAAGCCTGGCAGGGCCGTCTGCCGCCGGACAGCGACGCCTTCGCCGCCGAAGTGGTCAAGGGGCAAGAGGCGGCTTTCACCAATGGCGTGCTGAGTTTTCTGCACGGGGATGTGACGCTGGGGGCGCAGTTCTGGAACGCAATGCACCCCTTGCAGAAGCGCTGGCTGCTGCTGATGACGCACACAGCCGAGCGCCATTTCCCGGCCGAGCTGCTCGACGATCCGGAGTATCACACAGTGCTGGAAGGGCTGGATGTGGGCGTGTCGTGGCAACGCACCCTGATGGAGGGGGTGATGGTGCTGGAGCGAGTCACGGGCGTCGCGCTCAGCGACACCGCTTACGAACACTATCAGCAGGGGCGTTTCATGAGTCGCAACAATCTCTGGGGCCAGCCGGAAACGGGCGGGGACTGAACGGCGCTCAGCGGTCCCGGCGGATGAACAGCTCCGGGTGCAGGGTGCCTTCGTAGTAGTCCGCGCCCGCCTGCAGGGCCTGCTCGACACGGGCCAGCGCGGCGGCGGAATCGGCCTCCACGCGCCAAGTGAGCAAGGTGGCCGTCGTGGGCTTGCCACCGCTCTGGGTGAAGAGGTGCGCCTGCCCTCCTTCCTCGAACACCAGTTGCCAGCGGTAGCTGGTCACTTCCGCCCCGGCATGAGCGGGCTGACCGAAGACGGAGATCAGCAGCGCGGCACTGGTGTGCAGCTCGCTGCTGCACTGCGCCGTGGAAAAATCGACTACGGTCATGACTCACTCCTGTTGATGCACGTTGGGGGCGGGCTCCGCAAGCTTGCCACTGGCCAGGCGCAAGCGCCACAGCTGCGCCACCACCAGCACATTGGCCACCCCCAGCGCAGCCAGCACCAGCAGGGGCACGTGCGGGTCGCCATCGGTGATCAGCCAGGCGATCAGCGCCGGCGCCAGCGCCTGCGCCAGCAAGGATGGCCGCGCCAGCTGGCCCATGACGCGGGCGTAACGCTCCACGCCGAAGGTGGCCAGGGGCAGTGCGCCCTTGGCAATCGAGAGGATGCCGTTGCCCGCGCCGTAGAGAATGATGGCCAGGGCGGTGACCGCAAACCCGCTCGCCAGCAGGCCCATGCCCAGCGCCATCAGGCCGACGGCGACGGTCAGCGTCCACAGGGGATGATGACGCTCGCGATTGGCGGCTTCCAGGATGCGCCCGCCCACCTGAGCAGGCCCGATCAGCGCCCCCAGCCACACCGCCTCCTCGAGGCTCAGCCCGCGCCCCGACAGCAACAGGATCAAGTGCACCGACACCAGCGCGCCGATGGCGCCGGCCAGCATGAGCGAGAGCATCATGAGCCGCTTCTGCTGCTGCTCCAGCGGCGTGAACACGAAGGGCACACTGGTGGTGTGCTGCAGACTGCGCCTTGAGCGGCGCACCCACGCTGGCAGGGCCGCGCGCAACAGCGGCAGGCAGAACAGCGCCAGGATGCCGGCATAGACCACGCAGGTGCCGCGCCAGCCCAGGCGCTCCAGCAGCCAGGCCGAGAGCGGCCAGGACACCGTGCTGGAGAAGCCGCCCCACAGGGTCAGCGCCGTGATGGCGGAACGCGCCTTCATGCCGAAGATCTGGCCCAGCGTGGCGAAGGCTGCATCGTAGAGCCCCGCGCCCATGCCCACCCCGAGCAGCATCCAGCCCAGCAGGTACAGCCACAGCGTGGCCGAGGCCGCCAGCACCAGCAGGCCGCTGGCCAGGATCACGCAGGCAAGCAGCAGCACCTGACGCCCGCCGTGACGGTCGATGGCCACTCCCACGCGCGGCGCCACCAGACCGGCCACCACCAGGCCGATGGAGAGGCCGCCCACGATCCACACCAGCGGCCAGCCGGTGTCCCCGGCAATCGCCGATGCCACGATCGCCGGCAGATAGAAGGTGCCGCCCCAGGCAAAGATCTGCATGAGGCCCAGGGCGCTGATCAGCCAGAGGCGACGGGGCGTGTCGGTGTTCATGAGCCGGGCTTGGGGGGAAGGGAGTTGAGGGCACTGTAGTGGAGCGCCGACCACGCTGGCAAGCACGGCCTTTGCCGGCTGGGCCGTGGCAGCCGCCGGGCCATTTGGGGCCGAATTGGGGATGCTTCAGCGGCGGCAAATTTACAGGCTGGAAGGGCTGGGCGTAGCATCCATGCACCTCCTCCCAAGAGAATCGGTGCGTGCCCCATGAAGGTTCCGGAAGACGTGCAGTTCGTGTACCGCAACGGCGAGCCCTGCTATGCCGTGATCCCCTATCAGGACTACCTGGAGTATCTGCGCCAGGTCAACTCCTTGAGCGTGCTGCCACCGCGCCCTGCCCCCACCCTTTCCACGCTGAGCAATCCCTCGGGCAGTCTGCTCGCCACCTGGCGGCGGATGCAGGGCGTCAGTCAAGCCGAGATGGCCCGCCGACTCGGCATTGACGAAGCCGATGTGGTGCGGCTGGAAGCCATGGGGCTGGGGCGCGCGACGGGCTGAACGCCTGTCTCGCCCCAGCTTTTGCTCGAATCCTGATGGCTCAAACTTTGACCTTTTGCGCCTTTCACCGTATCGTCCCCTGACCAAGACCGCGCTGCAGCGCTCCCGTCCCCCACGCGGAGCCTGTGGCGCGCTTCACTTTGAACCCCGGAATTTCAGGATCACGACAATGACTGCACGCCCCAATCTCATCCTTTCCTCTCTGGACGTCGAGCGTCTGGAGCGCCTGATCGACAGCATGGCGCACAAGCGCACGCCTGCCGTGGACGCACTGGAGGAGGAGCTGGTGCGGGACGAGGTGGTGGCGCCGCAGGACGTGCCGCCCACGGTGGTCACCATGAATTCCACCGTGCGCTTCGACGTGGAACACACTGGCGAATCCTTCTGCATGACCCTGGTCTACCCCAAGGATGTGGACGACAAGTGCGACAAGATTTCCGTGCTCTCTCCCGTGGGCAGCGCCCTGCTGGGCCTGTCCCAGGGCGAGAGCATCGACTGGATCAAGCCCGGCGGCGGCACGCTGCAGGTGCGCATCAAGGAAGTGGTGTATCAGCCGGAGCGCGCCGGGGAGTTACATCGCTGAGCATGCAAGTATGCAAATGCAACACGACATGTTGAATTTGCCTACTTGATGACTTTCGACAAATCGCCATTTGATCCATTAATGAGCCACAAAGAGCACTATTGATCCATCAATGGATCATTGATGGCTTGCCAGGCTCGCCAGCCCACTGCTATCGTGGACGCGCCCCTTTTCTGACAGCAGCGCACCCCCATGGCCAAGGTCTCTACACGCACCTACTCCCGCTACACCCTGGAAGCCTTGCAGTTGCTTGGCAGCCTGATTCGCGCCGGGCGCAAGGAGCGCGGCATGACGGCTCAGGCCCTGGCAGAGCGCGCCGGCATTTCACGCGGGCTGCTGCAGCGCATTGAGAAGGGCGACCCGGGCTGTGAGCTGGGTGCGACGCTGGAAGCGGCCAGCATTGTCGGCGTCCGACTCTTCGACGCCGATCTGGACACCCTGAGCCACCAGGTCCGCGAGACTCGTGAGCGGCTGGCGCTGCTGCCTGCTGCCATCCGCCGCAAGCCAGGGAGCGTCAACGATGACTTCTAACACGGCGCATGGAGAAGCCTTTGTGTGGGTCTGGCTGCCAGGCCAGACCCAGCCTGTGGTGGCGGGAAGGCTGGCCGCCGACACGCGCGGCACTCTTCAGTTCAACTACGGCAGGAGCTATCTGGAGCGCCTTCACGACGCCGCGCCTGTCATCTCCCTTTACGAACCGGAACTCCCCTTGCGCACGGGCGCACTGCCACTGCTGAACGGGCTGTCCATGCCTGGATGTCTGCGAGACAGCGCGCCGGACGCCTGGGGCCGACGCGTCATCCTCAACAAGCTGATGGGCAGGCCGGGCCGGGACGCTGACACCGCCGCCGTGGACGAATTGAGCTACCTGCTGGAATCGGGCTCGGACCGCATTGGCGCTCTCGACTACCAGCGTTCACCGAGCGAATACATACCCCGCTCTGTATCCAACGTACCGCTGGAGGAACTGCTCGATTCCGCCGAACGCGTCGAGCGTGGCATTCCCCTGACACCCGAACTGGATCATGCCCTGTTTCACGGCAGCTCGATCGGTGGGGCGCGCCCCAAGGCACTCATCGAAGATGCCGGCCGCAAGTACATCGCCAAGTTCTCGTCGAGCAGCGATCTGTTCAACGTGATCAAAGCCGAGTTCGTGGCCATGCGCCTGGCATCGCTGGCGGGCCTGCAAGTTGCCCCAGTGTCACTGAAGCGGGCGGCCGGCAAGGACGTGCTCTTGATCGAGCGCTTCGACCGTGTGGCGAGTGCAGAGGGCTGGACGCGCAGGATCATGGTCTCTGCGCTGACCTTGTTCGGGCTGGACGAAATGATGGCGCGCTATGCGAGCTATGAGACCTTCGCCGAGATCATCCGCCATCGCTTCGAGCAACCGAAGGCGACACTGCGGGAGCTTTTCTCTCGGCTGGTGTTCAATATTCTGTGTGGCAACACCGACGACCACGCGCGCAATCACGCGGCGTTCTGGAACGGGCACTCACTGCAGCTGACGCCCGCCTACGATATCTGCCCGCAGAACCGCAGTGGCAACGAGGCGACGCAGGCGATGCTGATCAGTGGCAACAATCGCCTGAGCACGCTGCAGTCCTGCCGCGAGGCCGCGCATCACTTTCTGCTGTCGACTGCGGAAGCAGAAGCCATCATGGCGGCGCAGCGCGAGTGCGTGGAGCGGCACTGGGACGCGGTGTGTGACGAGGCGGCGATGAGCGAGATCGAGCGGCGGGCGTTGTGGCGGCGGCAGATTCTGAATCCGTTTGGGGTGGGGGAGTGAGGGAGAATCTACTTGGAGGATATTGTTGACCACTACAGCCAACTTACTCACCCAGCGGCTGTCCAAAACGCTGCGCGTTTTGTCGAACTGGGGAGTTCGATCTTCCGGGCAGGCAAATAAAAAAGCCCTCAAGAAGAGGGCTTTTTTATTTGGCGCACCCGGAGAGATTCGAACTCCCGACCAAGTGGTTCGAAGCCACCTACTCTATCCAGCTGAGCTACGGGTGCGTGCGGGGCGCGATTATATAGAAGTCATCCGAGACGGTCACCCGAAAGTTTCCCGGCCCGCGCGGGCTCACTCGACCCCCGGCCCGCGCGGGCTCACTCGACCCCCGCCCCGCGCACCACCACGTTCACCTGATTCGCCGCGGGCATCACGCCCGGGGGGAAATTGAGCCCCGAATCCAGATCGCCACTCTGGCCCGGCGCCAGCGCCGGAATCACCAGGGTGCGGTTCGCGAGCTGGCCCGCAATCACCGCCTGGAATTCGATGGTCACTTCACGCACCGCCACGGGCGAGCGGTTCTCCACGCGGGCCAACAGGCGGCCGGCATTGTTCACGATGGGCTGGGCAGCGATGTACTGAGTGGGGTTGTCGGGGATGTCCAGACGCATGAACGCGGCGCGGGACTGCTCGCCCACCAGACCGGCAGCGGCGCTGGCGGCCTGGAAGTACTGCTTGGCGCCCACGCGGTCATTGCTGGCAAGCGCCAGTTCGCCCAGTTCACTCATGGCCATGGCGGTGGGTAGCAGGTCGACGCTGCGCTCGAGGTCTTCCCGCGCCCGCTCGCGATTGCCCTGACGGGCGAAGGCCACGCCGCGGCCGAGGTAATAGTCGAAATAATCCGGGTCGCGCGAGATCGCGTCGTCGTAACGTCGCGCGGCAGCTTCATAGCGGCGCTGGTACACCAGAATGTCGGCGGCCAGACCGTGGAAGCGGGCCTCGTCGGGCACCAGGCTGAGGGCGGTTTCCAGCCGGCGTTCGGCCTCTTCCAGCTTGTCCTCGGCAATCAGCTTCTCGGCCTCGTCGAAGGCGTCATAGGCGGGTTTGGTCTCGCGCAGGAAGGCGGTGGCCTCGCGGTAGCGGTCCTCGCCCAGCTCGCCGCCAGTGATGCCTTCGGCGCGCAGCTGGGCCACCAGGGCACGGTTGTTCTGCACGCGCTCCTGCGAGGGCGGATGGCTGGCGAACAGGCCGTCGAGCCAGTTGCTCTGGCGGCCTTCGGACAAGCGCACGAACACTTCCTGCAGGCTGATGGCGGCGGCCGGGTCATAGCCGGCCTCGGCCATGTAGCGGATGCCATAGGCGTCGGACTCGCGCTCGGCATCGCGGCCATAGCGCTGGGTGACGAGCTGGGCGCCGAGCATGGCGCCGCCCACCACATAGTCGGAATACTGGCTGCCCTGCGCGGCGATGGCGCCCACCACCAGCGCGCCCTGCATCAGCATGCCGCGCTCCATGGCCTGGGCGCCGTGACGGGCGGCGGCGTGCACGATCTCGTGCCCCAGCACGGCGGCCAGTTCGGCCTCGTTGTTCAGCTCGGTCAGCAGGCCGCGATTCACGGCGATCTTGCCGCCCGGCAGCGCCCAGGCATTGGGCACGGAATTGTTCAGCACCACGAATTCATACGGCAGTTGGCGATCACTCACTGCTGCCAGGCGCTGGCCCACGCCCTGCAAATAGGCGGTGAGCTGCGGGTCGACACTGAGCTCGCCGCCCTGGGACTGCTGCGAAGGCGAATACTGCTCGGGCCCGATGCTCAGCTCGCGCTGCTCGGAAATGAAGCTCAGTTCACGCTGGCCGGTGACCGGGTTCACCGCGCAGCCGGCCAGCAGGAAGGCGCTGAGCACGAGGGCAGTGGTCTTGAACAGGGGCGAATCGGGGGCGGTCAG
>JAURIJ010000007.1 GCA_030832825.1 Gammaproteobacteria bacterium
CACCGGCCCGAGAAGAAGAACGCCCTCACCCGCGCCATGTATCAGACGCTGGCTGAGGCCCTGCGCCGTGCCGACACCGACCCGGCCGTGCGCGTCATCCTGCTGCACGGCGAGCCCGAATGCTTCACCAGTGGCAATGACGTGAATGACTTCCTGGAAGAAGACGAGCACACCACGGAGCGTCCTGCCGTGCAGTTTCTCAAGGCCATCGCCCATGTGCGCAAACCCCTGGTGGCGGCGGTGAACGGGCTGGCGGTGGGCATCGGCACCACGCTGCTGCTGCACTGCGACCTGGTCTACGCCGCCGAGGACGCCTGGCTGCAGCTGCCCTTCACGCGTCTGGGGCTGTGCCCGGAAGCGGCGTCCAGCCTGCTGGTGCCACAACTGATGGGCCATCAGCGCGCGGCGGAACTGTTGCTGCTGGGGGAGCGTTTCAGTGCAGGGAAGGCGCGGGAGTACGGTCTGGTGAACGAAGTGCTTCCGGCGGCGCAGGTGCTGCCCCACGCACTCGCCAAGGCACAGGCGTTGGCGGCCCTGCCCCCCGAGGCGGTGCAGACGTCCAAGCACCTGCTCAAGCGCAGCCAGCAGGCCGGCATCGACGACATCATGGCGCTGGAATTGGTGAACTTCACACGATTGCTGCGCAGCCCTGAGGCCAGAGCCATCATGCAGGCGTTCCTGCAGCGTCGACGGGGGTGAGTGAAAGAGAAGTTGAGCTGGGTTCGCCTGCAAGCAGGCTCCAACAGGCCCGCTGCTAGAGACGCTCCAGCAGATAATCCCGCGCCAGATTGATCTTGCGCGCCAGATAATCCGAGCCGCCACGATCCGGATGCATCTTCTGCATCAGACGGCGATGCGCCTGCACCACCTCGTCCCGCGTCGCCCCTTTATGCAGCCCCAGGATCTCCAGCGCTTCCGTCTCGCTCATGGCCGACTCCGTCGCCGGGGGCGCCGCGTGCGCCTGCTGAGAGGAGAACGCCTGACCGCTGCGCCAGTCCGGGTACACCCGGTCCATATAGGCTTCCAGAATCTGCAACGAATCAGCGTCCTGCAGACACTCCTGCGCCAGCGCCAGCAATTGCTCCATGTTCAACGCCGACAGGCGCCGTCCGCTGAAGCTGCCCTCCAGCACTTCGCCGTCCATGTCGCCGGTGGCGTGCTGCAGCTGCATGAGCAGAAAGCGCGTGCGAATGCTGGAACTGTCGCTGGCCCCGGCGCTGCCGTAGGCGCTCTTCGCTGTGCGGCTGCGCAACATCTGCCACAGGGGCAGCAGGCGGATCAGCAGGTGCAGATTGCGCAGCAGGAAGGTGGCCGCCACCATCACGGGCGCGATGATGAACGTGGGCGAGAGACGCCCGAGCAGGATCAGCACCACGATCACGGTGAGCATGCTGGCGAGCACCAGCAGCAGATTGAACTGACGCTGATTCAGCGAATACTTGATGGCGAGCTTGCGCAGTCCGATATAGCCCAGCACGGGAATCAGCAGGATCAGCAGATAGCGCAGCAGAATCATTGTTCCAGTCTCCGGCAGCCGGCTGCGCGTGCTGTCATGGGCGCATCTGCTGGGTCAAGCGCTGCACGGCAGGGCTGGCCTTGGCACTGAACGGCGCCAGTGCCTGACGTCCGCCGCTGGCATAGACCGCCACCGCGCGCAGCAGCTCGCGCAACTGTGCCGCGCTGGCGCCATCAAAGGGCGACCAGGCACCTCCCGACAGCTTCGCGATGCTCTGGAAGGTCTGCTGCGCACGCGCATCGGCGCCTTCCTGAAACACGAACACCGGCACGTTCAGCAGGCCCAGCTGCCCGGCCAGCTGACACAGCACATCGGCGTTCTCTTCCATCGCATCGCCGACATAGACCACGCAGTGAATGCGCTGGGCCTTGTTCTCGGCCAGCGCATGACGCAGCACGCGCTCGATCTGCGTGGTGCCGGCACGGCAGCCGATGCCGGTCATCAGGCCGAGCAGCGCGGCGGCATCCCGGCACCAGGGCGTCTTGTAGAATTCGGCGAAGCCGCGGAAATAGGTGAGCTGGATCTGCAGCCCACCCTGAGAACGTGCGGCCAGGAACATCTCGGCCTGCAGCTGGGTGGCCTGGTCCCAGGTCTGCTCGCGACTGCCGGTGGCATCCAAGGCAAACAGAAGGCGTCCAGCCCCTTCCCCTTTCGCCACGGCAGGCAGGCTCGCCACTTTCTGCAGGAATGCACTGACTTCGCTGCGGGCGGCAACGCGAGTGGGGAGGTCTTTCGGGGAATCGGACATGGCAGCGGCCTCGCGGAACGACTCATGCAAGCCTGAAGCAGGAAACCCTGGTGCGGACGGAGAGACTCGAACTCTCACACCTTTCGGCGCTGGAACCTAAATCCAGTGTGTCTACCAATTCCACCACATCCGCGGGCGGGTTTCGCTCAGGGTGCGGCGCGCGCACCACCTTGCAGGTTCTCGATGTTCTGTTGCAGGCGACCCAGCGTCTGATTGACCTGCAGACGGTAGGCATCGATGGATTCGACGGCTTCCTCCAGGTTGACCATGCGGTCCTGCAGGCCCACCAGGGTGCTGTCGCCGTTGTTGAGGCTGGCGCGGATGTTGGCCATGTCCTGCGCCACGTTCTGCACGCTGCGCAGGGTGGTGTTGATGCCGGCGAGGCTGGTGTTGATCTGTTCCAGGTCGGCCTTCACGCTGTTGACCTCGCCCAGCGTGGCCTGATTCTGCTCGGTATTGTTGGCGATCATCTGCGCCAGAGTCTCGGTGGTCTCGGTGTGGCCCTTGCTGGCCTCCTCGAGCACGGTCAGCTTGCCGGTCAACTCGTTCACCGAGTTGTTGGTGGCGTTGCGGGCGGCCCACAGCTTGTCGATCTCGGAGAAATTGAAGTCCAGACGCTCGATCACATTGGCCGTGGTTTCCTCGGCGGAATCCCCCACCAGGGCCAGGCGGCTCTCGAGGTCCTCGATGCGGCGATTGGTCTGCTCCATGGTGCGCAGGTTCTCGGCATAGGCCTGATAGCCCAGCCAGGCGCCCCCACCAATGGAGGCCGTGAGCAGGAACAGCATGATGCGCACCGGCCAGGTGCTCACCTTGATGACCTCGCCATAACTGGGAGTGGACTGGATGTCGGAGCCCTTGCGGGCAGACTGGCGCTCGACCACGTCTTCGGGCGCGAGCACCAGCGAGGGAATGTCTTTGAAATCGTCGTTGTCTTTCATGGCGGCATTATCCTGCAAGTGGCTTCGACGGGTCTACCGGAACCTTGACCCAAGGGGCGCTTTCCTTGAATTGGACGGCACACTGAATTAAGCTCGCCGACTCTTTCCCAGGCACGATCCAGCACCGAAAACTGCGGCAAATCTTAGCCGTGGATGCCGGAAAAGCAAGATTTTTCAATGCATAAACCAACCGAGGTCACCATGAAACTTGAACTCCCCGCACTTCCCTATGCGACCAATGCGCTTGAGCCCCACATGTCTGCCCAGACCTTCAGCTTCCACCACGCCAAACATCACAACGCCTATGTCGTGAAGGGCAACGAGCTGCTGGAAGGCGCCGGCATCGAAGCCGACACGCTCGAAGACCTGGTCAAGGCAGCGGCCAAGCTGGGCGGCGCCCTCTTCAACAACGTGGGCCAGTGCTACAACCACGAGTTCTTCTGGAAGAGCATGAAGCCGAACGGCGGTGGCGCTCCCACTGGCGCGATTGCCGCGAAGATCGAGGCCGACTTCGGCAGCTATGACAACTTCAAGAAGGAATTCGTGGCCGGCGGCGTGGGCCAGTTCGGCAGCGGCTGGGTGTGGCTGGTGGTGGACGGCGGCAAGCTGAAGATCGCCAAGTCTGCCAATGCCGAGACGCCGCTGACCAGCGGTGCCACCCCGATCATCGTTTGCGATGTGTGGGAACACGCCTACTACATCGACTTCCAGAACCGTCGCCCGGACTTCCTGGCCTGCTTCGTGGACAACCTGCTGAACTGGGACTTCGCCAACGCGAACCTGGCCAAGGCCTGATGAATGGGGGTCAGAGACACCTCGTGCCTCTGACCCCGGTTTCCCGATTCACACCAGCCCGCGCCGCCTGAACCACACCTCCAGCGGCCACGTCACCAGCGGCGGAATAGCCGCCAGCACTGCCAGCGCGGTCGCCCACCAGGGCCAGCGCAGTCGAATCCCCGCCACGATCGCCGTGAAGAAATACACGATGAATGCTCCGCCATGCAGGCGGCCGAACAGCCACACCCCGAGATCGGTCACGGCCAGCACATGTTCCAGGAACATGCCGACGAGCAGGCCCGCCCAGGTGAAGGCTTCGAGGCGGGCGATGAGGATGAAGAAACGGGAAAGGCTCATGCGTTACTCCAGACTCTCCTTCGCCTCCAGCCGCTTCTCCCAGTACTCGGCGTCCTTGATGCCCAGCGCATGCGGGTTGAACACCGGGTCCACGCCCAGCGCCTTCTGCGCCTCGTAGTCGTCCAGACAGGCGAAGGCCGGCTTGCGCAGCAGCAGAATGGCGGCGATGTTGAGCCAGGCCATCAGGCCCACGCCGATGTCGCCCAGGCCCCAGGCCAGTTCGGCCGTGCGCAGGGTGCCGTAGACCACGGCGCCGATCACCGCGAACTTCAGCAGCAGGCTCAGCCACGGACGGGCCACAGAGCGGTTGATGTAACTGACATTGGTTTCAGCGATGTAGTAATAGGCCAGCACGGTGGTGAAGGCGAAGAAGAACAGCGCCAGGGCCACGAAGATGTTGCCGAAACCCGGCATCAGTGTCTCCATGGCCTGCTGCACGTAACCCGCGCCGGCACCCACCCCCGCCATGCCGGTGTAGAGGGCGCTGCCGTCGGGCCCTTCCACGTTGTAGAGCCCCAGGATCAGCAGCATGAAGCCCGTGGCCGAGCAGATGAAGAGCGTGTCCACGTACACGGAAAAGGCCTGCACCAGACCCTGCTTGGCGGGGTGGCTGACCGAGGCGGCCGAGGACGCGTGGGGAGCAGTGCCCTGCCCCGCCTCGTTGGAGTACACACCGCGGCGCACGCCCCACATGATCGCCAGGCCCAGGATGGCCCCGAAGGCGGAATCGAAGCCCAGCGCGCTGCTGAGGATCAGCCACAACATGGCCGGCACTCGGTCGATGTTGATCAGGATGATGAACAGCGCCACGCCGATGTAGGCGATGGCCATGAAGGGCACCGCGGCCGAGGCGAAATTGGCGATGCGGGTGAGTCCGCCGAAGATGATGAAAGCGACCAGCAGGGCCAGACCGGCGGCCGTGATGCGGGTGTCGAGCCCGAAGGCGGTCTGCAGGCTGCCGGCGATGGCATTGGCCTGCACGCCCGGCAGCAGCAGGCCGCACGACAGAATGGTCACGAAGGCGAACACCCAGGCATAGCGCTTCATGCCCAGCCCTTTCTCGATGTAGAAGGCCGGCCCGCCTCGGTATTCGTCGTTGATCTTTTCCTTGTAGACCTGGCCGAGGGTGGATTCCACGAAGGCGGAGCTGGCGCCGAGGAAGGCGACCACCCACATCCAGAACAGGGCGCCCGGGCCGCCGAAGGTGATGGCGGTGGCGACGCCGGCGATGTTGCCGGTGCCCACGCGCCCGGCCAGGGTCATGCTCAGCGCCTGGAAGGGTGAGATGCCTGTCTCCGACACCTTGCCCTGGAAGATCAGCCGGATCATCTCGCGGAAATGCCGCAGCTGCAGGAAGCGGGTGCGCACCGAGAAATACAGCCCCGCGCCCAGACACAGAAACACCAGGGCCGGGCTCCACACCACGGCATTCACAACAGTCACGAATTCATTCATGGGACACATCCAGGCCAGGTCGCAAAGCCCGGAGAGTACCACAAGATGCGGGGGGAGCCAGCCCGGCGCTACTGCGCACTTTCCAGCCTGAACAGCAGCTGCTGCGCGTCCACCAGCACGAAGCGCACATTGCGATAGGCCACGGCGCCGTTGATGCGCAGCTCGGGCAGGGTCAGGCGACCCGTGGTGCTGTCGAAACTGCCCATGCCGGCCACGGCCTGCTCCAGGTTGAACACCGAGGCGGCATCCAGCTGGATCTCGATGGCCGGAGTCTCACGCACCAGACGGAAGGCGCCCTGGATCAGCCCCAGCTCGCCCGCATTGATGCGGGCATGCAGCGTGGCCGTGGCGCCGTCGAACACGATGGGGTGACCGCTGGTGGTGCCCAGCACGCGCATGTTCAGGCTGACGAGATGGCGATTGAGCAGGGTGCCTCCGGCATAGTCGATCACGGGGAACGGGTCCTGCAGTTCCTGCAGCAGCCTCACCGCTGACAGGCCGGCAATCCTGTCCACCACTTGCATGCCGTTGCCCAGCACGCGGCCGAACACGGCATACCCGCCATTGGTGGTGTTGAGCACGGGATTGTCCTGCAGATTGATGAACCACTGACTGGTGGCGCTGTTGGGATCGCCGGCCAGCTTGGCCATCGCCAGCGTGCCGCGTCGATTGGGGGCGGCCGACTTGAATTCATTCAGGATGGGCGGGGTCGTGGTCAGGGGATAGAAGGTCTGCTGCGCCTCGTTGAAGTTCAGCCAGCCACCCTGGATGACAAAGCCCGGCACCAGGCGGTGCACCACTGTGCCGTTGTAGACGCCCTTGTTCAAGTAGGCCAGGAAATTGGCGACGGTGACGGGAGCGGTGTCATCCAGCAGCTCGATGTCGAAGTCGCCCAGCGCAGTGCTCACGCGCACCACGGTGCCGGCCAGCACGGGCAGCGGGGCCAGGAGCAGCAGACACAGGAACAGACGGAACAAGGCAGAAACAGAGGCAGACATGGCGCGGATTCCCCGGACGTTTGGACGAAGGCGCATTCTGCGGGTGTTGACGGGCAAAAAAAACCCCGCCGGAGCGGGGTTTTTTGAGGGGTGTGGGAGCAAGCTCCCACAAGGGCTTACATCATGCCGCCCATGCCACCCATTCCGCCCATGCCGCCCATGTCTGGCGCGCCACCGGCAGGCTTGTCTTCCACTATGTCGCTGATCATGCACTCGGTGGTGATCATCAGACCGGCGACGGAACCGGCAGCCTGCAACGCGCTGCGGGTCACCTTGGCCGGGTCGATGATGCCCTGCTCGACCATGTCGACATACTGACCGGTCGCGGCGTTGTAGCCGTGGTTGCCCTTGCCGGCCTTGACCTTGTCCAGGACCACGGAAGGCTCGTCACCGGCGTTCTGCACGATCTGACGCAGCGGGGCCGTCACGGCACGCAGCAACAGAGCGATGCCCACGTTCTGGTCTTCGTTGTCGCCCTTCAGGCCTTCCACTTTCTGCAGGGCACGGATCAGCGCCACGCCACCGCCGGGGACCACGCCCTCTTCCACCGCAGCGCGGGTGGAGTGCAGCGCGTCTTCCACGCGGGCCTTCTTCTCTTTCATTTCCATCTCGGTGCCGGCACCGACCTTGATCACTGCCACGCCACCGGCCAGCTTGGCCACGCGCTCCTGCAGTTTTTCCTTGTCGTAGTCGGACGAGGTGTCCTCGATCTGACGACGGATCTGGGCCACGCGGGCCTCGATCACCTTGGAGTCACCAGCGCCGTCGATGATGGTGGTGTTTTCCTTGGACAGGACCACGCTCTTGGCGTGACCCAGGTGTTCCAGGGTGGCGCTCTCCAGGCTCAGACCCACTTCCTCGGAGATCACGGTACCACCGGTCAGGATGGCGATGTCTTCCAGCATGGCCTTGCGACGGTCACCGAAACCCGGTGCCTTGGCAGCAGCCACTTTGACGATGCCGCGCATGTTGTTGACGATCAGGGTGGCCAGGGCTTCGCCTTCCACGTCTTCCGCGATCACCAGCAGCGGACGGCCGGACTTGGCGACGGATTCCAGCACCGGCAGCATTTCGCGGATGTTGGAGATCTTCTTGTCGACCAGCAGGATCACCGGGCTTTCCAGCTCGGCGCTCATGTTGTCCTGGTTGTTGATGAAGTAGGGAGACAGGTAGCCGCGGTCGAACTGCATGCCTTCCACCACGTCCAGCTCGTTGTCGAAACCGGAGCCTTCTTCCACGGTGATGACGCCTTCTTTGCCGACCTTCTCCATGGCCTGCGCGATGATCGCGCCGATCTGCTCATCGGAGTTGGCGGAGATGGTGCCGACCTGGGCAATCGCCTTGGAGTCGGTGCAGGGGATGGACAGCTTGCCAATCTCTTCCACCAGGGCCTTCACGGCCTTGTCGATGCCGCGCTTCAGGTCCATCGGGTTCATGCCGGCGGCCACGGACTTGAGGCCTTCGTTCAGGATGGCCTGGGCGAGCACGGTCGCGGTGGTGGTGCCGTCACCGGCCACATCGGAAGTCTGGGAGGCGACTTCCTTCACCATCTGGGCGCCCATGTTCTCGAACTTGTCCTTCAGTTCGATTTCCTTGGCCACGGACACGCCGTCCTTGGTGACGGTGGGGGCGCCGAAGGACTTGTCCAGCACCACGTTGCGGCCCTTCGGACCGAGAGTCACTTTCACGGCGTCAGCCAGGATGTTCACGCCCTTGAGCATTTTTTGGCGCGCGGGATCACCGAATTTTACGTCTTTTGCCATTTTGTTCAGTTCCTGTATTCAGAATGAGGTGGAAACAAGCAGAGGGTCAGAGCGCCGAATCAGGCCTCGATGACACCGTAGATTTCGTTTTCACTGAGGATGAGCAGTTCTTCTCCGTTGATCTTGATGGTGTTGCTGGCGTATTTGCCGAAGACCACGGTGTCACCCACCTTCACGTCCACCGGACGCTTGTCGCCGTTGTCCATGATCCGGCCTGGGCCAACCGCCAGGACTTCCCCCTGAGCGGGCTTTTCAGCTGCAGAACCGGGCAGCACGATCCCTCCGGCTGACTTGGTCTCCTCTTCCTTGCGTCGGACGACGACTCGGTCTTGCAATGGTCTGATTTTCATTCGGTTTTGTCTCCTGAATCAGTGTCGTTGAATGCATGCACACACGCCCTGCGGCAGGGCGCTGCGCGGTGGTGCTCTAGAAATGGGGGGCTGACAGAGCTTTTCAATGGCAATGGGGAAAAAAACTTTACTTTTTTTCCGGATCGTCGGGCAGGGCCGTGCGCGGATCGGATTCGCGCCGGAACTCTCCGTCGATGATGTCGCCCCCGGCGTCACGCCCGAAGGGGTCCGGGCGCTGGTCGAAGGGCCCTCCGGCACCAAAGCCGGACTGGGCGTGGAAACTGCTGCCGCTGACGATGAAGTGGCTGGAGCGCAGGATGCGGCGGGCGATCGCGCCGCGAATGCCCGGGGTGAGCAGCAGCACCCCGGCGGTGTCGGTGATGAAGCCGGGCGCCAGCAACAGCGCACCGGCAAAGGCCACCAGCATGCCCTCGACGATTTCCTGGGCCGGCAGCTGCCCGGCCCGCAGCCGATCCTGAAAGCGCAGCAGCGTGTTCAGCCCCTGGCGCTTCAGCAGATTGATGCCGACGAAGGCGGTAAGCAGCACCAGGCCGATGGTGGGCAGCGCCCCGATGCGCTGGCTGACTTCCAGCAGGATCAGGATCTCCACGAAGGGCACCACGATGAAAGCCAGCAGCGGGAATCTCATGGCGCACCTGCCGTGACACGTGTCTGTCGCACCACCAGGAAGGCCAGATTGATGGCGAGCAGGCCGAGCAGGAAGGAATAGACGAAGAAACTCATGTAGCCGGCCCCCAGCGCGTGGGCCGAGACGCCGGCGACCTGCGCCCCGCCTGCCAGCGACTCGGCAGGCAGTCTGTCCAGCAGCGGCAGGAACACGGACGGCAGGCCACCCGCCTCGGCCGAGCGCGCCGCGCCTTCCACGATGCGCCCGCTCTGCGAGGCCACCAGCTTGCCCAGCAGCGCGTAGAGCGAGGAGAACAACGCGTACTGGGTGGCGGTGAAACCGGCCGAGGTGAGCGAGGACATGTAGGCGATCAGCGCCGTGCCGGCGAAGCCCGTGGCCAGATTGTCCACGCTGATCGCCACGTACAGCGCCCACAGTTCGGGCCCTTGCGTGGTGAGCCAGAGGAAGATCAGGTTCGAGAACGGGCTGGCGAACACGCCCAGCAGCATGGTCTTGAGCACGCCATGGCGCGCCACGCAGTAGCCGCCGAGCGCCACACCGCCGATCAAGGCCAGCACCCCGAAGATCTTGCGCACCTGGGCGATCTCGCTGAGCGTGAAGCCCAGATCCAGGTAGAACGGCCCCATCAGATTGAGCACGAAGTCCGACAGACGATAGAGACAGATCAGCGCCAGGATCATGCCGCCCAGCCGCACGCCGAAGCGGGAAAAGAAATTGCCCAGCGGCTCGCCATAGGCGCGAGCCAGATGTTCACCGGGGCGAGTCCGCACACCGGGCAGCGGGCGACAGACCACGGCCAGCAGGCCCAGGCCGGCCAGCACCGCGAGCACCTGCACGTAGACACCGGTGGGCGTGGAACGCCACAGCGCCTGCAGGGCGTCGGCGGTCTGCGCCGAGGCACCGACACCTCGCAGCACATCCTGCAGCAGCACGGCATTGCCCGACAGACCGGAGCCCATGAGCAGCGCCGCCAGCAGCACCAGGGCCAGGCGCAGCCCCCACTCCAGAGCTTCCACCAGTGGGCGGTGGGGCAAGGCGCTGGGCGTGGCCTGCGGCGGTCGCACCACGGATTCACGCGGCGCCAGCAGCACACCCGCCATGCCGACGCCCATCAGGGCCGCCATGACGGCATAGGAGAACTGCCAGCTGAAGGCCTCGGCCAGGAACAGCGGCACGGCACCGGCCACGATCATGGCGATGCGATAGCCCCACTGATAAGCCGCCGCCATGGCGCCGTGGCGCGACTCGTCGACCGCCTCGATGCGCCAGGCGTCGATCACGATGTCCTGACTGGCCCCGGCGAAGCCCACCATCGCCGCCAGGGCGCCGACCTTCCACAACTGCAGCTGCGGGTCGGAGCCGGCAATCGCCCACAGACCGAGCATCACCACGAGCTGGGTCAGCAGCATCCACGAACGGCGCGGCCCCAGCAGCGGCTCCAGCACGGGCAGACGCACGCGGTCGATGACAGGCGCCCAGACGAACTTCAGCGCATAGCTGAGGGTGGCCAGGGCGAAGATGGAAATGGACTGCAGGGAGAGCCCCGACTGGCGCAGCCAGACGGAGAGCGTGTCGAAGATCAGCAGGAACGGCAGCCCGGCGGCGAAGCCCAGCAGCAGCATGACCAGCACCCGGCGCTCGCCATAGACCGCCAGTGCGCGCAAGGCATTGGCGGTGCGTTCGTTCAGGGTGGGCGTGGCGTCACGCATCAGCGGAGGTCCTGCGGCGGCGGGCCCGCAGGCGCGCCTGGCGCGTCAATCGCGGAAATTGTTGAACTGCAGTGGCACTTCGAGCTTGGCGTCGCGCAGCATGGCGATCACTTCCTGCAGGTCGTCCCGCTTCTTGCCGGTGATGCGCAGCTTGTCGCCATTGATGGCTGTCTGCACCTTGAACTTGCCATCCTTCACCAGCTTGACGATCTTGCGGCTGATGTCGGCCTCCAGGCCCTGCTGGATGCTGAGCACCTGGAACACCTGCTTGCCGGATTTGGTCACATCGCCCGTCTTCAGCGCGCGGGCGTCGACATTGCGCTTGATCAGCTTGCCCTTGAGAATGTCCAGCATCTGCTCCAGCTGGAACTCGGAATCCGCCGTGAGCGTGATCTCCTTGTCCTTGAGCTCGAAGCTGGCGTCCACGCCCTTGAAGTCGAAACGTGTGGCAAGCTCGCGTCTGGACTGATCCAGGGCGTTGTTGACTTCGGGCATCTCTACTTCGGAAACGATGTCGAACGATGGCATGGGCGATCCTCTTGCGGTGTGCGAGCACTGATTGAATGGCGGCCATACTACCACCGGGCAGGAAGATGGTGAATCATGGCGACCGTCCAGCGACAGGAGACAAGCCCTTGAACACACTGACGGATTCCCCCGGCGACGCGCTCTGGCATGTACTGGGCGCCGGCGCCATGGGCTGCCTCTGGGCCGCGCGTCTGTGGCAGCACCCGCCCAGGGAGCAGCGCGTCACGCTGTTGCTGCGCTCGCAGCAGGCGCTGGTGGACTATCGCGAACACGGTGGCCTGGCGCTGGAGGCACCCGTGGGCGGCGCCGTGGTGCAGGTGCCGGTGGCCGCCGCGCTGTCGTCCGCGCCCGGGCCGGCCCTGCGCAACCTGCTGGTGGCCACCAAGTCCCAGGACGTGGCCGCCGCGCTGGCCAGCGTGCAGCATCGGCTCGATACCGACACCCGCATCGTGCTGCTGCAGAACGGCGTGCGCGTGCAACGCGAGATCACCGCGCAATTTGGTCCGAACCGTGTGTGGTGCCTGAGCACCAGCCATGGCGCCTGGCGGCGCGCGCCCTGGCATGTGGTGCATGCAGGCGCGGGTACCGCCTGGCTCGGTCAGCTGGCTGCCAGTGACGCGGCACAGACGCGCGCGCTGCTGGACCTGTTGCCTGCCCAGGCCATGCACATTGGCATGGATGCGCACATCGCCACGCGCCTGTGGCAGAAGTTCGCGGTCAACTGCGCCGTCAACTCGCTGACCGTCGTGCACGACTGCGCCAACGGCGAGTTGCTGCAACGCCCCGAGGCTCGCCCGACACTGGAGGCCCTGATCGACGAGATTGACCAGCTGCTGCGGGCCCTGCCCGAGGTGCCTGCCCTGCCCGATCTGCACGCCTCAGTGCACGACGTGCTCACCGCCACGGCAGCCAATGTCTCGTCCACTCTGCAGGATGTGCGCGCCGGACGCCCGACGGAGCTGGAGCACCTGAACGGCTATCTGCTGAGTCTGGCCGAGGCGCACGGGCTGGCAGCACCACTCAACGCACAGCTGTTGCAGGCGGTCGCGCAACGCACAGGCCTCGCCGGCCGCTGAATTGCACGGCACTGGTCGATCCCTTACCATCGCCCTGCCTGCGCCCCGATGCAGAGCAGACCACCGCCCTCCCATCCGACTGAAGGAAAACAAGACTATGACTCGTGACTGGCGCCTCTTCGGCCTGGGCTGGGCCCTCATACTGGCCGGCTCTCTGCTGGCCCACCTCATTCAGACCAGCGGCGACATTCGCATCCAGGACCTGCGCTTCACGGGGACCAATGGCCGCACTCTGAGTGCTTATCTCTACATTCCGCCCAATGCCACCGCCGCCACACCGGCGCCCGGCATCCTGGCCGTGCACGGTTACATCAATTCCCGCGAAGTGCAGTCGGGCTTCGCCATCGAGTTCGCGCGACGCGGCTATGTGGTGCTGGCGCTGGATCAGGCGGGCCACGGCTACTCTGATGCGCCGGCCTTCGCCGCCGGCTATGGCGGCCCCGCGGCACTGCAATACCTGCGCAGCCTGGACATCGTCGACAAGGACAACATCGGCCTGGAAGGCCACTCCATGGGCGGCTGGACAATTCTCGCCGCTGCGGCGGCGCACCCGGAGGACTACCGCGCCATGGTGCTGGAAGGCTCCAGCGTGGGCGGGGGCCGCTCAACGCCGGGCACACCGCAGTGGCCGCGCAATGTCGCCGTGGTGTTCTCGCAGTTCGACGAGTTCGCCGCCTCCATGTGGCAGGTGCCGCGCGGCAGCGAGGTCGGCAACAGCGCAAATCTGCAGGCCCTGTTCGGCACCAGCACTGCTGTCGAGACCGGACGCCTGTATGGCGACATCGCGGCGGGCACGGCGCGCGTGCTGCATTCACCGCCCGTCACGCACCCCGGAGACCACATCTCCCACGCCGCCATCGGCCATGCCTTGGACTGGTTCGGGCAGACGCTGGAAGGTGGCACGCCGCGCCAGGCGTCCGACCAGATCTGGTTCTGGAAGGAGATCGGCACCCTCACCGCCTTGATCGGCTTCGTCGTGCTGCTGTGCGGCAGCTTCGCTGTGTTGCTGAACTGCGCGCCCTTCGCCACGTTGCGAGCCCTGCCGGCGCAGGCCGGCTGCAGCGCACGGGACAAGCGCTGGTGGCTGCTGGCCACGCTCAGCGCCGCGATTCCGGTGCTCACCTACTACCCCTTCATGCGCTGGGGCGGGCAATTGCTGGGCACCTCGGCTCTGCTGCCGCAGGGCATCAGCAATCAGGTGGCGTTCTGGGGCGTGATGAACGGGCTGATTCTGACGGGGCTGGGGCTTGCGTTCCGGGCCGCGCCCGAGGGTTCGCCGGCAAGCCGGCTCCCACCGCTCGTTTCCACCGCCTTGCTGGTGCTCGCCACGACAGGCATCGGCTACGCCTCCCTGCTGCTGGCAGACTTCCTGTTCCAGATTGATTTCCGTTTCTGGTTCGTTGGCTTCAAGCTGCTGAACCTTATCCAGTTCCAGATCATGCTGGCGTATCTGCTGCCCTTCACCCTCTTCTTCGCGCTGGCGCTGCGCGGGCTGCACGCGGGTCTGAGCGTGGCCGGTGACAGCGCCGCCCGCCAGTACGCCGGCAATCTGTTCGCGCTGATGGGGGGCTTCCTGGCATTCATGCTGCTGCAATACGGCAGTCTGTTCCTCACCGGCTTCCTGCTGACACCGGCCGAAGCACTGAACACCATCGTGATGATGCAGTTCGTGCCCCTGCTCACCATGGTGGCCGTGCTGAGCACCTTCACCTGGCGTCGCACCGGCTCCTGGCTGCCCGGCGCCCTGCTCAACGGCCTGGTGGTCAGCTGGTATGTCGTGGCCGGCCAGGCCACGCAGTTTGCCGTGAACTAGAAGGGATTCTCGTGCGCCAGCGTCACCCGCTCGTCCTCTTGTCTGCCCTGCTGGGGCTCACCCTGCTCAGCTTTCTGGTGTCCTTCAGCAGTGGCAGCGCCGACTTCGGCCTCGGCGCGGTGCTTGCGCAACTGGTCGGTCAGGAACCGGGGCTGCAGCAGCAGATCTTGTTCGAGCTGCGCATTCCCCGCAGTCTCGCGGCCTTCGTCACCGGCGCCCTGCTGGCGCTCTCGGGCGTGCTGATGCAGGTGCTGCTGCGCAATCCCCTGGCCGACCCTTACATCCTGGGCATTTCCGGCGGCGCGGCCGTGGCGGCGCTGGCGGCCATCCTGCTCGGCGCCAGCGCCGTGTGGATATCCAATGCCGCCTTCGCCGGCGCCCTGCTCTCCATCCTCATCGTCTTCGGCCTCGCTCACGGCGATGCGACGTGGTCGTCCACGCGCCTGCTGCTGACCGGCGTGGTCGTGTCGGCCGGTTGGGGCGCGCTCATCAACATCCTTCTCACCACCAGCGCCAACAACAGCGTCTACAGCATGCTGTTCTGGCTGATGGGCGATCTGAGCCAGAGCCGGGTGGGCTGGATCAGCGTCGGCATCCTGCTGGGCGGGCTGAGCCTGATGCTGTGGCGAGCGCGGGCCCTGAACGTGCTGGCGCGGGGCGACCTGCAGGCCGAGGCCCTGGGCGTTCAGGTGCAGCGCCTGAAGCTGCAGCTGTATGTCTGCACCTCGGTGCTGACGGCCTGCGCGGTCACCATCGCCGGCTCCATAGGCTTCGTCGGTCTGGTGATTCCCCACATGCTGCGTCTACTCGGTGCCCGCGATCATCGCCTGCTGATTCCGGCCGCCGTGCTGTTGGGCGGCAGTTTCCTGATGCTGGCCGACAGTCTGGCGCGCAGCATCGTCGCGCCCTTGCAACTGCCGGTGGGCGTGGTCACGGCCATCATCGGCGTGCCCGTGTTCCTGCTGATCCTGCGGCATACCCGCAGTGTCCGGGAGTGACACGATGAGCAATGCCACCGTGCTGCTGGAAACCCGCGCGCTGCGCCTGGAAGTCGCGGGCCGCGTGCTGTGCGATGCGCTGAGCCTGCAGCTGCAGGCCGGCGAATGCCTGGGCGTGCTCGGCCAGAACGGCACCGGCAAGACGACGCTGCTGCACACGCTGGCGCGACTGCGCCCGGCCAATGGCGGCGAGATCCTGCTGCAGGGGCGTTCGCTGCATGCCTGGTCCAGAAAGGCCCTCGCCACGCAGCTGGGCATGCTGTTCCAGAGCAGCAGCGACGAGATGCCGGCGAGCGTGGAGGAAACCGTGCTGCTGGGCCGTCACCCGCATTTGCCGGACTGGCAGTGGGAAGCAGCGCAGGACCACGCGCTGGCGCGCGCGGCGCTGGAGGATGTCGGGCTGCAGGCCATGGCACAGCGCGAGGTCGCCAGTCTCTCCGGCGGCGAACGTCAGCGCCTGGCCCTGGCGATGCTGCTGGCCCAGCAGCCACAGCTGTATCTGCTCGATGAGCCGGGCAATCATCTGGATATCGCCTATCAGGTCAGCGCCCTGCAGCTGCTGTGCGCGCGGCTGCCGACACAGGGCGCTGCCGTGTGCATGGCCACGCACGACATCAATCTCGCGGCACGCTTCTGCACGCGCATCCTGTTGCTGCGCCCGCATGGCGAGCCGCTGCTGGGAAGCGCGCAGGAGATCCTCACGCCTGCCATTCTGAGCGAGGCCTACGGGTGTCGAATCGGGGTGGCCAGCGCGGGCACGCGCCGGGTGTTCTTTGCGGAGTGAGCGTCAGCGACGCCGGGGGAGTCTCGCAGCACGCACGCTGCACGACTGCCGCGACGCACAGTGGCGCCGGGGCAGTCGCAAGCGCATGAGCTTTACAGCGCCAGCAGACGGATGTCGCCGAGCAGACGCGCCAGCGTGGTGACGAACATGCCGCCATCCACGCCATTCACGGCGCGATGATCATAGGACAGCGCGATGGGCAACATCTGCCGCGGCACGAACTGACCATTGATGTAGACCGGCTTGGTCTGAGTCTTGGAGACCCCAAGGATCGCCACTTCCGGCGCGTTGACGATGGGCGTGAAGCCCGTACCGCCAAGTGCGCCAAGGCTGGAGATGGTGAAGCAGGCGCCCTGCATCTCTTCCTTGCTCAGACGACGGTTCTTGGCCTTGTCGCTCAGCGCCACCACTTCGCGCGCCAGATCCCACACCGATTTCTTGTCGACATCGCGAATCACCGGCACCATCAATCCGGCATCGGTGGCCACGGCCACGCCGATGTGGATGTAGTGTTTCTGAATCAGGTATTCCCCGGAGGAATGCAGCGACACGTTGAACTGCCTGTGCTCCTGCAGTGCGCGTGCACAGGCCTTGAGCAGGAACGGCAGGAAGGTGAGCTTGACGCCCTTCTTGTCGGCCTCGCCCTTGAGATCGGAGCGGAAGGCTTCCAGGTCGGTGATGTCGGCTTCGTTGAATTGGGTGACGTGAGGCACGTTGAGCCAGTTGCGCTGCATGTTGGCCGCCGTGACCTTGTGCAGCTTGCTCAGCGGCACCTGTTCCACGCTGCCGAACTGACTGAAGTCGATGTCGGGGATGGCCGGGATGCCTGCACCACCGGCACTGCTCGCCACCGGGGCAGGAGCCTGCAGCCGCGCCTTGACGAAGGCGTGCAGGTCTTCCTTCTGGATGCGGCCGCGTGAACCCGTGCCAGCCACCTGGGTCAGGTCGACACCCAGCTCGCGAGCGAGTTTGCGCACGGCCGGACCGGCGTAGACATCGGCCCCGCTGGCAGCAGCCGGTGCGGCTGCGGCCGGAGCCGGGGCACTGACCGGCGCGGGCGCAGGCGCGCTGGCCACGGCAGCGGCGGGCTGCGCGGCGGCAGGCGCCGGTACACTGGGGGCGGCAGGCGCGGCAGCAAGGGCTGCGACAGCGCCGGCAACCGCGAGTTCCAGAATCAGCGAGCCCTTGGACACCTTGTCGCCCACCTTGAGCTTCAGGGACTTGACCTCACCGCCCTTGGGAGAGGGCACTTCCATGGCAGCCTTGTCGGACTCGAGCGTGATCAGGGACTGCTCGGCCTTGATGACATCGCCCACCTTGACGTGAACCTCGATCACTTCCACATCGCTGTCGCCGCCGATATCCGGTACCACGATGGGCTCGATGGCGCCTGAAGCGGCCGGGGCGGGCGCTGCAGCAGGTGCCGGCGCGGCGTGGGCAGCCGGTGCAGCGGCCGGCGCCGGAGCGGGCTCGGCCTTGGCTGCTGCGGGGGCAGCAGCGGCACCCTCGATTTCCAGCAACAGAATCTCGTCCCCTTCGGACACCTGGTCACCCAGCTTGATCGACACACTCTTCACCACGCCGGACTTGGGCGAGGGAATCTCCATGGCGGCCTTGTCACTCTCCAGAACCATGAGGGAGTCGTTCTCCTTCACGCTCTGGCCTGGCTTGACCAGCAGTTCTATAACCTCGACGTCCTTGGAATCGCCCAGATTCGGTACTTTTATGCTTTCAACTGGCACGGAATGATGCTCCTGAATGTTCTTGTCTGTTGTGTGTCGACTACACGGTCAACGGATCGATCTTGTCCTGTGCGATGCCCATGGACTTCATCGCCTTGGCGATGGTCTCGGCAGTCACCAGTCCGCGACCCTTGAGTTCGGTCAGTGCGGCGAGCACCACGAAGCTGCTGTTCACCTCGAAGAAGTGACGCAGATTCTCGCGCGTGTCGCTGCGGCCGAAACCGTCGGTGCCCAGCACGCGATAGGTATCGGGCACGAACTCGCGAATCTGGTCGGCATGCACCTTCATGTAGTCCGTGGCGGCAATCACCGGACCGGACACCTTGGAGAGGCACTCGCCCACATAGGTCTGCTTCTCCTTCTTGGTCGGGTGCAGCATGTTGAAGCGTGAGATGGACAGGCCATCGCGGCGCAGTTCGTTGAAGCTGGTGACGCTCCAGACATCCACAGACACCTTGTATTCCTCGCGCAGAATCTTCGCGGCGGCGCGCACCTCACGCAGGATCGTGCCGCTGCCCAGCAGTCTGACGCGCAGATCGCTCAGCGCCTTGCCCTGCACCTTATACTCCTTGCTTCCCCCGTCTTCCAGCAGGTACATGCCCTTGATGATGCCCGCCTCGCTGCCCGCCGGCATGTCCGGATGTGTGTAGTTCTCGTTCATCGTGGTGATGTAGTAGTAAACGGATTCCTTGTCCTGATACATCCTGCGCATGCCGTCCTGGATGATCACGGCCAGCTCGTAGGAGTAGGTGGGGTCATAGGTCACGCAATTGGGAATGGTGGACGCGATCAGATGGCTGTGACCATCCTGATGCTGCAGACCTTCGCCATTGAGTGTGGTGCGGCCGGCCGTGGCGCCGATCAGGAAGCCGCGGGCACGCGAATCGCCGGCGGCCCAGGCCAGATCGCCGATGCGCTGGAAGCCGAACATCGAGTAGTAGATGTAGAACGGAATCAGCGGGTAGTCATTGACGCTGTAGGACGTGGCGGCCGCCAGCCAGGCAGAGAAGGCGCCGGCTTCGGTGATGCCCTCTTCCAGCATCTGGCCCTTCACGTCCTCGCGGTAGTACATCACCTGATTGGAATCCACCGGCTCGTACAGCTGCCCCACAGCCGAATAGATGCCGATCTGGCGGAACATGCCTTCCATGCCGAAGGTTCGTGCCTCGTCCGGCACAATCGGCACGATGCGCTGCCCGACTTCCGGGTCCTTGCACAGCGCGGTGAGAATGCGCACGAAGGCCATGGTCGTGGAGATCTCGCGATCCTTGGTTCCCTGCATCTGTGCGGCAAAGGCATCCAGCGCCGGCACTTTCAGCGTTTGCGCTTCAGAGCGACGGGCCGGTACCGGGCCGCCCAGTGCGGCACGACGGGCACGCAGGTATTTCATTTCCAGGCTGTCTTCGGCCGGGCGGTAGTAGGGCACGTTCTCGATCTGATCATCCGGCACGGGAATGCCGAAGCGGTCGCGGAAGCGCTTGAGGCCTTCGACGTCGAGTTTCTTCACGGAGTGGGTGGCGTTCTTGGCTTCGGCACCCTCTCCGAAGGCGTAGCCCTTGACCGTCTTGGCCAGGATCACGGTGGGCTTGCCATTGGACTTCATGGCCTGGGCGTAGGCAGCGTAGACCTTGAACGGGTCATGGCCGCCACGGTTCAGGTTCATGATGTCGTCGTCGGACAGGTGCTCGACCATCTTCAGCAGTTCGGGCGACTTGCCAAAGAAATGCTCACGGGTGTAGGCGCCGCCGCGACCCCAGTAATTGATGTATTCGCCATCCACCACTTCATCCATGCGCTGCTGCAGCAGGCCGTCCTTGTCGGCGGCCAGCAGGGCGTCCCAGTGGCGGCCCCAGATCACCTTGATCACGTTCCAACCGGCACCACGGAAAATGCCTTCCAGCTCTTGAATCACCTTGCCGTTGCCACGCACCGGACCATCCAGGCGCTGCAGGTTGCAGTTGATGACGAAGACCAGATTGTCCAGCCCTTCGCGGCCGGCCTTGCCGATGGCACCCAGGGATTCCGGCTCGTCGGTCTCGCCGTCACCGAGGAAGGCCCAGACCTTGCGTCCGCTGTTGTCCATCAGGCCGCGGCTGGTCAGGTACTTCATCACGTGCGCCTGGTAGATCGCGGCAATGGGCCCCAGGCCCATGGACACGGTGGGGAACTGCCAGTAGTCCGGCATCAGCCAGGGGTGCGGGTAGGACGACAGACCGTTGCCATTCACTTCCTGACGGAAATTGTCCAGTTGCGCTTCGCTCAGACGCCCTTCCAGGAAGGAGCGGGAGTAGATGCCGGGAGAGGAATGGCCCTGGAAGTAGATGAGATCGCCGCCGTGACTGTCGCTGGCACCGCGGAAGAAGTAGTTGAAGCCGACGTCGTAGAGGGTGGCCGCAGACGAGAAGGTGGAGATGTGACCGCCGAGATCGGCGCCCGGCTTCTTGCCGCCGCGCATCACCATGGCGAGTGCGTTCCAGCGCACGATGCCGCGGATGCGACGCTCCATGTAGAGATCGCCCGGCATCTTTTCTTCTTCACGGCTGGAAATGGTGTTGCGGTAGGGCGTGGTGACAGCGGAGAACGGGAGAGTCTGTGTGTTGCGAGTGGCTTCCTCGGAGAGCTTGCTGAGCAGGAAGTGGGCGCGTTCCTCGCCTTCCTGATCGATGACAGAGCCGAGGGCATCCAGCCATTCCTTGGTTTCGGTGGGATTGGTATCTTCTTTGTATTGACTCATAGTCCACGACTCTCTTGTTGTTCCTGCCCTTGCAGGAGTTCTGATTGGCTGCACGCACTGCCAACCGGGGCCCGCGTACTTTGTAAATAATTTACACCATGGCCGGATTTTAATCGAAGCCAACGGCGTTTTTCAATGCTGCAAAGCGCTTCTTGTAGTTAAACTACAAAACCGTCACACCCCGACACTGGCGACCGCGAGGATGGCCAGCAGACTCACCCAGAGGAACTGGCTGCGCTGCAGCAGACTCAGCAGATCCTCGGCCTGCTGCACCGCGCGCACTGGGTTCAGGGCGAAATCGCCGGCATCGTCGGCCGCGACCAGCACGGTGTCGACGGCATCCCCCTGCTCACTTTCCTTGACGAACAGCGTGCGCTTTGCCGTGTCCACGGCTGCTAAGGCACAGGCAAGCACCAGGTCGACGGCGCTCAACTCGGCATCCCGCCACAACTCGCGCAGGCGCGAGAACGCCGCAACGAAATCTCCCGTCAGGCAGAAGCTCAGCGCCAGCAGACGCGCCGGCACCCACTCCAGAATGAAGGACAGCCGCTGAATGAAGCGCCCTGCCTGGGACTCCCGCTCGCCGGCGCAGTGCAGCCGGTGGAGCACGGTCAAGTGATACAGCAGGGCGGCAGACGGCCCCAGCACGAGATACCAGAACACCACGGCAAACAGGCGCTCGACGGCGCTGCCGATCAGGTAACGACAGAACTGCTCATGCACCGCCCGGCGGTCGGCAGCATTGTCCAGGACCAGGCCGGACCAGCGTTCTTGCAGGAGCAGAAAGGCGGACTCATGGTTGCCTGAACGCCAGCGATCGAGATAGGCCGTGCTGAAGAGGCGCACACTCGACTGCTCGAACATGAGCAGCAGCAGACCGACGTGGACCACCAGGGTCACAACGCCCAGCAAGACTCCCTGCACCAGCAGCAGAAGGACGATCAACGCAGCGGGCAGCAGACCCAGCAGCAGCACAGCGTAGAGTGGCCCCGGCTCCGGCTGCTCCGGCGCCATGGCCGGCACACGCTGACGCAGGCGCCGCTGCAGCAGCAGGAACCAGTCATCGGCAAGAATCGCCTTGTCGCGCTGCCAATGGTGATTGATGAGCAGCGCCAGCAATATCACAAGAAAACTCATGTCAGGACTCCCGGCGTCGGACGCGCTCCAGATAGTGCGCCCAGTCGAAGTGAGGGCCCGGGTCTGTCTTGCGTCCGGGAGCGATGTCGCTGTGCCCCACGATCGTCTGGGGCGACAGCGCGGGAAAGCGCTGGAAAAGGGTATGTGTCACCGTCACCAGTGCGTCGTATTGCGCCGGCGTGAACGCTTCGTGGTCGGTGCCTTCCAATTCGATACCAATCGAGAAGTCATTGCAATTCTCGCGTCCGCCATGACAGGACTGCCCGGCATGCCAGGCCTTGCGCGTGAAGGGCACGTACTGGGTGAGCCGTCCCTGCCTGTCGATCAGCAGATGGGCCGAGACGCGCAGGTGGGCGATGCCGGCGAAATAGGGATGGGCCTGCGGATCCAGCGTGTTGCAGAACAATTCATCGACATGGCCACCGCCATACTCACCCGGCGGCAGGCTGATGTTGTGGATCACCAGCAGGATGATCCGCTCGCCCGGCGGGCGGTCGGAGCAGTTCGGCGAAGGCAGCTGACGCGCGTTTTCCAGGCAGTCGTCGGGACTCAAGAGCGATACTCGTCGTGGCACGGTGGCGCCGATTCTAGCTGGGCCGCCGGCAGCAATCCATCGCCACGCCACGCGCCCGGGTGCGCTACCAATCCCCAGGGGGCTGGGCCATAATTCCGGCCAACGTGTGTCACCCGCCCCACCCTGCTCGCCCTCAGGAACCTCCGATGTCACTGCCCGATGATCTTTGCGCCACCGTCACCAACGCCATTCGCGAGGATGTCGGCAGCGGCGACATCACCGCCCTGCTCGTGCCCGAGGACACGCTGGCCAGCGCAAGGATCTTCGCCCGCGAACCCGCCATCCTCTGCGGCAACGCCTGGGTGAACGAGGTGATGCGGCAGATCGACCCGGACATCCGCTGCCAATGGCATTGCGAGGAAGGCGATCGCATCGCGGCCAACGCTCCCCTGGTGACACTGCAGGGCCGCGCGCGCTCCCTGCTGACGGCCGAGCGCTGTGCGCTGAATTTCCTGCAGACACTGTCGGGCACCGCCACGATCTGTCGCCAGCATGCCGACCTGGTGGCCCATACCGGTGTGCGTCTGCTGGACACCCGCAAGACCATTCCGGGTCTGCGCACCGCCCAGAAACATGCCGTCACCGTGGGCGGCTGCCACAATCACCGCATGGGCCTGTACGACGCCTTCCTGATCAAGGAGAACCACATCAGCGCGTGCGGCTCCATCGCTGCAGCCGTCGCGGCGGCGCGCAGCCTCTTCGCCGACCGGCCGGTGGAAGTGGAAGTGGAGTCGCTGGAGGAACTCGACCAGGCTCTGGCGGCAGGTGCCGACACCATCATGCTGGACAATTTCACGCTGCCGCTGCTGCGCACGGCCGTGGAACGCACGGCGGGTCGCGCGCGCCTCGAAGCCTCGGGCGGCATCAATCGCGAGACGCTGGTTCCCGTGGCGGAGACCGGCGTCGATTTCATTTCGATCGGGGCACTCACCAAGGACTGTCGAGCCATCGACCTGTCGATGCTGTTCCAGCGCTAGGGTCACCATTCTGTCAGGAGGCACCATGAAGCATGTTCGACACCTGGCCCCCAGGGCCGACCTCTCCCTTTGCCGGTCCCTGCTGCAGATACTGCTGCTCTGTCTTCTGCCCGCCGGCGGCGTCATGAGCCACCCGGGCCCGTTGGATCAGAACGGCGGCCACTACGACGGGCAGAGCTACCACTGCCACATGCCGGGCTGCGAGATGCCGGACTCCTTCTTCCGCTCCGGGCAGGACAGCTTCTTCTTCGATCCGCGCACGCGCGAGCAGTTCTTCAATGAGGTGGACTGGGACTATTCGCGCGATTACGACGGCGACTGCCAGACCACCCGCAATGAGATCCTGGTCATCACCAGCCGGGCGCCCGTCGGCTACACCAACCCGCGCAACTGCGAGGTGCGCACGGGCGAATGGTTCGACGAATACACCGGCAAGACCTTCACCGTGGCGGCCCAGATCGACATCGACCATGTGATCCCGCTGCGCTATGCCCACAATCAGGGAGGCGACGCCTGGCCGCCGGAAAAGAAACTGATGTTCGCCAATGACCCGGCCAACATCGTGCTGACAGAGCGCAGCGAGATTCGCCGCAAGAACGATCGCGGTCCAAGCCGCTACCTGCCCCGAGACGAGTATCAGTGCGCTTACGTACGCCAGTGGGAGGCGATTGCAGAAAAATACGATCTGCGGCTGGCCAATGCGGACCGCAACCGGATCACGGTGATTCTTCGAGACTGTGAGGAGTAGGTCGAGGAGATGCGGCGAGTGACCCGCGAGCACGGGTCACTGCCGGTCTTGCTGCTTACGGAGCGGGCTGGATGGCGATGTCTTCCATGGAACCGCCGGCATACTGCAGACGGGCATCACCGGCCGGGAAGCCGACGATCTGCAGCACGTAGGCAAAGACGTCTTCGTACTCGGTGTCCATCAGGGCGCCCGGCTTGTCAGCCGGCATGGCGCTCATGACCTGCTCGAACAGGTACATCAGCGGCTGGCCGCGCCAGGTCTGCAGCACGGTCTTGTAGTAATCGGCATTGTGGCAGGTGGAGCAGTTCTGTTCAAACAGAGGCTTGCCGGTCGCTGCCTGTTCGGCGGTGTAGACACCTTCCATCAGCGATGTCGGTTGAGCACCTGCATCGGCCATCACGCCGCTGGCGAGAACTGCAGTCAATACGGTGGCTGTTGCGAGTCTGGCTTTCTTCATGTTCAAACACTCCGGCACATGGTGTGCAACTGGTTCACTGGTCTCACGGTTTCAATTCTGACAGCCAAGGCTGAACCTTGGCTGAACACCGCTGGCGACTTCCGGTTTCTTGAGAGCGCGCTACGTTAAACCACCGAAGTGCTTTTATCAAGCAAGCCGGAGGGCACGTTTTCTCACACGTCTCCCGTCTTGAAAGGCGCGCTGGCTGTGCCCTGCAGACGCGCGTTGTCGTCGAAGAACAGCACGATATTGCGGTAGCGGGACGTCAGCGCGATGGCATGCAACTCGTCGAGATCCCGCCCCAGATGCGCCTGCAGAGCAGCGAATTGTTCGCTCATTTGCGGGCTGACCGCCTCTATTTCGGCGACGCTCAAGGAAGACCCGATCACGCTGGAAAAATTCTCGGCCAGAGGACGATTAAGCGGCACTTGCTCATGGGGGGGGAATCTGCAGCTGCTCCACGGCCTGCACGAATCGCTCGAAATCAGGCCCGGACTCCGGTCGACTCGCGTAGACATACACCGGAAAGTGCTCACCGAATTGCGCCAGCTGCGACAGGGGCACGCCCCGGCTGGTGATGGCCAGCGCCGGCACGGTGTAGAAACTGCTGTCGAGGAAGACCACAGCCACCGGCCACTGCTCGTACACAGGCTTGACGCCGTAAACCAGCGCGAGCACCTGCAACAGCACCACCAGACCGATGTCGGTGCGCAGTTCGCGCGCACTCTTGCGCGGATTGAAGAGGATGAGTGTGCACAGCGGCCCCAGCACCTGATCGACGGCAGCCACCAGCTGAAGGCCCTGCCAGCCGCCTGACGCAGAGAAATAGGGTGCGGGGTAACAGACTAGCAGCAACACGCCCACAAACAGGGCGAACAGGCTCAGACTGAGGAGAAAATGCACGAACGCGGCGGTCAGACGCGTGTGCGGGCGCTGCAACGAAAACATCATCTCAGCACGCGATGCCCATCAGCACAGACCGATGCCGACGCATGTACCGCCCGTGGTCCACTGGACGGGCACAGTGAGGGTGGGCGTCAGCGTGTAGGTGTGGCTGTCGACGTCGGCGGTGGCAGTGGCGATGATCACGCCGTCTGTGACGGTGGTGGACGCGAGCCAGCCGGTAGCGCCTGCCGTGGGGGGAATGCCATTGGTGCCGGCATCGGCGCCCGCGAGCGCACTGATGCGACCGCTTTGAATGGCAATGCCAAGCGCCGTCTTGTAGGGCGTGGTTGAGAGAATGACTTCGCTGAAGCGGGCGCGCTGGGTGTAGGTCTGATAGGCCGGCAGTGCGACGGCGGCGAGGATGCCGATGATGGCAATCACGATCATCAATTCTATGAGGGTGAAGCCTGCGTGGCGGGGGTGCTGATTCATCGTGCGTTCTCCCACGGGAGCCCGGAATCCGGCAAGTGTTGCAGTGAGTGTAAAACCATTCACGCGCTGCCGACCGACATGGGCCGGCAGCGCGTGAACACGTATCAGCAGACGCCGGCTGCCAGGCAGGTGCCGGAAGTGGCCCACTGAATCGGAGCAGTCACGCCGTTCGGCGTCAGAATGTAGGTGAAGCCGCCCACGTCGGCAGAGCCAGTGGCTGTGATCACGCCATTGGCGACGGCAACGGAAGCCACTGCACCGGTCGCGCCAGCCTCAGCAGGAATGCCGTTGGTGCCAGAGTCGGCGTCAGCCAGCGCGGCAATTCGGCTGGTCTGGGCAGCCACTTCGAAGGCGCTCTTGTACGGCGTGGTGGCCAGCACGACTTCAGAGAAGGCGGCACGCTGGGTGTAGGTCTGGTAGGCAGGCAGCGCGACAGCGGCGAGGATGCCGATGATGGCAACCACGATCATCAGTTCGATCAGCGTGAAACCTTGTTGTACTTTCTTGGCCTGGATCATGTTGTTCTCCTGTTAGGCGTTGTTTACGAGTTTAGAAGTCGTTTTCGGATTTCGACAAGTTTCCGCACTGGCCCATCCGGGGCGCAGGGACTGGCGGGAGTGTTTCACAACCCGTGCCAGTTCTGCCCGACAGCTTATGAAAAACAAGTAACTAATTGAAATCAAATATGTTTTAAAAACGCACAGGTATTTGACGGGATGAGGCTGCCAAACGCGTCGCAAAGCAGACAATCCGCCTGCTGACATTTTTTGTCACAAAAGAACATGGAAGGGCGTTGACCACGCAAGTGCAGGAGCGCCCGAGCGCCGCCGGCCCCACCGGAGTCGCGGTGCCATCCTGTCGAGTGCCTGCGTGATCCTCTATACTCGCCACACTAGTTCGGTCTCCGGCATCAAAACACAGCACCAACTCATGACAATTTCCCTCAGCGGCCTTGCCAAGCGACTCGTGACCGACGGCCTGCTCTCCGAAGCCCAGGCCGAGGAATCCCTGCGCGCGGCACGGCGGGACAAGATCCCGTTTGTCACCCATCTGGTGAAGAACCAGGTGGCCGAGGGCCGCCACATCGCCATGGCGGCCTCCCAGGAATTCGGCTCGCCCCTGCTCGATCTCAATGCCTTCGACCTGGCGAACTGCCCGCGGGATCTGATCGACCCGAAGCTGCTGCGCAAGCACCGCATGCTGCCGCTGCTGCGCCGTGCCAACCGCCTCTATCTGGCAGCGTCCGACCCGACCAACATCACGGCCTTCGACGAGATCAAGTTCCACACCGGGTTGTCCACCGACGTGATCCTGGTGGACGAAAGCCAGCTCTCGCCCGCCATCGACCAGTTGATCGATCTGATCGAGGGCAAGGATTCGCTGCACAGCCTGCTGGAGGATTCGGCGCTGGACGCCCTCGACATCGAGGCCCAGGCCGAGAATGCCACCGACGCTGAGGCCGGCGCCGTGGACGAAACCCCCATCGTGCGCTTCGTCAACAAGGTGCTGCTGGATGCCATCCGCAGTGGCGCCTCGGACATTCATGTCGAGCCTTATGAAAAGGCCTACCGCAACCGCGTGCGCAGCGACGGCATCCTGCGCGAGATCGCGCGGCCGCCGCTCGCGCTCGCCGCCCGCATCGCCTCGCGGCTCAAGATCATGGCTCAGATGGACATCGCCGAGCGCCGCCTGCCGCAGGACGGCCGCATCAAGATGAAGCTCTCGCGCACGCGCGCCGTGGATTTCCGCGTCAACACCCTGCCCACCCTGTGGGGCGAGAAACTGGTGCTGCGCATCCTCGACCCGGGCAGCGCCCAGATGGGCATCGACGCCCTGGGCTACGAGCCCGAGCAGAAGCAGATGTATCTGCACGCCCTGCAGCAAAGCCAGGGCATGATCCTGATGACGGGGCCCACGGGCAGCGGCAAGACGGTGTCGCTCTACACCGGCCTCAATATCCTGAACACCAGCGAGATCAACATCTCCACGGCGGAAGACCCGGTGGAGATCAATCTGGAGGGCATCAACCAGGTGGCCGTGAACCCGCGCATCGGCCTCAGCTTCGCCAGCGCGCTGCGCGCCTTCCTGCGCCAGGACCCGGACGTGATCATGGTGGGCGAGATCCGCGATCTGGAGACGGCCGAGATCGCCATCAAGGCGGCCCAGACCGGCCATCTCGTGCTCTCGACACTGCACACCAACAGCGCCGCCGAGACGCTGACACGCCTGCGCAACATGGGCGTGCCGTCCTACAACCTCGCGACGTCCGTCTCGCTGATCATCGCCCAGCGCCTGGCCCGACGCCTGTGCAATCACTGCAAGCGGCCGGTGACGCTGCCCGAATCCGCCCTGCTCGAGGCGGGCTTCGCCGCCGGCGCGCTGGCCGATCTGCAGCTGTTCGCGCCGCGCGGCTGCGAGGCTTGCCACGACGGCTACAAGGGCCGGGTGGGAATCTATGAAGTGGTTCCTGTCACGGACGCGCTGGCACGTATTATCATGCAGGACGGCAATGCGCTTCAGATCGCGGACCAGGCCCGGCGCGAGGGCTTCGGCAGCCTGCGGGACGCCGCCCTGCGCAAGGTGGCGGCAGGACTGACCAGTCTCGAGGAAGCCAATCGCGTCATCTGAAGCGCGCAGCACACAACACACGAGGAAGATCATGGCGAATCCGGCAACGTCAAATCAGACGATCTATCTGTGGCAGGGCACGGACAAGAACGGCAAGAAGACCAAGGGCGAGATGCCCGGGGCCAGCCAGGCCCTGGTGAAGGCGCAGCTGCGCAAACAGGGCGTCATTGCCACCAAGGTCAAGCGCAAGCCCAAGGACCTGTTCGGACCGACGAAGCAGGCCATCACCCCGGGCGACATCGCCATCTTCAGCCGTCAGCTCGCCACCATGATGAAGGCGGGCATCCCGCTGGTGCAGTCCTTCGAGATCGTCGGCGAAAGCCTGGAGAATCCGTCCATGGCCGAACTGGTGCGCTCCGTGCGTGATGACGTCGCTGCCGGCAACAATTTCGCCGACTCCATCCGCAAGCATCCGCGCTACTTCGACGAGCTGTTCTGCAACCTGGTGGAATCCGGCGAGCAATCGGGCGCGCTGGAGACCATGCTCGACCGCGTCGCCACCTACAAGGAAAAGACGGAAGTCCTGAAGGCCAAGATCAAGAAGGCCATGAACTACCCGATCGCCGTGGTCGTGGTGGCCATCGTCGTCACCGGCATCCTGCTGGTGAAAGTGGTGCCGCAGTTCGCCGAGACCTTCTCCAGCTTCGGCGCCGACCTGCCGGCATTCACGCTGTTCGTGCTCGGGCTTTCCGATCTGGCCATAGCCCACTGGTGGAAAGTGGTGATCGCGCTGGTGGCCGGCGGTTATGCCTTCAAGGAGGCGCGCCTGCGCTCGAAGGAGTTCGCCAATGCCGTCGACCGCATCTCCCTTAAACTGCCGGTGATCGGTCCCATCGTCGAGAAATCCTGTTACGCGCGCTTCACGCGCACGCTCTCCACCACCTTCGCCGCCGGGGTGCCGCTGGTGGATGCGCTGGATTCCGTCGCCGGCGCCACCGGCAACATCGTCTACTCCAGTGCCACCCGCCGCATCAAGGACGATGTCAGCGCCGGTCAGCAGCTCAACTTCGCCATCCGCACCACCGCGCTGTTTCCCGTGATGATCACCCAGATGGTGGGCATCGGCGAGGAGTCCGGCGCGCTCGACTCCATGCTCGACAAGTGCGCCACCTACTACGAGGCCGAAGTCGACAACGCCGTCGATGGCCTGACGGCGCTCATGGAGCCGATCATCATGTCGGTGCTGGGCACGCTGATCGGCGGTCTGATGATCGCGATGTACCTGCCCATCTTCCAGCTCGGCCAGGTGGTCTGAGCCGCGTCCCCACCCTGCGAGTGTATCCATGACCCTGATTGAACTGATCCAGCAGCGGCCCGCTGTCCTCATTGCGCTGACAGCCGGCCTGGGCCTGCTCGTGGGCAGTTTCCTCAACGTGGTGATCTACCGCCTGCCGCTGATGCTGCAGCGCGAGTGGCGCCAGCAGTGCTGCGAGTTTCTGGAACTGGACGCGCAGAAGTTCAGCAAGGCCGACCCGGTGGCGCAGCACAAGGTCTTCACCCTGGCGAAACCCGACTCCCACTGCCCGCAGTGCAATGCGCCGGTGCGCGCCTGGCAGAACATCCCGATCCTGAGTTACGCCCTGCTCGGTGGCCGCTGTGCCAGCTGCAAGGCGTCGATCTCCGTGCGCTATCCGCTGGTGGAAGCAGCCACCGGCCTGCTCAGCGCCCTGGTGGCCTGGCACTTCGGTGCGAGCCTGCTGACACTCGCGCTGCTGGTGTTCATGTGGAGTCTGATCGCCCTGACCATGATCGACTTCGACCACCAGCTGCTGCCCGACAACATCACCCTGCCCCTGCTCTGGCTGGGCCTGCTGGTGAACACGCTGCTGCCAGCAGGGCTCGCGAGTCCCGGCGACGCCGTGCTGGGCGCCGGGCTGGGCTATCTGTCGCTGTGGTCGCTGTACTGGGCCTTCAAGCTGCTGACCGGCAAGGAGGGCATGGGCTATGGCGACTTCAAGCTGCTGGCCGCACTGGGCGCCTGGATGGGCTGGCAGAGCCTGCTGCTGATCGTGATCCTGTCCTCGCTGGTCGGCGCCATCGTGGGCATCAGCCTGCTGGTGCTGCGCGGTCGTGACCGCAACATCCCCATCCCCTTCGGGCCTTATCTGGCCGGAGCCGGCGCCATCGCCCTGCTCTGGGGCGAGACGCTGCAGCGGCTCTACCTGCAGTGGATGACCTGAGCGTGAGCGCGCCGCGCAACGGGCCGCTGATCGTCGGGCTGACGGGCGGCATCGGCAGTGGCAAGAGTGCGGCGGCAGACTGCTTCGAGCTGCTCGGTGTGCCGGTGATCGACGCCGACACGGCGGCGCGGGAGGTGGTGGCGCCAGGCAGCGATGCCTTGCGACGGATTGCAGACCACTTCGGTGCGCAGTGCCTGCTCCCCAGTGGCGAGCTGGATCGCGCGGCCCTGCGCCAGCGAGTCTTTGCCGAGCCGCAGGAGCGAGAATGGCTGGAAGCCCTGCTGCATCCCCTCATCCGGCAGCACATCGTGGCCGCGCTGGCGCAGGCCGCCGCCCGGCCGGGCGTGCCCTATATCATCCTGAGCAGCCCGCTGTTGCTGGAAACCGGTCAGGATGCGCTGGTTGATCGCGTACTGCTCGTCGATGTCGACACCGCCCTGCAGCGCGAACGAGTGCTGCGCCGCGATGGCAGCGCAGCCACCACCGTCGACGCCATGATCGCCACCCAGTGGCGCCGGGAACAGCGCCGCGCGGGCGCCGACGACGTGATCCTCAACGACGGCAGTCTGCAAGACCTGCAGACCGCCGTGCACAGGCTCGATGCGGCCTACCGGCAGCTGCCGCCAACCACGAGGGATGAACACCCGTGAATACACGCACTCTGGAAGTCAATTGCCCCACCTGCATGAAGCGGGTGCCCTGGACGCAAGAGAGCCCCTGGCGGCCGTTCTGCTCGCAACGCTGCAAGCTGATCGACTTCGGCGACTGGGCCAGCGAGCGGCACAGCATTCCGGGGGAAAGCCTGCCGCAGGAAGAGGACGAGGACGCCGAGCCGCGTTGAGAAGCGGCTCAGGGATTGAAGGCGGGCAGTGGCACCCAGTGAATACGGCCTGATTTGTCGCCCAGTTCGTTCTGCAGCAACACCATCACCAGCTCGCCATCGCGCGACAGCCGGATCGTGTTCACGGTCTCTCCTTCCGCCAGCCCAAGCGCGTAGCTGCTGTGCAACAGATGCGTGCGTTCATTGCCTTGCGGATGGGAATAGGAAAGGCGGTTGTTAGTGGGCCAGATGCAGACATCGGTGCAGCCACTGGCACCCCGCACTAAGGGTGCCCTCGCCGAATCTTATGCCTTGGTCTGGAGGGTTGAACTTTAACGATTACTTGGCGTGCAAGAGCTGCCGGAGCATCGGATCGAACTCTACAGGGTGCGGCACACACTGGAATGCCCGCCGAAGTCAAACACATTGTCGGCGACATCGATGAAGGACGAAGTGGTTACCGCCCAGCGCAAGGGCCCCCACTACCAGACTCTGAAACGCCTTGATCAAGCTGCTTGCCATGAGTTGTCCTTGCCGATGGATGCGAGGTGAGCGGGATTGTGCTCTCAAGTCCAATAAATTCAAGCGATTACATGAGCAATGGGTGAATCGGCTCACACTCTGCAGCGCCTGGCACTTCAAGCGTAGCACTGCTGCGACTTTCTGCGGTTCAGGAGTCCTCACCCCAGAAGGCGGAGATGGCGGCAACGCCCAGGGCCCCGTGGCGTCGCGCCGTGTCGAGATCGGCGGCCGTCAGCCCCCCCAGCGCATAGACGGGAATGCCCACTGCACGGACACAGGCCTCGAACACCTCCCAACCCAGAGCAGGCTGGCCGGGGTGCGAACGCGTGGGCAGCACAGGAGACAGCAGCGCGTAATCTGCCCCCAGCGCCTCCGCCCGCTGCAGCTCTTCCAGCGAGTGGCACGACGCGCCGAGCAGCTGGGAGTCGTCAAGTATGCGTGCCTCCAGAGCCTGCAGTCGTCGGCTGTTCAGGTGAATGCCGGCGGCGGGAACGGTGTGCAGCAGATCGCCATCGGCGTTGAGCACCAAGCGCGCGCCATGCTCGCGGGCCACTGACAGACAGCGGCGCGCCAGTGCATGGAACCGGGCGGCCGGCAGCTCGGGTGCCCGCAATTGCACCAGGCGATGGCCGCGGGTCAGCAACTGCGTGAAACGCTCGAGAAATTCCTCGGGGGACGCGGCCGCTCCAGTGATGGGCAGCAGCGGCGGCAGCTGCAGGCGGCGGATGATGGCGCGATTGGCCTGCGGAAACTCCGCAGGCTCCAGCTCGTCAGGCGCCACCCAGCGCAGGGGCTGACCTTCCAGCCCCGTCGGCGTGCCGCTGAAGCGGGTGACACGCCAGACATCGAGCAGCACCTGGCGGTCGGCATAGTCATGGCGGATACGACACAGGGGCATGCACTGCAGCGGCGTGATGCCCAGTTCCTCCTGCAGCTCGCGCGCCAGCGCAGTCTGCACGGACTCGCCAGGCTCGCACTTGCCGCCGGGAAATTCCCAAAGCCCGCCCTGATGTGCCCGCGCAGGCCGCAGGGCCACCAGGACGCGCCCGGCAGCATCCTCGATCACGCCGACGGCGACATGCAGACGCGCTGGCACCGGCTCGCTCCGCACTCAGCTGCGATAGCTGGCGTTGATGCGGACGTAGTCTTCCGACAGGTCCGAGGTCCAAACGATCTCGCGGGCATTGCCGCGGTTCAGGTTGACCGTGATGTCAATGGCCTGCTTGTTCATCTCGGCCTGACCCTGGGCCTCCGTGTAGCTGGTGGCCAGCGTCCCGTTCTGCACGATGCAGACGGTCCCCAGATGAATGGTGATGCGGCCGACATCCAGCCCCTGCACGCCGGCACGCCCGATGGCGGCCAGGATGCGTCCCCAGTTTGGGTCGGACGCGGACAGCGCGGTCTTCACCAGCGGCGACTCCGCGATCGCATAGGCCACTTTCAGGCACTCCTGCACATCGCCCCCGCCCTGCACGTCGACGGTGACGAATTTCTTCGCCCCTTCGGCATCGCGGATGATGTCCTTGGCCAGCTCGCGCACCAATGCTTGCAACGCATCCTCGAAGGCCTCGCAGATGGCCTGGTTGCTGCGCTCGATGCGCACACCGCTCTTGCCGCTGGCGGTCAGGACACAGCAGTCATTGGTGGAGGTATCGCCATCCACTGTGATGCGATTGAACGACTGGTCCACCACCGAGGCCAGCAGGGACTGCAGCAGACTCTGTTCGATGAGCGCGTCAGTGAACACGAAGCTCAGCAGCGTCGCCATGTTGGGCTTGATCATGCCGGCGCCCTTGGCGATGCCGGTGATCACCACCGACTGTCCTGCGCAATCCACCCGCACGGAACGCGCCTTGGGTCGAGTGTCCGTGGTCATGATGCCACGCGCAGCCTGCAGCCAGTCGTCACCCAACACGCCAAGGGCCGCAGGCACACCGGCTTCCACCTTCGCCACGGGCAGGTTCTCGCCGATGACGCCCGTGGAGAAAGGCAGTACCTGCTCAGGGGCCACGCCGGCCTGCTGCGCGACAAAGCCGCAGCAGGCAGCCGCGTCGTCCAGGCCTTTCTGACCGGTGCCGGCATTGGCATTGCCGGTGTTGACCAGCAGATAGCGCACCGCTCCACCGCTGCTCGCCAGATGGCGGCGTGCCAGTTGCACAGGCGCCGCGCAGAAGGCGTTTTGCGTGAACACCCCCGCCACCGTCGAGCCCGGTGCGAGCTCCATCAGCACCAGGTCCAGTCGGTTCTTGTAGCGGATTCCGCTCATGACCGACGCCACTTTTACCCCTGCCACAGAGAGCAGGTCCTCCGCCTTGATCTGCGTATTGCTCATGACACTCAACTCAGTTTCCCGTGACATTGTTTGAATTTCTTGCCCGACCCGCAGTAGCAGGGGTCGTTGCGGCCCACTTTCTTTTCGTCGCGCACGAAGGGCGTTATGCTCTCCTGTGCGCCGCCCAGACGGGCGTCGTTTTGTTGCGTCGCAGCTTCCGCAGAGGCTGCCGCTGCCGCCGCCGCAGCTTCCTGCGCCAGCGTTGCCGCCTGGGCGTGCTGGAACAGCATGCGCTCGCGGGCACGCTCGGCCTCGCGCTGCCGCTCGATGGCGTCGATCTCTTCCGTGGTGCGGATCTGCACATGGCTGAGGAAGCGGATCACCTCATGCTGCAGATTCGACAGCAGCTCCTGGAACAGCCCGAAGGCCTCGCGCTTGTACTCCTGCTTCGGATTCTTGCCCGCATACCCCCGCAGGAAGATGCCCTGACGCAGCTGATCCATGGCCGCCAGATGCTCCTTCCAGAGATTGTCGAGAATCTGCAGCACGATCTGCTTCTCCAGCAGACGGATCTTCTCGCCCACCAGCGCCGACTTTTTCTCGTAGTCCTCGTTCAGCACCGCCACGATCTTATCGCGCAGGGTTTCCTCGAACAGTTTCTCGTCTTCATCCAGCCATTGTTGAATGGGCAGTTTGCGCGCGAACTGGGCTTCGATTGCGGCTTCCAGCCCAGCGATGTCCCAATGGTCGGGGACGCTCTGCGGCGGGATGTGCGACGCGACCACCTGGGATGCCACGTGCTGACGCATGTTGCCGATCAGCGCCGAGACATTCTCGCTGGCCATCAGCTCATTGCGCTGCCGGTAAACGATGGTGCGCTGATCGTTGGCCACGTTGTCGTATTCCAGCAGCTGCTTGCGGATGTCGAAGTTGCGCCCTTCCACCTTGCGCTGCGCCTTCTCGATGGACTTGGTGACCATGCCGTGCTCGATGGCTTCGCCACGCTCCATGCCCAGGGCCTGCATGAAATTCTTCACACGCTCGGAGGCGAAGATGCGCATCAGGTTGTCTTCCAGTGACAGGTAGAAACGCGAATAGCCCGGGTCGCCCTGACGTCCGGAGCGGCCGCGCAGCTGATTGTCGATGCGGCGCGACTCGTGCCGTTCCGTGCCGATGATGTGCAGACCGCCCGCCTCCACCACCTGCCTGTGGCGCTGCTCCCAATCGGCCTTGATCTGCTCGATCTGTTCGGGCGTGGGGTTCTCCAGCGCCGCGACTTCATGTTCCCACTTGCCGCCCAGGACGATGTCCGTGCCGCGACCGGCCATGTTGGTGGCAATGGTGACCACACCGGGACGCCCTGCCTCGGCGATGATGCTGGCCTCTTTCTGGTGGAACTTGGCGTTGAGCACCTCGTGGGGAATCTTCTCCTTCTGCAGATGCCGCGAGAGCAACTCCGAGGTGTCGATGGAGGCGGTGCCCACAAGCACTGGAGCCCCCTTGGAACTGAACTCCTTGATGTCGTTCACGATGGCTTCGAACTTCTCTTCAATGGTGAGGAAGATCAGATCATTCTTGTCGATTCGCACCATGGGACGATTGCTGGGGATCACCACCACATCCAGATTGTAGATCTGCTTGAATTCGTAAGCCTCGGTGTCGGCGGTGCCGGTCATGCCGGCGAGCTTGCGGTACAAACGGAAGTAATTCTGGAATGTGGTCGAAGCGAGTGTCTGACTCTCGCTCTGGATCTGCATTCCTTCCTTGGCTTCGATGGCCTGATGCAGGCCTTCGGAGAGACGACGCCCTTCCATCGTGCGGCCCGTATGTTCGTCGATCAGCACAATGCGGTTGTTCTGGATGATGTATTCCACATCCTTGTGAAACAGGTAATGCGCCTTCAGGGCGGAATGGATGTGGTGCAGCAGGCCGAGGTTCTTGGCGGCATAGAGACTTTCGCCTTCGTTGAGCATCTTCTTCTGCGCTAGCAGTTCCTCCAGGAAGACATGGCCCGCCTCGGTCAGTTCCACCTGGCGGGTCTTCTCGTCCACGATGAAGTGGCCGGTTTCCACGAAGTCGGTGTCGCGATCCAGGCTGAAGCCGGTCTTCTCGGGCTTGGGTGCACCCCTCTCCAGTTTGGGGATCAGGGCGTTGATGGCCATGTAGAGCTTGGAGCTGTCTTCGGCCGCGCCGGAGATGATCAGCGGCGTGCGGGCCTCGTCGATCAGGATCGAGTCGACTTCGTCCACCACGGCGAAGTTGAGCGTCTTCTGCAGCTTGTCCTCCAGACGGAAGGCCATGTTGTCGCGAAGATAGTCGAAACCGAACTCGTTGTTGGTGCCGTAGGTGATGGAGGACTCGTAGGCAGCACGTTTCTGCTCGTGGGTCTGACCGCTGATGATCACGCCCACGGTCAAGCCGAGGAACTCATACAGCGGACGCATCCAGTTGGCATCGCGTTCGGCCAGATAGTCGTTCACCGTCACGATGTGCACGCCCTGCCCGGTCAAGCCGTTCAGGTAGGCCGGCAGGGTGGCGACGAGCGTCTTGCCCTCACCGGTCTTCATTTCCGCGATGTTGCCTTCGTGCAGCACGATGCCGCCGATCAACTGCACGTCGAAGTGGCGCATTCCCATGACGCGCTTGCCTGCTTCACGTACCACGGCGAAGGCTTCCGGCAGGAGCTGGTCCAGGGTCTGGCCGCCCTCGAAGCGCTGGCGGAACTCGGCCGTCTTGCCTTGCAGTTCGGCATCCGAGAGGGCGGCATAGGCCCCCTCATAGCCATTGATCTTCGTCGCGATGCGCTTTAGTCGCTTGAGCTGACGGGAATTGCTGCTGCCAAAGATGGCCTTGATCAGTGTAGTGAAACTCATGATGTCGTGTTGTCTCGAAAAAGGATTGGCCGGCTGGGCGCGCGCTGCAGCCATTGCCACAGGCCCTCGCACGCAAGTCCGGGCGGGTGTTGTCTGGGAAACCGGTGCGGCGGCGGGGAGTCAGCGGATGGTGCGATGGATGTAGGACGCCGGGTCGACGACGCGTCCGTGCTTGTAGACCTCGAAATGCACGTGGGGCCCGGTGGAGCGCCCCGTGCTGCCAACCTGGGCGATGGTCTGCCCCTTGGTAATGATGTCACCCACTCCAACCAGCAGCTTTTCCGCATGCCCGTAGCGGGTGACGTAGCCATTGCCATGATTGATGTCGAGGGCAAGCCCGTAGCCAACGCGATCGCCTGCCTCAGTGACCACGCCAGCGGCCACGGCAATGATGTCGGCCCCTGCGGAGGAGGTGGCGAAGTCGATGCCGGAATGCCAGGCCAGCTGGCCGGTGAAGGGATCGGTACGCCGCCCGAAAGGAGACGATACCCAGCCCTGCAGCACAGGACGGCCGGTGACAGCGGCATCATCGGCGAACTGGCGCTCGGCCAACAGGCCTTCGAGAATTTCCAGTTGCTGGGCGCGATCCGCAATCTGCGCTTCAAGCTCACTGATGGCGTCGATGAAGGCCGGCGGCGCGTAGGGCACCGTGTCCTCGGGCAGCGGACCACCGACACCAGGCACGGCATTGAAATCGAACTCCCCGGCATCCAGCTGCGCGACGGCGGTGATGCGCTCGCCCAATGCCTCCATGCGAAGGAGTCGCGCCTGCAGGCTTGCCAGGCGCACGGTAAGCGCCTCGAGTTGAGCCTGGGACTCCTGCTTCAGCCGCGCCAGCGCATCGGCATTGCTCTGCAGCTCTTCATTGAGTTCAAGGGCGGTTTCGAGGGCATATTCCTGTGGCTCGTGGGACACGGCCAGCTGATAACCGAAATAACCGAAGGCTACGGGAGCACCCAGAATGCAGACCGAAAGCAGGCCCTTCAGCCAACCGCTGAGGACCAGTGTGCGAGTGTGACCATGGCGTTGGTCAACGAGGATGACTTTCATTGTCGAGGTGTTCTCTTGAGTCTGCTGTCAGAACACCTGAGCTTGCGCGACAGCCTGCACGTCCAATTTGTAACCACGGAAAACAGTGCCTTACAAATCCAAAACGAATAAAGAAACCTATCAGGCTGCCAACACAGGTTTCGTATAGGAAATGGGTACGTGCGAGTCAGAATCGAAACTGACGATTTCCCAGGCGTCTTGGTTGACTTCGAGCGATCTTAATAATGCATTATTCAGAGCGTGTCCAGACTTATATCCCTTGAACTCGCCAATCAGGCTGTAGCCGATCATGTAGAGGTCGCCGATCGCATCCAGGATCTTGTGCTTCACGAATTCGTCTTCGTAGCGCAGACCGTCCTCGTTCAGCACCTTGTAGTCCCCCACCGCGATCGCGTTGTCCATGCTCGCGCCCAGGGCGAGATTGCGGTTGCGCAGCTCTTCGAACTCATGCATGAAACCGAAAGTGCGGGCACGACTGACTTCCTTCACGAAGGACGTGCTGGAAAAATCCACACTCGCCGTCTTAGTGTACTTGCGATACACGGGGTGATCGTAGAGCAGCGTGTAGCTGACCTTGAATCCGTCGAACGGCTCCAGACTCACGGACTTGTCGCCATCGGACAGAAACAGCGGCTTCTTGATGCGGATGAACTTCTTCAGAGCACTCTGCTCCTCGATGCCGGCCGACTGGATCAGGAACACGAAGGGACCTGCACTGCCATCCATGATGGGCACTTCGGGAGCACTGACATCGATATACGCATTGTCGATGCCCAGGCCGGACATGGCCGACATCAGGTGTTCGATGGTGGAGATTCTGACGTTGCCCTTGACCAGGGTGGTCGACAGGGTGGTGTCACCCACGTACGACGCCTTGGCAGGAATCTGCACCATCGGGTCGAGATCGGTACGGGTGAAGACGATGCCGGTATCCACGGGGGCGGGACGCAGGGTCAGGTAGACCTTCTCGCCGTTGTGCAAGCCAACGCCGGTGGCGCGAATGACATTCTTGAGGGTTCTTTGATTCAGCATGTGGTGGTGGTATCCCGAATGAGTGTGTCGCCTGCGTGAACGCCGGGGGCGACGAAGGCCGGATGGTAACAAAGATCACCAGATAACCCAACAAACGCGAGCGCCGGCTTGTGACCGGCGCTCGGAGTCCTGCATGTTCAATCGGCCTGACGACGCAGGAAGGCCGGAATGTCCAGATAGTCCATGTCGGTGTCGGAACCCACGGCGCGGGCCAGCCCGCTCTGCGGCATGGTGTGAGCGGTGGCCGAACGCGTGCGCGCGGCTGCCGGGCGGTCGAACTGGCGGTAGTCGGTCACGACAGCCGTGGCCTTCTGCGGCACTTCCACGGGACGAGGGGCCGCCTGAACCATTGGACGGGCACCTAGACCGGTGGCCACCACGGTCACCCGGATTTCGTCGCCCATGTCAGGATCGATCACAGTGCCCACCACCACCGTGGCGTCATCGGAAGCGAACCCCTCAATGGTATCGCCCACTTCGGTGAACTCGCCAAGAGAGAGATTCTCGCCGGCGGTGATGTTGACCAGGATGCCGCGTGCTCCATGCAGATTCACATCCTCGAGCAGGGGGCTGCGGATCGCGGCCTCGGCGGCCTCGCGCGCACGGCTCTCACCGGATGCGTAGCCAGTGCCCATCATGGCCATGCCCATCTCGGACATGACAGTGCGCACATCGGCGAAGTCCACGTTGATCATGCCGGGACGCATGATCAGGTCGGCGATGCCCTTGACCGCGCCGAGCAGCACGTCATTGGCAGACTTGAAAGCGTCCAGCAGGGAGGCCGACTTGCCCAGCACTTCCAGCAGCTTCTCGTTGGGGATGGTGATCAGGGAGTCCACGTGCTCGGAAAGTTCGCGGATGCCCTCTTCCGCAATCTTCATGCGCTTCTTGCCTTCGAAGGGGAACGGCTTGGTCACCACGGCCACGGTCAGGATGCCAAGTTCCTTGGCCACTTCGGCGAAGATCGGCGCGGCGCCCGTGCCGGTGCCACCACCCATGCCGGCGGTGATGAAGACCATGTCCGCACCGGACAGTATCTCGGCGATCTCGTCTCGATCTTCCAGCGCTGCCTGTCGGCCGATCTCCGGATTGGCGCCGGCGCCCAGGCCTTTGGTGACACAGCTGCCCATCTGCAGGAGGGTTTTCGCACGCAGATTGTTGAGGGCCTGCGCGTCGGTATTGGCGCAGACGAACTCAACTCCGTCGATATGACTGGCAATCATGTGACGCACGGCATTGCCGCCGCCACCCCCGACACCGATGACCTTGATGACCGCGTTCTGGGGCAAGCTATCGACTAATTCAAACATAAGGCCTCCTGAGCATTTTTAAATTTTATAAACACATGCACGCGTTTTTTAACCCACAATCAAAAAAGCAAACCTACAGATTCTTCTTCAGCCAGGCCGAGAAACGCTCCATCAGGCGGGGCTGGACCTCCTTGGGAGGCGTCTGGAAATCCCTGTCCTGCTGCTGTTTCAGTCCGTAGAGCAGCAGGCCCACCCCGGTGGAATAGATCGGGTTGCGGACGATGTCGGAGAGCCCCTTCACATCCTGCGGAAATCCGATGCGCACCGGCGCGTGGAAAATCTCTTCGGCAAGTTCCACCACGCCTTCCATCTTGCTGGTGCCGCCAGTCAGCACGATGCCTGCGGCCAGCATGTTCTCGTAGCCACTGCGCTGCAGTTCGGCACGGATGAGCGTGAAGAGCTCGTCATAACGTGGCTCAACCACTTCGGCGAGGGCCTGACGGGACAGCTCGCGCGGCGGACGGTCACCGACACTCGGCACCTTGATGGTTTCGCCGGAGCTCGCCAGCTGAGTCAACGCACAGGCGTACTTGATCTTGATCTCGTCGGCATTCTCGGTGGGCGTGCGCAGAGCCATGGCGATGTCGTTGGTGACCTGGTCACCCGCGATGGGAATCACGCCCGTGTGACGAATGGCGCCTTCGGTGAACACCGCGATGTCGGACGTGCCTCCGCCGATGTCCACCAGGCAGACGCCCAGTTCCTTTTCATCCTCGGTGAGCACGGCATAGCTGGAGGCGAGTTGCTCAAGAATGATCTCCTCGGTGTGCAGCCCGCAGCGCTTGATGCACTTCTCGATGTTCTGCACAGCGTTGATGGCGCAGGTGACCAGATGCACCTTGGCTTCCAGACGCACGCCAGACATGCCCAGCGGTTCCTTCACGCCTTCCTGGGCATCAATGATGTATTCCTGCGGCAGGATGTGCAGCACTTTCTGATCGGCCGGAATCGCGACAGCCTGGGCGGCGTCAATGACGCGCTCGATGTCGGCGCGGGTGACTTCGCCGTCGCGGATGGCAACGATGCCGTGGGAATTCATGCTGCGAATGTGACTGCCGGCGATGCCTGCGTAGACAGAATGTATCTGGCACCCTGCCATCAACTCGGCTTCCTCGATGGCGCGCTGGATGGACTCGACCGTGGACTCGATGTTGACGACAGTGCCCTTCTTCAGACCGCGAGAACGGTGGCTTCCAATGCCCACGATATCGAGGGTGCCATCGGCCTTGATGTCACCGACAATCGCGACCACCTTGGAGGTGCCGATGTCGAGACCGACGATCAGATTGCTACGCGAGGACTCGCTCATTGTCTGCTTGCTCCCGCGCGATTTTCGCTTGCAAAGGTACCGCGTGCGCGACTGATCAGTGTGAATTTCATTTCAACGCAACTCCGTCAGGCATGGCAGGTTTCTTCCTGATTGCGATGCCGTGATTGTACCGTAGATCAACTGTTTCAATAAGAGGAAAATCATTAAAAAGATAACGTTCGTACAAGGTCACGAAGCGTTGCATGCGCTCGAGAACATTGTTGCTTCCGAGCGTCATGCGGACATCGTTGTTGAGCACCAGATTCCAGCTGCCACGTTCGTTGAAGGAGAGCTCACGAATGCGCAGACCACTGTCGAGCAACATCTGCGAAAACACCTGATACTGCTCCATCACCCGACGCTCAGTGCCACTTGGACCATTTAACAGCGGCAGCGCGAGATCACGCTCAAGAGTGTAAGGCTCGAAGGATTCGCCGTACTGATTCAGCAGGCTCGATTCGCGCCAGCGGGCAATCGCCACCTCCTCGCTGATGTGCACAGAAAGCGTGTCCGGCCACACTCGCGTGATGGTGGCCTGCTCGATCCAGGGGTCGGCCTCGAGCTGCGTCTTGATCGCCTGAACATCGATGCCGAAGTAGCCAGCATCCAAGTGCGCGGCGAGCACGGCACGCACACGATTCTCGTCAACGCGCTGCAACGTGTTTTCCATCTGAACCACCCGTACGGGACGACTGACATACGTCGAAATCTGCGGGGCGTTCTGCACCAGCAGCACACCCGTCACCAGCAGCAGCACGACCAGCAGCACCCCGGTGCGATCGCGCCGAGCAGGTGCAGCCTCCGCCGGCTTGCCGCGATTCAGCGGCACGGCGCCGCGCGGGATGTCGCGCATGCCGCCGTGGGCAGAAAATCCTGTGTGTTCGCGTGCCATCGTCGGATTCACCTTCTCAGTGGGGGACACTCTGGGTGGTGCGGGCAGCCAGCACCTGCAACAGCAACTGGCCGAAATCAAGTCCACTCGCTGCCGCAGCCATGGGCACCAGACTGTGGTCCGTCATGCCCGGTACCGTGTTCACTTCAAGCAGCCAGAACTGACCTTGCACATCGCGCATCACGTCGACCCTCCCCCAGCCTTCGCAGCCCAGCGCATTGAATGCCTCCAGACACAGTGTCTGCAGCGCGGCGGTGTCCTCCGCATTCAGCGGCGCAGGGCAAAGGTACTGCGTGTCGCTGGCAATGTACTTGGCGTCATAGTCATAGAATGTGTGTGTGGTCCGCAGTTCGATGGCGGGCAGCACCTCACCATCCAGCACGGCCACGGTGTATTCGGAGCCTTTGATGTAGCGCTCTGCCATGACCTCGGAATCGAACGCGGCGGCGCGCTGCCAGGCCTCCTGCAGTTCCTGCGCCGTATCGACGATCGACATGCCGATACTCGACCCTTCGCGCACGGGCTTCACCACTGCTCGACCCAGGGCGGCGATCACGCTAGCCCAGTCGGATGTGGCCGACAGCATTCGGAAGTCGGGCGTGCTCAGGCCGAGTCGCTGCCACAGGTACTTGGTGCGCACCTTGTCCATGGCGAGCGCCGAGGCCAGCACGCCACTGCCCGTGCAGGGAATGCCCATGAAGGCGAGCAGCCCCTGCAACTGGCCGTCTTCGCCACCACGTCCGTGCAGTACGTTGAACACCCGGTCAATCTGCAGGTGCTGCAACTGCCCGAGCAGATCGTCGGCGGCGTCGATGCCCACTGCATCCACGCCCAATTCCAGCAAGGCAGCCAGCACGGCGCGCCCGCTCTTCAGGGACACCTCACGCTCAGCGGCGGTGCCTCCCATGATCACGCCCACGCGTCCCAGTTCCTGCATTGACTCTGTCTCTCTGCTCATCTTCTTTCCGTTCACACTCTTGTCAGTGACTCACGCCAGGATCAGACCCTGCTGACTCAGTTGCTTGGCCAGCAGGCCCACGCTGCCGGCGCCCTGGGTGATGACGATGTCGCCATCACGCAGCACCTCGGTCAGCACCTTGCGCACATCGTCATCGTCCTGCACGTAGACGGGATCAATCCTGCCGCGGACGCGAATGCTGCGGCACAGGCTGCGGGAGTCGGCGCCCGGAATGGCATCCTCACCGGCGGAATACACTTCGAGCATCAGCAGCACATCCACGTTGGAAAGCACCTTCACGAAGTCCTCGTAGAGGTCCTTGGTGCGGGTGTAACGATGCGGCTGATAGATCATCACGAGGCGCGCCTCGGGCCAGCCATCACGCAATGCCGCAATGGTGGCGGCGACTTCACGCGGGTGATGACCGTAATCGTCGAGCAACATGGCCGTGCCGCCACGCACGGGGAAATACCCCTGGATGTCGAAGCGACGCCCGACACCCTGGAACTTGCTCAGGCCGGCGCAGATATGTTCGTCGCTGATGCCTTCATCGCTGGCGATGGCGACGGCGGCGGCGGCATTCAACGCGTTGTGGCGACCGGGAATGCTGAGATTCACCTTGAGTGCGCCCTCGCGTTCCGGCCGTGCGATCTCGAACTGGGTGAACTGGCGCTGCTGCGAGAGATTGAAGATGCGATAGTCGGCGCGTTCGGAGAAACCATAGGTGAGTGTGGGTCGAGAGATCTGTGGCAGTATCTCCTCCACCACCGGATCGTCGACGCACAGAACGGCGAGTCCGTAGAACGGCAGATTGTGCAGGAACTCCACGAAATATTTCTTCAGCTTGTTGAAGTCGCCGTCGTAGGTGCTCATGTGGTCGGCGTCGATATTGGTCACGGCCGTCACCATGGGTTGCAGATGCAGAAAAGAGGCATCGCTCTCGTCCGCTTCCGCCACCAGGTAACGGCTCTCTCCCAGCCGCGCATTGGCGCCGGCACTGTTGAGCAGACCGCCGATCACGAAGGTCGGATCGAGCCCGGCTTCCGCGAAGATTGACGCCACCAGACTGGTGGTGGTGGTCTTGCCGTGGGTGCCGGCAATGGCGATGCCATGACGATAACGCATCAGTTCGGCCAGCATCTCGGCGCGGGCAATGATGGGACGCCCGGCCGCGCGCGCGGCGCTGAGTTCCGGATTGGCAGGATTGACGGCGCTGGAATAGACCACCACATCGGCAGTGGCCACGTTCTCGGCACGATGACCGATGTACACCGTCGCCCCCAGACCTTCGAGTCGAGCAGTGACACCCGACGCCTTCAGGTCGGAGCCGGTGATGCGATACCCCTGATTCAGCAGCACCTCGGCGATGCCGCACATGCCGGCACCACCGATGCCAACGAAATGAATGGTCTTGATGCGGCGCATTTCCGGCACACTGTGCTGACGCGGCATTGGTGTCATGAACTTCATGGTGATGGCGCCCCACAGGCCTTGATGCATTGTTCGGTCACCAGATCGCAGGCTTCGGGGCGTGCCAGTGCACGGGCGCCGATTGCCATCGCCAGCAGGCTGGCGCGATCTCGGGAAAATTTGTCGAGCAGGCCGGCCAGATCCTGCGCGTTCAGATCACGCTGCTGAATCAGGACGGCCGCACCCGCATTGCTGAGCCACTGCGCGTTGTGCGTCTGGTGGTCATCCACGGCATGCGGGAATGGAATGAAGATCGCGGGCTTGCCCGCGGCGGCAATCTCGCACACCGTGGTGGCACCCGCGCGACAGATCACCAGATCGGCCCAGTCATAGGCGGCCGCCATGTCGTCGATGAACGGCAGCACCTGGCAGGCATCGCCCAGTGTCAGCCCGGCCTGCGCATAAGCCTCGCGCGCCTGCTCGAGATTGTTGCGGCCCACTTGGTGGCGCAGCAGCGGGCGTTGCTCGGCCGCGAGCAATTGCAGCGCCTGCGGCAACAGGCGATTGATGGCCACCGCGCCAAGACTGCCGCCCAGCACCAGAACGCGCAGGCGATCATCGGCAACAGGGACCCGCTCCTGCGGCAGGGGCAGTGCACGAATCTCGGCACGTACCGGATTGCCCGTGCTGATGGCGCCGGTCTGCGGTGCGAAGGTGCCGGGGAATGCCTCCATCACCCGCGTGGCGATGCGCGCCAGCACACGATTGCTGAATCCGGCAATGGCATTCTGCTCGTGAATCAGCAGCGGCTTGCCGGCGAGTCGCGCCGCCACTCCGCCCGGCCCGGTGACATAGCCGCCCATGCCCAGCACACAGCACGGCTGCACACGGCGCAGCACCAGCAGCGATTGCAGCAGGGCGCGCCCCAGCATGAAGGGGGCAGTGAGCACACTCAACCGGCTCTTGCCACGCAGACCGCGCGCATGAATGCGATGCAGGACGATGTCGGTGTTGCGCAGCACCTCGACCTCAAGGCCCGTTGGCGTGCCGAGCCACTCCGTGCGATAACCCTGGCTCTGCAGATTGCGCGCGATGCTCAAGGCAGGAAAGATGTGACCACCGGTACCGGCCGCCATGATGAGCACCGTGCCCTTGGTCGCACCGGCTGCGAAAGAAGCGGAGCTCATCGCGTGCCTCGCTTCGCCATCGGCGCCGTTGACTGGGTCAGCTCATACTGAATGCGCACGAGAATCGCGACCATGAAGCAGCTCACCAGCAGACTGTTGCCCCCATAACTGAGGAAGGGCAGCGTCAGCCCCTTGGTGGGCAGCAGACCGATGTTGACGCCGACGTTGATCAGCGTCTGACAGGCGAACAGCATCGCGATGCCGTAAGCGACGTAGGCTGGGAACAGATCGCCCCGCGCCTCCACGCGCTTGCCGATCATGAAGGCCTGGGCGATCAGCGCAATGAACAGGCCGATCACCACACTCACACCAATCAGTCCGAATTCCTCGGCCACAATCGCCAGCACGAAATCGGTATGCGCTTCCGGCAGGAAATAGAGTTTCTGGATGCTGTTGCCAAGCCCTTCACCGAACCAGCCACCGCGACCGAAGGCGATCAGCGCCTGGGTCAGTTGATAGCCCTCGCCGTAGACATACTCTTCCGCCCAGGGATTCATGAAGGACTCGAAGCGATCCAGTACGTACGGCTTCATGATCGCGAGGGCGGCCACGGCCCCGAGACACAGCGCCAGCACCAGCGCAAAGCGGTGCAACCTGGCCCCTGCGAGAAAGATCATGCTGAAGCTGGTGCCGATCATGATCACCATGGCGCCATGATCGGGCTCGAAATGCAGCAGCACGATGGCGGCCGCCAGCAGGGCCATCGGCTTGAGGAACCCCGTCCAGGAGCCGATCACTTCCTCGCGGCGCCGTTCCAGATAGGCGGCGAAGTAGAACACCATGAAGAGCTTGGCCATCTCCGAAGGCTGCAGATTGTAGAAGCCGAGATTGATCCAGCGGGAACTGCCATTGACCTCGTGCCCGATGCCAGGCACCAGCACCAGCCCGAGCAGGACGTAGGACGCCACCAGCAGCAGCGGCGAGATGCCGTACCAGAAGCGCACCGGCACCAGCAGTGTGCCCAGACCGATGGCGATGGCGAGCACGGTGAAGAACACCTGGCGCTTCAGGAAAAAGAAAGGATCCCCGTAGAGACCATTGGCAATCTCCACCGACGCCGAAGTCATCATCAGCAGGCCGATGCTCATCAGGAGCAAGGTGACCACCACGAGCACATTCAGCTGATGCCGTGCCACCACCGGGCGGAAGATTGCTGGAGTCGCCGCATGCGTGTTCATGCCAGCTCCTCCACGACCTGAGTGAAGACTCTGCCGCGATGCGCAAAATCGGTGAACATGTCGAGACTCGCACAGGCGGGCGAGAGCAGCACGGTGTCGCCCGCCTGCGCCTGCTTTGCCGCGATCTGCACCGCCGCTTCCATGCTGCCGGCGAACACCACCTGCACACTGTGTCGAATCACCTCGGCAATGCGTGCGGCATCGCGGCCAATCAGGACAGCCAGTCGCACGAAGCGTGACAGTGCAGGCAGCATGGGCGCGAAGTCCGCTTCCTTGTCGATGCCTCCCGCGATCAGCACGAGCCTGCCGCTGCACAGCTCGCCCAGACTTTCGATGGCGACCAGCGATGCACCGACATTGGTGCCCTTGGAATCATTGTAGTAATTCACGCCGTGCAGCTCGCGCACCCACTGACAACGATGCGGCAGGCCGGCGAAATGTCGCAGGGCCTCAAGCATTGCAGGCAGCGGCAGTCCGGCCGCCTCGCCCATGGCCAGGGCAGCCAGCGCATTGGCGACATTGTGGCGGCCGGCGATCTTCATCTCGTGCACGCCCAGCAAGGCCTCGTCGCCACGGGCAAGCCAGGGTCGGCCGTCACGCAGCAACACGCCCCAGGCATTGGCCTGCGGTGCATCGAGTCCGAACGTGTGTCGCTCCTTGACGGGGTGCTGCGGCACGCTGGCCGGCTCGTCGCGATTGACAATCGCGTGTTCGCAACCGAGGAAGATGCGCTGCTTCGCGGCACTGTAGTCCTGCATGCTGGCGTAGCGATCCATGTGATCGTCACTGAGATTGAGAATGCAGGCGGCCTTCGCACCCAGATGAGCAGTGGTCTCGAGTTGGAAACTGGACAGCTCCAGCACATACAGTTCGTGTGACCCGGCAAGCAGCAAGTCCAGCGCGGGAGCCGCCTCGGCACCGTCGAGATTGCCGCCGATGCCGACCTTGCGCCCTGCCGCACGCGCCATGGCTCCCAGCAGCGAGACCACCGTGCTCTTGCCGTTGGAGCCAGTCACGGCCAGCAAGGGCGCAGTGACGGCACGGCTGAACAGGTCGATGTCACCGGTGATGGCGACACCGGCGCCGATGGCCGCGCGAATGGCAGGCGTCTCCAGACTCACGCCCGGGCTGACAATCAACTCCTCTGCCTGCTGCAGTCGCTGTGCCGGGAACTCGCCCAGCACCAGTTCCGCGGCAGGAAATTCACGACGAAAATCGGCGAGGCCGGGCGGGTTGAGCCGGCTGTCCACCACGGCGAAATCCATGTCGAGAGAGTGCAGATAGCGCGCGACGGACAAACCAGTCTTGCCCAGTCCCACGATGATTCTTCTGCTGCCTTGGTGATTCACGATGCTCTGTTCGCCTGTTCCGGGTTCAACGCAGTTTCAGGGTGGCCAGCCCGAAGAGGACGAGCATCACGGTGATGATCCAGAAGCGGACGATCACACGTGGCTCGGGCCAGCCTTTCAACTCAAAATGGTGGTGCAGCGGTGCCATGCGGAAGATGCGCTTGCCGGTCAGCTTGAACGAACCGACCTGCAGGATCACCGACACCGTTTCCATCACGAACACACCGCCCATGATGAAGAGCACGATCTCGTGGCGTGCGATCACCGCCACCACACCGAGGGCAGCACCCAGTGCCAGGGCGCCCACATCCCCCATGAAGACCTGGGCGGGATAGGTGTTGAACCAGAGAAAGCCGAGTCCGGCACCGACGAGCGTGCCGCAGAAGATCACCAACTCGCCCGCGCCGGCCACGTAGGGAATGCGCAGATACTCGGAGAACTCCACGTGTCCGGCGAGATAGGCAATCATGCCCAGCGCGCCGCCCACCATCACGGTCGGCAGAATCGCCAGACCATCCAGACCATCCGTCAGGTTGACCGCATTGCTGCTGCCCACAATGACGAAATAGGTGATGAGGACGAACAGGATGCCGGCATTGATCGAGACATCCTTGAAGAAGGGCACGATGTAATGGGTTTCGGCGGGGCCGATCGCGGTGTAGTACAACAGCAGCGCCGCGCCGAAGCCGGCAACGGACTGCCAGAAATACTTCCAGCGCGCGGGCAGCCCCTTCGGGTTCTTCTCGAAGACCTTGCGGTAGTCGTCCACCCAGCCGATGGCGCCGAACAGCAAGGTGACCGCGAGCGTGATCCACACATAGTGATTGTTCAGATCCGACCACAGCAGCGTGCTGCACAGCATGCTGACCAGGATCAGTGCGCCGCCCATGGTGGGCGTGCCAGCCTTGCTGAAGTGACTGGAAGGACCATCATCCCGCACGACCTGCCCGATCTGCAGACTGTTGAGCCGACGAATCATCCAGGGCCCGATGATCAGCGAGATCATCAGGGCAGTCAGAATGCTGAATATCCCCCTGACCGTGATGTACTGAATGACAGCGAAGCCGCTGTCGATCTGAGTCAGATAATTGGCAAGCCAGACGAGCATTATGGGGTGTCTCCCGCGATGAGTTTCTCTACTGCACGTTCCATCCCGGCACTGCGGGACCCTTTTATTAGCACGCTGCACTGCGCGTCGGTGTTGACCAGGGCATGGGCGATGAGACTGTCGATGGACGCGAAGTGCAACGCACCCTCCCCGAAGCCGCTGACGGCCAGTCGGCTCAGCGGGCCAGTGGCCCACAAGGTGTCGATACCACAGGAGCGAGCGTAGTCGCCCACATAGCGATGCCCGCTTTCGGCGTCGCTCCCGAGCTCGCCCATGTCACCCATGATCAGGATGCGGCGGCCGGGAAAACCACGAAGCACATCAATCGCGGCACGAAAGGACGAGGGACTGGCGTTGTAGGTGTCGTCCACCAGCGCAGCCCCATTGGCCGCCTCGCGCAGACACAGACGACCGGCGACCGGTCTGACCAGGGCCAGTCCAACGCGCACATCCTCGAGTGTTGCCCCTGCCGCCATGGCAGCGGCACTGGCGGCCAGCGCATTGGCGACGTTGTGCAGGCCCAGCAGATGCAGCGTGATGCCGCAGTCGCCGGCCGGGGTATGCAGCGTGAACTGCGTGCCTTCACGACCATCGATCAGGATCGCGCTGGCCTGATAGTCGGCCGACGTATCATGCAGACTGAAGCACAGTGCACGGCGTTGGCCGGCGCGCGCGCGCCAGACGGCAAAATGCGGGTCATCGGCATTGAGCACGGCCGTGCCGTCCGCCGGCAGACCATCGATGATCTCGCCCTTGGTCTGCACCACGCCGGCCAGAGAGCCGAAACCTTCCAGATGGGTGGCAGCGGCATTGGTGAGCACCGCCACGTGCGGCTGTGCCAGCCGCACCGTCCAGGCGATTTCGCCCAGACCACTCGCCCCCAGTTCGATGACCGCGCATTCATGCGTCTCATCCAGTTCGAGCAGGGTCAGCGGCACACCGATGTGATTGTTGAAATTGCCGCGCGTCACCAGCGTTCTGTGCGACACACTCAGAATCCGGCCGATCATTTCCTTCACGCTGGTCTTGCCCTGGCTTCCGGTGATGGCGACGACTCGAGCGGAGGAACGCTGGCGGTTGAGCAGCGCCAGTTCCGCGAGCGCAGCCGTGGTATCGGCCACCAGCAGGCAGGGTGAGCGAACGGCCTGCGGCGAGCTGACGATGGCAGCGCCAGCCCCGTTCTCGAAGGCCTGATCGACAAAGTCATTGCCATCGAAACTTGCGCCACGCAGGGCGATGTAAAGATCGCCGGGGCGCAGCGTGCGCGTGTCGGTACTGACGCGAGAGAAGTTCACATCGACGCCATGCCGCGTGGCGGGAACCACGGCCTGCAAGGCGCCAAGTGAGAGTGTGCCGATCATCGTGCAACCCCTGCAGCGCTGCGCAGCTGCAAGGCCGCCCTGGCCTGGGCGACATCGCTGAACATCAACTTCTGGCCCTTGATGTCCTGATAGGTTTCGTGACCCTTGCCAGCGATCATGACCACGTCGCCCGGCGCCGCACGGGCCACTGCGAGAGCAATCGCACGTGCGCGGTCGCGCTCAACGATCAGCTTGCCGGTATCTGTGACACCGAGCACGATCTGCCGCACGATGGCATCGGCATCCTCCAGGCGCGGATTGTCGTCCGTCACCACGAGCATGTCGGCATGGCGTTCGGCGATCTCGGCCATGAGCGGTCGCTTGCCCTGATCACGATTGCCACCACAGCCGAAGACGCACCAGATGCGGCCATGAAAGTGCTCGCGCAGTGCCTGCAGGGACACCTGCAGCGCATCGGGTGTGTGCGCATAGTCCACCACCGCCGTGATGTCGGCAGGCTGCGCCACGATCTGCATGCGGCCGGAGACAGGCTGCAACTGGGCGATGCGCTCCAGCAGCGCCGACAGCGAAAAATGCGGACGCACGGATTCGGTCGCGATCAGCGTGGCGAGAACGGCCAGCACATTGCTGAAGTTGAAGCGCCCGAGCAGTGATCCGGCAATTTCACCTTCACCGAACGGCGTGCGCACCCGTGCACGGTAACCGCGGGGTGTCAGCTGCAGGCTCAGGGCATGAATGTCGGCATGGGAATTGGCCACACTGAAGGTGTAGCTGCGCACCGAGGGCGACAGCGTATTGAGAATCCGGCAGGCGTAGGGATCATCCATGTTGACCACCGCGCTGCTGAGCCCGGCCATCATGAAGAGACGACGCTTGGTTTCCGCGTAATCCTCCATGCTGCCGTGGTAATCCAGATGATCGCGGGTCAGATTGGTGAAGACGGCCACATCGAAGCGCACGCCACTCACGCGATGCTGATGCAGCCCCTGGGAAGACACTTCCATCGCCACGCTGTCGGCGCCGCGCGAACGCAGATCGGCCAGTGCCGCCTGCAGGAAGACAGGGTCGGGAGTCGTGTGCGTGGACTCTTCGAGCGCCGGCAAAAAACCGTTCCCGAGAGTCCCGATCACGCCGCAGGAGCGCCCCATGCCCCCGAGCACCTGCGCGATGAACTGGGTGCAGCTGGTCTTGCCGTTGGTGCCGGTGACGCCGATCATCGTCATGGCCGCGCTGGGTTCGTCGAAGAAGCGGCCGGCAATCGCGCTGACACGGGCAGCCAGATCGTCCACGCACAGCACTGGCACACCACGGCGCAGACTCACGCCCTGCCAGCGGGCGTCGGCCTGAGCAAGAATGGCGGCCGCCCCTTTGTCGATGGCGGCATCGACGAAATCCCGCCCGTCATGATTGCGACCGAAGCAGGCGAAGAAGAGGTCACCTGGCGCCACTGTGCGACTGTCGAGTGTCACGCCACTGACGCGCACATCGCACTCTGGCGGCAGTCCCGCCGGCAGCGTCACGAGACCACTGAGCAATTGTTCAAGACTGGTTGTGTACACAATCTTTTCCGCTGTGTTCATCGTCAGGCATCCGTCACAGGGCGCTCAGGGTCATGATTTCTGCGTTTTCCATGTCATCGGGCGGCACATTCATGATGCGCATGGCGCCGGCAACAATGCGCGAGAACAGGGGCGCAGCCACCTGACTGCCATAGTGCTCGCTGCCGCCCGGCTCGTTCATGATGATGACGACGACGATGCGTGGATCATTGGCCGGGGCATAGCCTGCAAACAGCGAGTTGTAGGCATTCTTCTCGTAACCGGAGGCCCCCACGATGTGTGCGGTGCCCGTCTTGCCGGCCACGGTGTAGAGCGGCACGTTCGCCGCTGTAGCGCCGCCGCCGCGCTCCTTGTCCACCACCGTTTCCAGGGCATTCATGACGGCATGAGCCACAGTCTCGCTGATCACCTGTTCGCGGGGCTGGGACGCCAGCGTCGCGTCGTCAAGCTTGAGCAGAGACACCGGCTTGCGCACACCGCCGTCGGCCAGCGTGGAGTAGGCGCTGGCGATCTGCAGTGCGGATGCGGAGAGGCCGTAACCATAGGACAAGGTCGCGGTTTCGATGTCCGACCAGCGGCGATGCGCCGGCAGGACACCACTGCGCTCGCCGGGGAATCCGGTGCCGGTTTCCACACCGAAGCCCACGCGCGCGAGCACGTCGCGCAGCGCATCCGGGCCGATGGACAAGGCCAGCAGGCTGGCGCCCACATTGCTGGACTTGGTGATGATGCCCTCGACGGTGAGGACACCATGATTGATGTCTCGCGTGGTGGCGTCGGTCACCCAGTCGCGTCCGACGCGGATGCGGCCAGGACTCGTGTCAACCAGCGTCTCCGGGGTGTAACGCCCGGACTCAAGCGCAGCCGCCACAGTGAAGGCCTTGATCGTGGACCCCGGCTCCACCAGATCGGTCACCGCACGATTGCGCAGGGCACTGAAGTCCGTGATGGCGCCGCGGTTGTTGGGGTTGTAGGACGGTTGGTTCACCATTGCCAGGACTTCTCCGGTCTTGATGTCCATCACCACCACCGACGCAGAGCGCGCGCCGCGCAGCAGGTACTCCGACTTGAGCTCCTTGTAGGCGTGATTCTGGATGCGGAAGTCGATGCTCAGCGCCATGTCCTTGCCGGCCTGCGCGGGCTGCAGCGTGTCGAGCTCGCGGATGATGCGTCCGCGACGATCCTTCATGACCTGCTGACGACCGGGAATGCCCTGCAGCCAGTTGTCGAAGGCCAGCTCCATGCCTTCCTGCCCTGCGTCATCGACATTGGTGAAGCCCACCAGATGAGCGGCAATCTCGCCCTGGGGGTAGTAGCGCTGATACTCGGTCCGCGCGTAGACACCTGCGATCTTCATGTCGAGAATGCGATCGGCTTCCGCCGGCGGAATGCGTCGCTTGACGTAGAGAAATTCCTTCTCGGCATTGGCGGCAATGCTGGAGGCCAGTTGCTGAGAATCCAGCTCCAGCGCGAACGCCAGCACTTCGATGTCACGCAATTCCTGGGAGAGTTCGCGCGGATTCACCCAGATGGATTTCACCGGCGTGCTGACCGCCAGCGGCTCACCGTTGCGATCCATGATGATGCCGCGATTGGCGGACAGCGGCTCGACACGCACGGTGCGAGCATCACCCTGCCCCTGCAGGAAGTCCTGCTGCAGCACATGCAGGTTGGCGAGCTTCCAGATCACGGCCATGACGCAAAGCACGAGCGCCGCGAGAATCAGGTAGAGGCGCCAGGTCAGCGGTTTTTGTTGGGCTTCGTCTCTAGTCATAGCGCACCATTACAACGTCGGAAATCTCGGGGACAGTCATCTGCAACTCGTCGATGGCCTTGCGCTCGATGCGACTGTCCAGGCTGAAGGTGCTCTGCTCGATCAGCAGCTGACCCCACTGCACCTGCAGCTCGTTGCGTTGATTGCGCAGCATCTGCAGTTCGTTGAGCATGGAGCGGTTCTTGAAGGTGGTGTAGATGACGGCGATACCGGAAGCCAGCATGGTCAGCAACAGCAGACAGATCAGCAGCATGCGCGGCGAGAACAGGCCCAGCCACTGATAAATGGTCTTGGAAGTGAACGCCCTTGCGATGCTGGAGGTGCCGAGAGACTTGTTCATATGTGCTCACTTGAATCGGGCATCTTGTTCTGGGGTTGCGCGCTTACAGGGTTCTTACAGGGTTCTTACAGGGTTCGTTCAGGCCAGTTTCTCTGCCACCCTCATGATGGCGCTGCGCGACCGTGGATTGGCCGCCACCTCTCTCGCATCGGCTTTCACCGCCTTGCCCAGCTTGCGCAGCCTCGGGTTCAGATCGGCAAACTGTATCGGCACTCCGGCAGGGTAATCGTCACCGCGCGCCTGCTCATTGATGAACTGTTTGACGATGCGATCCTCGAGCGAGTGGAAGCTGATCACCACCAGCCGCCCTCCCGGCTGCAGCAGGTCCAGCGCCTGCGCCAGCACACTCTGCAGATCATCCAGCTCGCGATTCACATGAATCCGGATGGCCTGGAAGGCGCGCGTGGCAGGGTGCTTGTGCTTCTCCCACGCCGGGTTGGCCTGCTTGATGATCTCGGCCAGCTCCAGGGTGCCCGTGATCGGAGCCATCTGGCGCCTCGCCACGATCGCCTTCGCCATGCGGCGCGAGAAGCGCTCTTCGCCGTAGCGGTAGATCACATCCGCGATCTCCTGCTCTTGGGCCTCTGCAATCCACTGCGCCGCGCTGATGCCTTCCTGCGGATTCATTCGCATGTCCAGCGGGCCATCGTTCACGAAACTGAAACCGCGCTGCGCGTCATCCAGCTGCGGCGAAGAGACGCCGAGATCCAGCAATACCCCGCTCACCTTGCCCGCCAGACCGCGCTGCTCGACCACCTCATGCAGATCCGCGAAGGAGCGTTGCACGATCTCGAAGCGACTGTCTGCAGCAAAGCGCTCCCGCGCCACCTGCACCGCTGCCGGGTCCTTGTCGAAGGCCAGCAGACGACCTTGCTCGTTCAAGCCCAGCAGAATCCTCTGCGAATGCCCCCCACGACCGAAGGTGCCATCGACGTAGACACCATCTGCTGCGGACAGCAGCGCCTCGACCGCAGGCTCCAGCAGAACCGTTTCGTGTTGCAGTGCGCCTGACATCATTCAAACCGTCCTCAAGCGCCTTCCGACTGTCACCACGAAAGCGGAACGCCACATCCAGAATCCATCAGAGCGAGAGCGACTGCAGCTCTGTCGGCAGCTCGCCACCCGAACTCGCCTGCGACAGCCAAAGCTGCGTCTGCTCGGCCCAGTTCTCTTCGCTCCACAATTCCAGCTTCTTGCCCTGCCCCACCAACGCAACGTGCTTGTCCAGCTCGGCGTGATTGCGCAGCACCTGAGACAACAGGATGCGACCACTGCCATCCAGCTCAAGGTCCGTGGCATAGCCGATCATCATGCGCTGGAACTTGCGGGTATCCGCGTTGAAGCTGGAGAGGGCCTCGATCTTCTTCTGGATCTCTTCCCAGACATCGATGGGGTACAGCAGCAGGCACTTGGCCATGGGGTCGATCGTCGCCACCAGGCGGCCGGCGAATTGCGTCACCAATTGATCGCGATAGCGCGCTGGCATGGCCAGACGCCCCTTCGGATCCAGATTGATGACATTGACGCCTCGAAACACCGCGAACCCTCGCCCCGTTTTTCTGTCTCCGATGGGATCAGACCCTCTCGGAATCCCACTTTTCTACAGAATTACCCACTTTTCTCCACGTCCTGCCACTATAGGCAGGACAAGAAACTGAAGCAAGATTTATTTGCTCTTTTTGCGGGGGTGACGAAGGGAAAATGCTTAGGGAAATCCGGAAGTTACGTCGAGGCGGAGGTCGATAAAGGAGAATTGGCGCAATATCAAAACACTAAATAAAACACTTAAAGTGCTTTATTAGGTTTGCATGCGTCAGAAGGGAGGTAATCGATTGAAACTGAAGAAAAAAAGGCGAGTCAGCCTGTAAGCCGGGTTCTGTCGTGGACAGTCATTCATCTGGGACTGACATCACTGTCAGCCTCGAGCAGCCTACCCGAACCCAGTGCGAGCAGCACCCTTGGGTTCCTATTTGGCCTTGCTCCGAACGGGGTTTGCCGTGCCGCGGCCTGTTGCCAGTCGCGCGGTGCGCTCTTACCGCACCCTTTCACCCTTACCGCCCGACTCGCGTCGGGGTTGGCGGTCTGCTCTCTGTTGCACTTTCCGTAGGCTCACGCCTCCCAGGCGTTACCTGGCGTTCTGCTCTGTGGAGCCCGGACTTTCCTCCGTCAGGCACCTCGACGCGCGTCGATGACGCATGAAGAAGAACTCCCGACAGCGACTGTCCGGCTGACTCGGCGCGCAGGTTAAGCGAGCATACAGCTTTATACAAGCAGATTGTGCCTGCGCTGCGCGCGGCCTGGCGCCGGACATGCGTGGCCTCCCTGTGGCACACTGCCACCTGTCACACAGTGCAGAGTCTTCATCATGCAGGATCATCGCCCACATGCACGTCGACGGCCGACCATTGCGCTGCTGGTCGTGCTGCTGACGCTGATGTTGATGGCGGGCGCGGCCCTGCTCAACAGGGATTTCGTGCTGCAGCACGCGCTTCAGGCATTGTTGCGGAATTACGGAGTGACGCTGCAGGCGGTGACGGGACTGCAGTGGGACACTCGCTCGGCGCAGATCCAGTCGCTGCAAGTGATGCTGCCAGGTGCCACGACGCCCACACGCATCGAGAACCTGCGCGTGAACTACGCTCTGCCGGAACTGCTGCGAGGTCGCGTGCAGCGCATCCAGATTGACCGAGTCGATCTGCATCTGGCCGCCAGCACACAATCCACCTCGATGCCGCCTGCCGAGAGCATCGCGGCAACACTCGCCGTGCTGCAGGCCCTGCCCGCCTTTTCCGCCGACATCGCCACACTCCACATCGCGCCCTGGGCACTGGCAAGCAGCCTGAGCGCCCGCACGGATGAGCGTGAGTTCCAAGCGCAATGGCGTGCAGCGGACTTGCTGCTGGACTGGCGCAGCAACTGGCACGACGAGGCCTTCGTTTCAAGCCACTTCATTCCAGAAACAAGCCTCCTCGAACGCGGCCCCCGCCCTGCTGCACACACGGCGAGTCTGCAGCTGCAGCACGGGTCTCGGCAGGTGCTGCGCGCCGACCTGACAATCCACGCCACAGACAGCGGCCTCTTGCTTGATGGCAGCGCTCAGATGTCTCTGGCGCCCTTGCACGAGGCGCTGCAGGCAAGCGGCATCGTCAGCGAATTCACCGCAGGTCTGGCAGGTGAGGCAGACTTGCGTGTCCAGGCCACGCTGCCGCAAGACACCGACCTGCCGGTGCCACTGGCGCTGACAGTGCAGGCCACGCACGGCACATGGAACCGGCAGGGAGCCAGTGTCGACTGGCGCCTCGACGCACTGAACCTTGAGGGCGAGTGCCAGCCGCAGGGAGATTGCCGCTTTTCGCAGAGTCTGGCTGGCGTGCTGAAGGCGTCGTCTGGCCAGCCTCTGGCTGCGACACTGCCTGAGCTGGCGCTGCCCGGCGGGGTGATGGCGACCCAGATCCAGGTGGAAACTCGCGGCACCCTGGCGTGGGCGACCGGCCACTGGGTGCTCGACAGCCCTGAGATTCTCTTGCATCTGCCGCAACTGCGCGTGGAGGATCGGGAATTCGGAGCGAAGGTGACTCTCACGGCGCTGCAGGCCAGCGGGGAGTCCTCGCCTCTGCGCCTGGCGCAGTTGGAAACCGCTGTGCGCCTGGACGATGTGCAGGGCCTCACCCTTCCCTATGCCATGCCGCCCCCCACCCTCAGCGCCACCTTGCGCTGGGACGGCTCACGGCTGACGAGCCACAGCACTCTGGCGCTTGCTGAGCGGCTGGCACTGCAAGGAGAACTGGCGTTCGACACCACGGAAGGCCAGGGGAGAGCTCAGGTGCAACTGCCCGCTACCCGGTTCGACGCGGACAACGCTCGACTCAGCACCCTGCTGCAGGCGTCGGGGCTGCCTGGCGACATCCTGGCGGGCAGTGTCGCCGCGCAGTCGCAGCTGAGCCTCTCCCGCAATGCGACCGGCAGTCTCCAGGTATCGGGGCCGCTTGAAATCCAGCTGGACGGACTCGGCGGCTTCGTGGGCGATACCGCGATCGCTGGTCTGAGCACCCGGTTTCGGGGCGAGCTCGACGGCAACCGCCTGCGCAGCGATGGCCTGGCAGCGCTCTCGATCGACAGTGTTGATCCCGGCATCTCCCTGCAGAACGTCAAGACCGACATCGCACTCGACATGGAGGCAGGACGCCTGCAACTCGCCGGCCTCTCCCTCGATGTGTTCGGTGGCCGCGTCCTGTCAGCCGGCGGCGATCTGGCCCTCGATGGCAGCGACGGAATGCTCGAGCTGCAACTGGAGCGGATCGATGTGGAGCGCATTCTGGCGCTGGGGGCCTACGAGGGAGTCCAGGCCAGCGGTCTGCTCTCCGGCACGCTGCCGGTGCGCCTGGATGCCACAGGCATCAGCGTCGCAGCCGGGGCACTCCACGCGGAGACACCCGGTGGCAGCATCCGTTATACCGGCGGCACCGGCACGGGCAATTCAGCAGTGGACTTCGTGAACACGACGCTGAACAACTACCGCTACGACGTGCTGGACGCCAGCGTGAACTACCTTCCTGAAGGGGAACTGTCGCTGGCCATCCAGATGCAGGGCGTCAATCCGGACAACAATCCCGAGCAGCGCATCAATTTGAATCTGAACATCAGCGACAACATCCCCGCCCTGCTGCGCAGCCTGCAGGCGGGGCGCTCCGTCACGGAGGCTGTGGAGGCGTACTTGCAGGCACGCTGACGCGGAGTTCGGGGTCGCGTTCCCTGCGCACAAGGGCTTAAGCTGCGGTTCAGCCGGCTCTGCTATAGTGCAGCCATGAATTGATCAACAGCCTTGACGGAATGCCCCCATGACATCGCGACCCCTGATTCTGCTACTGACAGGTCTGACGCTCCTGCAAGCCTGCACCCCGACCGTGCAGGTGGCCATGCCGTCGGAACCCATCACCATCAACCTCAACGTCCGCATCGAGCACGAGATTCGCGTGAAGGTCGAGCAGGAACTCGATGATATCTTTAGTGCCGACAGCGGCTTGTTCTGACAGGAGACTCTCATGAATCGATTCACTCGCATCCTCTCGTTTGCCGTGCTGGCCCTGCTGTTTCTCAGTCAGGGGGCACTGGCGGCCACGCTTGAAGAAGCAAAGGCGGCGGGGCAGATCGGCGAGAAGCAGGACGGCTACATCGGCCAGGTGCAGAGCAACGTGCCGGCGGATGTCGCGGCGCTGGTGGAAAGCGTCAACGCCCAGCGTCGCGCGCGTTACGAGCAGATTGCGGCCAGCAATGGCATTGCGGTGTCGGAAGTCGCCAAGCTGGCTTTCGAGCGGGCCTTCGAGGCCACACATTCGGGCCACTTCGTGGAAACTGCCCCAGGCCAGTGGACGCGCAAGCCCTGAGCCTTCAGGTCGAAGACGGCTCATCCCCGGCGCTGGCGGCACCTTCCAGCGCCAGCGCGTAGAGCAGATTCTTCTTCACTCCGGTCAGGCGGGACGCCAGCGCGGTCGCCTGCTTGACGGACAACTCTTCCAGCAGCACAGCCAGCACGCGACGCGCCTCGGGTGGCACCTGCTCGTCCTGCACCGGCTCCGCTCCCCGCAGCAGAATCACGAACTCGCCGCGCTGCTGATTCTCATCGGCGCGCAGCCATTGCTGCAGAGCGCCCAGGGTATCGCCGTGAATGGTCTCGAAGGTCTTGGTCAGCTCACGCGCAATGACGGCCATCCGCTCACTGCCAAAGCCCCGCGCCATGTCATCCACGCAGTCCAGGATGCGATGAGGCGACTCGTAGAATACGAGGGTGCGAGGCTCCCGCTGCAGCGACTCGAACAGCTTCAGCCGCGCCGCCTGCTTCGCAGGCGGGAATCCCTCGAAGGTGAAGCGGTCACTCGGAATGCCGGCCGCCGACAGTGCTGCAAAGGCAGCGCAGACCCCGGGCACGGGCACCACTTTCACACCCTGCGCACGCACTGCGCTGACCAGCCGATACCCGGGGTCGGAAATCAGGGGAGTGCCCGCATCGGATATGAGCGCTATCGACTGGCCATCCAGCAGGGTGCGCAGCAGTTGCTCCACCCGAGCGTCATCGCTGAAATCATGGTAGGACGCCATGCGCGTCTGGATGCCGAAGTGCTGCAGAAGACGGGCGCTGTGACGCGTGTCTTCCGCCGCTATCAGGGCGACTGACTTGAGTGTCTCGATGGCGCGCGCGGTGATGTCGCCAAGATTGCCGATTGGCGTGGCCACGATGTAAAGCACGCCGGCAGGCGCGTGAATTGCAGTCATGAATTCTCTTTGCGGGCAAACCCGGAGGAGCGAACGGGGCTGGCAGTATACACAGCCCGGCTGCGAGGCAGATACCGTCGCAGATTGCCGCTCCCGAGCAACTGTAATAAGCTTCGGCCGACTTGTCCCCCGCTGCCCATCACCTATGAATTCCAAGTCTTCGCTTCCACGCGCACGACACGCCCTGCTGAGCCTGCTGGTGCCGGCGCTGTTGTCCTGCGGCAGTTCCGCTCCCCAGGCACCGGTTGCCCCAGTGCAGGAAGTGGAGCAGACCCCGCAGCTCAGCGCGGTGGACGGCATTCTGGTGCAGGCACGGCGCAGCGCCTCGCCCCTGGCCGAATCTCTCTATCTGGATGCCGCACGCCTGCAGCTGGACGCCGGGTTCACGGATGACGCCGCACAGCTTCTGGAGGCTCTGGAGGACGACGCCGACCTGCCCAGCAATCTGCGCCTGCGCCATGCGCTGCTGGCGGCAGAAGTCGCCCTGATCCGAGGCGATGCCACAGCTGCACTGCACCGTCTCGACAGCGCACCTTCCGCCGATGCGGCGAACCAGAGCGAGGACGCACAAATTGCCCTGCTCTCACTGCGCGCCCGTGCACTGGAGCTTGCCGACGAGCCCATGAGTGCGCTGCGCGAGAGAATACAACTGGCCCCCATGCTCAACGGCGAAGCCCAGAGAGCGAATCACAACGCGATCTGGGCCACCCTCGCAGGGGCCGACCTCGAGCAATTGAATGCAGGCAGCAGCACGGATTCCTACGAGCTGCGCGGCTGGCTGGAGCTGCAGCGCCTGAGCAATGGCATGCAGCACAACATTCAGGACCAGCTCGATGCCATCGACCAGTGGCGCAACATCTGGGCGCAGCATTCCGCCGCAAGCAATCTGCCGGACGCCCTGGCGATGCTCTACGAACTGTGGGAGACCCGGCCTGCGGAGATCGCGCTGGTGCTGCCCATTCAGGAGCCGCTGGGCAAGGCCATCAGTGAAGGTTTCATGAGTGCGTACTACGAGGATCTCGCCAGAGGTCGCGACGTGCCACGTGTCCGCATTTACGACACCAGTTTCAGAACCGACGTGCTGGTGTTCTACGATCAGGCCGTGGACGACGGCATCAAGCTCATCATCGGCCCGGTACTCAAGGACGCGGTCAGACGCATGCAGCGCTCCGGCAGGCCCATGCCGGTCACCACGCTCGCCCTGAACTACGGCGACCCGGGCACGCCCTATCTGCAGGATCTCTATCAGTTCGGCCTGGCACCGGAAGACGAGATCCAACAGGCGGCACAAACGGCCTGGGCGGCCGGCCACCGCAATGCAGCAGTGCTGACACCGGCGGGCGAAGACTATCTGCGCATCCAGGACACCTTCGTTTCCTACTGGAACTCGCTGGGCGGACGCGTCGTGTCCATCGACAATTTCACCGAGGCGCGGGACTACTCGCCAGTTGTGAAGCGGATTTTCAGCATTGATGCCAGCGAGGCAAGGGCGGAGCAGATCCGCAGCCTGATTCCGCGCAGCATCATCGAATTCGTGCCGCGCAGGCGCCAGGATGTGGACTTCATTTTCCTGCTGGCGAACCCGGCCGAAGGGCGACAGATCATGCCGACGCTGTCCATCAATTACGCGGGCGACGTACCTGTCTACGCCATGCCGTCGATCTACGATGGCGGCAGCAATGCGGCGGCAAATCAGGATCTGAACGGCATCATCTTCAACGACGCCCCTTGGATTCTCGGACAGTCCGACCCTCTGAAGAGTGCCGCGGACAGCACCTGGGCCAGCGCATCCGGCCCGGTGCAGCGTCTGCGCGCCATGGGCGTCGACGCCTATCGACTGCATTTGCGCATGCCGCAGATGCATGCATTTCCCGGCACACGAATCGAAGGCGCCACCGGCACACTGAGCATGCAGGCCGATGGCAGTGTGCGCAGGGAACTGCGCAACGCCGTGGTCATCAATGGTGCCGCCAGCCTGCTGAACGAGTGATTCCTGCCTATACTCCTGGTAGACCACCACCAGAATTTACAACCATGACAAGCCCCGGCGAAGTCGGCAAGCGCGCCTTCGGCATGCAGCTTGAAGTGCATGCTGCGCACTTCCTCTGCGCGCAGGGAATGTCCCTGCTGCAACGCAATTTCCAGTGCAAGCTCGGCGAGATCGACCTCATCATGCGCGAGGGGAACACGTTGGTATTCGTCGAAGTGCGCTTTCGGCGCAGCAACAGCCATGGCCACGCCTGCGCCACGGTCGACTGGCGCAAGCAACGCAAGCTGCAACGCGCGGCACAGGTGTTTCTGCTGCGCTCCGGCCTGCGTGATCAACTGCCCTGTCGTTTCGACGTGCTCGGCATCACCCGTGACCCGCTCTCAGGGGCGCTGAGGTTTGATTGGATACCCGCCGCTTTCACCCTGGATGTCCAGCGCTGACCGAGACACGGCGCCGGCAGCCATTCGTGGACAGTTGATGAATTTGAAGTAGAATGCCGATCGATACTCAAGAGCGGCAACTGCACTACATGGATCTGCAGACACGGGTTTCACAGCATTTCAATCACAGTATCGCGACCAAGCAAGGAGCGGCGGCCACATTGGCGCCGGTGGTGGCGGATGCGAGTGAACTCATTGCCCGCGCTCTTCTCGCGGGCGGCAAGGTGCTTTGCTGTGGCACCGCGGGCTCGGGAGGACTCGCGCAGTATTTCGCTTCCACCCTGCTCAACCGCTTCGAGCGCGAACGCCCGGGTCTGCCGGCACTGGCACTGAATGCCGACACACAGACACTGACTTCCATCGCGAACGACCTGACTTACAGGGAAGTGTTCGCACAGCAGTTGCGCGTGCTGGGCCAGGAGAACGACGTGCTGCTGGCGATTTCCGCCACCGGCAATTCACGCAGCGTAGCCGAGGCCATCAAGCTGGCACGCAGCCGAGGGCTTCGCACTGTTGCCCTCACAGGGCGCGATGGCGGCGATGTGGCGGACCTGCTGGCGGAGCAGGACATCGAGATTCGCGTACCAGCCCAATCAGTTGCGCGAATACAGGAAGTGCATTTGCTGGTCCTTCACAGTCTGTGTGACCTGATAGACATTCAAATTTTTGGAGAGGATGAATCGTGAATATACAGAAACTGTTGTTGGCAGCCGCTCTGGTAGTCAATGCAGGATGCACCTCGGTCCTGGTGGCAACCACCGACGAGAACGGCCTGCAGGAAGAGCCCGGGGTGCGCACTGCAGGCACCATCGTCGAGGACGAATCCATCGAGACCAAGGTGGAAGTCAACATGAAGTCGATGGAGCCGGCTTTCCGCGACGCCCACTTCAACGTGATCAGCCACAACGGAGTCGTCCTGCTGGTGGGACAGGTGCAGTCGGATGCCCTGAAGATCCGCGCAGGCCAGATTGCGGCCGACGCCAGCGCACAGGTACGCCGTGTCCACAATGAGCTGGAAGTGGCCGGCCAGACCACCATGCTCGCCCGCACCAACGATAGCTGGATCAGCACCAAGGTACGCACCCAGATGGCCGCCAACAGTGACGTCCCGTCCGGGCGCATCCGCGTGGTCACCGAGAACAGCGTCGTCTATCTGATGGGAATGGTGTCGCAGGCTGAAGGTGATCGCGCCGCCCTGCTGGCGCGCAACGTGGCGGGAGTGTCACGCGTCGTGAAGGTCTTCGAGTACATCTGACTCAGGAAGTCGAGAGTGGCTGCCTTACACGGCAGCCTACTTGACGACTCGCAGGGAAGGTTTGGCAGGCTTTCCTGCGCCTGCATCTACCACGGCAGTGGGCGTACGGGGCGACGGCGGCTGCGGCTTCTCCGGATCGAACACCATCCCCTGCCCGTTCTCTCGTGCGTAGATCCCCATCACCGCGCCGATAGGCACGTACACGGGGGTCGGAATGCCCGCAAAACGGCCGTTGAACTCCAAGGCGTCATCCCTGATCAACAGCCCCTGCACGGCGGCAGGCGCGATATTGAGAATGATCTGACCATCCTTGACGTGTTCCTGAGGCACCTGAACACCTTGCCCGTAGGCATTGACCAGAATGTAAGGTGTACAGGAGTTTTCAAGAATCCACTCGTAGAGGGCCCGGATGATATAGGGACGGCTGGAGGTCATGGTCATACCTTGCACCGTGAGGGGCAATGAATGGTCGGGGCATCATTCAGCATGGACGTGCCCTCCCTCATTCAAAGCATTTCCCTTTCCTGCTCCGAAAGGCTAGCGCGCACAGAATCACGGGTAAACAAGCGCGCACGGTACTCCAGCAGAGGCTGCAGAGCCTTGGTCTCGGCAAGTTCGATGCCCATTGCCGGGAGTCGCCACAGAATGGGCGTGACACAGCAATCGACGATGGTGAATTCATCGCTCATGAAATAGGGCTTTTCAGCAAAGATCGGCGCAATCGAGACAAGGCTCTCACGCAATTCCTTGCGCGCGTTGTCCAGTTCCGTCGCAGAACCCTTGGCCGCCATGATGAAATCGACGAGGGAGCACCAGTCGCGCTGGATGCGGTACATCCAGAGACGGCTTTGCGCTCGTGCCACAGGATAGACCGGGAAGAGCGGCGGGTGGGGAAACCGCTCGTCCAGGTACTCCATCATGATATTGGCTTCATACAGCACCAGATCACGATCCACGAGCGTCGGCAGGGTGTTGTACGGATTCAATGACGAGAGGTCTTCCGGCTTCTTGTCGGGGTCCACGTCGATGGTCTCGACGGTGACCCCTTTTTCGGCCAGCACGATCCGCACACGGTGACTGTACTGACTGGCACCGTCCGAGTAGAACGTCATTGAAGAACGCTTTGCAACTACACCCATCTAAGACCTCTGCTCTTGGATCGTCCTGGAATCGAATTCCGGATCAGTGAATCTTCTTCCAGAATTCGCGGTTCAGCAGTGTCACGAACACGAACAGTATCGCCAGGAACCCAAGAACGAAGAAGCCCATGTACTCGCGTTGTGCACGCATCGGCTCGCCGATGTAGTACAGGAAGTTCACGATGTCGGCCACGGTGCGGTCGAACTCCTCTGGAGTCATGCTGCCAGTGCCGTCCACATGCTCGGGCACGCAGTGCGCCACATCACCGCCGGCACAGACCACATCGCCCTGCAGCTCATGCAGCACATTGGGCATGCCCACGTTCGGAAACACCACGTTGTTCACACCCCAAGGACGGGAGGGATCAGCGTAGAACGTGCGCAGATAGGTGTAGAGCCACTCCGGGCTGCGCACACGACCGATCAGCGTGAGATCGGGGGGTGCTGCACCGAACCAGTTCTTGGCATTGTCGGTGGACATCGCGTTTTCCATGAGGTCACCGATCTGGTGATCGTTGAAGATCACGTTCTCGAGGATCACATCTGTCGGAATGCCCAGGTCCAAAGCAGTGCGCTCGTAGCGGGCGTACTGGAGGGAGTGACAGCCGGCACAATAGTTCATGTAGTACTTGAAGCCGTTCTGCAGGGAATCCTGATCACGTACATCGACTTCCACGTGATCAAGAGGAACATTGGACTCTGCACCGACAGCTTTCAGGGGCAGCACCACCAGCGCGGCCAGCAGACCGATACTGATGATCAGCTGCTTCCAGGTGATCCAGCGACCGGTCACACGGCTGGGCTCGGGGAAGGTCTGCTCCTTCGAGGTGTACCAGGGCATCAGCACAAAGAAACCGAAGTAGACCACTGTCATGACCTGCGCCAGCATCGTGCGCGCGGGGCTGACGGACATGGTGCCGAGCACACCGAGGATGATGAAGGACACGGTGAATGCCAGCAGCGCGATGCGGCTGCCCCAGCCCTTGTAACGCATGGACTTCACGGGGCTGCGGTCGAGCCAGGGCACGACGAACAGAATGGCGATCGCACCGAACATCACGATCAGACCCCAGAACTTCGCATCGATGCCGAACAGCGGAACGGTCACGGCACGCAGCATGGAGTAGAACGGTGTGTAGTACCAGACAGGCGGCACGTGTTCCGGAGTTTTCAGCGGATCAGCTTCCTGGAAGTTGGCGTGCTCGAGGAAGTAGCCGCCCATCTCCGGAACGAAGAAGACAACGAAACAGAACACGAACAGGAAGACAGTGATGCCCACGAGGTCGTGCACGGTGTAGTAAGGGTGGAAGGGGACGCCGTCCAGCGGAATGCCATCCGGACCCTTGTTCTTCTTGATCTCGATGCCGTCCGGGTTGTTGGAACCGACTTCGTGCAGGGCCAGCAGGTGCAGCACAACCAGAGCCAGCAGCACGATGGGCAGTGCAACCACGTGCAGAGCGAAGAAGCGGTTCAGGGTGGCGCCGGAGATGAGGTAGTCGCCGCGAACCCAGACCAGCAGGTCCTCACCGATTACGGGAATCGCTCCCACCAGCGACACGATCACGTTGGCACCCCAGTAGGACATCTGACCCCAAGGCAGCACGTAACCCATGAAGCCCTCGATCACCAGAACGAGGTAGATGGCCATGCCGAACACCCACACAAGTTCGCGCGGCTTCTTGTAGGAACCGTACATCAGTCCGCGGAACATGTGCAGATAGACAACGATGAAGAAGGCTGACGCGCCGGTGGAGTGCAGGTAGCGCAACAGCCAGCCCCACTCGACGTCGCGCATGATGTACTCGACGGACGCGAAGGCTGCTTCAGCGCTGTTGGTGTAGTTCATTGTCAGCCAGATTCCGGTCAGCAGCTGCATGACCAGGACGACCAGTGACAGTACGCCGAAGAAGTACCAGAAGTTGAAATTCTTGGGCGCGTAGTACTTGCTCATGTGCCGCTCCCAAGCGGCAACGATTGGCAGACGATCATTGGTCCAGTCGCGAAGACCCGCGAGGGAAGACACTATCCAGCCACTTTTGTTCGATGTGCTCATTATGCATTCACCCCGTCTTCACCAATTACCAGTACACTCTCGGACTCGTAATAATGCGGAGGCACCTGCATGTTGCGTGACGCCGGCGAGCCCTGATACACCCTGCCAGCGAGATCGAAACGCGAGCCGTGACACGGACAGAAGAAACCACCCTTCCACTGTTCATCAAACGGCTCTGCGCGCAGTTCGAGACGCGGTGTCGGAGAGCAGAAGAGGTGCGGACAGAGGCCTACGAGAACAAGGATTTCGGGTTCGCGCGAGCGATGCGGGTTGGTGGCGTATTCGGGCTGCTCAGGCTGCAGGGATTGGGGATCCTGCATGGAGTTGTCGAGCGTAGGGAGTGCTGCCAGAGCCTCGGCTGAACGACGAACGACGAATATCGGACGACCGCGCCACGCGGGGATCGGACCGAGAATGCCGCCCTCTTCGATTGTGCTGATGTCCACCCGGACAGCAGCACCGGCAGCCCGCGCCTTGGCGCTGGGGCTCCACGAGCCGACAAAGGGCACTGCAGCAGCAACCACACCTGCCACACCGACTACCGAAGTAGACCCCAACAAGAAACGCCTGCGGCCAGAATCAGTACCGTCTTCACTCACCGTGTTATCTCCTGAGCATTGGTAATTTACGAGCCCCTGAATTCAAGGGGAAACCAGAGTTGAACCTGGAAAAAAGAGCACAACTGCGAGCCTGGAAGCGCGCCTGCATGCACCGGTCAAACAAGTGCGGCGGATGGTAGTGAATTCGCCGATCTTATTCAAGTCCGAAACTCCTCAAAAAAGTGGCAACTTTTTGATTTGAATCAGAAATTTTATTTTTGGAAAATAAAAACGCCTGGGCCGCGAGGCACAGGCGCTTTGTTTGCAAAACCAGGGTTGAAATCCACCCTGCACTGCCAGAAAGCAGCGCAGCATAAGGGTCAACGCTTGGAGAATTGCGGTCTCTTGCGCGCTTTGCGCAGACCGACCTTCTTGCGCTCCACGGCGCGGGCGTCACGAGTCACGAAGCCTGCCTTGCGCAGCACGGGTCGCAGCTCGCCGTCATATTCCATCAGTGCACGCGTGATGCCGTGGCGAATGGCACCGGCTTGACCGAAGCTGCCACCGCCCTTCACGCTCACCATGACATCGAACTTGTCTTTCAGCTCGACCAGCTCAAGCGGCTGCTGCACGATCATGCGCGCCACTTCACGGCCGAAGAAGTTGTCCAGCGTACGCTTGTTGATGGTGATATTTCCTGTACCGCGTGTCAGGAACACTCGAGCGGTCGCAGTCTTGCGTCGACCTGTACCGTAATATTGAGTCGTGGACATAGTGATGGTTAAACCTCGTTACAGTGTCAGCGCCTGGGGCTGTTGTGCAGTGTGCGGATGCTCGTTGCCGGCATACACCTTGAGTTTCTTGAACATCGCGCGACCCAGCGGTGTGCGGGGCAGCATGCCTTTAACGGCCAGCTTCAGAACACGCTCGGGCGCTCTGTCGATCAGCTTGCCGAACGCAATCGACTTCATACCGCCCGGGAAGGCAGAGTGAGCGTGGTAAATCTTGTCCGTTTCCTTCTTGCCAGTCACGGCGACCTTCTCGGCGTTGATCACGACAACGTAATCACCGGTGTCCACGTGAGGCGTGTACTCCGGCTTGTGCTTTCCGCGCAGACGACTGGCGATCTCTGCGGCAATGCGGCCAAGCGTCTGGCCTTCGGCGTCCACAAGCAGCCAGTTGTGTTCAACATTCTGCGGTTTCGCAATAAAGGTCTTCATTTACTTTCACCAAAAGGGCGTTGTCTTCAAGGAGCGCGAATACTACCGAAGCAACTTGATTAGTTCAAGCACTAAATCGCCGTGAAACGGGCCACCGGCGGCCGTGCATGGGGCCTGCGTTCAAGGACGATGTTCGCGCCCCAGGTAGTCCTCGGACTGCATTTCCAGCAGCCTGCTGCGAGTGCGCTCGAACACGAAAGCCAGCCCCCGGCCCTGGTACAGGGCCGACAACTCGACCGCGCCAGACAGGATCAGCTTCACATGGCGATCATAGAGCTCATCAACGAGATTGATGAAGCGCCTGGCCTTGTCGTCGCTGCTGTCATCCAGCTGCGGGACATTGCTGAGCAGCAGGGTGTGATAGATCCTGGCCAGCTCGATGTAATCGTAGGCACTGCGCGGCCCGCCACACAGATCCTCGAAATCGAACCAGATGACATCGTCCGCTACAGCCAGCACCGGGATCTGTCGTCCCAGTATCTCCACGACTCCCCCGTCCGTAACGAGGGCGTGCTCCGTCACCATGCGCCGGAAACACTGTGACATGGCCGCCTCTGTCGGCGCGTCCAGAGGACAGTGGTAGACACTCGCCTGCTGCAGCCTTCGCAGGCGATAGTCGATGCCCGCATCCAGGTGGACGATCTCGGTACGGGACTTGAGCAGGGCAATCGCCGGAAGAAAACGTTCTCGCTGCAAACCGTTCTGATACAGCAGATCAGGCTCGATGTTCGAGGTCGCCACCAGGACCACCCCCTCGTCCATCAAATGGCCCAGCAGACCGCCGAGGATCATGGCATCGCCGATGTCAGACACGAAGAACTCGTCGAAACAGAGCACAGGGGCTTCCCGCGCGATGATGCCGGCCACGACCTCCAGCGGGTTCTTCTGTTGCTTCAGATCACGCAGTTCCGCGTGCACGCGCTGCATGAAACGGTGGAAGTGCGTCCTCATCTTGCGCTGCACTGGAAGACTCTCGAAGAACACATCCATCATGTAGGTCTTGCCGCGCCCCACGCCGCCGTGAACATAGAGCCCCTTGATCGATTCGGGGCGGCGCTTGAGAAAAGGGAGCTTCAGCCAGTCAAGGGCCGATGCCTGCTGATTCTCGCTTGCCACCAATTCATCATGCAGCCGCTGAAAGTGCACCAGAGCGGCCGCTTGCGCGGCATCCTCGACAAGCACGCCATTGGCGACATCCATGGCGTAGCGCGCCGTCGGGGACAAAGGGGCGGACAGAGAATTCGACATGCTGGCTGCAATTCCGGGGGTCAAGGGCTACGCATTCTAGGGCACGCCGGCCGGCGCCGACCAGTCAGCGAACGCGGCCCCGACGTGCCGGGCAAGGAATCTCCTGACACCATCGGAGACCTCAGGCTATACTTGCGCCACTTCTGATTTTCGGTGCCGCACCCGGCACCCAGGCGCAATAGAGAGGCATTGCACAGTGATGGTATGGGTTATCGGCTTCATTTGTCTGGTTGTCGGTGCTGCCACCGGCTACTTCCTGGCAGAACGTGTCAGTGCCAGTCCATCCCGCATTGCCGAACTGGAAACCCAACTGCAGGATCTGCAGCGCAGCCATTCCCGCTATCGCGATGAAGTCAGCGAGCATTTCAGCACAACAGCCGACCTGGTGCAGCAGATGACGGACAGCTACCGCGACGTTTACCAGCATCTGGCCAGTGGCGCACAGGATCTGTGCTCTGGCGAGGTGGCTCGACGCATGTTGCCCGCGTCCTCCGATGGCCTGCTGGGACGCGCAGCGGACGATGACGACGCACCCGTGCATGCACCGCGCGACTATGCCCCCAAGTCGTCGCCTGATCAGGGCGGCGCCTTGTCAGAAGGTTTCGGGCTTGAGAAGCTCCGCGAATCCGACAAGGACTATCGCTGAGAGCGCTGCCAGCCCCACTGCCCTGTTGATCCCTGAACCCGGAGTCGCAAGGTTCCTCTCGAGCACTCCGCAAGACTCCCACGACAAAGTGAATCGCGATGACTGACTACAATCTGACGCACCTCAAGCAACTGGAAGCCGAGAGCATTCACATCATTCGTGAAGTCGCAGCGGAGTTCGACAATCCGGTCATGCTTTACTCCATTGGCAAGGATTCGGCCGTGATGCTGCACCTGGCCATGAAGGCCTTCTACCCGGGCAAGCCCCCCTTCCCGCTGCTGCACGTGGACACCACCTGGAAATTCCGCGAGATGATCGAGTTCCGTGATCGTCATGTGAAGGAGCTGGGTCTCGATCTGATCGTCCACATCAACCAGGAAGGAGTGGACGCGGGCATCGGGCCATTCACCCATGGCAGCGAGAAACACACCGATGTTATGAAGACCCAGTCACTGCGCCAGGCATTGAACAAGTACCGCTTCGATGCTGCCTTCGGCGGTGCGCGACGAGACGAAGAGAAATCCCGCGCCAAGGAAAGGGTGTTCTCGTTCCGTGACAAGAACCACGGCTGGGACCCGAAGAACCAGCGCCCAGAGCTGTGGAACATCTACAACTGCAAGGTCAACAAGGGCGAAAGCATCCGCGTGTTTCCGCTGTCCAACTGGACAGAGCTCGACATCTGGCAGTACATCTACCTGAACAACATCGATATCGTGCCGCTCTATTTCGCCAAGGAACGCCCTGTCGTGCGCATGGATGGCGTGGACATCATGGTGGATGACGAGCGCATGCCGCTGGAAGGGCGCAAGGTGGAAAACAAGATGGTGCGTTTCCGCACCCTGGGCTGCTACCCGCTGACCGGCGCGGTCGAGTCCACCGCCACCACCCTGCCCGAGATCATCCAGGAGATGCTGCTCACCACCACGTCCGAGCGTCAGGGTCGCCTGATCGACAGCGACAAGGCAGGCTCCATGGAAGAAAAGAAGCGCAAGGGCTACTTCTGACCCTCACCCCCCATTCTCGAGTCAATCGCCAAGGCCAGGTTTCACGACATGTCACATCAATCGGATCTCATCAGCACGGACATCAATGCCTATCTCGCCCAGCACGAGCGCAAGGAGCTGCTGCGGCTGCTGACCTGCGGCAGTGTGGACGACGGCAAGAGCACGCTGATCGGCAGGCTGCTGCACGACTCCAAGATGATCTATGAAGATCATCTGAATGCCATCAAGGCCGACAGCGTCAAGTCTGGCACCACCGGCGGTGCCATCGATCTGGCCCTGCTCGTGGACGGCCTGCAGGCGGAGCGTGAACAGGGGATCACCATCGATGTGGCCTATCGCTATTTCTCGACTGCGCGGCGCAAGTTCATCATCGCCGACACGCCCGGCCACGAGCAGTACACCCGCAACATGGCCACCGGGGCCTCCACCTGCGATCTCGCGATCATCCTGATCGACGCCCGGCACGGCGTGCAGGTCCAGACGCGCCGCCACAGCTTCATCACGTCGCTGCTGGGCATCCGACACATACTGGTGGCCATCAACAAGATGGATCTGGTGGACTACAGCCAGGAGGTCTTCGAGCGCATCAAGGCCGACTATCTGCAGTTCAGCTCGCGTCTGGCGCCGGCCGATTTCCAGTTCATCCCGCTGTCGGCTCTCAATGGCGACAACGTGGTGAACCCGAGCGAACACATGCCCTGGTACTCCGGCCCGACACTGATGGCGACCCTGGAAACCGTGGAGATCGCGAAGGACCGCAACCTGCGCGACCTGCGTTTCCCCGTGCAGTACGTCAACCGCCCCAACCTCAATTTCCGCGGCTTCTGCGGCACCCTTGCCTCGGGCATCGTGCGCAAGGGGGACGAGATCGTGGTGCTGCCCTCACAGAAGAGCAGCCGCGTGAAATCCATCGTGACCCACGACGGCGAACTGGAGGCGGCCTTCACCGACATGGCTGTTACCCTGACGCTGGAGCACGAGATCGACATCAGCCGTGGCGACATGATCGTGCACAGCGACAATTTCCCGCTGGTCACCGACGCGTTCGACGCCACCCTGGTCTGGATGATCGAGCAGCCCATGCTGCCGGGCAAACTGTATGACTTCAAACTGGGCACCAAGACGGTGAGCGGCAGAGTCTCGACGCTGCAGCACCGCATCGACGTCAACACACTGGAGAAGAGCCCGGCGCCGGCACTGGAGTTGAACGAGATCGGCGTGTGCAGCATCAGTGTGGAGAAGACTGTCTGCATCGACGACTACTCGGCCAATCGCAGCACTGGCGCGTTCATCGTCATCGATCGACTGACCAATGTGACCGTGGGCGCCGGCATGATTCATGTGCGAGCAGCCACACAGGAACAACCGGTCGGCATTCCCAGCAGCACCCATCACGTCACACGCGAGGAGCGTGCTGCACGCTACGGTCAGCAGCCTGCCACCATTCTCTTCGTCGGAGTCTCCGGCGCAGGCAAGACCACGCTGGCTCATGCTCTGGAACGTCGACTGTTCGACATGGGCCGCGTCAGCACCGTGCTGGATGGCAAGGCCATGCGTCAGGGCATCAGCCGTGATCTGGGCCACGACGAAGCCGGGCGTGCCGAGAATCTGCGCCGCAGCGCCCACATTGCCAGACTCATCAACGATTCCGGCGTCATCTGCTGCGCCGCCTTCGTGGCGCCGGGACGGGATGCGCGCGAGCACGCCATCAGCGTTATCGGCAATGAAAACTGCCTGATCGTGTACCTGAATCCTGCCATGGACGTGTGCCGACAGCGTGACCCGAGCGGCCTCTATGCCGCGGCCGAGTTGTCGGGCAGCCACGACGTGCCGGGTGTCTCCTATCCCTACGAGGCCCCCGAGCAGGCCGTGCTCACATTGGACACCGGCGCTCTCTCGATCGACGAGTGCGTGAATCAGGTCGTGAAGCTGCTCAAGGGCCGCAGGATCATCTGATCCTCACGGCCCGAGAGTCAGACGGGATTGTCGATGTCGACAAACTCATGGGTAATGCCGAAGCGTTGCACGAGATGCGCGGCGAGCGCCTTCACTCCGTAGCGCTCGGTGGCGTGATGACCCGCCGCGAAGAAGTGCAGGCCGGTTTCTCGTGCGATATGGACCGTCTGTTCCGAAGCCTCGCCCGTGATGTAGGCATCCACGCCCGCCTTTACCGCCAGTTCGATGAAATTCTGCGCCGCCCCCGTGCACCAGGCCACCGTTCTGATCGGTGACGCGACACCTGCGACATGCAGAGGCGTTCGTCCGAGCGTCTCCTGCAAAAGCGCACACATGGCGCTTCCTTCCAGAGGCCTTGCCAGAGACCCAGTCAAGCCGATGCTGTTGTTGTTCTGTTTGCCCAGGTCCCCGGTCACACTCAGACCCAGCAAGGCACCAAGCTGTGCGTTGTTGCCAAGCAGCGGATGCACATCCAGCGGCAGATGGTAGGCCAGCAGACTGATGTCATTCTCGAGCAGCGTGCGCATGCGATTGCGCTTGATGCCGGTGATCGACGCATCCTCTCCGCGCCAGAAATAGCCGTGATGCACAAGAATCGCGTCCGCATTCAGCGCCACGGCGCGATCGATGAGCGCCTGACACGCGGTCACGCCGCTGACAAGACGCCTCACCTCCCTTCTGCCCTCGACCTGCAAGCCATTGGGACAGTAGTCGTTGAACTGCTCGGGGCGCAGCAGTGTCTTGATCTCCTTGAGCAGATCATCAAGCAGGACCATCATCGGAATTCACCTTCACTTGTCACGGGTTTGCTCGCATAATGGCGGCTCTTTCGAACCAGCGCGCGGCGTATGGTAGCAGAGTGTCCGGCACCAGCCCGAGTTGCGGCGAGATCCCATGAAAAAGTTCCTGCAATTCATCAGCTGGCCTGTCATTGCCGGTGTCCTCTTTGCCGTCATCCTGGTGCAGTATCAGCAGATTTCCCGGCTGTCCGATCTGATCAGCGCGTTTCCCGCTGCGCCTGCCAGCTCTGAGACGACTGCCTCCCAGGACGATTTCTCGCTCGCTCAGGCCGTCGATCGTGCCGCCCCGTCTGTCATCAGCATTCACTCCACCATACGGCAGCAGATACAGCTGCCCCCCGTGGAAGAGATTCCTCCGATCTTTCGCAATCTGCTGGAGAACATTCCCGCCGAGCGCTCCTACAACAGTCTCGGCTCAGGCGTCATCGTCAGCACTGAAGGTCACGTGCTGACATCCCTGCACGTGATCGAGGGCGCCGAAGACATTGAGGTGCGCTATGCCGACGCCGGCAACAACAGTTTCATCAGCGCGGCGCGCCTGATCGGTTCCGACCCGGGCACCGACCTCGCCCTGCTGCAGATCGAAGTGGAGGGCTTCCCGCCGCCCATCCCCATCGGCTCGTCCGACGAGGTGCGCGTCGGCGACAGCGTGCTCGCCATCGGCTTTCCCAGCCAGGAGTTGATCAGCCAGAAGTCCGTGTCGCGAGGCATCGTCAGCGCACTGGGCATTCCGCAGAACGGACTGCCGATCGTGGACTACATCCAGACGGATGCCGCCATCAATTACGGCAACTCGGGCGGCGCGCTGGTCAACGCACAGGGCGAGCTGATCGGCATCAACTCGTTCATCTACTCGCAGTCCGGGGGGTCCGACGGCATCGGCTTCGCAGTGCCCATCAACAAGGCCATGGGCGTGGTGGATCAATTGCTCACCTTCGGGGAAGTGAGTCCGGGGTATCTGGGGGTGATCACCGGCGAAATGCTGACGGAGGAAACCAGTCTCAACTTCTTCGGCCGCAACGATGTGGAAGGCCTGCTGATCGAGCAGGTGAATGAAGCAAGTCCGGCAGAACAGGCAGGGATCAGAGCCGGCGACGTCATGACGGCGATCGATGGACTGCCCATCAGCAGCGTCATCAGCGCCATCGATCAGATCAACCGCAAGTCACCAGGGCAAACCGTCACCCTGGGCATCTACCGTGAAGGCGAGAACCTGGAGATTCCCGTGGCACTGGGCATAGGCAGTTCCCAGTACCGCATTCCCGAAATTCCCGCCAATTGAGCGGTCAGCGGCGGTAATCCGCCGACAGGGCATGCGCCTGCAGGAACTCGTTCCCTGCCAGTTCCGACGCAATGGCGGCCAGTGTCGCCGCACCTTCGCGCGAACAATGGATGATCGAGCTGCGTTTCTGGAAGTCGTAAACCCCCAGCGCCGAGAAGAAACGCGCGGTGCCCGAGGTGGGCAGCACATGGCTCGGCCCCGCGCAGTAATCCCCCAGCACTTCGGCACTGTAGCGCCCGAGGAACAGAGCACCGGCATGAGTGATGCGCTCGGCGAGGACATCCGGCTGAGCGACGGACAGCTCGAGATGTTCCGGAGCGATGCGGTTGCTGATGTCCGCCGCCTCTTCCAGAGACTGGCAGAGGATGAAAATGCCTCGATTGGCGAGTGATTTGCGAATGATCTCGCGACGCTCCATGGTCGGCAGCAGGCGTTCGATGCTCGCCTGCACCCGGTCCAGGTACTCGGCATTGGGACAGATCAAGATCGACTGCGCCTGCTCGTCGTGCTCCGCCTGCGAGAACAGATCCATGGCGATCCAATCCGGGTCGGTCAGCCCGTCGCAGAGGATGGTCAGCTCTGAAGGGCCGGCAATCATGTCGATGCCCACCTCGCCGAACACATGTTTCTTGGCAATCGTCACATAGATGTTGCCCGGACCTGTGATCTTGTCCACCTTGGGTACACTCTGCGTTCCATAGGCCAGCGCCGCAATGGCTTGCGCCCCCCCGACAGTGATCACGCGCTCGACGCCGGCGAGGGCAGCCGCCGCGAAAATCAGGTCGCCCTGCTCGCTCCAGCGCGTGGGCACGGCTGCGATGATCTGGCCGACACCCGCCACCTGGGCAGGAATGCCGTTCATCAGCATGGACGACGGGTAATTGGCCTTGCCCCCGGGAACGTAGATGCCGACTCGGTCCAGCGGGCTGATCTTCTGCCCGTACACTGAGCCCTCGGCATCCTGGTACTGCCAGGACGACTGCTTCTGCCGTTCGTGGTAATCACGGATTCTGGCGGCAGCGTCGCGCAGGGCGGTGGCCTGGCGGGCAGGCAGGCGCTCCAAACTGACCTGCATCTGCTCGCGACCAACAGTCAGCTGCGCGATGCTGTCAGCCTCGACACGGTCGAAGCGCCGCGCGTACTCCAGCAGTGCATCGTCGCCGCGCGTGGCGACGTCGGCCAGAATGCCACTGACCAGCTGGTTGATCTGCGGGTCGCCCAGCATGGCGCGGTTGAGTCTGGCACGCAGGGCCGAGTCGAAGTCGCCGGCGCGTGAGTCCAGGCGGACGATGGCGGGAAAATCAATGCTCATGGGACGCTCTCACACCTGCGCTCTGGCCTCGACAGCCTCGGCGAGGCACTGCAGCAGCGGCTTGATCAGCGCGTGTTTCATCTTCAGCGCTGCCTTGTTGACGATGACCCGGGAGCTGATCTGTGCGATCAGCTGCAGGGGTTCCAGTCCATTGGCCTTGAGAGTGTTGCCGCTGTCCACGATGTCCACGATGATGTCGGCCAGTCCCATGGACGGCGCCAGTTCAAGCGCACCATTGAGCTTGATGACATCGACCTGCACGCCCTGCTCGGCAAAATAGCGCTTGGTGATGTTGGCGAACTTGGTGGCCACCTTGATGCGACCGGCCACCGGCGCAGCCCCGACCGGCGCGGCCGTCATCAGCCGGCACTTGGCAAGCTTCAGATCGAGCGGCTCGTAGAAGCCTTCGCTGCCGTACTCCAGCAGCAGGTCCTTGCCCACCACTCCCAGATCGGCACTGCCGAACTCGACATAAGTTGGCACGTCGGACCCGCGGATCACCATGATCTGCACGCCGGGCATGGTGGTGTCGAAGATCAGCTTGCGGCTGCTGTTGATGTCTTCCAGCGGCGCGATGCCCGCCGCTTCGAACAGGGGCAGCACCTCGTCCAGAATGCGCCCCTTGGTGAGCGCGATCACAATCTTCTGACTGTTGTTGGAATTCATGGGGCGGTCATGCCTTCAAGAGGGAATCCGACGGATGCGGGCACCGAGCAGCTGCAGCTTTTCCTCGATGCACTCATAGCCACGATCGATGTGATAGATGCGATCCACGATGGTCTGACTGTCGGCCACCAGGCCGGCGATGATCAGACTGGCAGAAGCCCGCAGGTCTGTCGCCATCACCGGGGCGCCCTTCAACGCGGATACGCCGGTCACGATCACGGTGTTGCCTTCCACATGCATGGAGGCACCCATGCGATTCATCTCATGCACGTGCATGAAGCGATTCTCAAACACCGTCTCGGTGATGGAGCCGGACCCGGAGGCCACCGCATTCAGGGCTGTGAACTGCGCCTGCATGTCCGTCGGGAAAGCGGGATAGGGTGCTGTGCGCAGCGACACCGACTTCGGTCGCTTGCCATGCATGTCGAGCTCGATCCAGTCCTCGCCCACGCGGATGTCTGCACCGGCTTCCACCAGCTTGCTCAGCACGGCTTCCAGGATGTCCGGGCGCGTGTCCTTGACCTTGATGCGGCCCCGCGTGGAGGCAGCGGCAATCAGGTACGTGCCGGTCTCGATGCGGTCCGGCATGACGGAATAGCTGCAGCCGTGGAGCGACTTGCGGCCATTGATCACGATGGTGTCAGTGCCCTGTCCGTGGATGTCGGCGCCCATGCGATTCAGGCAATTGGCCAGATCGACGACTTCCGGCTCGCGCGCGGCGTTCTCGATGATGGTCTGACCATCGGCCAGTGTGGCGGCCATCATCACGTTCTCGGTGCCCGTCACGGTGCACAGGTCCATAAAGATGTGAGCGCCCTTAAGACGGCCATCCACAGAAGCCTTGATGTAGCCGTCTTCCACGATGATGTTGGCGCCCATCTTCTCCAGTGCACTGATGTGCAGGTTCACCGGCCGGCTCCCGATCGCGCAGCCGCCGGGCAGGGCCACTTCCGCCCGACCGTGGTGGGCGAGCAGAGGGCCAAGCACCAGGATCGAGGCCCGCATGGTCTTGACCAGTTCATAGGGCGCGCTGAGCTGCCGGATGGAGCCGCTGTTCACTTCCACATTGAGCTTTTCGTCCACCACCGGCTCGACGCCCATGCAGCCGAGCAGTTCCAGCATGGTGGTGATGTCGTAAAGATGGGGCAGATTGCACACCTGCACGGTGTCGCGTGTCAGCAGGGTGGCCGCCAGAATGGGCAGCGCGGAGTTCTTGGCACCCGCAATGCGGATCTCTCCGTTGAGGCTCACACCCCCTTGAATCAAAAGTTTGTCCATGTCGTCACTGGTCCGGATCGGAAGGGAAATGATCAGAGTTGCGAGGCACGCTCGGCCACCGTCAGCAATCGCATGCTGACGGCATGAATAGCCCCGGAGGCGATGTGAGGGTTGAGTATCTGGTAGATCTTCTGTTGTCGTTTCACTGCATTGAGGCCATCGAAGACGTCGCCGGTCGCGTGAACCTGGAACTTGCCTCCCTCGCCCTGCACCACGATGTCGCACGCGGGAAGCTGCGCTTCCAGCATGCCCTTGATCTGATCTGCATCTATTGCCATGAAATCTCCGTGTCGCCCCGAACGCCGGGGCGCAAATGCCGAATGTCTACTGCCAGTTGTCTATGACCTGATCGATGTCATTGCCATGACGGTTCATCAGGGCCGAGAACTGCGTGAAATACTGTCGCCGCAGGTTGATGCCGCCCACATACAGATTCTTGAGCTTCCACTCCCCGGTTTCGTTGAGGAACAGCGTGTATTGCAGCTCCACCGTGGAGTTGTTGGCCGTGATCTGCATGCGCACATTGGTATTGAGTGCAGGGTCTGGCGACGGCTCGCCAGCCGGCAGGAACACCAGCTCCTGACCGTCGTAACCAACCAGCGCCGCGCCATAGAAGCGGGTCAGTGTCACGCGCAGCTTCTCGCCGAAACGGCTGATCTGCTCGGGCGTGGCCTGCTCGGCATAGCGGGCCATCACGCCGATGGCGACCTCATCGAAGTCGACGAAACCGGACAGCGACTGCTCGATGCCGGAGAAATAACGCTCACGGTCGGTTTCGAAGTAGGGCTTCACTTCCTGCACGGTGGCAAGCAGGGCATTCACCGACTGTTCGGCCGACTGCAGAGCACTCTGCTCTTCAGCAGCCTGGGCGAACAGCGGCAGGTTCAGAACAAGCGCTGAAACAGCAAGCAATTTCTTGAAGGATGTCACCAGTATGATCTCCTGTATGGGCACAAGCGGGTGTCGTGGGATACCCTTTCGCCGGACGCGCAGAGTCTACCTCAATCCCGCACCGCAATAAATTACTACTTGCAAACAATGACAATCCTTCGTCTAATTGCCGCCGGCCTTCAAGCACCGGCCAGACACGTCCGCCACGGTTGAAGTTCAGGACTCCTGCACATGCGGAACGGCACCTCCTCCCGACACTCTCACAATTACGCAGCAGCCCATCGCGCGAGCCTGTTTTTTCTGTACCATCAATTCAGAAAACAATTTCGAAAAGGGACAGGCGTCCGACGCACCGTACCAGGGTATCCGCAATGACCGACCACAATCGCTTCATCGCCAGTGCACTGCGCACCATCGACATCGAACACCGGGCCATCGGCGAATTGTCGCAGCGCATGGGCCCAGCATTCGCCATGGCCTGTGAACGCCTGCTGAATTGCAGCGGTCGCATCATCGTGACCGGCATGGGCAAGTCCGGCCATATCGCCTCCAAGATCGCCGCCACCCTCTCAAGTACTGGCAGTCCTGCGTTTTTCGTGCATCCAGCGGAGGCCAGTCACGGTGACCTGGGCATGATCACCGAGAAGGACGTGGTGCTCGCGCTGTCCAATTCCGGCACCACCAGCGAGATTCTCGCGATCCTGCCCATACTCAAGCGCAAGGGCATCACACTGATCAGCATGACCGGCGCGCCACAGTCGCCGATCGCCCAGATGTCGGACATCCACATCGACGCCAGTGTCAAGGAAGAGGCCTGCCCCCTCGGACAGGCCCCCACCAGCAGCACCACCGTGGCGCTGGTGCTCGGGGACGCGATTGCCATGGCGCTGCTGGAAGCGCGCGGCTTCACCCTGGAGGAATTCGCCTTCTCGCACCCGGGCGGACGTCTGGGGCGCAGGCTGTTGCTCAAGGTCAAGGACATCATGCACGAAGGCGACGCCATCCCCCGCGTGCATCCGGACACCCTGCTCAGCAATGCCCTGCTGGAAATCACGCGCAAGGGCCTGGGGATGACGACGGTGGTTGACGCTTCCGGCGCCCTGTGCGGCGTCTTTACCGACGGAGACCTGCGCCGTACACTCGACTCCGGCCGCAATATCCGGGAAACCCCGATCGGCAGCGTCATGTCCAGCGGCGGCAAGAAAGTGAGGGAGAACGCCCTGGCCACCGAAGCGGTGAGAATCATGCAGGAAAACCGCATTTACACACTGATCGTGGTGGACGACGCCGAAGAGCTGCGCGGTGTCATCCGCATGCACGATCTCTTGCAGGCCAATGTCGTCTGACATCGCGCGAGACGCCCCGACTTCACCCACAGGAAGCTCTTCCATGAATTTCGCCATCGAGACCACCGACATCCTGCAGCGCGCCCGCGACATCCGCCTGCTGTTGCTCGATGTCGACGGCGTGCTCACTGCAGGCGAGCTGTTCCTCAGTGACAGCGGCGAGGAGATCAAGGCCTTCAGCACGCTGGATGGACAAGGCATCAAGCTGTTGCAAGGGTCAGGTGTGCAGGTCGGCATCCTCAGCGGTCGCCGCTCCGCCCTGTTGACCCGTCGCGCAGAGAACCTAGGCATCAGCCTGGTGATTCAGGGGCGTGAGGACAAGCACACGGCCCTTCAGGAACTGTGCTCCGCTCAGGGCGTCTCGCCCGCCTCGATCGCCTATGTCGGGGACGACCTGCCCGACATACGCGTCATGAAGGCCGTACGTCTCGCCTTTGCGGTCGCCAATGCTCACTCGGCAGTGAAGCAGGTGGCTCATGCCTGCACCAGCCTCTGCGGTGGCCACGGTGCCGTGCGCGAAGTGTGCGACTTCATTCTGCAGTCTCAGGACAAGTACGATGCTGCTCTTGCCCCCTACTTCTGACTCGGAGTCGAACGCCCCGGCGCGTGCAGGGTTGCGCCAGCGTTCCGGCCGCCTGCTGCTGGCGCTTTCTGCGATCGCCCTGGTGCTGATCTTCGACGGACGCCGCCTGTTGGACGTCCCTCCCGCGCTGCTGCCCGAGCCACAGCCTCTCCTGCCCGTGGAATACGACGCATATGCCACTGGCGTGAGCAGTGTGCTCTACAACACCGATGGCCGCGTGGAATACACCCTGGAAGCGGCCGAACAGACGCATTTCCTCGACAATACCACCCTTCTGGAAAGCCCCTCCGTGCGGCTCCACCAGGACTCCGGTGCGCGCTGGAATATCACGGCGGGTTCGGGCAGAATCCACGCGGTTGAAGGCGGCGACGCCATTGAACGCCTTGACCTGCAAACGAGCGTCGAGGTCTACCAGATCGACGCGCTGGATCGTCGCCTCACCCTGAACACGGAGTTCCTGTCGGTATTCCCGCAGACACAGACCTTGAGCACCGACCAGGCCGTCACGATGGTGACCGACACCCTGCAGCAGAACGCCATCGGCATGCGCGCCGACCTGCAGCAGGATCAATTGACATTTCTCGGACAGGTCAGAGGCCGATATGAAGTACCCAGCAGTCAACCCTGACCTGCGCCTGCGTGTGGCGACGGCAGCCCTTTGCGTCCTGCTTGCCCTGGGCGCCTCGGCTCAGGAAAGTGCCGGCAGTCACGAATACAGCGCCGACGGCGAAACCACCATCGAAACCCGCAATGGCGTCCGTGTGATCACCCTGCGTAACAATGTCTTTGTGCGTCAGGAGGCAGTTGAGCTGACGGGCGATGTGGCCGTGTTGGAATACGATCTCGACAACCAGTTGCAGAAGGTCACCCTGACCGGCACTCCCGCGCGCTTCGCGCAGCAGGGCGACGACGAAGCCAGCTCGGTGTCCGGATACAGTGACACCATCCACTATTTCGCTGGCGCACAGGCCGTGGTCGAGTTTGTCGGCACCGCCAGTTTCACCCAGCCAGGCACCAGTCTGCTTTGTGCGCAGATCCGCCACACCATCGAGACGGACGCCACTTCGGGCCAGGCCTGCAGCGGCTCACTGAGTCCGCAGACCAACTGATGGACAGCCTCAAGGTCTCCCACATCGCCAAATCCTACAAGGGCCGCCAGGTGGTCCGGGATGTCTCTCTGAGCCTGAACAGCGGGCAGATCGTCGGCCTGCTCGGGCCCAACGGCGCCGGCAAGACCACCTGCTTCTACATGATGGTGGGCCTGGTGAAGGCGGACAGCGGTAGCATCGCGCTCAACGATCAGGACGTCACGGTGCTGCCGATCCATGCGCGGGCGCAGCGCGGACTGGGCTATCTGCCGCAGGACTCCTCGATCTTCCGCACGTTGACGGTCGCCGAGAACATTCTCGCCATCCTCGAGACGCGCAAGGATCTCGACCGGGCAGGACGCGAGGAGCGTCTGGAGAGCCTGCTGGCGGAGTTCCATATCGGGCACATCCGCAACAACAAGGGCATGAGCCTGTCCGGTGGCGAACGCCGACGTACCGAGATCGCCCGGGCACTGGCCACGGAACCGCGCTTCATCCTGCTCGACGAGCCCTTCGCCGGCGTCGACCCCATCTCAGTCAGCGACATCAAGGACATCATCCGCCACCTCAAGCAAAAGGGCATCGGCGTGCTGTTGACCGACCACAACGTGCGCGAAACACTCGACATCTGCGAGAAGGCCTACATCGTGAGTGAAGGTCAGATCATCGCGGAGGGCAGCGCGCAGGAGATTCTCGCCAATCAGAAAGTGCGCGAAGTCTATCTCGGCCATCAATTCCGCATCTGACACAAATCAGGCTTGAAATTTGCGTCTGTCTTACGGCACGATACTTGCTAACACTCAGGGCCGTCACCACACCATGAAGCACTCGCACCGATGAAACTCTCGCTACAGCTCAAGCTGGGTCAGCAACTGACCATGACGCCGCAGCTGCAGCAAGCTATCCGCCTTCTTCAGCTTTCCACCCTCGATCTGCAGCAGGAAATCCACCAGGCGCTGGAGTCCAATCCGATGCTGGAACTGGACGAGGACGATCACTTCCAAAATCGCTCCGATGAGCTGGCCGAGGTGAACACCGAGAGCAGCATCTCCAGCGACGACTACAACCTCGAGCGCATCGCCGGCAGCAGCACCAGCACCGAGAGCTACGAGAGCGGGGAGGCCGAATCCTCGGGCGATTACGAGGACAGCCGCTGGGAGGACCAGATCCCCGATGACTTGTCGGTGGACAGCAGCTGGGACGACATCTACCAGACCACTTACACGACGGGCAGTGGCTCCGGCGATACCGAGACCTCGGACTTCGAATCCCGCAACAGCGTGGACGAGAGTCTGCAGGATCACCTGATGTGGCAGCTCAATCTCACGCCGATGTCCGACCCCGACCGCCTGATCGGCCTCGCCATCATCGATGCCATCGACGCCAACGGCATGCTCACGGTGGGCATTGACGCCATTCACGCCAGCCTGATGCGCTCCATCGACATCGAACCCGAGGAAGTGCTGGCGGTGCTGCACCGTATCCAGCAGTTCGACCCGGTGGGTGTCGGCTATCGTGATCTCGCGGAATGCCTGCTGATCCAGCTGAACCAGTTCGAGGACGCCGAGACCACGCCAGCCATTCGCCATGCCCGCGCCATCGTCAAGGATCATCTGGTGCTGCTGGGCAACCGCGACTATGCCCAGCTCATGCGCCTGGTGCGCATCAAGGAAGCCGAGCTGCGCGATGCCATCAGCATCATCGAGTCTCTGAACCCGAGACCGGGCGCCGATATCGCCCCACCGTCCACCACCTACATCATTCCGGATGTCATCGTCACCAAGGACAGCGACACCGGGCGCTGGCGCGTGGAGCTCAATCCGGAGACCGCGCCGCGCATCCGCATCAATGCGGACTATGCCGCCCTGGTGCGTCGCGCCGACAGCAGCAGCGACAACAACTACCTGCGCGACAACCTGCAGGAGGCGCGCTGGTTCCTCAAGAGTCTGCAGAGCCGCAATGAAACGCTGATGAAGGTCGCCACCCGCATCGTCGAGCATCAGAAGGGTTTCTTCGAGTACGGTGAGGAAGCGATGAAGCCTCTGGTGCTGCACGACATCGCCGAGGCCGTGAACATGCACGAGTCCACCATCTCGCGCGTGACCACACAGAAATACATGCACACGCCCAAGGGCATCTTCGAGCTGAAGTATTTCTTCTCCAGCCACGTGAGCACGGCAGGCGGCGGCGAATGTTCCTCCACGGCGATCCGCGCGCTCATCAAGAAGCTGGTGGCCGGCGAGAACGCCCGCAAGCCGCTGAGCGACAGCAAGATCACCAAGCTGCTCGAAGCACAGGGCATCAACGTGGCACGTCGCACCATCGCGAAATACCGGGAATCCCTGTCCATTCCGCCGTCCAACGAACGCAAGAAGCTGGTCTAGACTTGTGCCGCATGGCGCGCAGGGAAAAGTGAAAATGACTCATGACTTCCCGCGAGGCGATGCTAGAATGGCGCCCGAATTTCAGTCATACGAGAATTCGTGACAATGCGCATCGACACGATCCTGACCCCGGAACGCTGCTTCTGCAAACTGCCAGGGGTGAGCAAGAAACGCTTCCTCACCACGATCAGTGAGCGCATTGCCGAGCAGACAGGCACCCTGTCCGCTGACCACATCTACAGCGCGCTGCTTGCGCGCGAACAACTGGGCAGCACAGGCATCGGCAACGGCATCGCCATTCCCCATTGCCGCGTGGCCGCCTGCAAGAGCATCACGGGTGCCCTGGTCACGTTGAACGAAGGCATCGATTTCGACGCCATGGATTCGCGTTCTGTCGACCTGCTGTTCGTGCTGATCGTCCCCGCCGAAGAGATGGCCGAACACCTCAAGGTACTCGGCAGTCTGGCCGCCCTTTTCCATCAGGAAGACCTCTGCCGACGCCTGCGCCAGGCAGAGTCCGCCGAGGAACTCTACCGCATCGCCACGGCCGGCTGACAAGGGTCGGGCAAACCTGCTAAAGTCATGCCGACATTGAAAAAAGCCCCTCTCCCCACAGAGCTGGCTCCTGCTCGAAATCCCAGGCGAATGACACTGTGAAACTGCTCATCATCAGCGGCCGTTCCGGCTCCGGCAAGAGTACTGCCCTCAACATGCTGGAGGATCACGGCTACTACTGCATCGACAATCTGCCCGCCAGCCTGCTGCCCTCGCTGGCGCAGCGCGTGGCCTCGCAGTCCGCCGAGCCGCCCCGCGTCGCCGTGAGCATCGATGCCCGCAATATCCCGGCGGATCTCAAGCAGGTACCGCAGATCATCGAGCAGTTGAAGGAGTCGGGCATCAAGACGGAAATCATCTTCCTGGACGCGAGCAGCCCCACGCTGATCAAGCGCTTCAGCGAGAGTCGCCGCAAGCATCCGCTGACCACCGATCGCATCGGTCTGCGTCAGGCCATCAACATGGAGACCGAACTGCTGGAACAGATCGCGCTGCTCGCCAGCCTGTCCATCGACACCAGCAACATGTCCCTGCACCAGTTGCGCGAGAGCATCAAGACCCGCGTGGTGGAGCGCGACGACAGTGGCCTGGCCCTGCTGTTCGAATCCTTTGGCTACAAGTACGGCGTACCCATCGACGCCGACATCGTCTACGACGTGCGCTGTCTGCCCAACCCGTACTGGGAGAAGTCCCTGCGCCCCCTCACGGGCACCGATCAGGCGGTGGTGGACTGGCTGCAGACGCAGCCCGATGTGCAGACCATGTATGAAGATCTGTGCGCCTATCTCGACAAGTGGCTGCCGCGTTTCGAACAGAACAATCGCAGCTACATGACCGTTGCCATCGGCTGCACCGGTGGCCAGCACCGCTCCGTGTACCTGAGCGAGCGCCTGAGGGAACATTTTGCGGCGCGCGTCAGGAATGTGCAGGTCATGCACCGTGAATTGCTGAAGAGGGAAGGAGCACACGCCAAATGATCACCTCCACCATCACCATCTGCAACAAGGCCGGCTTGCATGCACGAGCTGCCTCACGCATGGTGTCCGTCACCTCCACGTTTCGCAGCGCGATCAAGGTGGGACAAGACAAGCTCGTCGACGGCAAGAGCATTCTGGCGCTCATGATGCTGGCCGCCGCCAAGGGCACCGTGCTCAACATCATCATCGACGGCGACGACGAGCAGGCCGCTCTGGAAGCGGTCACTGCACTGGTCAACAATCGCTTCGACGAGAGCGAGTGACAGGAAGACAACCCCATGAAACAACGAGAACCCATCGACTGGAGCCTCGAGCCTCCCAGCAAGTCGCAGCGCAAGCGCGACATGACGGCCCTGCAGGTGCTGGGCGAGGATCTGACCACGCTCGGTCGCAAGCAGCTGGACAAGCTGCCCCTGTCTGACGCCCTGCTCGCCGCGCTGGCGGAATACAACCGCCTGCCCCCGAGCCATGGCGCGCGACGGCGCCAGTTGCAATTCATCGGCAGGGTGATGCGGGACGAGAACCACGAGGAGATCCAGGCTGAGCTGGACCGCATGCGCACGCCCGACCGCGCCCAGGTGCGCCGGGCGCAGCTGATCGAGGAATGGGGTGATCGCCTGCTTGAGGGCGATGAGGACGTCATCAACGCCTTCGTCACGCAATGGCCGCTGGCAGAGCGCCAGGCCATCCGCGCCATCGTGCGCAATTACAGCAAGGACGACGAGGAAGCCGCGCGTGTGCACCGGCGCCGACTCATGAGCTACATCAAGGAGTACATCGAATAAGTGCCGCTTGCGGCACGCCTGCAGACATACACGATCAATCCCCAATACCAACAAGAACGAGGTCATTGATGTCGAACACGCATGCGCTGTCTTACTGGAAGGCCAATCTGAGAATTGTGGGCACCTTGCTGTGCATCTGGTTCTTCATCTCGTTCGGCTGCGGCATCCTGCTGGCCGACTATCTCGACAACTTCCGCATCGGCGGGTTCAAGCTCGGCTTCTGGATGGCTCAGCAGGGGTCGATCTATGGTTTCGTGGTGCTGATCTTTGTCTACATCCGGCAGATGGACAAGCTGGATCGCCAGTACAAGCTGGATCAGGAGCAACACGCCAAGGCTGAGGCGGAGCGCGCACAGGAGCCCCGCTCATGAGCGTGCAGATCTGGACTTACCTGTTCATATTCCTCAGTTTCGGTCTCTATATCGTCATCGCCCTGTGGTCCAAGGCAGGCTCCACTCACGACTTCTATGTCGCCGGCGGTGATGTGAAACCCGTGGTCAACGGCATGGCCACGGCGGCGGACTGGATGTCGGCGGCCTCCTTCATCTCCATGGCCGGCCTCATTTCCTTTCTGGGGCGAGATGGCACCTACTATCTGATGGGCTGGACCGGCGGCTATGTGCTGCTGGCCCTGCTGCTGGCGCCCTATCTGCGCAAGTTCGGCAAGTTCACCGTGCCGGCGTTCATCGGCGATCGCTACTATTCGCAGAGCGCACGTCTGGCGGCGGTGTTCTGCGCGATTGTCGTGTCCTTCGTGTATGTCTGCGGCCAGATGCAGGGCGCAGGCATCGTGTTCTCCCGCTTCCTCGAAGTGGACATCACCACCGGCGTGATCATCGGCATGGCCATCGTGTTCTTCTATGCCGTGCTCGGTGGCATGAAGGGCATCACCTATACCCAGGTGGCCCAGTACTGTGTGCTGATCTTCGCCTACATGGTGCCGGCCATCTTCATTTCGCTGATGATGACCGGCAACCCCATTCCACAACTGGGCTTCGGCTCCGAGCTGACACCGGAATACGGCGGCGGCTATCTGCTTGATCGCCTCGACGGCCTCAGCGAGACGCTCGGTTTCGGCACCTACACGACCGGCCAGAAAAGCACGCAGGACGTGTTCTTCATCACTGCCGCGCTGATGTTCGGCACCGCCGGCCTGCCCCATGTGATCATCCGTTTCTTCACGGTGCCCAGTGTGCGCGCGGCGCGCATCTCGGCCGGCTATGCCCTGGTGTTCATCGCCGTGCTCTACACGACGGCGCCAGCCATTGCCGCCTTTTCCAAGACCAATCTGATGAACACCGTCAACAATGCCGAGTACTCGGCAATGCCCGGCTGGTTCACCACCTGGGAGCGCACCGGCCTCATCACCTTCAACGACAAGAACAACGATGGCCGCATCCAGTACGTCGGAGACGCCGCCACCAACGAACTGACGGTCAACCGGGACATCATGGTGCTGGCGAATCCGGAGATCGCCCAGTTGCCCAACTGGGTGGTGGCCCTGGTGGCGGCCGGTGCTCTGGCTGCCGCGCTGTCGACGGCGGCGGGCCTGCTGCTGGTGATCTCGACGTCGATTTCGCACGACCTGATGAAGCGCAGTCTCGCGCCCCACATCACGGAGAAGCAGGAACTGAACTATGCGCGGGCGGCGATTTTCCTGGCGGTGCTGGTGGCGGGCTACTTCGGCATCTATCCACCCGGCTTCGTGGCAGAAGTGGTGGCCTTCGCCTTCGGACTCGCGGCGGCGTCGTTCTTTCCGGCCATCGTGCTCGGCATTTTCTACAGCCGCATGAATCGGCAGGGTGCAGTCGCCGGCATGCTGTCAGGCTTCACGTTCACGGCCGCCTACATCATCTACTTCAAATTCATCAGCCCGGAATTGAGCACGGCAGAGCACTGGTGGTTCGGCATTTCACCGGAAGGCATCGGCACCATGGGCACCCTGGTGAATCTGGTGGTCGCCCTGGCGGTGTGCCGTTTCACACCGGCACCGCCACAGGAGGTTCAGGAAATCGTGCACAACATCCGTCTGCCGGGCGAGCACGTGTAAGTCAGCGGCGATCCTTGATGCGCTGCCAGTAGCTGTCCACCGTGTTCTTCATGTCCTTGCGCAGCAGCAGGATGCCGATCAGATTGGGCATGGCCATGAAGAACAGCGTCACCGCCGAGAGATTCCAGATCAGCGTGGTGTCAGCCTGCGCCGCCAGGAAGAAGCCGGCGATATAGACCAGACGATACGGCAACACACCCGTTGGCCCGAACAGATAGGTCACGGCGCGGTCGCCGTAATAGGACCAGGCGATGGCCGTGGTGAAGGCGAACAGCAGCAAGCCGATGGACACCACATGCTGGCCGGCAGCGCCGAACCAGCCAGAGGCGAAGGCCTTTGACGTCAGCGGCACGGAATGCAGCAGGGAACGCCCCTCCAGCTGCAGCCCGAGATCATCCGGCCGCCCCTCGGTCACCCCAAACTCTCCGTTAGCCGGCTCCCCGTCCTTGAGGAAACGCACGTCCTCCGCCACGGAACGGGCGTGCAGGATGGTTATGTCCGCCTGATTCTGCAGCGCACCGGCACTGATCTGCAGCGTGCCGCTGTAGGCAGAGACTTGCGAGGGCTGGCGATTCAGATGCAGGAAGAGCTGCTCCCGCTGGGCGGCGTCCTGGTCAGAGAAGACGCCCGCCACAATCTCCAGATCCGCACGCGCGAACACGTTCTCGTGCTTCTGCGTCCAGACACCCGAGGACAGAATCACCAGCCCGGTGAGCGTGCAGATGATGATCGTGTCGATGAAGGGCTCCAGCAGCGCCACCATGCCCTCGTCGGCCGGTTCATCGGTGCGCGCTGCCGAGTGTGCAATGGCGGACGACCCCAGGCCCGCCTCGTTGGAAAAGAGGCCGCGATTCACACCGCGGTTGAAGGCATAGGCCATGCTGGCGCCGAGAAAACCACCGGTCGCGGCCGTGCCCGTGAAGACGTCGGAGAAGATTGCCGCAAAGGCGGGCCCGACATTGCCGAGGTTCGGCAGAATCACGGCGAGGGCACCGGCGATGTAGATCATGGACATCAGCGGCACCAGCTTCGAGGCCACCTGGGCAATGCGATGAATGCCGCCCACCACCACCAGCCCCAGAATGATTGTCAGGATGCTTCCGGACACCAGCGGGCTGATGTTGAACGAGCCTTCGAGACCGGCGGCAATGCTGTTGATCTGCGGGAAATTGCCGATGCCGAAGGACGTCACCATCGCGGCGATGGCAAACAGGATCGCGAGCGGGCGCGACTTCAACCCGTATTCCATGTAGTACATCGGCCCGCCAGCCATGGTGCCATCGGCCGTATTGACGCGGTACTTGTGCGACAGGGTCACCTCCACAAACTTGGTGGTCATGCCGAGAAAGGCCGTCATCCACATCCAGAACAGGGCTCCCGGCCCCCCCAGGAACAGCGCGAAGGCGACGCCCCCGATATTGCCGGTGCCGACCGTGCCGGCCAGTGCGGTGCTCAGGGCCTGCCAGTGGGTGGCATCGCCGGGCGCGCCCTCGCGATCATACTGTCCGCGCGCCACCTTGATGGCGTGGGAGAAATAGCGGACCTGAGGAAACTTCAGGTACAGCGTGAAGAACAGCCCCGTGAACAGCAGCAGGTAGGGAAACCACGCGGAGCCCGCGAGCAGTCCGTCCAGTCTGACCAGCATTGCATTGATCGCGTCCACGTGCCTTCCCCTTGCCGAAGTCTTGTTTCAATCGTCAGTGATGTGAATGGCAGGGGCTGTGACTGCCGCTGCCTCCTGTGTCTGCACCTTGTCGCGCAGGCGCGCGGCCAGCGCCAGATAGGCGCGAGCGATCGCACCGTCAGGCTGCGCCTGCACAATGGGCGTGCCCTTGTCCGTGTGCTCGCGGATGGCCAGCTCCAGTGGCAGAGAGCCCAGCAACTCGGTGCCGAAATCCCGCGACAGGGTTTCGCCACCGCCCGTTCCGAAAATCGCCTCTTCATGCCCGCATTGCGAGCATACATGAGTCGCCATGTTCTCGATCACGCCCAGCAAGGGCACCTGCACCTTGCGGAACATTTCCATGCCCTTGCGGGCGTCCAGCAGCGCGACATCCTGCGGCGTGGTGACGATCACGGCGCCGGTCACGGGCACTTGCTGGGCCAGACTCAGCTGGATGTCGCCCGTGCCAGGCGGCATGTCGACGATGAGGTAGTCAAGCTCGCCCCACAGCGTGTCCTTGAGCATCTGGTTGAAGGCGCCGACGATCATCGGGGCGCGCCAGGCCATGGCCGTCTGCGGCTCGACCAGATAACCGATGGAGTTCGAGACGATGCCATGAGCGGCCACCGGCTCCATGAACTTCTTGTCGACCAGCCGCGGGCGAGTGCCCGCCGGCACGCCCAGCATCAATGGCTGACTGGGTCCATAGATGTCGGCATCCAGCAGTCCGACCCGCGCGCCGAGTCGACTCAGCGCGACGGCCAGATTGACGGAGGTCGTGGACTTGCCCACGCCTCCCTTGCCTGAGGCCACACACAGGATATGTCGGACACCTTGCAGATTTTCCACGTCGCTCTCGCCTTCTTGAATTCCAGAACCCAGTGCTGCGCGAATGGCCGCGCGCTGGCATTATCCCCCGATGCCCACAGCTTGAACACCCAGGGAACGCGGCGCGCTCGCGGCAGACGGCGTGGCAAACGCTGCGTGGCTGCGCTACGCTGAGCCAGCCACTGAAACCCGCGCACTCCACGCGCAAGGATTGACTGTGACCCGGCACCTTTCACTTGTCCTCAGCCTAGCGCCGCTCCTGCTGGCCCCTGCCCTGACCTGCGCGCAGGGAGCGCCCGGCGATGTCCTTGCGGGCGAGCCAGTGCCGGATGTCCGCTTCGCCATCTACTCCGGCGTCTGGAGTGGACTCAGCGACGCCGGACTGCGCATCGTCGCGCGGAACAGCGGCACCCGATCCCTGCAACTGGAGTCCGTCACACTGGCTCAGGCAGCTGGCGGACAACCCATCCTGAACCTGGCAATGGCAGTTCCGGCGCAGGGCTGGGCGGAAGTCGAGACGACCTACATCGATCTGGTCTCTGACGATCCGTGCGTGGCAGACAGCCTGCGCGACGACTGGAAGCTGATGGAGATCTCGAATTACCCGCTGCACCCTTCGGTGCGCGGCCTGATCATCGAAGACGCGCTATCCTTCCGCATCTTCCAGTGCATTCGCGGCGTCACTCTGCACTGGCTCGACGCCGCAAGCGGCGACCAGTGGGAAACCGAGGAATGGCTGCTGTATCACTTCGAGCGCCTGCCCCCACCCTGAGAACAGTGGCAGACACGTAGGTAAAAAAAAGGGCCGCATGCGCGGCCCTTCTTTCACTTCAGCAGGTATCAACCGCCGATCAGGATGCCACCGTACTGCACGAAGAACGGTGCGAACACCAGCGACAGAATGGCGGAGAGCTTGATCAGGATGTTCAGGGAGGGGCCGGAGGTATCCTTCAGCGGATCGCCCACGGTGTCACCCACCACGGCCGCCTTGTGATTCTCGGAACCCTTGCCACCGTGATTGCCAGCCTCGATGTACTTCTTGGCGTTGTCCCATGCGCCCCCGCTGTTGGAGGAGGAGATCGCCAGTACACCGCCGGCCACCAGAGAACCAGCCAGCATGCCCGCGACGGCCGGGACGCCGAACAGGAACCCCACCACCAGCGGTGAGCCCATGATCAACACGCCCGGAGCGATCATCTCGCGCAGAGCCGCCTGGGTGGAGATGGCCACGCACTGGGCGTAGTCAGGCTCACCGGTGCCTTCCATCAGGCCGGGGATGACTCTGAACTGACGACGCACTTCCTCGATCATGTCGAACGCGGCCTTGCCCACGGATTTCATGGTCATGGCGGTGAACAGGAACGGCAGCACGGCGCCCATGAACAGGCTCACGAACACGACCGGGTCCAGCAGATTGATGGACGCCAGCAGGTCATAGCCGGGGTTCTCCTCGCGCATCAGCGTGTCAGCGCTGGTGAGGAAGGCGGCGAACAGCGCGAGCGAGGTCAGGATGGCGGCACCAATCGCGAAGCCCTTGCCAATGGCAGCCGTGGTGTTGCCGGCAGCATCCAGGATGTCGGTACGACGACGCACTTCCTTCGGCAGGCCAGCCATCTCGGCGATGCCCCCGGCGTTGTCGGACACGGGGCCGTAGGCATCGATGGTCAGCGCGATGGCCAGGGTGCCGAGCATGCCCAGGGAGCCGATGGCCACGCCGTACATGCCACCGAGTTCCCAGCTCACGTAGATGGCAATGGCGATGGCGATGTAGGGCAGCACGGTGGATTTGTAACCCAGTGCCAGACCGTAAATGATGTTGGTCGCAGCGCCAGTCTCGCAGGACTTCGCCACTTCCTGCACCGGTTTGAAGGCACCGGAGGTGTAGTAGCCTGTCAGCAGGCCGACAACCAGGCCTGCCACCAGTCCGGACAGGAAGCACCAGTAGATGCCCATGCTGGTGTAGGCTTCGCCGCGAATCTCGAAGTCGGCGGGCACCACGGCTGCGGTCACGAAGTACATGGCCACTGCCATAAGAGCACTGGAGATGATCAGCAGCTTCATCAGCCCGGGAGAGACGTCGTCTTCGGTTTTCACCTTCACGAAGAACATGGTCAGCAGACTGATGGGAATGCCCACGGCGCTGATCAGGATGGGGTACAGCAGGGCGTCGATGTTGCCAGCGAACACGACGGCACTGATGACCATCGCCGCGCAGGTGCTCTCGGCGCAGGAACCGAACAGGTCAGCCCCCATGCCCGCCACGTCACCCACGTTGTCGCCCACGTTGTCGGCGATCACCGCCGGGTTGCGCGGATCGTCTTCCGGGATGCCCTTCTCGACCTTGCCCACCAGGTCGGCGCCGACGTCGGCCGCCTTGGTGAAGATGCCGCCGCCGACACGGGCGAACAGCGCGATGGTGGAGCCACCCAGACCGAAGCCGGCAATGATCTCCATCAGGACGTGATTCGGCAGGTCAGCGGGAAGCCAGGCCTTCATGACGATGTAGACGATCACCAGACCGAGCACCGCCAGACTCACCAGTGCGAAGCCCATCACCGCCCCGGAGTTCAGCGCCACCTTGAAGGCATCACCGATGTTGTCCTTGGCGGACACGGTGGTGCGGGCATTGCCCTGCGTGGCGATCATCATGCCAATGTAGCCGGAGGCGATGGAGATCACGCCACCGAAGAGGAACGCCACGGCCGTGTAGAAGCCTTCGCGGGTGTCAGGGGTGTGGTTGTCGTCGATGAGCACCGCGATGATCGCGGCGAACACGAGCATGAAAATGCTGAGGAACTTGTACTCCTGCTTCAGGAAGGCCATGGCGCCCTGAGCGATCGCACCGTGAATGAATCTGAGGCGGGTCTTCTGCTCACCCTCAAGTCCGAGGTCAAGCGGCACACTCATCACCTGGCGCATGTAGAAATAGGCTACGCCAAGACCGAATAGAGATAGCAATATCGAAATTGTAATTGTCATGCCTGGCATCTTGCGGTAACTCCTCGTCTTGTTTTTGTTGGATGAAGCGAGCCGAACAATAGCATATAGGTCTGGACAAACAAAGCCGGCAAAAATGCTGGAAAAGCGCCGAAAATCAAGGCTTCCGGGACTATGGAGACGGGTGTGGGGGAGTGCGCCGCGCCGAGATGGCGGGACCGTGCGAAGGATGTGTGAGACGCGGAACGTTGCGCCTGCTCAGCGAGGGCGACCGCGCCCCTTTGGCTTGCTCTTGCCCTTGCTCTTGCCCGAGGGCGTGGAGGAGCCCCCGGTGCGGGCGGCGCGAAAGGCTTCGCGCATTTTCGCCAGTCGCGCTTCCTGCTGCTGGAAGCGCCGCTTCTCCAGCGCTTCACTGATATCGACGAGATCCGCACTCATGGGGTCACGAGTGCCTGAGCTTCCTGCTTGAGGGTGTCCTTGCGAGCCTCGAGCTCCGCGATCAGATCCTTGTCGAGCGGGTCGACAGGCTGCCCTGCCGCATCGGTGTTGCCATATTTCAATTGTTCGGCATTGAGCGCTTCCAGCAATTGTTCGGCGGCGTCAATGGCTTGATCGAGCCGCTCGTTGGCGGCATTGACACGGGAAGTGCTGTCACGCAATTCGGCGATCTGAGCTTCCAGTGCGGCAATCCGATCACGCTGGGCCTGTTCCCGCGCCTGGGCATCGCGCCGCTGGGCAGCCGCCTGTACGTCACGCGCCTGCGCCTCGCTCGCGAGTCGTGCCTGTTCCTGCGCGCGCGCCGCCTCGGCCTGGGCCAGGGCTTCCTGGCGCAGCCGCTCGGCTTCGACCGCCTCGTTGCGCGCGCGCTCCTCGGCCACGCGTCTTGCCTCGGCTTCGTCAGCCGCACGCTGCGCTTCCAGGACCGCAGCCTGATCGACCACCGGCTGACTGCTGGAGGTGCAGGCAACGAGAGAGGTCAGCAACAATCCCATGATCAGATAACGATATGAAGAGATGACGCTGTGAGTTTTTCGGGGGCTTGTCATCGCGAATGTCCTTGCCAGGCTGTGAAGAATGCCGGGAAATGAAGAGCTTGACGGCACCATAATCACTCCAGGATAGTACCGTCAAGTTCCCTGTTCTGTAGTCAGATCCAAGCCGCGGGCCGTCGCGCCCACCGGAATCTGTGTGCTTTATATAGACAATTCAGGTATTTGTCAGCATCACGCTGCGCAGTCATGACTCCTTCTCGCGCGCAAGGCTTTCTTCGACCGGCCCTCCTGGTGCTGGCGCTTCCCGTCATCCTGCTGATTGCCGCGCTGCTGCTCGGCCTGCAAAGGCAGCCTTCTGTGCCCCGCAACCTGACGGTGGATGGCGTTGCCATCACGGCCATCGAGGACATGCTCGTGGACCGAGCCCCGGCACGCGTGGGGCGCGCGGGGGAGCTGCACCTGCAACTGGACGAAAGTGAGTTGAATCTGCTGGCAGCCTTTGCTCTGCAGAACATTCCACGCCTGCGCGGCGCGGCAGCCCGGATCAATGTCGGGCAACAGTGCGCAGCGCTGGATCTCAGCGTCCCGGTGCCCTGGTCCGGCCCGGCTCTCTTCCTCAATCTGCACATCGCCGTGGCGGCAGTCGACGGACTTGCCGTGCCCGGAACGCTCTGGATCGGTCGCGTTCCCGTTCCCGGTGCCGCCATGCGCCTGCTGGCGGGGGCGGGAGAGCGCTGGCTTGCCAGCAGTTACGTGAATTACGAGACGCTGCGGCCACTGCGCGACAGCATCCGCGATGTGGATTTCTCGGCGCCCACCGCCAGTTTCACGCTGAACTGGGAGCCCCAGCTGATGGCCACCGTGCAGAATCAGGCAGAACAACTGCTTCTGAGCGCCGACGACAAGGCCCGCATCGAGCACTACCGCGAGACTCTCTCTGCCCTGCTGGCAGCAGCGTCGGCGGACACCCGCACGATCGCGCTGGGTGAGCTGCTGCCCGCACTGTTCCGCGAGGCGCAGGCTCAGAGTGCGGCAGGGGCGGACCCGGCGGTGGAGAACCGCTCAGTGCTGCAGGCACTGTCGCTCTACATCAACGACGAGACCTCGCAGGACAGCGGGCAGCGCGCGCTTCAGGTGACGCTGCAGCGGCGCAGCGACCTGGCGCAGCACTTCGTGAGCTCTGCTGCAATGACCGCGAGCGTCGGGCCGGACGTGGCCAGTCTTCTTGCCACCAGCAAGGAGGCCCACGATGCTCGCTACCGCTCGGGCTTCAGCTTCAGCGATCTGACGGCCAACATGGCCGGTGTCGCGCTGGGCAATGCCGCCACCCTGAACGCCACTTCGGCGCGCCGTCTGCAGGAGGCGCTTGCGCGTTCAACAGCGGAAGCCGACTACATGCCAGTGGTATCGCGTGACAATGCTGGCCTCAGCGAGGAAGACTTCCTGCAGCAATATCAGGACCGCAACAGCCCGGCGTATCTGGAGCGACTTGGCTCCATCGACGCGCAGCTGGCAGCACTGCCCGTCTACACCCAGCCCTGACTGCGGTGTTCGGCCCGCCGAGGCTCTTGTATACTGCCGGCCAGGTCACGGGTGCCGCGCCATGCGCCCACAGCAATGCCTTCGACTCACGCAGGCCAGGAATCACGCACCATGAGCACACAGGACAAACCCGCCCATTTCGACACCGTCAACCTGCATTCCGACCGCAGTGACAAGCCTGAGCACGGCAGCCTGCACAAGGCAGTGCACACGTCGATCGCGTTCGAGTACGACGACGCACGGGATCTGGCCGCGGTATTCCAGGGTCGCAAGGCAGGATACAACTACGGCCGTCAGCAGAACCCGACCGTGAATGCCCTGCAGAACCGTGTCACACGCATGGAAGGAGGCCAGGGCACCGTCGCGTTTGCCACTGGCATGGCCGCCATCGGCTCGATCCTGTTTTCCCTGCTGCGCCAGGGCGACCATGTGATCTCCAGCGCCTTCCTGTTCGGCAACACCAACAGTCTGTTCCACACCTTCATCAATTTCGGCGTGGAGGTCAGTTTCGTCAACGCCACGGACAGCACGGCGGTGCGCGCTGCCTTGCGACCCAACACCCGCATCGTCTTCGTCGAGACCATTGCCAATCCGGTCACCCAGATCGCGGATCTCGAAGGCATCGGAGCCCTGTGCCGCGAGCACGGGCTGATCTTCGTCGTGGACAACACCATCACCACCCCGTGCCTGTTCAATCCGCGTCAAGTGGGCGCAAGTTTCATCATCAACTCGCTCTCCAAATCTTTCGGCGGCCACGGCGATGCACTCGGGGGCGCGGTGACGGATACCGGGCTCTTCGACTGGAAGGATTACCCGCATATTTACGACGGCTACAAGACCGGCCCTTCCACCACCTGGGGCATGACGCAGCTGAAGAAGAAAGGCCTGCGTGATTTCGGCGCCACGCTCTCGCCCGAGGCGGCACATACCCTGGCACTGGGTTCCGAGACCCTGTCGCTGCGCGTCGAACGTGCCTGCAGCAATGCCCTCGCGCTGGCGCAATTCTTTGAGGCGCATCCGCGGGTGCGCAAGGTCAATTACCCGGGCCTGCCGAGCCATCCGCAGCACGCACGGGCGGCGACTCTGTTCCGCCATTTCGGCGCGCTGATGAGCATCGAGTTGATCGACGAGATCGACTGCTTCGATTTCCTCAATCGCCTGCAGTATGTGGTGTCGTCCAGCAACCTGGGCGATACCCGCACGCTCGCGATACCCGTCGCGCACACGATTTTCTTCGAAATGGGGGCGGCGCGCCGCGCCTCGATGGGCATTCCGGATTCCATGATTCGACTGGCAGTGGGCATCGAGAGCATCGACGACCTGCTGGCCGACTTCAGTCAGGCGCTAGCCTGAAGCATTGCGGAGGTTGCCGATGATCACCTTGTGTCACATCGAAGAGATCGAGGAAGGTTGCTCCAAGGGCTTCGAGGTGCTGAACAAGTACCTCTTCGCCGTGAAGAAAGACGGCCGCATGCATCTGTACTACAACTACTGCCCGCACCTCGGCACGCCGCTGGAGTGGCAGGAAGACCAGTTTCTCGACAGCGATGGCGCGCTGATCCAGTGTTCCACCCACGGCGCGCTGTTCCTGATCGAGAACGGTCAGTGCATATTGGGCCCCTGCAAGGGCAAGCGACTGAAGGCGATTCCGTTCGTGCTGGGCAATGGTTTCATGATGGTGGAAGAAGGGGACGTCAGCGCCCTGGGACGCCTCTGAGTCACACCGCTTGCAAGTCGACAGGAATGCTGTCATGCAGATGCATGCACGGCACATAGATGGCCGAGCGCCAGGCCATCACTTCCACTCCACCCACTACAGCCTGCCACAGCGTGGCCGCATAGAGCGGATCGATGTGCGACGCCGGGCGCACGCACGCAATGCCGGTGTGCTGCACACAGAAGAGCAACACCGCGCGCTGACCCTGCTCGCGCAAAGCCAGCAGTTCGCGCAGGTGCCGGGTGCCCCGCGCGGTGACAGCATCGGGAAATGCGCCGCTGCCATCGGGCAGCGCGAGGGTCACACTCTTCACCTCCACATGGCAGTGCTCGTCGGGCCGCAGGGCATGTCCGCTCAGGACAAAATCGAGGCGACTTCCCTCCCCGCCGATCACCACCTCGCGACGCAGCTCGGAGTAGCCCGCCAGCGCGGCGATGCGCCCCTCTCTCAGCGCCTCTTCCACCAGGGCATTCGCCCGTGCCGTATTGATGCACGCCAGGTGCCGACCTGCTGTCTCGACAAGTTCCCAGGTGCCCGGATACTTGCGGGCGGGATTGTTCGAGAGGGAATACCACACGCGACTGCCGGGCTCGGCGCAGCCCAGCATGGCGCCCGTGTTGGGGCAATGCAGCGTGATCTCGCGACCATCAGGCAGACGGACATCGGCCAGAAAGCGCTTGTAGCGCCGGATCAAAATGGCCTCGGCCAGAGGGGGCGAGAAGTTCATGCGCGGAATGCGCCACGCTCGACGGCAGCACGCAGGCGCCGCGCCGCCTCTTCCAACTGACTCATGCTGGTGGTGAAGGCGAAGCGGACATGCCGTCGACTTTCGAAATCGCCGAAGTCGGTGCCCGGGGTGGTCGCCACGCCGAAGTCCTCCAGCAGGGTGCGACAGAACTGCTCGCTGTCATCGCTGAACGCCTCGATCCCCGCGTAGACGTAGAAGGCCCCCTGCGAGTCGACAGGCACACGAAAGCCCAGGTCGCGCAGCACGCGGGTGAGGAAATCGCGCCGCCCGGCGAATTCGCGACGACGTGACTCGAAGATCTCCTGCGTGTCGGCATCGAAGGCGCGCAGGGCGGCGTACTGGGCCACTGACGAGGCGGCGATGAACAGGTTCTGCGCCAGGACATTGCTGACGCCGACGAGTGACTCGGGCACCACGAACCAGCCCAGCCGCCACCCGGTCATGCCGAAATACTTCGAGAAGCTGTTCACCACCAGGACATCGTCGCCCAGTTGCAGGGCGCTCGGCAGACCCCCGACGTAGTCCAGCCCGTGATAGATCTCGTCCACCAGCAGATGGCAGCTGTGGCGCCTGCACCAGTCGTGAATGCCCCGCAGCGCCGGCAGATCGAGCACCGTGCCGGTCGGATTCGACGGCGAGGCCAGCCACACACTGCGGCACCGCGCCGTGGCGTGCAGGGTCAGTAAGTCGGGCGTCAGCTGATAATTGTCCCCGGCCGTGACTGGCACCAGAATCGCCTCGGCGCCCGCGAGGCGCACATAGTTGCGATTGCACGGATAGCCTGGATCCGTCATCAGCACGGCGTCGCCAGGATTGAGCAGCATCTGGGCCAGCAGGCTCAAGGCACCGCTCGCGCCGGGCGTGACGAAGATGCGGTGGGCGGGGATATCGAGGCCATGACGTGCGCGGTAATGCCCGGCAATCGCCTCGCGCAACTGGGGCAACCCTGCCGCCGGCGTATACGACGTGTGACCTCTGGCGAGCGCTGCACGGCCTGCCTCCACTATGGGCGCGGCGGTGACGAAATCCGGTTCGCCGACCTCCAGATGGATGATGCTGCGCCCTTGACTCTCCAGCGCCTTGGCACGCTCCAGAACGGTCATCACACGAAAGGGATTGATACCCTGCAAGCGATCAGCGGCTTGCAAAGGGGCGGGGCGGCGGGAATCTGGCACGTCAACTCCTGAGTACTATGCTTACAGGGCAACCTGTGTTTCGAGGCCGGCATTATAGACACAGGCCGTCGAGCGGGCGAAACACGGCACTGCAGCGCGGCTGTGGCAGGCCCCGGCACCGGCAGTCTTGGCGGTGGCGCCGTCAGAATTAATCTGGTAGCTTACCGGCCTTTCTGATGCCCTAGACATGCGAGTGTTCACGTCAACTGACGTCTGCTCGCGAGCGTTAAATCTGGACAAGCCCCCTCTGGGGCGAAGAGGCGTAGCGAACCATGTCTGACAAAAAAGCCCCTGCTTCCGCACCGGTTCTGAAGAACTTCACCCCCTACAAGGAAAAGAAAGGGGAGGAGTACATGAACGACAACCAGAAGGAGCACTTCAAGGCCATCCTCAACAGCTGGCGCAATCAGCTGATGGAAGAAGTGGACCGCACCGTGCATCACATGCAGGACGAAGCGGCGAACTATCCGGACCCGGCCGACCGCGCCACGCAGGAAGAGGAGTTCAGTCTGGAACTGCGCACCCGCGACCGCGAGCGCAAGCTGATCAAGAAGATCGACTCCACCCTGGAAAAGATTGCCCAGGACGATTACGGCTACTGTGAAGCCTGCGGCATCGAGATCGGCATCCGTCGCCTGGAGGCCCGCCCCACCGCCAACAAGTGCATTGACTGCAAGACACTCGACGAGATCAAGGAAAAGCAGTGGGGCGCCTGAGGCTCCCACACGACGCTGACCCCTCGCCTGCACCATGAGCAAAAACACCGACATCATCGGTCGCTTTGCCCCCTCTCCCAGCGGCCCGCTGCATTTCGGGTCGCTGGTCGCCGCCACCGCCAGTTATCTCGACGCCCGCCACCGGCAGGGCCGCTGGCTGTTGCGCATGGAAGACCTCGATCCCGCCCGGGAGCCGCCCGAAGCCGCCGATCAGATACTGCGTGCCCTGGAATCCCACGGCCTGCACTGGGACGGTCCCGTGCTCTATCAGAGCGACCGCCTGGACGCCTATGCCGAGGCGCTCGCCGAATTGCGGCGTCAAGGCCGCCTGTTCGCCTGCCGCTGTTCGCGGCAGCAGATTCAGGCCGAAGGCGGCGTCTACGACGGCCGTTGTCGCACCTTGGGCCTGCCGGACGCGGGCAATGCCATTCGCGTTCGCGTCGATGATGTGCGCGTGAACTTCACCGATGCCATTCAGGGCCCCCAGTCGCAGCACCTTCTGCACGAGTGCGGTGATGTCATCCTGCGCCGCAAGGATGGCCTGTTCGCCTACCAGCTGGCTGTGGTAGTCGACGATGCCTGGCAAGGCGTCACGGACATCGTGCGGGGCTCGGATCTGCTCGACTCCACGGCCCGTCAGATCTTCCTGCAGCAGTTGCTCGGACTGCCGACGCCGCGCCATGCCCACGTGCCCGTGGCCGTGAACGAGCTGGGCCAGAAGCTCAGCAAGCAGCACTTTGCGCAGGCCCTGGCACTGGACCACTGCGGCGCGGCCCTGCTGCAGGCGCTGCGCTTTCTGGGACAGAAACCCGAGCCAGCCCTGACTGGCGCAGGGGTGAGCGACATCCTCGCCTGGGCTGTCCCTCACTGGGATATACAGGCTGTCCCCAAGTTGGCTAATATCCGGCTCGACAGTCATTTCTGACGCCGATGATCACCCAGGATTCCCCGTGTACATCTCCCGCTCCATTCTGCTGCTGCTGATGTTCAGCTATCTGCTGTTCCTGACCAGTGTCGACTGGGTCAGCCAGCCCCAGGGCGCCTGGTATCGTCCTTTCATAGTCGGCCTGCTGGTCATTCTGATTGCGGCGCTGTGCCACAGGGAACAGAACTCCGATGACCTTTGAACTGAGCAGCCTGTTCATCCTGGGCCTCGCCTACATGGCCATGCTGTTCGTGATCGCACTCGCGACGGACCGCGGGTGGATTCCACAGCGCATCGTGCGCCACCCGGTGGTCTATGTGCTGGCGCTGGGGGTGTTCGCCAGCGTCTGGTCCTATTACGCGGCCACAGCGAACGCCTTTCGCGATGGCTTCGGGTATCTGGCGCCGTTCATCGGCATCTCCCTGGCTTTCCTGTTCTCGCCGTTGATGCTGCGCCCGATTCTGGAAATCACGAAGAGCTATCAGTTGAGCTCGCTGGCCGACCTGCTGGCGTTCCGCTATCGCAGCCCGGTGGCAGGCACAATCACCACTCTCGTTCTGCTCATGGGCGTGATTCCCCTGTTGTCTCTGCAGATTCAGGCGGTGGCGAACAGCGTGGCATTGCTGGCTCCGGAGACGTCGCAGACCACCCTGGCGATCGTGTTCTGCTCACTGATCACGCTATTCGCCATCTTCTTCGGAACAGGTCGCGGTGCGGGCCGCGAGAAGCACGAAGGCCTGGTGATGGCCATCGCCTTCGACTCAGTGGTGAAGCTGCTGGCACTGCTGACGCTCGGCCTGTTCGCGATCTATCAGGGCTTCGGCGGCTTTGCCGGCGTTGACGCCTGGCTGCAGACTCAGCCGGAACTGCTGGCCAGCATCAAGGAGCCGGACGCCCCGGGTTCCTTCCATGTGACTGCCCTGCTGTTCTTCACGGCCGCTGTTGCCAGTCCGCACATGTTCTACATGATCTTCAACGAGAACAACGACCCGAAGGCCCTTACCCTGGCCAGCTGGGCCCTGCCCCTTTACTTCCTGCTGCTGAGCGCACCGGTGCTGCCAATCCTGTGGGCAGGACTCAAGATCGGTTCCACCGCGCCACTGGAGTTCTATCCGGTCAGCCTGGGCGTGGACTACGGCTCGGAGCTGATGACACTGATCGGCTTCCTGGGCGGGCTCTCCGCCGCCAGCGGCCTGATCATCGTGATCACCCTGGCCTTGTCCAACATGTGCCTGAATCACCTGATTCTGCCCGTGTATCAACCCTCGGCCCGCAATGACATCTATCGCTGGCTGCTGTGGAAACGCCGCGCTCTGATCACTGCGCTGATCTGGATCGGTTTCATCTTCTACTATCTGCCGGACGACAAGCTGAGCGTGCGGGCGATCGGCAATGTCTCCTACATCGCCAGCCTGCAGTTCCTGCCCAGCATCATCGCGCTGCTGTACTGGCCACGGGGCAACAAGAAAGGATTCCTGGCCGGCCTGGGGGTGGGGGTCCTGATCTGGTTCGCCTTCCTGATGCTTCCGGTGCTTGCAGGCACCAACCTGCTTGCCTTCAGTGATGTCAACACGCGCGAAATCGTGGCAGGCTCACTGGTGACCAACGTCATCCTGTTCGTCGCCATCTCGCTGTGGACGCGCACCTCTGCCGAAGAGCGCGCCTCCGCGGACATCTGCGCTCTTGACACCATCAGGCGCCGCAATCGCACTGGCCTGGTGGCACGCTCTCCCGAGGAATTCATCGAAAAGCTCACCAAACCGCTGGGGGAGCGAACCGCCACACGTGAGGTGCTGCAAGCGCTGCGCGATCTCAAGATCGACAAGCAGGAGAAGCGCCCGTATGCGCTGCGCCTGCTGCGCGGCCGCCTGGAGGCCAACCTCTCGGGGCTGCTTGGACCGTCGATCGCCCACGACCTCATCGACCGCTTCCTGCCCTACACCATCGAGTCGGAAACCGGCGCCACCGATGTGGACGTGATCGAAAGCCGCATCGAAGCCTATCGCAGCAATCTGTCGGGAATGGCGGAAGACCTGGACAATCTGCGGCGCTATCACCGCCAGGTGCTGCTCGAGCTGCCGCTGGGCGTGTGCTCCCTTGGCGAGCAGAACCAGATCGTGATGTGGAACAATGCCATGGCCAAGCTGACTGGAATATCCAGTCAGGAAGTGGTGGGAGCTCAACTCAAGGATATGGATGACCCTTGGGGCTCTCTCATCGCCGACTTCACGTCTGCCGAAGCAGCCCACGCCCACAAGCGCGTGGTGCAGGTCAAGAACAAGCGCCGCTTCATCAGTCTGCACAAGGCCGTCATCGAGAAGTCCGCCGCGCACAAGATCAAGCAGGACGGTGTCGTGATCCTGCTGGAGGATCTGACCGAAACCGAGCTGCTGGAAGAGGAGCTCACACACAGCGAACGTCTGGCCTCGATCGGCCGCCTGGCAGCCGGGGTCGCCCACGAGATCGGCAATCCGATCACGGGCATCGCCTGCCTGGCGCAAAACATTCGCGACGAAACCAGCAACGATGAACTGCGCAACATGGCTCGACAGATCATCGAACAGACGGACCGCACCTCGCGTATCGTGCAGTCACTCGTGAACTTCGCGCACAGCGGCAGCAACAAGGCGGATCACACCAGCGAGGTGGTCTCCATCGAGGAATGCGTCAACGAAGCCATCGCCTTGATTTCACTGGACAAGCGCCGCAAGAACATTCATTACCGGATCGCCTGCAAACCAGGCCTGAAGATACTGGGAGACTCCCAGCGCCTGCTGCAGGTACTGGTGAATCTCATCAACAACGCCCATGATGCCAGCCCGGCCGGCAGCACCATCACCATCAGCTCGAAGCTGGTGTCCGGGTCCGTCCAGCTGTCCGTCACCGACGAGGGCACCGGCATTCCCGAGTCCATCAGGGACCGGATTTTTGACCCGTTCTTCACCACGAAAGAGCCGGGAGAAGGCACAGGCCTGGGGCTTTCGCTGGTCTACAGCATAGTTGAAAACCTCAATGGCCATATTGATATAATCAGCGCGTCCAGCCGCAGGGAGAATCCCGGCACACGGGTAATCCTGACCTTTCCCTGCTATGATGACGCCGGCCTCCCAGTCGAGAATTTCGCAAAGGCACTCTGAGCCTCAAGGCAAGCTCTTGAATTAGTTATCAAACTGTTTGAGTACCACGATGACAGCGCAGAACAGGGTATTGGTTGTTGAAGACGAGCAGGTCATTCGCACCGCATTGCGAAGACTGCTCGAACGGCATGACTATCTTGTGGAAGAGGCCGGCAGTGTCCGGGACGCGCTGGAGAACTTCAATCCAGACGATTTCGACATCGTGGTGAGTGATCTGCGCCTGCCAGGTGCCCCGGGCACAGATCTGATCGCAGCCACCAAGACGCCCGTCCTGATCATGACCAGCTACTCCAGCCTGCGTTCCGCCATCGACTCCATGAAGATGGGCGCCGTGGACTACATCTCCAAGCCCTTCGAACACGAAGAAATGCTCGAGACTGTCGCCAGGATCGTGCAGGAAAGTGCCGCTCGCAAGGCCACGGTCGAGAAACCGGTTCCGCCGCCCGAGCCGCCGGTATACGGCATGATCGGCAGTTGCCCGCAGATGATGGAATTGTTCCGTCGCATCCGCAAGGTGGCGCAGACCAGCTCGACAGTGCTGATCAATGGCGAGTCCGGCACCGGCAAGGAATTGGTGGCGCGCGCCATTCACAAGCTCAGTGATCGCAAGGATGCCGAGATGATCTCGGTGAACTGTGCGGCCATTCCCGAGAATCTCATCGAATCTGAACTTTTCGGTCACGAAAAGGGTGCCTTCACCGGCGCCACCGCCAATCGCACAGGGCTGGTTGAGGCCGCCAATGGCAGCACCTTGTTCCTTGATGAGATCGGCGAACTGCCTCTCGAGGCTCAGGCGCGTCTTCTGCGCGTACTGCAGGAAAACGAGATTCGCAAGGTGGGCTCCGTGCAATCCAAGAAAGTGGATGTCCGCTTGGTGGTGGCAACACACCGTGATCTCAAGCAACTCGTGATCGACGGCGATTTCCGGGAAGACCTGTATTACCGCATCAATGTGATGACACTCGTGATCCCACCCCTCAAGGAGCGCGGCAACGACATTCTGGAACTCGCTGACGCCATCCTGGAACGCACCTGCAAGCGACTCAAGTCGCCTGCGCTGAAGTTCAGCCCTGAGGCCACACAGGCCATCTCCGTGTATTCCTGGCCAGGCAATGTCCGGGAGCTGGAGAATGCCATCGAACGCGCCGTGGTACTTGCCGAATCGGAGTACATAGGCGCCGAACTTCTGGCGATCGACACCAGTGGCCGCAATCAGCTGCGTCCGCTGAACGATCGAAGCCAAGCCGCCAGCCATGCATCCCCTGCCCTGAACGCTCACGATGATCCTGTGGAAGAACTGTCGCTGGAAGACTACTTCCAGCGCTTTGTCCTGGAACATCAGGATCAGATGAACGAGACGCAACTGGCACGCAAACTGGGCATCAGCCGCAAGTGTCTCTGGGAAAGACGGCAGCGCTTCGGCCTGCCGCGCAAGAAGAAGCAGGCCTGAGCCCCTCCCCTCATTTCGTCCGCAAGTCACTCGCACCCATTCATGTGGCATGGATGATGTCCGACCTTATGCCGGATGACCGTCGTGTGTCACCCCGGTGACATTTTGTTACTGATACACATCTACCCAGTTATTTGGAGATTTTCGGTAACACAGTACCAGACTTGACCCTCTATTTTTTCGACGAAAATTTCTATCTAATTGTTTTTAATATACTTTAATAATATGGCACGGTTAGTGCTCTGTATACGGCACAATAACAACAAACAATAACAACGACGTCCAATAACAATAAAAATGGCATTCCTTGCTTTGGTGCAGTGAATAAAAAAAAGAGTAACGGGTTTTCAGGTTTCAGGCAGTACATCTATTGTCGGGCTGGAGATACTGTTTCATTAAAATGCTTTGCGGTGCTGTATTTGGTGCCCATTTAGTACAACAAGAAAAACAAAACTAAATTACCTTCCTTGCGGGGGGGCTGTACTCGCCCCCCAGAGCATTTCCTCCTGCTAATTTCCTCTCGATCGGTGTATTATCCGGTTCCATTCGCGCACTTGCCTGATGGCATCGATGTATGCATTCTCGCGTTGTATCAATGCGTGGCGCACATTCCAAAGCGCGATCAATGGATTCTGACAATCACATGCTAAGAAAGTTAACCAGAGTTCTCTTCGGCAAACGCGCCAAGGCCGCATCCACGGACTCCCCAGCGAGCAGCAGTCCGACGCGCGCCACGACTGAATCCCGCGATACGACCCCGGCCCCCGTGCGCCAGAGCGGCCGCTCACGACTGCAGGATCTTGACTTGTCCGGCGCCGCCATCATCGAACGCGATGAACACGGCATTTCCCGCAAGGACATTTCGCCCAATGCCGTGAAAGTCCTCTATCGCCTGAATGAGTGCGGCTATCAGGCCTTCCTCGTGGGCGGCGGAGTGCGCGACCTTCTGCTTGGCGACACGCCGAAAGACTTCGACATCTCCACGGATGCGACTCCCGAGGAAGTGAAGCAACTCTTCCGCAATGCCATGATCATCGGTCGACGCTTCAAGATCGTGCACCTGCGCTTCGGCCGGGAAATCATCGAAGTCACGACGTTCCGGGCCCACCACACGGCCGAGAACGAGTTCGACGATGACGCCTCCAATCGCAGCATCCGCGGTCTGGACTCGGCACACTCCAGCTCCGGCATGATCCTGCGCGACAACGTCTACGGCTCCATCAATGAAGACGCCCTGCGCCGCGACTTCACGGCCAATGCGCTCTACTACACCACCGAGGGCTTCAAGGTCCTCGACTTCGCCAACGGGCTGGACGACATAGACAACCGTGTTCTGCGCATGATCGGCGATCCTGCCACGCGCTATCGCGAGGACCCGGTGCGCATGCTGCGAGCCATCCGCTTCGCGGCCAAGCTCGGCTTCACCATCGAGCCGCGCACGCGGGCGCCACTGGATGAACTGGCGCCGCTGCTGGAATCGATCTCTCCCGCTCGACTGTTCGACGAGACATTGAAGTTGCTCGTGGGCGGACATGCCGAGAATACCCTCGCGCTGCTGCGCCAGTTCAAGATCGGTTCGGTGCTGCTCAAGCCCACCATGGCAGCCACCCGCGATCCCGATGCGCCCGGCACCCGCCTGCTGACACTGGCGATGCGCAACACCGATGCGCGCCTGGCCGAGGGCAAGACCGTCACCCCGGCGTTCCTCTTTGCAGCCCTGCTGTGGGCGCCCTTGCAGCAGGAACTGCAGCGCCTTTGTGGTGACGCGCCCGTCACGCTGGCCGATCAGCAGGAAGCTGCCAACCGCGTGATTGGCCGCCAATTGCAGATCACGGCCATTCCCAAGCGTTTCTCGATGGCCACACGGGAGATATGGGAATTGCAGCTGCGTCTGGAGCAGCGCAGTCGTCGCGGCGTCGAGTCCGTCTTCGGCCATCCGCGCTTTCGCGCGGGCTACGACTTCCTGCTGTTGCGCGAGGAGAGCGGCGAGCCCCTGGACGGACTCGGTCAGTGGTGGACGGACTTCCAGATCAGCGACAAGGCACACCAGGAAGAGATGCTCGAAGGCCTGGGCAAGACCGGCGCTCCCAAGCGGCGACGTCGTCGCAAACCGTCACGCAAACCCGCTGACGGTGCAGGAAGTCCGACGTGACACGGCTGCAGGCGAGCGCGCCGTCGCGCGCCGGCAAGACACCTCGATTCATCGCGGTGGAAGGCCCGATCGGGGTTGGCAAGACCAGTCTTGCGCGTCGTCTGGCCGACACGTTCCATTCCGAGATACTGCTGGAGCTGCCGCAGGAAAACCCGTTTCTGGAACGCTTCTATCACGATCCTCAACGCAATGCGCTGGCGACGCAGCTCTACTTCCTGCTGCAGCGCGCGCGGCAGATGCAGGAACTGCGGCAGAACGATCTGTTCGACACCGTGCGGGTCGCCGACTTCCTGATAGACAAGGACGCCCTGTTCGCCCGCCAGAATCTGGACGATGACGAATACGCCCTGTATCAGCAGGTGTACGCACACCTCACCATCGACGCCCCGACGCCCGATCTCGTGATCTACCTGCAGGCTCCCGCCAGCGTGCTGCTGCAGCGCATTCACAAGCGCGGCATCCCGGCAGAGCAACAGATTCAGCGTGACTATCTCGAGCGGCTGAACGAAGCCTACACGCAGTTCTTCCATTACTACGAACGCAGCCCCCTGCTGATCGTGAACTGCGCCGAGATTGACCTCGTCAACAATGACGAGGATTATCAGTTGCTGCTCGAGCAGATCCAGTCGAGCATCAGCGGGATCCATTACTTCAACCCCAAGCCCGCGCTGCTTTGACACAGGCCAGGGCACGGATACGTCCATGAGCACACACGCTTCCGCCGGCGAACACGGCAGTCGGTCCGCCGTCACCCTCAGCACCCTGCAGAAAATGAAGAAGCGGGGCGAGAAATTCACCTGCCTGACCGCCTACGACGCCTGCTTCGGCCAGTTGCTCAGTGAGGCGGGCGTGGAGGTCACCCTGATCGGCGACTCGCTCGGCATGGTCCTGCAAGGCCACGACAGCACGCTGCCGGTGAGCATGGACGACATGGCCTACCACATCAGCTGCGTCAAGCGCGGCAATCGCGGCGCTTTCCTGATCGGCGACATGCCCTTCATGAGCTACGCGTCCGAGACGCAGACACTGGAGAACGCCGCCCGCCTCATGCGCGCGGGGGCTCAGATGATCAAGATCGAGGGCGGAGCCTGGATTGCCCACTCCACCCACCTTCTGGCGGAGCGTGGCATCCCCGTGTGTGCACACATGGGCCTGACGCCACAGTCCATCAATCGCATCGGCGGCTACCATGTGCAGGGGCGCGACCCGCGGCAGGCCGAGAGCATGCTCGCCGAAGCGCGGCTGCTGGAGAGCTCCGGCGCCAGCATCCTTCTGCTGGAATGTGTGCCACAGGCGCTGGCTCGCACCATCACCGAAGCCCTCGAGATTCCCGTGATCGGAATCGGTGCCGGACCTGACACCGACGGCCAGGTCATGGTGCTGCACGACCTGCTGGGCATCTCGCCGATCACGCCGAAATTCGTGAAGAATTTCCTCAAAGACTCCCACGCCGGCATTCGCGGGGCACTGCAGGATTATGTGCAGGCGGTGAAGAGCGGGCAGTTCCCTGGTCCCGAGCACTGCTTCGACTGAAGGGCCGAGACCATGCAGCAGATCACTCACATTGCCGCCCTGCGCACCGCCATCGCCGAACACAAACGCGCGGGCAGGCGCATCGTGTTCGTCCCGACAATGGGCAATCTGCACGCGGGCCATGCAAGACTTGTGGAGCAAGGGCGGCACCACGGGCAGATCGTCGCCTGCAGCATCTTCGTGAACCCGCTGCAGTTCGGCCCCACCGAGGACCTCGACGCCTACCCGCGCACCCTGGCGGCAGACATCGAGAAACTGGAAGCGGCACGCTGCGATCTGCTGTTCACGCCCAGCGTTGCCGAGATCTATCCGCACGGACTTGTGGCCCAGACAATCGTCTCCGTACCGGGCATCTCGCGCCGCCATTGCGGCAACAGCCGTCCTGGGCATTTCGACGGCGTCGCCACTGTCGTCAACAAGCTGTTCAACATGGTGCAGCCCGATGTGGCTCTGTTCGGGCTCAAGGACTATCAGCAACTGCAGGTGATCCGTCACATGGTGGCCGATCTGTGCTTGCCGATCGAACTCGTCGGCGTTGCCACGCAGCGGGAGCCGAGCGGGCTGGCGCTGAGTTCACGCAACGGCTATCTGAGCGCCGGGCAGAAGGTGCAGGCGGCAGCTCTCTACCAGAGTCTGCAGGAGGCTGCAGCAGCATTGCGGCAGCGCATCGGGATTGCCAGCGTGGAGGCTGCCGCCGCGCAGAGACTCGCGGCTGCCGGCTTCGTGCTCGACTATTTCAGCGTCTGTCATGCCGACACTCTGGAGCCCGCTCAGGCCGAGGATCGCCAGCTCGTCATCCTGGCGGCGGCCTGGCTGGGGAAAACGCGACTCATCGACAATCTGCAGCTGGAACTGCGGCCCGCCTGAGTCTGTGCGACCCGGCACAGCCCCCTCTTCGCGAATTTACTCCCCCGGCGAAACCTGTTACAAACGGGCCATGTCTGAACTCCAGTCACTGCGATCAACTCGCCGACTGCAGTCCGAGAGGACTGCGTCAGGCGACACTCGCCCAGCACAAGGACCACGCCAATGACCGACAATCGTGTCTTCCCGGTTTCCGCAGAGCTCGCTGCCCGCAGTCTGCTGAACAAGGAAAGCTATCAGCGCCTGTATCAGGAATCCATTCACTCGCCGGAGACTTTCTGGACGGAACAGGCCAATACCTTCATCGAGTGGATGGCCCCATGGACGCGACTGCACCACAGCGATTTCAGCAAGGGCGAGGCACGCTGGTTCGAAGGCGCCAGGTTGAACGTCTGCGTCAACTGCGTCGATCGCCATCTGCCTGCGCGCGCGGAGCAGACAGCCCTGTTGTGGGAAGGGGATGATCCTGCGCACAGCCGGCACATCTCCTATCGCGAGCTGCACGAACAGGTGTGCCTGCTCGCCAATGCCCTGCGTCAGCGCGGCGTGAAGAAGGGCGACCGCGTCAGCATCTACATGCCCATGATCCCCGAGGCGGCCTATGCCATGCTTGCGTGTGCGCGCATCGGGGCCATCCATTCCGTGGTGTTCGGCGGCTTCTCGCCGGAGGCCATCAAGGATCGCATCCTCGATTCCGACTGCCGGGTGGTCATCACGGCCGACCAGGGTCTGCGCGGCGGCAAGACCATTCATCTCAAGCACAATGTGGACAAGGCACTGGAGCACTGCCCCGACGTGCACACGGTGATCGTGGTGCGTCACACCGGCACGGAGATCACCTGGCACGAGCAGCGCGATGTGTGGTGCCACGAGATCACGGCCCTGCAGAGCAAGACCTGCGAGCCGGAAGTGATGGACGCGGAGGACCCGCTCTTCATCCTCTACACCTCCGGCTCCACCGGCAAGCCCAAGGGCGTGCTGCACACCAGTGCCGGTTATCTGCTGGGCGCCGCGATGACACATCGCTATGTCTTCGACTACAAGGACGGCGACATCTACTGGTGCACGGCAGACGTCGGCTGGGTCACGGGGCACAGCTACATCGTCTACGGCCCGCTGTGCAATGGCGCCACGACACTCATTTTCGAGGGCGTCCCCACCTACCCCGATGTGTCACGCTTCTGGCAGGTGATCGACAAGCACAAGGTCAATATCTTCTACACGGCCCCGACGGCCATTCGCGCATTGATGTCGGCAGGCAACGGCCCGGTGGAGCAGACCTCGCGCAAGTCGCTGCGCCTGCTCGGCTCGGTGGGCGAACCGATCAACCCGGAAGCCTGGCAGTGGTATCACGATGTGGTGGGCGAAGGGCGCTGCCCGATCGTCGACACCTGGTGGCAGACCGAGACCGGCGCCATCATGATCACCCCGCTCCCCGGTGTCACCGACTTGAAGCCGGGCTCGGCCACACTGCCCTTCTTTGGTGTGCGCCCGGCCCTGCTCGATGCCGACGGCCATGAACTCCAGGGCCCGGCCACCGGCAATCTCGTGCTGTGCGGCAGCTGGCCCAGCCAGATCCGCACCGTGTTCGGTGATCATCAGCGCTGCATCGACACCTACTTCAAGGCCTATCCCGGCTACTACTTCACCGGCGACAGCGCACGCCGCGACGAGGACGGCTACTACTGGGTCACCGGCCGCGTGGACGATGTGATCAACGTCTCCGGGCATCGCCTGGGCACCGCCGAGATAGAGAGTGCGCTGGTGCTGCATCCCAAGGTGGCCGAGGCTGCCGTGGTGGGCTACCCCCACGACATCAAGGGTCAGGCCATCTACGCCTATGTCACGCTGATGCAGGGCATTCCCGAATCGCCCGAGCTGCGCAAGGAACTGCTGGCCTTCGTGGCTGAGGAGATCGGCGCCTTCGCGCGACCGGAGATCATCCAGTTCGCCCCCGGCCTGCCCAAGACCCGTTCCGGCAAGATCATGCGCCGCATCCTGCGCAAGATCGCCGCCAACGAACTCGAAAACATGGGCGACACCAGCACGCTGGCGGATCCGGGCGTGGTGGATCAACTCATCCACAACCGGGCCAATCGTTGATGAACGATGTCTGCATCATCGCTGCCGGCCGCACGGCCATCGGCAGCTTCAATGGCGCACTGGCTGCGCTGAGCGCCGTGGACATGGGCGTGCAGCTGGTGCAGCCACTGCTGGCTCGGCATGGCATCCCCGCCGCGCAAGTTGACGAAGTGATCCTGGGCCACGTACTCACGGCAGGCTGCGGCCAGAACACGGCGCGCCAGGTGGCTCTGGGCGCCGGACTGCCCCACGCCACTGGCGCGTTCACGCTCAACAAGGTCTGCGGCTCCGGTCTCAAGGCCGTTCAGCTGGCCGCCCAGGCCATCGCTCTCGGTGACGCCGGACTGATTGTGGCGGGCGGCATGGAGAGCATGAGTCAGGCCGCCCATGTGCTGCCCGGGTCCCGCCGCGGCATGAAGATGGGGCACTGGCAACTCGTGGATACGCTGCTGCAGGACGGCCTGCAGGACGCCTTCGGCAACGGCCACATGGGCATGACGGCCGAGAACCTGGCAACTCGCTTCGCCATTTCCCGCGAGGAGCAGGACGCCTTTGCCCTGGCCTCGCAGCACAAGGCACTTGCCGCCCTCGCCGCCGGGCATTTCACCTCGCAGATCATCCCGCTGCACATTCCTCAGCGCCACGGCGAGCCGCTCAGCGTTGCGGTGGATCAAGGCCCGCGCGCGGACACCACGCGTGAGGTGCTGGCACGCCTGAAGCCGGCCTTCACTCCTGCCGGCAGTGTCACCGCCGGCAATGCCTCGGGACTCAACGATGGGGCTGCCGCCCTCATTCTGTGCAATGAGCAGACCGCCCATGCGCTGAATCTGCCGGTGCTGGCGCGGATCAAGGCCTGCGCGGCGGCAGGGGTGGACCCCGCCATCATGGGCATCGGCCCGGTGCCTGCCACGCGGGCCTGCCTCGCCCGAGCGGGCTGGCAGGTGCAGGAGCTGGATCTGATCGAAGCCAACGAAGCCTTCGCCGTGCAGGCGCTGGCGGTGGGGCGGGAACTGGGCTGGGACAGCCGTCGCGTCAACGTCAACGGCGGGGCCGTTGCCCTGGGGCATCCGATTGGTGCCTCAGGCGCCCGGGTCCTGGTGACGCTGGTGCATGAGATGCTGCGCCGCGACTCGCGCAAGGGTCTGGCGACCCTGTGCATCGGCGGCGGTCAAGGCATCGCCGTGGCGCTCGAGCGCTGATACAGACCGACAATGTCGCGTGAGGGCAGCATCACGCTCTCGATGTGGGCAAAGCCCATGGCCTCGACGAAGGCCTGCGCCGCACGATTGGGCGGGCGTTCATGCACCTGGCAGCACACACGCTCCAGCCCCCTCTCCCGCGCCCATTGCAGCGTCTGCTGCAACAGCTCCCCACCCACGCCCCGGCGCCGGCAAGCGGGCGCCACAATGAGCCGCTCCAGATAGAGAAAACTGTCGAAGCGCATGAGCAGCCACTGCTGGGTGAAGTCCGGCTGCGGCTGGCGCGAGGAGATGCCGAGCGCAAAGCCCTGCAGGCCGGCGCCGTGGACTTGCGCGAGTTGCATGTCGCAAAGGGTGAGCCGTTCGGCGAAGTCGCTCGCGCTGCCTTGCAGCGGAATCGGTGCCGCCGCCTGCTGCAGGCGCCACCAGGCGCGCGCCGAGGGTGACAACACGGGCTGGTCAGTCGTCATGGCTTGAGTGCTTCGACGGCCAGGTGCTGGGTCAGGAACACTTCACCGGAGAGCTTCTGCAGGAGTTCCGAGCGTTGCAGGGCATCCATCACCGGCCCCTTGACCTCGGACAGATGCAGTTTGATGCCCAGCTCCTGCAGCCGTTCATTGATTTCCATGACAGAGTCCAGCGCACTCATGTCCACTTCGTTCACCGCCGTGCACATCAGCACCACATGCTGCAGACGCGGGCGCTCGGCCACCATGGCGTAGAGCATGTCTTCCAGGTAACGGGTATTGGCGAAGTAGAGACTCTCGTCGATGCGCAGCGAAAGAATGTTCTCGTGGGTCTGCACCTGGTGCCTGGCCACATTGCGGAAGTGCTCGGTGCCCGGCACTTCGCCGACCACGGCCACGTGGGGTCGAGAGGTCTTGTACAGATGCACGATCAGCGACACCAGAATGCCCGAGGCCACCCCGATCTCGACGCCCGCGAGCAGGGTCAGCACGATGGTCACGGTGACCGCCTGGAAGTCGGCACGGGAGAAGCGCCAGGCCCGCGGCAGGATGGAGAAATCGATGAGCGACCAGACCGCGGCCACGATGGTGGCGGCCAGCGTCGCCTTGGGCAGATGGGCCAGCAAGGGCACGAACAGCAGCGTCGCCAAGGCCATCAGCAACGCGGCGAAGAAGCCCGCTGCGGGAGTCGCGGCGCCGGCATCGAAATTGACCACCGAACGGGAAAAGCCCCCGGCCACCGGAAAGCCCCCGAAGAAACTCGTCGCCATGTTGGCAGCACCCAGACCAATCAGTTCCTGGTCTGGATCGATGCGCTCACGCCGCCGGGCGGCCAGGCCCTGCGCCACCGAGACGGATTCGACAAAGCCGATGGTGGCTATCAGCACTGCCGAGCCGGCCAGCGACTGCCACAGTGCAGGCGAGAACGAGGGCAGCCCGAACCCAGGCAGCCCGGTGGGCACCTCGCCCACCGTGGCAACGCCCTGCGCCCCCAGGTCCAGCCCCCAGGCCGCCAGGGTGGTCAACACCACCGCCACCACGGGACTCACTCGGGCAGCCATGGACGCCGCCGAGACAGGCATGCCGGCCTTGACCAGGAGCGGCGCGAGGCCCTTGCGCGACCAGAACAGCCACAACAGCGTCAGCGCCGCCAGGGTGGCGGTGGGCAGGTTGGTGTCGCCCACGGCCTCCAGCAAAGAAGGCAGCATTTCGGGCAAGGTGTGGCCGTGGGCGCTGATACCCAAGAGATTGGGCACCTGCGTGAAGGCGATCAGGATGGCCGAAGCCGTGATGAAGCCGGTGACCACCGGATGGGACATGAAATTGGCGACAAACCCCAGCTTGAACAGCCCCAGCAGGGACAGCAGCGCTCCGACCATGAAGGCCAGGGTCATGGCAGCGACCAGATAGTCCTCCGCACTGAGGCCCAGGGCGCCGAGTGCCGCCGCCGTCATCAGCGACATCACCGCCACCGGCCCCACGGAAAGCACGCGACTGCTGCCGAACAGGGTGTAGACCAGCAGTGGCAGAATGCTGGCGTACAGCCCCATCTCTGGAGGCAGGCCGGCCAGCAGGGCGTAGGCCAGCGACTGCGGAATCAGCATGATGGAGACGATGACCGCCGCGAGCAGATCCTCGCTCAGGCTGCGGCGGTCATAGCCTCGGATCCATGTCAGCGCCGGCAGCCACTGACGGGCGGCCATTACTTCTGCACTTCCGGCGTCACCAGCCACTCACGCCCCTTGAGCATGCCGTGCCAGTAGATCGGCGGCAGCATGTCCTTCTTCAGGATCCAGGCGAGGCGAGTGGGCTCGGTACCCTTGAGCAACCACTGCGGGAAGCTCGGGATGAGCTTGCCGCCGAAACCGAATTCGGCCAGCACGATCTTGCCCCGCTCCACGGTCAACGGGCAGGAGCCGTAGCCGTCGTAGTGCGCCACGCCCTGGGTCACGCCCATGTCCGACAGCAGATTGTGCGCCACGATCGGGGCCTGCTTGCGGGCGGCCGCGGCAGTCTTGGCATTGGGAGCATTGCAGACATCTCCCAGCGACCAGACGTTGGCATAGCGCTTGTGACGCAGGGTGGCCTGATCCACATCGACCCAGCCTGCGGCATCGGCGAGCGCGCTGCTGCGCACGACATCCGGCGCCTGCTGCGGGGGGCACACGTGAATCATGTCGAAGTCGGTGCTGACCACTTCCACCTTGCCCTCGGCGTCCGTCTTCTCGAACCAGGCAGTACGGCTGTCGCCGTCAATCTTCACCAGCTTGTGCGAGAAATTCAGGGTGGCCTTGTATTTCTCGATGTACTTCATGAGCGCCGGCACATAGTCCTTCACCCCGAACAGCACGGCGCCGGCATTGAAGAACTGAATGTTGATGTCCTTGAGCGCGCCCGTGCGGTACCAGTGATCCCCGGACAGATACAGCGCCTTCTGCGGTGCCCCTGCGCACTTGATGGGCATCGGCGGTTGGGTGAACACGGCCTTGCCGGAGCGCAGCCCCTGCACCAGCTTCCAGGTGTACGGCGCGAGGTCGTAACGGTAATTGGACGTGACGCCATTGCGGCCCAGGGTTTCCGTCAGACCTTCGACGCCGGCCCAGTTGAGCTTGATGCCGCAAGCCACGATCATGCGGTCGTAGGTCGCAGTGCTGCCGTCATCCAGCTGCACGCTGTTGGTTTGCGGAGCGAAGGCGGTGACGGCAGCCTTGATCCATTTGACCCCGGCAGGAATCAAGCAAGCCATGCTGCGCTCGGTCTGCGGCGCCTGGAACACGCCGGCGCCCACGAGGGTCCAGCCCGGCTGGTAATAGTGCTTCTCGGCCTTGTCCACCAGGGCGATGTTCAAGCCCGGCTTGCGCTTGAGCAGACTGGCGGCTGTGCTGATGCCTGCCGCGCCCGCACCGATGATCAGCACGGCGTAATGGGGGATGCTGCCCTTTGCAGCCTTCAGCGACGTGCCCCGCTTGACGCTGTCGGCCAGATCCAAGCCAACGGCTCGGGCCGCTTCCAGCACCTGCGCGGGGTCTGCTCCAGCGCTGGTCTGACTCATGGCCCACAGGCTGGCGGAGCGGCTGCCCGAGCGGCAGTACGCCACCAGCGGGCGGGGCAGCTCGGCAAAGGCAGCACCGAAGGCGGCGATGTCCTGGTCAGTGATGGCGCCGGACACCACCGGCACATGGCGGATCTGCAGGCCGGCTCGAGCGGCGGCCTCGGCGATCTGCGCGTAGGCCGGCTGGTCGGCCACTTCGCCGTCAGGTCGGTTGCACATCAGGGCCTTGACCCCCTGGGATGCGAGAGTGTCCAGATCCGCCGGACTGAGTTGTTCGGCCACGGCGAAATCGCTGCTTATGTTCTTCAGGATCATGGTCTTTTCCTTGTTTTCAGGGTCGCTGGGCACGGGCTGCACAGCCTGCTTGAGCCGGAGTTTACAACAGGTTCACGGGGACTCTAAGGAACACTTTGCCGTCCGGCTCCGCCGGCGGCATATGCCCTGCCCGCATGTTCACCTGCAACGACGGCAGGATCAGCCGGGGCATGTCCAGCGTCCTGTCACGGGCCTCCCGCATGGCAACGAAGGTGTCCTCGGACACGCCGTCGTGCACGTGAATGTTCAGTTGCCGTTCCGCATCGACCGTCGTCTCCCAGCCCAGCGGACGCCCGTCAGGGTAGTCGTGACACATGAACAGGCGGGTACGACCCGGCAGCGAGAGCACGCGACGGATGGAACGATACAGGGTGCGGGCATCGCCTCCGGGGAAATCGGCACGGGCGGAGCCCCCTTCCGGCATGAAGAGGGTATCGCCCACGAAGGCTGCGTCGCCGATCACATGGGTCATGCAGGCCGGCGTGTGTCCTGGCGTGTGCAAGGCAAAGGCCTTCATGATGCCGATCATGTAGCTGTCTCCATCGGCAAACAGGCGGTCGAACTGGGAGCCGTCACGCGCAAACTCGGTGCCGGCATTGAAGACCTTGCCGAAGGTGTCCTGCACGATGTGGATGCGATCCCCGATGCCGAGCTTGCCGCCCAGATGCTGCTGGATATAGGGCGCGGCGGAGAGGTGGTCGGCATGCACATGGGTCTCGATGATCCACTCGTTCTTCCAGCCCTTTTCCTTGACGAAGGCGATGATCCGATCCGCCCCGGCAAAGCTGGTGCGACCGGAGGCATAGTCCAGATCCAGCACGGA
>JAURIJ010000006.1 GCA_030832825.1 Gammaproteobacteria bacterium
AAGGGCGTCCAGTCGATGTAGGGCACCAGTTCGGCGAGCGGATAATCGTCAAACACGCGCGTGCCCAGGAAGGCGGGAGCCACGGGGCAATAGTGTTGCCAGTCGATTTGCAGGGCATTCTGCGTCGCGGCCTCGAAGCTGATCAGGGTCTTGCGCTGGTCGCGGTTCGCATTGCGCTCGCGGATCACGTCATATTCCGCATGGATCTGGCGCTTGAATTGCGCTGCGCCATCCTCACTCAGCAGGCTGCTGACCACTGTGACACTGCGCGACGCATCCGGCACATAGACGGTGGCGTTGTTCGTGTAGTTCTGCTCGATCTTCACGGCCGTGTGCGCCTTGGAGGTGGTCGCGCCACCAATGATCAGCGGAATGGTGAAGCCCAGACGCTGCATCTCCTTCGCGACGTGCACCATCTCGTCGAGGGACGGGGTGATCAGACCACTGAGACCGATGATGTCGACCTTCTCGTCGATGGCGGTCTGCAGGATGCGCTCGCAGGGAACCATGACGCCCAGATCCACGATGTCGTAGTTGTTGCAGCCCAGCACGACGCCCACGATGTTCTTGCCGATATCGTGTACATCGCCCTTGACCGTGGCCAGCAGGATCTTGCCCTTGGCCTTGACCACCTGGCCCTTCTTACTTTCTTCGATGAAGGGCAGGAGATACGCCACCGCCTGTTTCATCACCCGGGCGCTCTTGACGACCTGCGGCAGGAACATCTTGCCGCTGCCGAACAGGTCTCCGACGATGTTCATGCCATCCATCAACGGGCCTTCGATGACCTGGATGGGTTCCGCGAAGCCATGTCGTGCCTCTTCCGTGTCCTGTTCAATATAGCGAGTGATGCCCTTGACGAGCGCATGGGCGATGCGGGCGGCCACGGGCTGCTCGCGCCACTGCACGTCCTCGTGATTCTCGAGACTGGATTCGCCGCTGAACTGGCCGGCGATTTCCATCAGGCGATCGGTGCCATCAGGACGGCGATTGAGAATGATGTCCTCGACGCGCTCCTTGAGCTGTGCGGGAATCTCGTCATAGACGGCCAGTTGTCCGGCATTCACGATTCCCATGCTCAGGCCCGCCTTGATGGCGTGATAGAGGAATACTGAGTGGATAGCCTCGCGGACGGGCTCATTTCCGCGGAACGAGAACGACACATTGCTCACGCCACCGGAGATCAGCGCGTGTGGTAGCTCGCGTTTGATGAAGGCGCAGCTCTGGATGAAATCCACCGCGTAATTGTTGTGCTCTTCGATGCCGGTCGCGACCGCGAAGATGTTCGGATCGAAGATGATGTCCTGCGGCGGGAAGCCAACCACGTTCACCAGGACATCATAGCTGCGGCGGCATATCTCGCACTTGCGGGCGAATGTGTCGGCCTGACCCTTCTCGTCGAAGGCCATCACCACCACGGCTGCACCGTATTGCATACACAGGCGGGCCTTGGCGATGAAGTCCTCTTCGCCTTCCTTGAGACTGATGGAGTTGACGATGCCCTTGCCTTGAATGCAGCGCAGGCCGGTCTCCAGGATTTCCCACTTGGAGGAGTCGATCATCACCGGCACGCGGCTGATGTCTGGTTCCGAGGCGATCAGCCGCAGGAAGCGCGACATGGCGGCGTTGGAATCCAGCATGCCTTCGTCCATGTTGATGTCAATGATCTGGGCGCCAGCTTCCACCTGTTGCAGCGCAATCTCGAGTGCCGTGGTGAAATCGCCTTCGCGAATCAGTCGAGCAAAGCGCTTGGAGCCCGTGATGTTGGTGCGTTCGCCCACATTCACGAAAAGCGAATCAGCATGGATGTTGAACGCCTCGAGGCCGCTGAGTCGGCATGCCGGGGTAATCTCGGGAATGAGGCGTGGTTTGTGACGGGCCACGGCCTCTGCCACTGCCTTGATGTGCAGCGGGGTGGTGCCACAGCAGCCGCCGACGATGTTAAGGAAACCACTGCTGGCGAATTCCTCGATGATGTCGGCCATCTCCCTCGCACTTTGATCGTATTCCCCGAAGGCATTGGGCAATCCCGCATTGGGGTGCGCAGAGACATTGGTGTTCGCCAGTCGGGAGATTTCCTCAATGTGCGGACGCAGCTGCGCGGCTCCGAGTGCGCAATTGAAACCAATCGAAAGCGGCTTGGCGTGGGCCACGGAATTCCAGAAGGCTTCGACAGTCTGGCCGGACAGCGTGCGTCCGCTGGCGTCGGTGATTGTGCCCGAAATCATGATGGGCAGCCGGCGCCCGCTACGCTTGAAGTATTCCTGGATGGCGAAAATGGCGGCCTTGGCATTCAGCGTATCGAAGATGGTTTCCACCAGCAGGATGTCGGCGCCACCCTTGTCGAGCGCTTCCGCGCTGACGAGGTAATTGTCCACCAGCTCCTCGAACGTGACGTTGCGGAAAGCGGGATCGTTCACGTCCGGCGAGATGGTCGCCGTGCGGCTGGTCGGACCGATGACGCCAGCCACGAAGCGGGGCTTCTCCGGCGTGGAGGCTTCGACTTCGTCGCAGATGCGGCGAGCAAGACGAGCGGCTTCGAAGTTCAGTTCGTAGGCCAGATGCTGCAGCTGGTAATCCGCCTGGGAAACGGCCGTGGAATTGAACGTGTTGGTTTCAATGATGTCGGCGCCCGCCAGAAGATACTCGCGATGAATCTGGCCTATCACATCTGGCCGTGTCAGTGTGAGCAGATCATTGTTGCCCGCCAGGTGCTGCGCGCAGTCGGCAAATCGCTCGCCACGAAAATCCGCTTCCTTGAGCTTGTACACCTGAATCATGGTGCCCATGGCGCCATCAAGGACCAGGATGCGGTTCTTCAAGGCATTGTGCAGGCGTTGTTCGGAAGGCTGGTGTTCCATGGGTGTACTCTCGCTTGATGATCACCTGCGCGTCTGGCGATCAGGCTGTGGCTGCAGAAAAGGCGCGCAGTTTACCAGAACTCGCCCGCACGGACATGGTCATGTCTGGCGCGAGCAGGGCTTGAGCTGACTAATAACCAAGTGATTTAGTCGGCTATTTCCATTGCTGTCAACATGGCGTAAACTCGCGGCCAATTTTACTGACCCGCCACAGGTTCTCTCATGATCACGATTACTGAGTCCGCGCAGACCTATCTCGCCGAGTTGCTGAAAAAGCAGGATTGCGAGGGCATCGGTGTCCGCGTTTTCATTCTCGATGCCGGCACACCGAAAGCGGAGACTTGCATCTCCTTCTGTCGCCCCGGTGAGCAGCAGGAATCGGATGAACTGCGCACCTACACGAATTTCAATGCCTACATCGAGCAGCGCAGCATTCCTTATCTGAAGGACGCGGTGGTCGATTACGCGAAGGACGCCATGGGCGGGCAGTTGACCATCAAGGCGCCGAATTCCCGTCTGCCTCAGATTCAGGACGACAGTCCCATCGAGGATCGCGTCAACTACGTGCTTTACAACGAAATCAATCCGTCCCTGGCAGCACATGGCGGGGTCGTCACACTTGAAGAAATCTATGACGGCACCGTGGCCGTGCTGAAGTTCGGTGGGGGCTGCCAGGGCTGCGGCATGGTCGACCTGACATTGAAGGAAGGCGTCGAGAAAACTCTGCTGGAACAGATTCCGCAACTCACGGAAGTGCGCGATATCACCGATCACTCCAAGCGCGAGAACGCCTATTTCAAGTAGGGCTCCCGGGATAGCGGCGGGAAAGTCCCTCGTATAGCTGCTCCGGATAGGCCGCATCGGAAGTGTCCAGTGAATCCATCAGCTCCACGAGGTGCTCGTTGTCCTCACGCCCATGCCAGAGCTTCTGGTAATGGCCTTCCTTGTAGCCATGATCCTGCCGGAACATGTTCAGCACATTCTTGCTGACATACTGCTTGTAGAGCGACTCCCAGCTAAGCCCGCAATCCAGCATGATCGAGCGGAACAGCAGTAGATCGATGCGTCCGGAGCAGGACAGCCCTATCAGCAATTCCAGCTTGCTCAACAGACTCATGCTGCCCGGTTCCAGCGCATGGCCATCAAAGTGCACCACGTGCCCGCCTGAATGTGCCGCATTGGCGGCGCGCAGTTGCGTCCTGGCCTGCTCGTGGTCTCCTGCGTGGCGCAGCAGGATCTCCGAGAGCAGGAAGTGCCAGATGTCGATCACTTCCATCTGCAATTGGGGAAGATCGCGTTCCTGTTTTTTCCACCATTTCCAGCCGTGATGTTCGATGGCCTCGGCTGCCTCGACCACGACAGCCCGCAAATAAGGGAATCGTTTTTCGATCCAGTGGGCATCCACCTTGGTGTTCATGTTGGTTTGCAAGCTCAGCATGATGCCGGCCTGAATGTCTGTGAGAGTGCTCATGGGGCTCCTGTTAAACCGCTTGCGCTGGTGAACATCGACTGCAAGTCCTTGTCATGCCGTTCCCGCGCATGGATGTGCTTAATGGGCTTGCCCCACGCGGCGATGATCAGTTTTCTGTCCGCAACGGTCAGAAGGCCCAGTTGGTTGCAGCCAAGGGTTGAGTAATCGAATGCAAAGTCTTGCCAGGCACGCAGATCGAACTTCCTGAGCTGTGCAGTGGTCAGCGGCGCGTAGGCTGGCAGACGACCATGCAGCAAATCGGCCCACGCCGCGATCCGATAGAGATCCGCCAGAGCGGACTGCAGTGGCGCGTTGTGCTTCTGGGCTTCGCGAATCTGCAGTCGCAGTATCTGTGCGGCTTGGCGAAACGCTCCGATCTGAGGAAAGGCGAGGGCGCAGCACGCGAGTGCCTTGCTGAAGTCGAGCGCTGCCGCGTGCTGCCGCGCTCTGGACTGCCACTCTTTCGCCGAATCAGGCGCCGCGGCAAGCATCCGCTCCAGCCATCCTTCCGGCGCACTTTGGGCCGGGGCCATGCTGGCAAGCTCGACCTCGGCGACATCCTCAATCTCCAGGACGCGTTGCTTGTCCTGCTGGTCCAGCGGAGGCATGGGAATGGTGCGTTCGACAGCCTCAACCTTTTGCTTGTACTGGAGCCTGTTCAACACCACGATCAAGACAATCAACAACACTGCGGCCGCGACCACGCCAAGGAACATCAACATTGAATGCATTCCTCATTGAAGATCGTGTGCGGTTTCATGCAGTACCACTCAGCCTGTTAATGCGGCGATAATAGCAATCTTGACGGCAGGTGGTCGATGCCAGCGCTCGAGCGGTCGGCACTCGCCTTGAGCTCCAATTAAAAGGGGACACTGACACCTATTGATGTGACACGACGTCACTACGTGAAAAATTTTTGGATTTAGTGCTTGACGCATCAGGCATGGCTTTCTAGAATGCGGCGCCTTCTGTGAGAAGTAACAGAAGGAAGCTTGACTCCAGTCCCCTTCGTCTAGAGGCCTAGGACACCGGGTTTTCATCCCGGCAACGGGGGTTCGAAACCCCCAGGGGACGCCAAACTGTGAAAAAGCCTGACCATTGGTCAGGCTTTTTTTTTGGCTTCATCACACGTGGTTGATGCCTGTCCGATTTGGTATTCTTGCGGTCGGTTTCACAGAGCCAGCCTGCTGGCAACGGGACTTCCTGATGAGCAGTGCCATTTCAATCAGCAACCTGCAGAAGACTTACGCCAATGGACACCAGGCATTGCGTGGTGTCGACCTTGAGGTGCAGGAGCGTGACTTCTTCGCGTTGCTAGGGCCCAACGGGGCTGGCAAGTCCACAATCATAGGCATCATTTCCACACTGGTGCGCCCGTCTGCTGGCAATGTCGCCGTGTATGGCCGTGACGTGGCGACACACGTCTACGAGACCAAGCTGGAATTCGGTGTCGTCCCTCAGGAAGTCAATTTCAATCCCTTCGAGAAAGTCGCGGACATTGTCATGACGCAGGCCGGCTACTACGGTCTGCCGCGTGGTCTGGCGCGCGAGCGTACCGAGAAGTACCTGCGCAAGCTAGGCCTCTGGGATAAACGAGATGTTCGCTCGCGCACCCTTTCCGGAGGAATGAAGCGACGTCTGATGATCGCACGTGCGCTGATCCACGAGCCGCGACTGCTGATTCTCGACGAGCCGACGGCAGGGGTGGACATTGAACTGCGCCGTTCGATGTGGGAGTTCCTGCAGGAGATCAACAACAACGGGACCACCATCATCCTGACCACGCATTATCTCGAAGAGGCCGAGCACCTGTGTCGAAATATCGCGATCATCGATCAAGGTCGCATCATCGAGAACTGCAGCATGAAGTCTCTGTTGAACAAGCTGGATTCGCAGACGCTGGTGTGTGACCTGCGCCACGAGATGAGCAGCGAAGACTTCGCAAGGCATGCACTGCCCGGCTTCCGGTTTGTCGATTCACATACGCTCGAAGTGGACCTGGGACGCGACCACGATGTCAACGAGGTCTTTGCGTTGTTGAATCAGGCAGACATTCATGTGAAGGGCATGCGCAGCAAATCCAACAGGCTGGAGCAGCTGTTTCTTTCTCGCCTCAAGAATTCCACGGTGTGAATAGGTCATGCTGAACAGTCACAAATACATCGCATTTGAAACCATCCTGATCAAGGAAGTACGTCGCTTCATGCGCATATGGGTGCAGACCCTTGTGCCACCGGCTATCACCATAGGCTTGTATTTCCTGATCTTCGGCAATCTGATCGGCAACCGCATCGGCAGCATGAGTGGGTTTTCGTACATGGACTTCATCGTCCCCGGACTCATCATGATGGCCGTGATCCAGAATGCCTATGCCAATGTTGTGTCCTCCTTCTTCAGTCAGAAGTTTCAGCGCAGCATCGAGGAGCTTCTGGTGTCGCCTGTGCCGAACTACATCATCCTCGCGGGCTTTGTGGCCGGAGGAGTCGTGCGAGGACTCGCTGTCGGTGTCATCGTGGTGTTGATGTCCTTTGTCTTCACTGATTTGACCATTCATCACTGGGGCATCACAATCTTCGTCGTGCTGATGACAGCCGTGGTGTTCTCGCTGGCCGGGTTCTTGAACGCTCTGTTTGCCAACAGCTTCGATGACATCTCCATCATCCCGACCTTCGTGCTGACCCCGTTGATCTACCTTGGAGGCGTGTTCTACTCGGTGGACTTGCTGCCTGAGTCCGGGCGGATGGTGTCGGCCGTCAATCCGCTGTTCTACATGGTCAATACATTCCGTTACGGTATTCTTGGCGCCTCGGATGCCAACATCTACACGTCGCTGTTGATGCTTGTGGTGTTCGTGTTCGTCCTGGGGGCGGCATGTCTCATGCTGCTGCGTCGCGGCACGGGGCTGCGGCACTGATGACCACTTCGCAGAATCCACTGGGGCGCAACACCGAATATCCATCGTCTTACGATCCGGCGCTTCTGTTTCCCATTGCACGCGCCGGGAATCGTCAACGCTTCGAGGTGACGAGCACCGAATTGCCGTTTCGTGGCTATGATCTGTGGCGCGCCTACGAGATTTCCTGGCTGGATTTGCGTGGCAAGCCAGTTGTCGCGGCAGCAGAGATTCTGGTGCCGGCTGAATCCCCCTGCATGGTGGAGTCGAAATCCTTCAAACTCTATCTCAACTCACTCAACCAGCGCTGTTTCGAGAATCGAGAGTCCGTTCAGCAGCTCATCGCCGATGATCTTGCTCGAATAATTCAGGCCCGTTGCCTGGTGCAGCTCTATTTGCCGCATGAGTTTTCGCAATTGTCTTGCGTTCAGCCCGAGGGGTTGTCACTTGATGAGTTGTCCCTGGATATCAATGTTTACAAGCCCGACGCAGGTCTGCTGCGTGTTGTGGAAGGGCAGATGAGGTCTGAAACGCTCTACAGCAATCTGTTTCGCTCCAACTGTCCTGTGACCTCGCAGCCAGACTGGGGGACGGCTGTCATTCAATACACCGGCAATGCCATAGACCACGGGAGTCTCCTGCGCTATCTCGTATCCTATCGCCATCACAATGGCTTTCATGAGGACTGTGTCGAACAGATTTATGTCGATGTCATGGGTGTGATGAAACCGGAGCGTTTGAGTGTTGCCATCAATTTTCTGCGACGGGGTGGGTTGGAGATCAATCCTGTGCGAAGCTCACATCCCGTCGAAATGGAGTTCCCTGCCGTTCGCCTTGTTCGTCAATAGTCGCTGGCTTGTAATATCGTCGTTGCTGATATACATTCTCGCGCCTTCGAACACGGAGTTGTATCGAAGTATCGCAAGCCAAAGGTGAGGTGTCCGAGTGGTTGAAGGAGCACGCCTGGAAAGTGTGTATACGTTAATAGCGTATCGAGGGTTCGAATCCCTCTCTCACCGCCATTGCGCTTGAGTTTTGCAGTATCCTGCCAGATTGCAGTCCGCGCTTGACTGCTTCGTTGTTCCGCAAATCGCGATCCCACTGCGCCCCAGCTTGATTAAAGAAGCCTGTTTCACCATAATGCGGCGCTGTGATGCCAGAGACAGAGGCAATCACGCTCAATGGTATCTCTTGCCGGTCCCCTCGCAATGATAAGCCGTGAACCCCGCCAGGCCCGGAAGGGAGCAACGGTAACGGCTGACTCATGTGCCGTGGTGTGGCTGGCAGGAGGTACCTCCAGATCCGGCACCTGGTCCCTTCACGCCACTTGTAATACTGAGTGCCACATGCCCGTCGCACGACGGACACTTTGGTCAATCACGCCAGTACGGCCAACCGGACGACGATGACTTATCAGGTTCTAGCGCGCAAGTGGCGTCCCAAGACCTTCCAGGACATGGCGGGGCAGGAGCATGTGCTCCAGACGCTCGTTCACGCGCTGGACAACAAGCGACTGCATCATGCGTATCTGTTCACTGGCACACGAGGTGTCGGCAAGACTACCATCGCGCGCATCTTCGCGAAATGCCTCAATTGCGAGGTGGGCGTTGGCTCCCAGCCATGTGGCAAGTGTGATTCGTGCAGAGAAATTGCCGAAGGCCGCTTCATTGACCTGATCGAAGTGGATGCGGCGTCGCGGACTAAGGTCGAGGATACCCGCGAGCTGCTGGACAACGTCCAGTACGCTCCCTCGCGTGGACGATACAAGGTCTACCTGATTGATGAAGTGCACATGCTGTCAATGCACAGCTTCAACGCCTTGCTCAAGACACTGGAAGAGCCTCCGCCCCATGTGATCTTTCTACTGGCCACCACTGATCCGCACAAGCTGCCGACCACGATCCTCTCGCGCTGTCTGCAATTCAGTCTCAAGAATCTGAGCCCACAAAAAATCGTTGAGTATCTGCAATCCGTCCTGCTGGCGGAGCAGATTCCGTATACCGACGCCGCCTTGTGGCAGATTGCGCGTGCAGCGCAAGGCAGTATGCGTGACGCGCTCACGCTACTCGATCAGAGCATTTCGTTTTGCGCCGGAAACATCAACGAGGCCGATGTCAGCGCCTTGCTCGGTACGCCTGACCAGACACTCCTGCTGCGGATCATGACTGCGCTGCAGGTGGGCAATGCTGCCGAGATGCTCGATATCGCCAGTATCGCGGCCGATCACTCCAGCGATTTTTCCGCACTCCTGGACAATCTTCTGGGATTGCTGCATCGGATTGCCATCGCACAGATGGTGCCAGGTGGCATCGACAACAGTCTGGGCGACCGCGAACAGATTCTGGAAATCGCCAGAAAGTCGACCGCAGAGGAAATCCAGCTGCATTACCAGATCGCTCTCAACGGACGGCGTGACTTGTCCTTGGCCCCTGACCCACGCATGGCTTTCGAAATGCTGCTCATGCGAATGCTGGCATTCAAACCCGCAGCGCTGGATTATCCACAGGATCACTCAGCTTCCATGATCGAGGCTCCATCCACGTGGCCCGTCATGGAAGATGATTCGGTTTCCGAGGAAAAAAAAAAGACTGAGACCGCCGCTGCAGTGCTGATCGCATCCGGGATTCCCACGATAGCAGAGACGACTGCGAATCCAGTGGAACCGGAACAGGCGCAAAAGCCAGAGCTAGAGCCAGAGCCAGAGCCAGAGCCAGAGCCGGAGCCGGAGCAAACAAAGTCCGCTACCCATGAGTCGCTGAGCGCAGAGAACTGGTATCAGCTCTTCGAGCGTACAGGCCTGAGCGGGATCAGTCGGAATCTGCTTGCCAATTCGTGTGTCGAGACCATGATGGAGCCACAGTTGGACCTCATCCTCGACGTGCATCAGAGTGCACTGCTGAACGACGATCATCGTCAGCGCATCATCGAGAGCCTTAAGGCCCAACTTGGTGCGCACTGGCAGGTGAGGCTGCGTGTGGGCGAATTGCTGCGCGAGTCTCCTGCGCAGCGGCGACAAAGACTGCTCGAGGAGAGTCGACAGAAGGCTCTGACTGATTTTCACAATGATCCGAATGTCGTCGACATCATCAAGCGCTTTTCCGCGTCGGTGGTGCCTGATTCCATTCACTTCATGAGCGAGAAATGAGATGACCGATTTCAACGAGATTCTGAAGCAGGCGCGACAGATGCAGGAACAGATGCAGGCGGCGCAGAAGGAAGCGGCGCGCCTCGTGCTGGTGGGCGAATCCGGTGCGGGACTGGTACGCGTTCACATGAACGGGCACCACGATGTGCAGAGAGTGGAGCTTGATGCCGACTTGCTGAGCGAGGACAAGGACATCATCGAAGATCTTATCGCGGCGGCCTTCAACGACGCCGTCAAGAAGCTCGCAGAGCGCAATCAGGCTTCTCTGGCAGGCATGGCATCCGGGCTCAAGCTGCCGGATGGCTTCAAGTTTCCCTTCTGACCCCTTGCCGTGAGTTTGCGCTGATGCTTTCCAGCCCTCTGATTGAAAAACTGGTTGACGCTTTCCGCTGCCTTCCCGGGGTCGGACCCAAGTCTGCCCAGCGCATGGCGTATTTCCTGCTTGAGCGTAACCGGGCAGGGGGGCGTCATCTGAGTGTTGTCCTGGAGGAGGCTTTGAGCCGGGTGGGGCACTGCAGTCGCTGCCGCACCCTCACGGAGGAGACCGAGTGTTTCATCTGTGCCAATCCTGGGCGCAACCAGGCCTTGATGTGCATTGTGGAGTCACCGTCGGATGTGCACGCCATCGAACAGATGGGTGGGTACCGGGGTGTGTATTTCGTTCTCATGGGACACCTGTCTCCGATCGATGGCATCGGGCCTGATCAACTGGGCATTCCCGAATTGCTGGCACGTCTCGGAGAAGGCGGGATCAGTGAAGTCATCCTGGCCTGCAATCCGACCGTGGAAGGTGAGGCGACGGCCTATTACATCGCTGAACAGATCAAGGGGTTCGCTCTGGTCATCAGTCGAATCGCCCATGGGGTGCCCGTAGGCGGAGAACTGGAGTTCGTCGATGGCAGCACGTTGAATCACGCCTTCAAGGGCCGCCAGATAGTGCACGCACCATGACTGTTTCACTCAAAGCCCTCACGGACCACACGCTGGTAGCCGACAACGAGACGCTGGCGCACTTGTGCGAGCGTTGGAGCACAGTGACCATTCTCGCCCTCGATACCGAGTTCATTCGTGTCGATACCTTCCACCCTCGTCTTGGTTTGATACAAGTCTGCGATGGACACGCCAATTATCTGCTCGACCCTCTGAACATCACGCAGTGGGACCCTCTGCGGTCCGTTCTCGTGGCGCCGAACGTGCTCAAGTCTCTGCATTCGTGTTCCGAGGATCTAGTGGTGTTCAAGGAGTTTTTCGGCACAGTGCCTTCTCCGTTGTTCGACACTCAACGGGCTGCCGCTTTTCTGGGCTTCGGCTTCAGCATCAGTTACCAGAATCTGGTGAAAGAGATCCTGGGACTCGAGGTCAGCAAGGACCAGACGCGCTCGGACTGGCTGCAGCGCCCTCTCAGTGCCGAGCAACTCGCCTATGCCGCGCTCGACGTGGCGTGCATGCCACAGATGACGGCCTACCTGCAGGAGCGCCTTGCCATCACCGGCCGCACGGAGTGGGCGCGGCAGGAGTTCGAGCAGATGGTGCAGAATGCCTCCGTCGAGAGTGGCATCGAGGAATGGAATCAGTATTACCTGGGGCTCGGCATGTCCTGGCGTCTGAGTCCCCAGCAACTGGCGACACTGCAGCGACTTTGCGCCTGGCGGGAGCGCGTGGCCCGCGGCAAGAACAAGCCGCGCAGCTGGATCGCACGTGACGCTGACTTGATCGCGCTTGCGGAGCGTCGGCCTGCCTCGCTGTCCGAACTGCAGAAAATTCCGGAATTGCCGCGCCAATTGCAGCAACGCTTTGCCCAGGAGGTACTGCAACTCATTGCAGCCCCCCCCATTGGCGAGCTTCCCACTGCGCAGTTGCTGGACCAGCCGCTGACCACTGTGCAGCGCACCGTATTGAAACGACTGCAGGAAAAAGTGGCGGGAATCGCCGCGTCACTCGGCATTGCGTCGGAAGTTCTAGCCCGCAAGAAGCAATTGCAGGAGCTGCTTCTGGCGTCCACGGCGGCAGGCCACCTGGTGTGGCCTCAGCTGGTGCAGGGCTGGAGGCATGAACTGCTGGGCGAGGCGTTCGCCGCGATCGTGCAGCTCAAGGAGAAGCCGCATGACTGAACGATTCTGGGAGTTGCCCCTGGAGCAACTCGACAGAGCGCAGTGGGAAGCCTTGTGCGATGGTTGCGGCCGCTGCTGTCTCAAGAAACTCATCGACACGACGACCGAACAGGTGCATTACACGCGTGTTGTGTGCCGCTACCTGGAACAGAACAATTGTCGCTGCCAGGCTTACAGCCGACGCCGGAAGCTGGTGCCGGACTGCCTGGTGCTGACGATGGAGAATCTGCCGCAATTGCACTGGATTCCCGACACCTGTGCTTACCGTCTGCGCCTGGAAGGCAAGCCGCTGCCAGCCTGGCATCCTCTGCTGACAGGCAATCGCAACGCCATACGGGAGCAGCAGATCAGCGTGACAGGCAAGGTGGTTTCCGAAGAGTATGTGCATGAGGACGGTCTTCAGGAACACATCATTCGCTGGGTGAGCGCGGCATGCTAGACATCTACGACTACATCATCGGCTGGGCAATCTACATCGCCTGCGGAATCGTGTGTTACACGATCTTTCATCGATTCACAGGTTTGATCCGCTTCAAGCCGCTGGCCCATTCCCTGCGTGCCATCCTGCTGGCGGTGATGTTCACACCCTGGTATGTGAGTCCGGACAGCAATCTGCTGGCGCCAGCCTTGATGGTGGTCCTGCTCGACATGGTGACCGAAGGTGGCACGGCATTCGTGCGCGCCCTGGTGCCGCTCAGCATGTCGATAACGGTCGCGGTGGCCATCGCCCTCTTCATGCGGGTCATCAGGCGACTCATTCGAGGTTGAATCGATTGCAAGCTTCAGACGTAACGGAGAGCAAGACCATGTCAGACGTGCAGCCCAGTGAATTGACGGGTGATCTCGACCCGAGACGTTTCACGCGTGTGCCCCAGGTATACGAACACGCCTTCCAGACTTACGGCAGTCGCCCGGCCTTCACGGCACTGGGACACACGCTGAGCTTCGCAGATCTGCAGCGCCACAGCGATGCCCTCTGCCAGTTTCTGCTGGCCCAGCCCCAGCTTCAGCCCGGTGACAGGATTGCACTACAGTTGCCCAATATCCTGCAATTCCCCGTAGCGGCACTAGGCGCCATGAAAGCGGGTCTGGTGCTGGTCAACACGAATCCGCTGTACACCGCGCGCGAGATGGCGCATCAGTTCAAGGATTCCGGGGTCAAGGCCATCGTCATCCTCGCGAATTTCTGCGACAAGCTGGAGCAGGTGCTGCCGGAGACCGACATCCAGCTGGTCATCGTCACGGAACTGGGCGACATGCTGCCCGGTCTGCGCAGATTGGCGATCAACCTGGGCGTGCGCTATGTGAAGAAGCTCGTGCCTGCCTACCGACTACCCCGTGCAATTGCCTGGCGCGCAGTCGTGTCTCCCGGTCGCGCAAGTGTACCCGTTGCCGCCCGGGATTCGGGCACCGATACGGCCATCATTCTGTACACCGGCGGTACTACCGGCGTGGCGAAAGGGGCGATGCTCACCCATGCCAATCTGCTGGCCAACATGATGCAGTTGCGTGCGGTCAGCAACGTGGTGATCAAAGATGGGTCGGATACCATCATCGGGCCGCTGCCGCTGTATCACACCTATGCGTTCATGTTTCATTGCCTGACAATGATCGTTGCAGGCAATCACACGGTGCTGGTCCCCAATCCCCGCGACATCGACGGCCTGATCGCCCTCATGCGCAAGGTGAGAGCCAATGGCTTTGTGGGCATCAACACCCTGTACCTCGCCCTGTGTCGCCACAAGGACATTGGCAAGGTGGATTTCAGCGACATGCGCTTCGCTGGCGCTGGCGGCATGGCGCTGACCGTGAATGTGGCCAACGAGTGGACACGTATCACAGGATGCGAGGTGTTCGAGGGCTACGGACTGACAGAATGCTCGCCTGTCGTGACGGTCAATCGTCCTGGCAAGGTCAAGCTCGGCACCGTTGGTCCTGCCGTGCCCGATACGCAGTTGCAGGTGGTGGATGATGCCGGCAGGGTGGGAGGCGTCGGCGACAAGGGCGAGCTCTGGGTGCGTGGCCCGCAGGTGATGAAAGGCTATTGGCAGAACTCGCAGGCGACGGCCGAGGCGATTACGCCCGAAGGCTGGTTCAAGACCGGCGACTACGCCACCATCGACGCGGACGGTTACGTTCGCATCGTCGATCGCAAGAAGGACATGGTGATCGTGTCCGGCTTCAATGTATTCCCGAGCGAGGTGGAGGAAGTCGTCAATGCCCACCCTGGCGTGTTCGAGTGTGCCGTCATAGGGGTACCGAGCGATCGCACCGGTGAGGCCGTCAAGCTGTTCATCGTGGCACGTGACTCTGCGCTCGATGCAGAAGCAATGGAAGCCTATTGCCGGAAAAATCTGACCGCCTACAAGGTACCCCGCGAGATCGTGTTCGTGAAGGATCTGCCGAAGTCGAACGTGGGCAAGATCCTGCGCCGCGAACTGCGCGAGCAAGAGCTGGCACATCGCAAGGCGGCGAGCGGGCGCTGAGGCGCCCCAACGCCCATCCGCGACGCCCGTTCACGACAGCAGGAAACCCCGCCCGTGCAGGACACCATGGAATCTCAGCTGCAGACCTGTGCCACCCGAGACAGACATCGTCTATCCACGCTGCTGCGACAACTTCGTCGCACCCGTCCTGAAGCGCAGCACTACCGCGAGCTCGAGCAGAAACTGCGAGAAGGCATCACGGCCTCGCAGGCGTTGACGCAGGCGCGTGCACGCCTGGTCCCGTCGATAACCTACCCAGAAAATCTCCCAGTTTCGGAACGGCGTGCCGATATTGCCGCAGCCATTCGCGAGCATCAGGTGGTTGTCGTCGCTGGCGATACCGGTTCGGGCAAGACCACCCAGCTGCCCAAGATCTGTCTGGAACTGGGCCTGGGCGCGTGTGGCATGATCGGCCACACACAGCCTCGGCGTCTGGCGGCCCGCGCCGTCGCCACGCGTATCGCGGAAGAACTCGCCGTTCCGCTTGGCGGCGTTGTCGGCTACCAGGTGCGTTTCGCGGACAACACCAGCGCCGACACGTTGGTCAAGCTCATGACTGACGGGATACTCTTGCAGGAAATCCAGCACGATCCCTACCTCAATCGCTACGAAGTCCTGATCGTCGATGAGGCGCACGAGCGCAGCTTGAACATCGATTTCCTGCTCGGCTGCCTGTCACAGCTGCTGCTCAAGCGCCCCGATCTCAAGCTCATCATCACCTCCGCCACGATCGATGTGGAAAAATTCTCGGCGCACTTCCGCAATGCGCCTGTCGTGTCGGTGGCGGGTCGCACCTATCCGGTGGAAATTCTGTATCGTCCGGTCGCAGTGGCAGAAGAGCAGGGCGAGGGTGTGCTGGCGCAAGCGATCATCGACGCGCTGCGCGAAATCGAGCAAATCGAAGGCGGCACGCCCCCCAGCTTGCGCGATGTGCTGGTGTTCCTCAGTGGCGAACGCGAGATTCGCGATGTGGCGCTTGCCCTGCGTAAGGCACAGTTGCGCCATACCGAGATTCTGCCGCTTTACGCCCGGCTGACGCCTGCCGAGCAGCAGAAGATCTTCCTGCCCTTGAAAGGGCGCAAGGTTGTGTTGGCCACCAACGTGGCAGAGACGTCCATCACGGTGCCTGGGATCGCCTATGTCATCGATTCCGGTCTGGCTCGCATCAGTCGTTACAGCGTGCAGAGCAAGGTGCAACGTCTGCCGATCGAACCCGTTTCCCAGGCCAGTGCCAATCAGCGGGCCGGGCGTTGCGGGCGCGTGGGTCCCGGGGTGTGCTTTCGCCTGTATTCAGCCGAGGACTCTGTCGCGAGGCCGCAGTTCACAGAACCTGAGATACAGCGCACGAATCTGAGCGCCGTGATTCTGCAGATGCTGGCCCTGGGGTTGGGCGATATCGACGCATTTCCGTTTCTGGACAAACCGGACCGACGCGCCATCAACGACGGTCTGAAGCTGCTGCAGGAACTCGGCGCGCTGAACGAGCAGCGCCAGATCACCCATGCCGGCAGACTGCTGGCTGCGCTGCCAGTGGACCCCAGGCTTGGCAGCATGCTGATCGAAGCTGATGCGCGACGCTGCCTGCAGGAGCTATTGATCATTGTCAGCGCCCTAAACGTTCAGGACCCGAGGGAGTTCCCGGCGGACATGAAGCAGGCAGCGCGAGAGAAGCATGCGCTCTTCGCTCACAAGGAATCTGACTTTCTGTCCTGGATTCTTCTGTGGTCCGAGTTCGAGACGCAGCGTCAGGCGCTGAGCAATTCCGCGCTCAGGGACTATTGTCGCCGGCATTTCCTCTCGCCAATGCGCATGCGCGAATGGCGCGAGACACATCGACAGTTGCACCTCACCTGTCAGGAACTCGGCTTTCGGGAGAATCGCAGGGCCGATGTGGCAGTGCAGGAGCAGGAACTCGATTACGAAGCCATTCACCGCGCCATCATCCGCGGCTCCCTGAATCAGATCGGCGTGAAAACGGATGATGGTCTTTATCTTGGCACTCGCGGACGCAAGTTCGCCTTGTTTCCAACATCCACACTCGCGCGCCGGGGCGCGAAGTGGCTGGTCACAGCGGAACTCATGGAGACCAGTCGTCTTTACGCCACACTGGCGGCCACCATCCAGCCGGAATGGGTGCTGGACGCCGCCGCCGGATTGTTGCGGCATGAGTACTCCGAACCACACTGGGAGAAGAGCAGGGGGCAGGTGATGGCCTGGGACAGGATCAGCCTGTTCGGCCTCACTCTGATTGAACGAAAGCGCGTCGCCTATGCGGCGATTGACCCTGTGGCCTCTCGCGAGATATTCCTGCGTGAAGGACTTGCGGCCATGCAACTGGACTCGCGGACGCCGTTTCACCGACACAATCTGGCCCTCCTTGCAGAGATTCGCAAGGAAGAGGAAAAACTGCGTCGACCTGAGATGATGCTCAGTGACGAGCGGCTGCACGACTTCTTTGCCAGTCGCATTCCACCGGGCATCTGTGACACTCGCTCTCTCGAGAACTGGGCGCGACAGCAGCAACAGCAGCATGGCAAGAGCGGTCTGGAGCTGAGGCGGGAGGATCTGGTGGCGAACGAAGTCACTGAGAAGCTCAGGCTGGAGTTTCCGGATAGATTGGCGGTAAAGCAGAATCAGCTGAGCATCGCTTACCGCTTTGAGCCGGGGGTGCAGGGCGATGGGGCGACGGTCGATGTCCCGCTGGACATTCTGGCGATGATGACCCAGGTCGATCTCGACTGGGCCGTTCCCGGCACACTTGCCGAGCGCAGCACGCTGGCCATGAAGAATCTGCCGAAGCAGTTGCGCAAGCAGTTCGTTCCCTTGCCTGACTTCATCGAGGGTTTTCTGCGCTGGCACGCCGATACCGCAAAGAACAAGTCACTCACGGGACTTCTATCGCGCCTCTGTGATTATGCGCGGCTGTCCAAGGGGATACGCCTGGACGAGAAGGACTTTGACCTGCAGACACTGCCGGCGCACCTGCAACCCTGGATTCGCGTGCTGGACGAGAACGGCGGGGCAGTGGCGTGCAGCCAGACGCTTGCGGATCTGCAGAAGCAATTCGCCCCAACAGCCGTCACCTCGCTCTCGACCAACGCCACCCATGCGATGGAAGTGCAAGGGCTCAAGGACTGGAGTTTTGGCGATCTTCCAGAGTCCGTGCTGTGTAATCCAAACACCGGCTTCAGACGTTATCCTTCCCTCGTGGACAAAGAGGATTCCGTCGCTCTGATCTTGCAGGATGACCCGGCCATTGCTGAACGGCTCACTCGTCAAGGTCTCTGTCGGCTGGCATGCATTCGCAGTCCGCAGCAGAAAACGCTGATACAGAATCGGTTGAAAGCATTCGCAGGCAAATTGACGGTGCTCGCCCTGCATACCCCGGTCGAGATTCAGCGCGAAGGACTCAATTTCATCGTTCGCGAGGCGTTCGATCTCGAGAATTGTCGGACTCCGCGCAATCGCGATGAATTCGAGAAGCTGCTCATGCAGGGCAAGCCGCGTTTGCTGGAAGTCACAGGCCGTTTCGAAACCTTGCTGAGCCGCATCATCGACCTGCATTTCGATGTCAACCGGCGTCTAGGGAGCCTCGGCGGCAAGCCTCTCGAGCCCGCCGCAAGCGACATTCGGCAGCAGTTGCAGGCATTGCTGTACCCCGGCTATCTCGAGAAGACACCGGCACGTTACTTGTCGGAGCTGCCTCGCTACCTGCAGGCCATCCTCGTGCGGTTGGACAAGCTGAGCGGCAATCTGACACGGGACACGGAGTGTGCGAACGTGCTGAAGCGCTTGACTACCCGCCGTCAGGGCATCCTGGCGCGATACCCGGATTCAGTCCGGGAGCAGGATGACAGTCAGTGGTTATTGGAGGAATTGCGAGTTTCATTGTTCGCCCAGGCGCTCGGAACGCGCATTCCCATTTCCGAGAAGCGAGTGGACAAGGTTCTGGACGAATTGGAACGGCTTTGCAGCCAGCGTTGAACCTTGGCTGGCCATGCGCCAATAGGACTTCCATGGCGAGAAGCGGTTCTACTGGCCACACTGTGGGCTGCAACACAGGTGCGGCGAGATTGAAATGACACAATCACGCCGGCACGCCCTGTTCAAGGGGGCGACGCCCGGCTGTCAGGGGAGATAAAATATCTGCACGGCTAGGAACTGCAGTAGCCATGGCGCATAATGCGCGCCGAATTGTGACATGAACACTAGGAACGAGAATTACGTGGTCAAGATCGTGCGAACCCTCCTGCTGCTTCCCGTGCTTCTATGCAGCACAAGTGTGCTTGCCAATGACCCCTGGGAAGCCACCAACATGCGCGTCTACCAATTCAACAAGCTGGTGGACGGCTGGTTTCTGCGCCCTGTTGCTGTGGCCTACAACAGTGGCGTTCCTGCGATCGTGCGTCAGGGTGTCGGCAATTTCTTCAGCAATATCGACGACGTCAACGTGCTGGCCAACAATGCCCTGCAGCTGAAATTGCAGGATGCCGTCACGGACTCCGGTCGGCTGCTCATCAATACTACTGTGGGCATTGTGGGAATCATTGACGTTGCCTCATCGGTGGGTCTTTCCAAGAACGAAGAGGACTTCGGACAGACGTTCGGGCGTTGGGGAGTGGGAGCAGGGCCGTATGTCGTGCTGCCTTTTTTCGGACCAAGCTCCGTCCGTGACTCGTTTGGTCTGGTGCTCGATACCCTGTTCAATCCGATCCAATATCACAAGGATGAGTCCACTCGGCACTCCCTGATCGCCCTGGGATTGCTCGATGATCGCGCGTCCGTTCTGTCCATGGAGAATCTAATCTCCGGCGACGAATACCTCTTTGTGCGGGAAGCCTATCTGCAACAGCGCGAGTACCTTGTGAACGATGGGGCGTATGTCGACGACTTCGAGGACTATTGATCCTGCGGCATGGTCGAGGCCTTGACGGCAAGCTTGGTTCTTATGAAGTCGCTATGACGAACGTGCACCAGGTCTGCAATCCTGCGAATGATGTGGTCCTCATGCCGATCGATGTGCTTGTCCGCAAAGGCGATCTGCCAGAGATTCTCCACCAGTTGCACCCGTTCCTCGTACCCGTAGCTCGCATTGATCAGACTGGTGAATTCGTAGAGTGACGTGGCATGGTGAGAGGCTTCCTCTGCCAGAGCCATGATTTCCTCAAGCTGCTTCGTGTCCAGCTTGAATCTGTCCTGCAAGACCTGCATCAGGGCTTCAAGCTCTCGTCGATCGACAGTCGTGTCCGACTTGAGGACCTCAAACATCAGAGCCGCGCTCGCCAGCGGCAACCGAGCTTCCCGCGTCCTGGGCGAGCTCTTGGCATCAATCTGCAGGTTCTTCTCGAAAAACTCTCTGATGCTGGAAATCATTCTGAGCAATCCTCCTCTGCGTCGCTCCACGCGTATTCAGTGACTTTGCCCATGGCATCCTCCAGCACACTCAGACCGGCATTCCGGCGCCAGGCATTCTCGCTCAGGTGTCGTCGAAAGGCCTTGCCCCCTGGCACTGCATGGAAAATTCCCAGAATGTGTCGCGTCATGTGCTGCAGAGACGTGCCGGCGTCCAGCTCGCGCTGAACATAAGGCAGGAATTCCCGCAAGGCATCCATTCTGGAATCAACGTTTCGCCTTTCGCCATATAGCCGTGCATCCACTTCACTGAGGAGCCAGGGGTTGTGGTAGGCCTCCCGACCCACCATGACACCATTTACCTCTGACAGCATCTCCTGCGCCTGTTCCAGCGTGCGAATGCCGCCGTTGATGACGATCGGCAATTCGGGAAAATGTTGCTTCATGCGATACACACGTGGGTAATTCAGCGGAGGAACCTCGCGATTCTCCCTCGGGCTGAGTCCTTCAAGAATCGCGATTCTGGCGTGGATTATCAGCACATCACAGCCGGCATCTCTCACACGACCAATGAAGTTCTCGAGAAACGCATCGGAATCGAGCGTGTTGATGCCGGTGCGACATTTCACTGTGACGGGGATGTTGACGGTGCGCTTCATGCTCTGCACGCATTCGGCCACAAGGTGGGGATCGTCCATCAGACACGCACCAAAGCGCCCCGACTGCACGCGGTCGCTGGGGCAGCCGACATTGAGATTGATTTCATCGTAGCCGGCTTCGGCCCCCAGCATGGCACAGCGCGCAAGTTCCTCTGGGTTGCTGCCCCCCAACTGCAGCGCAACCGGATGCTCGGCCGAGTCAAAAGCCAGGTGACGCTGAACATCGCCATGCAGCAGGGCACCGGTCGTGACCATCTCTGTGTAGAGTCGGGCGTGACGACTCAAAAGGCGCAGAAAATAGCGCTCATGACGGTCAGTCCAATCGAGCATGGGGGCAACGCAGAAGCGATGGGTGTTGAAATCTGAAGTCATCTTGAGATTGTTCACGGAGCGATAACGAGCGGATGATCTTAATGGTTTGCGTGAATCAGCGATAGCGTATAATCCCGCTCGATCTGCGCATAAACGCGCCCATTTTCATTTTCACTCTTTCTTGCCACGGATCATTCATGCTCAAGGTTAGAACGCGCATTGCCCCATCACCCACCGGCGATCCCCACGTCGGAACAGCCTACATCGCTCTTTTCAACCGTTGTTTCGCACATCAGCATGGGGGAGAGTTCATCCTTCGTATCGAGGACACGGACCAGGTGCGCAGCACGGCGAAATCCGAGGCCGACATTCTTGCGGCGCTGCGCTGGCTGGGTCTCAGCTGGAGTGAGGGGCCGGATGTCGGCGGCCCGCGTGGACCTTACAGGCAGAGTGAGCGAAGTGCCTTGTACAGCCTGGAAATTAAGACATTGCTCGCTAGCGGCCACGCGTTCCGTTGCTTCTGCACGGCAGATCGCCTCAACGCGCTGCGTGTGCAACAGATGCAGGACAAATCTGCACTGGGCTATGACGGACATTGTCTCAGGCTGTCCCAGGACGAAGTCGCAGCGAGACTGGAGCAGGGCGTCGAGCATGTCATCCGTATGCGCATTCCGGAAGAGGGTGACTGCGTGTTCTACGACATGCTGCGTGGAGAAATCCGGATTGCATGGCAACAGATCGACATGCAGGTACTGATCAAGTCCGATGGCTTGCCTACCTATCACTTCGCCAACGTCGTCGATGATCATCACATGCAGATCAGCCACGTGATTCGAGGCGAGGAATGGATCAACTCCACACCAAAGCATTTGCTCCTGTATCAATATTTCGGTTGGACACCGCCGACATACTGCCACATGCCCTTGCTGCGCAACCCTGACAAGAGCAAGCTCAGCAAGCGCAAGAATCCAACCAGCATCAATTATTACAGGGACATGGGGTACCTTCCGCAGGCGGTAGTCAATTACCTGGGCCAGATGGGCTGGACAATGCCGGACGGGCGCGAGGTTTTCACCGTGGCGGAAATGACGTCTGCCTTCGATCTCTCTCGTGTCTCGCTCGGTGGCCCGGTCTTCGACGTCGACAAGCTGACATGGCTCAACGGCAAGTATCTTCGTGAGCAGGTCAGCGATGAGGACTTCATCGCGCTATACCGTGACTGGGCCTTTGCGCCGCACAAAGTGGCGCGGATTGTCCCCTTGCTCAAGGATCGTGTCGACAGATTCACGGACGTGGCCCCGCTCGCCAGTTTCTTTCTGGCAGGGCTGCCTGCGATTGACGCGAGTTCATTTGCCCACAAGTCTCTGGATGCCGAAGTTCTAAAGCGGGTTCTCCAGTTCACCTTGTGGAGCTTCGAGAGCATGCGCAGCTTCTCGCGCGATGATATCGAACACACCTGCACGTCGCTGGCCGCGAGAATGGAACTCAAGATCAGAGACTTCCTTTTTCCTCTGTTCGTTGCCATCTCAGGTAAGGCAGTGTCGACATCGGTGGTGGACTCCATCAGCATTCTGGGTCTGGACATCACACGCGCCAGATTGCGGCACGCCATTGCGGTGTTGGGCGGCGTTTCCAACAAGGAAGCGAAGGTGCTGGAAAAGGACTTTCAGCAGTTCGGCGGGATCAGTGACTAATCGTTGACAGGCCCAGGATCGGTGCTTAGAATGCGCGGACTTTGAACGACGGCCCATTTGTTGCTCGTTCAAATCCCACAGATACGGGGTCTTAGCTCAGCTGGGAGAGCGCAACGCTGGCAGCGTTGAGGTCATCGGTTCGATCCCGATAGGCTCCACCAAATTTCCTTTTTTCCTTTTACTCGTTGACACTTGGAATGTCTTCTCCTTGAAGGCATCCAGTGCTGCACGCCATGGTACAGCACTGGGTCCACGTGCTTCACTTGCCCGGATAATCGCGTCGCGCGTGGCCAGTATAAAGCTGACGTGGACGTCCGATCTTGTAGGGATTGCTGATCATTTCATTCCAGTGTGATACCCAGCCCGGCGTCCTGCCCACGGCGAATATCACGGTGAACATGGAGGTCGGTATGCCGATCGCTTTCAAGATGATGCCTGAATAGAAATCAACATTCGGATACAGTTTGCGCTCGATGAAGTACTCGTCTTCCAGCGCGATCTTTTCCAGTTGTCGGGCAATGCGGAACAACGGATCGTTTTCTACGCCGAGTTCAACGAGCACCTCATCGCAAATCTTGCGCATCACCTTGGCCCTCGGGTCGAAATTCTTGTAGACCCGGTGACCGAAGCCCATCAGACGGAATGCGTCATTCTTGTCTTTCGCACGCTTGATGAATTCCTCGATGTGAGATTCATCCCCAATTTCGTGGAGCATGTTCAGAACGGCTTCGTTTGCGCCGCCATGCGCAGGTCCCCAAAGTGCGACGATGCCAGCAGATACACAGGCGAATGGATTTGCTCCCGTCGAGCCGGCCAGACGCACGGTGGAGGTCGACGCATTCTGCTCGTGATCAGCGTGCAGAAGGAAAATGGTGTCCATTGCCTTGGCCAATATGGGGCTGACCTTTGGCTCCTCGCAGGGAGTGCTGAACATCATATGCAGGAAATTCTCAGCGTAACCAAAGTCATTGCGTGGGTACATGAAAGGCTGGCCGATGGCATGCTTGTAGCACATTGCAGCGATAGTCGGCATTTTCGCAATCAGCCTATGAGCTGATATCCGGCGATCCTCTTCTTTCGTGATGTCGACGGAATCATGGTAGAAAGCAGAAAGCGCTCCGACCACTCCAACCATGATGGCCATGGGGTGCGCATTGATGGGGAAGCCCTTGAAGAACTCGCATAGCTTCTCGTGCACCATGGTGTGGTAGCGGATATCGTTCTCGAAATCGGCTATCTGTGAGGGATCCGGCAATTGCCCGTTCAGCAACAGGTAGCAAGTCTCGAGGTGGTTTGATTTTTCGGCCAGTTGTTCAATGGGATAGCCCCTGTGCAGCAGGACCCCCTTATCTCCATCGATGTATGTGATTCGGGATTCGCAGGATGCAGTGGACATGAAGCCAGGGTCGTAGGTGAAGTATCCCTTCGCAGTCAGTCCGCCAACATCGATCACCTCGGGGCCGATAGTGCCCGCCAGGACGGGCAGGTCGATGCTGTCCTTGAGTCCTTCCAATGACAGATTGGCTGTTTTGTTGTTCATCTGTAGCTCCTGGCAATACTGAGTCGTGTAGAGTGCGTCATGTGACGCCAGTGAGATTCGTGCGGAATTGTCCGTGCTGCTTGTCGAGCGCAGTCATTGAGCTGCGGGAAATCGATTCGCGGGGCATTTTAGCAATGGCAAGCGCTTGAGAGTCAAGACAATTGGCCCACCTCGGCGATAGTGACAAGTTATTGTCATCATGCAGCGAAAAGAGGGTGGTTTTATTGTATTCCACGGATCAGAGGACTATACTCCCAGCCCAAGTTACGCGGGCAGGAATTGCAAGTGTAATCAAACAGATCGGTGGCAAAGCGACCGACCATCCTCCCTAAACGCGCCCTCATGCGCCTCATGGAAATGTAGATTCTGTGAACGACAAGCGACCCAAGAACCTCGAACTTTCGACGATCCGATTTCCCCTGCCAGCCATCACTTCGATTCTGCATCGCATTTCCGGCGTGTTCATCTTCGCCGGGGTAGGGGTGCTTCTGTGGCTGCTCAGTGAATCACTAAGCTCTGCGGAGGGCTTCGCCCGAACGGTGCAGTGGCTGGACATGCCGCTGGTCAAACTGGTGGTGTGGGCGATTGTGGCGGCATTGATCTATCACCTCGTAGCCGGCGTCAAACATCTGGTCATGGATCTCGGGATCGGTGAGACCCTTTCCGGGGCGCAGTCGGGGGCTCGACTGGTACTCATCGTTTCCATCATCGCAATAGTGCTTGCAGGAGTATGGCTGTGGTAACAAACGTCACAAGCTTTGGCCGTAGTGGCCTTTACGATTGGGTTGTACAGCGCCTCACAGCTGTCTACCTCGCCGTTTATTTCGTTGGCCTTCTCGGCTTTCTCGTCATGACACCGGAACTCACTTTTGACGCCTGGCGCGCGCTGTTCAGTGCCACCTGGATGCGTATCGCAAGCCTTGCAGCTCTTGTCGCGATCTGCGCCCACGCCTGGGTCGGATTGTGGACCGTGACAACCGACTACCTGACCACCGACCTGCTGGGAAGCAAGGCGACGGTCATCAGACTCGCGTTCCAGGCGGCATGCGTGATTGTGATGTTCATATACCTCGTCTGGGGTATTCAGATTCTCTGGGGAGTGTAAATGTCAGGCGTAAGAACTCTTTCTTTTGATGCAGTGATCGTGGGTGGCGGTGGTTCTGGTCTGCGTGCCGCGCTGCAGCTTTCGCAGTCCGGTTACAAGACTGCCGTGATCAGCAAGGTGTTCCCGACTCGTTCCCATACTGTCTCGGCACAGGGGGGCATCACCTGCGCCATCGCCAGTGCTGACCCGAACGATGATTGGCGTTGGCACATGTACGACACCGTCAAGGGGTCCGATTACATCGGGGACCAGGATGCAATCGAATACATGTGCAGCGAAGGGCCCCAGACAGTGTTCGAGCTCGAGCACATGGGCCTGCCGTTCTCGCGCACGGAAAACGGCCGTATCTATCAGCGCCCCTTCGGTGGGCAGTCCAAAGACTTCGGCAAGGGCGGGCAGGCCGCACGAACCTGTGCTGCCGCCGACCGCACCGGGCACGCGCTCCTGCACACACTTTATCAGGGCAACGTCAAGAACAAGACGGTGTTCTTCAATGAGTGGTATGCGACGGATCTCGTGCGCAATCAGGATGGTGTGGTCGTTGGCGTGACAGCAATCTGCATCGAGACCGGCGAAGTCGTTTATGTGAAGTCCAAGGCTACGGTTTTCGCCACAGGCGGAGCAGGGCGCATCTATGCATCCACGACCAATGCCATGATCTGCACGGGGGACGGCGTGGGCATGGCGCTGCGTGCCGGCTATCCCGTACAGGACATCGAGATGTGGCAGTTCCACCCGACTGGCATCTACGGTGCCGGCACTCTCGTGACGGAAGGCTGTCGCGGTGAGGGGGGCTACCTCATCAACAAGGATGGCGAGCGCTTCATGGAACGCTACGCACCCAATGCCAAGGATCTTGCTGGTCGAGACGTCGTGGCCCGCTCGATGATTCTCGAGATCATCGAAGGTCGTGGTTGCGGTCCCGAGGGCGATCACGTGATGCTCAAGCTGGATCACCTTGGAGAGAAAGTGCTGAACGCCAAGCTGCCAGGCATTCTCGAGCTTTCCCGCACATTCGCCCATGTGGACCCGGTCAAGGAACCGATTCCCGTGGTTCCGACCTGCCATTACATGATGGGTGGCATCCCTACCAACATCAACGGCCAGGCCTTGACGCAGGATGCCAACGGCCAAGACAAGATCATCGAAGGTCTGTTCGCTGTCGGCGAAGTGGCCTGCGTCTCTGTGCACGGTGCCAATCGCCTCGGTGGCAACTCTCTGCTCGACCTGGTCGTGTTCGGCCGCGCGGCCGGCAAGCACATCGAAAGCATGCTGCGACAGGGTATCGAGCAACGATCCGCTTCCCAGTCCGATATCGATCAGGCGCTGGCGCGACTCAATCGCTTGAACAGCACAAGCAGTGGTGAGAGTGTCGCCGAACTGCGTTCCACCATGCAGACCATCATGCAGAATCACTTCGGGGTGTTCCGCCGTGGTGACTTCATGCGCGAAGGCATTCGCAAGCTCGCGGAGCTGCGCGAGCGCATCGCCAATATCGCACTCGCTGACAAGAGCAATGCCTTCAATACTGCTCGCATTGAAGCACTGGAACTAGAGAACCTGTTCGAAGTGGCAGAGGCAACTGCGATTGCCGCCGAAGCCCGCACAGAAAGCCGCGGCGCTCACGCGCGCGATGATTTCCAGGAGCGCGATGACGAGAACTGGCTGTGTCATTCACTTTACACACCAGGCAGCAAGACTGTTTCCAAACGAGCAGTCAACTTCTCGCCAAAGACTGTCGAGAAATTCGAGCCCAAGGTCAGAACTTATTAATTTGTCTCAGGTGATCCAGGCGATCACCGGCCAAAAGGAAAGGTAGAATATCGTGCTAGTGAGTCTGTATCGCTACAACCCGGAAGTGGATGCCAAGCCACGCATGCAGGACTACGAAGTTGAGCTGCCCGCCGGCAAGGATCTCATGGTTCTCGATGTCCTCGAGCTGCTCAAGCGTCAGGACCCGAGCATTGCCTATCGCCGCTCCTGTCGAGAAGGTGTATGCGGCTCTGATGGCATGAACATAAGCGGGACCAACGGGCTCGCCTGCATCACGCCTGTATCTGCGGCCGTGCGTGGCGGCAAGCTTGTTCTGCGACCGCTGCCTGGTCTTCCAGTCATTCGTGATCTGGTTGTGGACATGACTGTGTTCTACAAGCAGTTCGAGAAAGTGCAGCCGTTCCTCATCAACAACATCCCGGCGCCAGCCATTGAGCGACTGCAATCGCCTGAGGATCGCGAGAAGCTTGACGGACTTTACGAATGCATTCTGTGTGCCTGCTGCAGCACCAATTGCCCCTCTTTCTGGTGGAACCCTGAGAAGTTCATCGGCCCCGCAGGTCTGCTACAGGCCTATCGCTTTCTCGCCGACAGCCGTGATACCGCGACTGATGCTCGATTGGCCAATCTGGAAGATCCATTCAGCGTGTTCCGCTGCAGGGGTATCATGAATTGTGTCGCTGTATGTCCGAAAGGTTTGAATCCGACGCGGGCGATTGGCCACATACGCTCCATGCTCATGCAGCGCGCCTCATGACGGCGCGCCGGCTTGACTGAAGGCGATTGCCGAATTAAACGAAGCAGAGCAAAACCTGCTCCAGATATCAGGAAACCAACAAATGCAAGAAAGCATTATGGAACACATGTGGAAGACCGGGCATTTGTCCGGCGGCAACGCGTCCTACGTTGAACAGATATATGACCAATTCCTGCAGGACCCCGGCTCGGTGCCGCAGGAGTGGCGCAACTACTTCGAAAGTCTCCCGCAAATATCCGATTCCCGCGAATCGGATATTTCACATTTGGAGATCCAGAAATTTTTCAAGGAACTGGGCAAGACAAGTCGTTTCAAGCCCCTGCTGTGCAATGACGCGGTGGTCAATTCCGAACACGAAAACAAGCAGGTTCAAGTGTTGCATCTGATCAGTTCATACCGCGTTCGTGGCCACCAGAAGGCACGCCTCGATCCATTGAATCTGATGCGACGTGAGCATGTGCCCGATCTTCAGCTCGATTTCCACGGACTGTCGCCAGTCGATTACTCGACCCTATTTCAAACAGGTTCTCTGTTCATCAAGAAGGACAAGGCCACTCTGCGTGAACTCGTGGAAGTGCTCGAGCGCATCTATTGCGGTTCCATTGGCTACGAATTCATGCATATAGTCGATCTTGCCGAGAAGCAGTGGATACAGAAGCGCATCGAAGCTCATCTCGGCAATCCGGATTTCCCCGCCGAGGTCAAGAAGCACCTGCTGGAGCGACTGACTGCGGCTGAAGGCCTGGAAAAACACCTGGATTCCAAATACCCGGGAACCAAACGCTTCGGTCTTGAAGGCGGCGAAAGTCTAATTCCTCTGGTAGACGAGCTCATTCAGCGTTCCGGGAGCTATGGCGCCAAGGAAATCGTGATCGGCATGGCGCACCGAGGCCGCTTAAACGTGCTGGTGAACACGCTGGGCAAGAATCCAGCGGATCTGTTCAGCGAGTTCGAAGGCCGTGCCACTTACAAGAGCTCGGGCGATGTGAAGTACCACCAGGGCTTCTCGTCCAACATCATGACGCCGGGCGGAGAAGTGCACCTCGCGATGGCATTCAACCCCTCGCATCTCGAGATCGTGTCACCGGTAGTGGAAGGGTCCGTCAGAGCTCGACAGGATCGCAGACTCGACAAGATCGGCAGCAAGGTTGTTCCGATCATCATTCACGGCGACGCAGCTTTCGCTGGCCAGGGCGTGGTAATGGAAACTTTCCAGATGTCCAAGACCCGTGCCTACTCCACTGGTGGCACTGTGCACATCATCGTGAACAATCAGGTTGGCTTCACGACCAGCAAGCAGGAAGACGCCCGCTCAACCGAATATTGTACCGATGTTGCCAGAATGGTTCAGGCCCCTATCTTCCATGTGAATGGCGATGATCCTGAAGCCGTGCTTTTCGTGACTCAGCTGGCACTGGACTTCCGTTATGAGTTCAAGAAGGACGTGGTCATTGACCTCAGCTGCTACCGCCGACGTGGTCACAATGAGACGGATGAGCCCTCTGCAACGCAGCCGGTGATGTACACCCAGATTCGTCAGCAAAGGACGACTCGTACGCTGTATGCAGACAAATTGATCGCAGCCTCGCTCATTACCGAAGAGGAGGCTGAGTTCCTGAACACGTCGTATCGCAAGGCGCTGGATACGGGCGAACACGTGGTGAAGTCTCTCGTCAAGGAGCCTTCAGTCGAGATGTTCGTCGATTGGAGCCCCTACCTGGGCCATGAATGGGCCCCGCATTACAACACCACAATCAAGCTGGATACGCTGCAGGCACTGGCGCGAAAGCTGGTGAAGCTCCCTGCAGGTCTGACGCTGCACAAGCAAGTGCAGAAAATCATTGACGATCGCGTGCAGATGGCCGCCGGCGAGAAGCCCGTGGATTGGGGATTCGCGGAGACCCTCGCCTATGCCAGCATTCTGACCAGCGGTAATAAGGTCCGCATCACGGGTCAGGACGTCGGCCGAGGCACCTTCTCACACCGACACGCCGTTCTGCATGATCAGGAAAGCGGTGGCGAGTACATTCCGCTGCAGGCCATTGCGTCCGAGCAGCGCAACTTCGCAATCTACGACTCACTGCTGTCGGAAGAAGCGGTACTCGCATTCGAGTATGGCTATGCGACGACAACTCCGAATGCCTTGATCATCTGGGAAGCTCAGTTTGGCGACTTCGCGAACTCCGCCCAGGTTGTGATCGATCAGTTCATTACCAGCGGCGAACACAAGTGGCAGCGTCTGTGTGGTCTGACCATGCTTCTGCCACACGGCTATGAAGGGCAGGGGCCGGAACACTCGTCTGCACGTCTTGAGCGTTTCCTGCAATTGTGCGCCGAGCAAAATATCCAGGTTTGCCTGCCGACTACATCAGCGCAGGTATTCCATATGCTGCGTCGTCAGGTTCTCTGCCCGATGCGCAAACCCTTGGTGGTAATGTCGCCCAAGAGTCTGCTGCGTCATAAGGAAACCACTTCTACGCTCGAAGAACTGGCCAATGGTACCTTCCAGGTTGTGATCGGAGAAACCGACGACCTGCCAGCGAAAAAAGTTGAGCGTGTCATCCTTTGCAGTGGCAAGGTTTATTACGATTTGCGGCAGGAGCGCCGCAACAGGGGAATCGACAACATCGCCATCATCCGGTTGGAGCAGCTCTATCCTTTCCCCTCAGAGGATCTGCGCGACGCCATGAAGAAATTTCCGAACTTCAAGGAAGTCATGTGGTGTCAGGAGGAGCCGATGAATCAGGGTGCGTGGTATTCCAGCCAGCATCACATGCGTCGGGTAAGTCAGGAAATCAAGCCCGATGTGCCATTGAACTACGCCGGACGCGATGCCTCTGCATCACCCGCTGCAGGCTACCCAGCGCTGCATCTGGAACAGATGCGCAGCTATCTCGATCAGGCAATGACGATTAACAAGTAAGTTATTCCATTTTGTTTAAAAGGAAAAAACAATGACAACAGAAATCAAGGCGCCAACTCTCCCCGAATCGGTTCCTGACGGCACCATCGCCACTTGGCACAAGAAGGCTGGAGACGCCGTCAAACGTGACGAACTGCTGGTAGACATTGAAACTGACAAGGTGGTCATTGAGGTAGTGTCACCGGCTGATGGCGTTTTGCAGAAGATTCTGAAGAGCGCAGGTGACACAATCGTGAGCAATGAATTGATCGCTTACGTCGAGTCTGGTGCTGTTGTTGCTGCAGCGCCCACGGCCAGCGCGGCCGGGGTCAAGGTCGAAGCGGTTGCCGCTGATGAGCCCATGTTGAGCCCCGCTGCGAAGAAGATCGCTGAAGAGAACGGCATCTCCATCGAATCGGTGAAAGGTTCCGGCAAGAATGGCCGCGTCACCAAGGAAGATGTACTGGAGGCTGTTGCGCGCAAGAGCACAGCTCCAGCTACTGCTCCCACCGCGCTGGCCAGCACTCCTTTGCTTTCACGCAATCCCGACATGTCCAGTGGTCGCATTGAAGAACGCGTCCCGATGAGTCGGCTGCGAGCCAAGGTCGCAGAACGTCTGCTTCAGGCAAGTCAGTCAACTGCCATGCTGACCACCTTCAATGAGGTGGACATGGCGCCTGTCATGGCTCTGCGCAACAAGTACAAGGACATGTTCGAGAAGTCTCACGATGGGGTACGCCTGGGCTTCATGTCGTTCTTCGTTCGGGCCAGCGTTGAAGCACTCAAGCGTTTCCCCGCGGTGAACGCCTCGATTGATGGCAATGACATCGTTTACCACGGCTACCAGGACATTGGCGTCGCTGTCTCCTCCCCACGCGGGCTTGTTGTGCCCGTCTTGCGCAACGCAGATCACCTGAGTCTGGCACAGGTCGAGGCACAGATTCGCGAGTTCGGGCTCAAGGCTCAGGACGGCAAGTTGTCCATCGACGAGATGAGCGGTGGTACCTTCACTATTTCCAATGGCGGCGTGTTCGGCTCACTGCTTTCGACTCCGATTCTGAATCCTCCACAAACCGCCATTCTTGGCATGCACAAGATTCAGGACCGCCCGGTTGCCATCAATGGCGAGGTGAAGATTCGCCCGATGATGTATCTCGCGCTGTCCTACGATCACCGCATGATCGATGGCAAGGAAGCCGTACAGTTCCTTGTGACAATCAAGGACTTGCTGGAGGACCCGGCGCGTATCCTTCTGGAAATCTAATTCTGACGCAAAGTACATAGCGAGAAAATTATGAGCAATAAATACGATGTGGTGGTGATAGGAGCGGGACCTGCAGGTTACGTTGCCGCCATTCGCTGCGCACAACTGGGCTTCAAGACGGCATGTGTGGAAAAGTGGCGCGATGACAAGGGCAATGCCGTCTACGGCGGTACCTGTCTTAACGTGGGTTGCATCCCTTCAAAAGCATTGCTGGACTCTTCTCACAAATATGTCGAGGCCCGCAAGGATTTCGTGACACACGGGATTTCCACTGGCGACGTGACCATGGATGTTCCGGCCATGATCGCGCGCAAGGCTAAGATCGTTGGTCAGCTGACCCAGGGCGTGAAGTCACTCTTCAGCGCCAACAAGGTGGAAGGCATTGCCGGATTCGGCAAGCTGCTGCCCGGCAAGCGCGTTCAGGTGACCAAGCAGGACGGCAGCACAGAGGAAATCACCGCAGACAACATCATTCTGGCTGCAGGTTCCGTGCCGATCAATATCCCGCCCACGCCCATCGACAACGAGACGATCGTTGACTCCACTGGTGCGCTTGAGTTCAGCAGCGTGCCGAAGCGTCTGGGTGTGATCGGCGCGGGAGTTATCGGTCTCGAACTCGGCAGTGTCTGGTCTCGACTTGGTGCAGAGGTCACCGTCCTCGAAGCCATGGATGCCTTCCTGCCCGCAGTCGACACCCAGATCGCGAAGGAAGCCCAGAAAATCCTCACCAAGCAGGGGCTGAACATCAAGCTTGGCGCGAAGGTCACAGGCAGCAAGATCAACAAGGGCAAGACGAAGACGGTCACAGTGGCCTATACCGATGCCAACGGACAGCAGGAAGCCACGTTCGACAAGCTGATCGTTGCCGTGGGACGTCGTCCCTTGACCGAGAATCTGCTGGATCCAGCCGCAGGCGTGGAACTGGACAAGCGCGGATTCGTGGTGGTGGACGACACCTGTGCCACCGCAGTACCGGGCGTCTATGCAGCCGGCGACATCGTTCGCGGGCCTATGCTGGCCCACAAAGGGATGGAAGAGGGCGTCATGGTTGCCGAGCGTATTGCCGGCATGAAAACTCAGGTCAACTACTCCCTTGTTCCCTTCGTCATCTATACCCATCCCGAAATTGCCTGGGTGGGCAAGACTGAACAGCAACTGCAGCAGGAAGGTCGTGAGTACAACGTCGGCGTATTCCCGTTCAGCATCAATGGCAGAGCGATGGCCGCCAATGATACCGAAGGCATGGTGAAGATACTGGCCGACGCCAAGACTGATCGAGTTCTGGGTTGCCATATCATCGGACCGAGCGCTGCTGATCTGGTTCAACAGATTGTCATTGCAATGGAGTTCAGCGCCAGTGCAGAAGATGTCGGACTGACCATGTTCTCCCATCCTGCCTTGTCTGAGGCTATCCATGAAGCCGCTCTGGCTGCCAACGGGCATGCCGTGCACATGGTCAACAAACGCCAGCGTTGATGCGCGAAGCGCATTTCATTTACTGAGCAAGATGCATGAGGATGCAGAATGAATTTACATGAATATCAGGCCAAGCAGCTGTTTGCTGAATACGGGCTTCCAGTGTCGAAAGGATTTGCGGTAGACAACGCCGAAGACGCTGCTGCTGCCGCAGACAAGCTGGGCGGAAACAAGTGGGTCGTGAAAGCACAGGTACACGCAGGTGGTCGCGGCAAGGCGGGGGGCGTGAAACTCGTCTCCAGCAAGGAAGAGATCAAGGCGTTCGCCGAAAAATGGCTCGGCAAGAATCTGGTGACTTACCAGACAGATGCCAAAGGTCAGCCCGTCAGCAAGATTCTGGTGGAAACCTGTACTGATATCGCCAGGGAACTGTACCTGGGCGCCGTGGTGGATCGATCCTCGCGACGGATCGTCTTCATGGCATCCACCGAAGGTGGCGTGGAAATCGAGAAAGTCGCCGAAGAAACTCCCGAGAAGATTCTGCGCGCAGTGATTGATCCGCTCTGTGGCGCGCAACCCTTTCAGGCTCGCGAACTGGCGTTTCAACTTGGACTCAATGATGTTCAGGTGAAGCAGTTCACGCAACTTTTCCTGGGACTGGCCAAGCTGTTTGCCGACCTTGATCTCGCACTTCTGGAGATCAATCCATTGGTCATCACAAGCGATGGCAATCTGCACTGCCTCGACGGCAAGATCAACATTGACGGCAATGCCATGTTCCGCCAGCCGAAGCTGCGCGCCATGCATGACCCGAGTCAGGACGATGAGCGTGAGGCTCGCGCCGCCAAGTGGGAACTCAACTACGTGGCTCTCGACGGCAATATCGGCTGCATGGTCAACGGCGCCGGCCTAGCCATGGGCACGATGGACATCGTTCAGCTGCATGGTGGCCGTCCTGCCAACTTCCTCGACGTGGGCGGCGGTGCGACCAAGGAACGTGTTACTGAAGCGTTCAAGATCATCCTTTCCGACACCAATGTTCAGGCTGTTCTGATCAACATCTTCGGCGGGATCGTCCGTTGCGACATGATCGCAGAAGGCATCATTGGTGCCGTAGCAGAGGTAGGAGTGACGGTTCCGGTCGTTGTTCGACTTGAAGGAAACAATGCTGAACTGGGCCGCAAGGTGCTTGGTGACAGTGGACTGAATATCATTGCTGCCAGCAGTCTCACCGACGCTGCAGAGAAGGTTGTGGCCGCCGCAGGGGGTGTTAAGTGAGTATTTTGTTGACAAAGGAAACCCGCGTTATCTGTCAGGGTTTCACGGGCTCTCAGGGGACTTTCCACTCTGAGCAGGCAATTCAGTATGGCACCCGCATGGTGGGTGGCGTTACCCCGGGCAAAGGCGGACAGATCCATCTGGGACTTCCCGTGTTCAACACGGTGAAGGACGCCGTTAACGACACCGTTGCCGAGGCATCCGTGATCTATGTCCCGGCGCCATTCTGCAAGGACTCGATCCTTGAAGCCGCGTTCGCAGGCATCAAGCTGATCGTGTGCATCACGGAAGGGATTCCGACGCTGGACATGCTTGACGTCAAGGTGAAGTGCGACGAGCTGGGTGTGCGTCTCATCGGACCGAACTGCCCAGGCGTCATCACACCCGGACAGTCGAAGATTGGCATCATGCCTGGCAACATTCACAAGCCGGGCAAGGTCGGCATTGTCTCCCGATCCGGGACATTGACTTACGAAGCGGTAAAGCAGACCACTGATTTCGGTTTCGGCCAGTCGTCCTGCGTCGGGATAGGCGGTGACCCGATTCCTGGCTCCAACTTCATCGATATTCTGGCGCTCTTCGAGAAAGATGAGCAGACCGAAGCCATCGTTATGATTGGCGAGATTGGCGGTACTGCAGAAGAAGAAGCTGCGGCCTACATCAAGAAGAATGTCTCCAAGCCGGTCGTTTCCTATATCGCAGGAGTCACGGCTCCTGCTGGCAAGCGAATGGGGCATGCTGGAGCCATCATTTCTGGCGGCAAAGGAACGGCAGCAGAGAAATTCGCCGCGTTGCAGGACGCTGGTGTCACGACCGTGAAGAGTCTTGCAGACATTGGAAAAGCCATCAAGCAAGTGACTGGCTGGTAGCCCGAATAAGGTGCATGAAGGGGGCTTTATGCACCGCGATTTCCGTTAAATTTTATGCGCCAAAAGGTTCTAAAAAACGGACGGGTTGTGATAGGCTTGCCCAAGAATTCGGTAAGGAAAGTCGAATTTGATTAGGAAAATGAAAGTGTTACCCGCGCCAGTTACCTTAAAACTCATTTTTTTTCGTTTTGAGTAAAAAGGTAACCAATGCGAGTAATGGGATGCGAAATGGAGCGTCTGCCGATTCTGTTTAAGGAAGAACATGCGGGTAGTCCTGGCAGAGAAGACAGGATTGGTTTCACTCAAACACAAGTTGTCAGGGTACGTGGCCGGAATTGATATATAGCCTGCATGCAAGCCCTGATTGGTAAATACAATAATAGGATGGCACATGAATAACCGTCGATTTTATTACAAGGTTCTAGCTCCTTTCGCATCGTTGATGGTAGCTGGCGCGACTCAAGCAGCTGAGATTGATACGAGTATCATCGATCAGGCCTTGAATATCATAGAACAGCAGAACGAAGCAGCGGTTGCGTCGCAAGAGAACGTCACCAGACTGTCGAATTCAGCCAGCACTCTCTTTGAAGAGTTCAAGCTTGAGAACGACAACTTGGAAGCGATGCTTGTTCTGAATGCCGGTCTGCGCAAGCAGATATCGGTTCAGGAAGAAAACATTGCCACCCTGCAGCAGTCCATTACCGATGTTGCTGTTGTAACCCAGGAAATGCCTCTTTTGATGACGAAGATGCTCGCCAGCATTGAGCAGTTCGTTGAGCTGGACATGCCCTTCCAGCAGGAAGAGCGTCGAGCTCGCCTGCAGTTCGCTCGTGATGCGATCGACAGCCCGGACGTCTCCGTAGCTGAGAAATTCCGCCAGATTCTGGTGCTGTACCAAACTGAAAACAATTACGGCCGCACCCACGAAACTTACCCGACGACTCTCAATGTCGAAGGTGTTGATCGTGACGTGGACATTCTGCGTGTAGGCCGCGTTGCTCTGCTGTATCAGACCAAAGACCGCACAATGACTGGCGCCTGGGACAAGGCAGCAGGAGCGTGGGTCACGCTTGACCCGGTCGAGTACCGAACAGCAGTTCAGCGAGCAATCAGTGTATCCAGTGGGCTTGTGTCGCCCGCCATCTTGGAAATTCCAATCGTTGCACCGGAGTCAGCACAGTGAAAAAAATAATCAAATTTGCAGGTATTTCCGTGACTGGCCTCTTCCTGGCCATTTCGTCACAGTCCTACGCTCAGCAGCCAGCGACCACCTTGGCCGAACTGCTGAACAGTGTTGAGCAGGATACAGTTGCCCAGTCAGCAGAGCATCGCGAGCGCGAGCAGCGCTTCCAGCAGCAGGCAAACCAGCAGCAGCAGATTCTTGACGAAACCAAGGCGAGTATTGAGCAGGAAAATGCTACCAACGCCGAGTTGACCGCCCAGTTTGATGCCAACCAACTGGTGATCGCGGAGCGAAGAGAGGCCCTGCGAACTGCACGTGCAGACCTCAACGAGCTTCTTGGTACCATCCAGGGTGTTGCAGGGGACTTCCGTGCAATGTTCGAGAATTCCTTGATCAGCGCTCAGTACGACGGTCGTGAGGAGTTCCTTGATGACTTCATCTCTCGCGTAGCCAGTGACACAGAACAGGTTCGTATCGATGAGATCGAACGCTTCTGGTTCTTCATGCAGCAAGAGTTGGTTGAGTCAGGCAAGGTTGTCAAATACGACGCAATGGTCAGCCTGCCGTCAGGCGAGCAGTCCACACGCACCGTCACTCGAATCGGCGCGTTCAACTCTGTCTCCAACGGCGACTACCTGTCCTATACAGGTGCCATCGGTCACCTCCAAGTGCTCCCCCGACAGCCGTCACCGGACATTGTTGGTGCAGCTATCGCTTTGGAGAATGCCTCTTCCGGCATGCAACGAGTTGGTATAGATCCGACAGGCGCGATGGGTGGCAGCATGATGGCCAACCTGATCAACTTCCCGACAGCTGCCGAACAGGTTCGCGACAACTCAGGGGTGATCGGTTTCGTCATTCTCGGAGTCGGGGCGATTGCAGTATTTATCGCGCTTATCCGCTCATTCATCCTGACGATCGTCGCTGCTCGAGTGAATGCGCAGATCAAGAATGCCGACAAGCCTAACAAGAACAACCCGCTGGGTCGCGTCTTGCTGGTGGCGGAAGCCAATCTCAACGTCGATTCCGAAACTCTTGAGTTGAAGCTTGGCGAAGCTATTCTCCAGGAAACACCTGCGTTGGAACGCTTCCTAACCTTGATCAAGATTGCCTCCACAATTGCTCCGCTGATGGGTCTGCTCGGTACAGTGACAGGTATGATCCAAGTGTTTCAGCAGATTACCGTGTACGGTGCCGGTGATCCGACAATCATGGCGGGCGGTATCTCCATGGCGTTGATGACCACTGTAGAGGGTATCGTTGCGGCTATCCCGGCAATCCTCATGCACGCCTGGGTGAAGGGTAAGGCAGACGACATCATCCACATCATGGAAGAACAGGCCACCGGCATCATTGCACGCAAATCCGAAGCAGCCAACAAGTAAGGCGCAAGCTTAAAACGAGGATTTCACTATGTTTTTCGCTCTAATGGATGCTTACGATGCGATTATCGCATTCATGGATAGAGGCGGTAGCGTGCTCTGGGTTATCGGTATACTGCTGTTGCTCACCTTTTCATTGGTGTTCGAACGGGTATGGTTCCTCAATTCGACTCATGCCAAGAATGTGAAGCATACGCTTGCCACCTGGAATGCCAGAGCGGACAAGAGTTCTTGGCGTGCCAGGCAGATTCGCATGATGATGATCTCGCAGATTTCGCTGGATCTGAGATCTTCAATGCCTCTGATCGAAGCACTCGTTGTGATTTGTCCGTTGCTGGGCCTGCTTGGCACAGTAACGGGCATGATCGAAGTGTTCTTCGTGATGGCACTTACCGGTGGTGGAGATGCAAAATCCATGGCTGGTGGTGTCTCCAAGGCGACGATCCCTACCATGGCTGGCATGGTGGGGGCGCTGTCCGGCATTTTCGCTGCGAACTTTCTTAAGCATAAGATGGAGACGGATATTTCGCTTCTCGAAGATCATCTGGCGCTGAGCGACTAATCACTTTAGAAGGCATAAAAATGAAAAGTGGTCTAATGAAGAAAAGAAGTGACGAAGGGCCCGGAGAAATTGACCTGACTCCGATGCTCGACGTCGTATTCATCCTGCTGATTTTCTTTATCGTTACCTCAGTATTCGTGACTGAGGCCGGTATTGAGGTCAACAAGCCTGCAGCATCCACAGCGGAGCCGAAATCGAAGGATTTGATCCTGATTGCGGTCTCTCCTGAAGGGGACATATGGATCGACGGGGAGCAAGTGGATCCTCGTTTCATCCGTTCACGATTTGAATTGCGATTGGCTGAGGCTCCCAACTCTTCAGTCGTAATTCAAGGTGACAGGGCCGCGACCAACCAGTACGTCATGGATATTCTGCGTGCAGCGCGGGAAGCTCAGATAGCAAACGTTTCAATATCAACGGAGGCATAGACTATGATTGCGATCAGATGGTTTGTTTCGATGATTCTGGCGTTGCTTATTACTCTTGGTTTGTTCTTTGTGATGCAAGCATTGATTGCAACTGGGGCGCAGATTGAGCAGAACGTTAATGTCGTCAAGATTGTAGATGCGACGATGCCCGAGATTGAGATGGAAGTGGTTCGAGAAATCGAAAGACCCGAGCCCATCGAGCAACTAGATACTCCGCCTCCCGAAATCCAGGAGCGACAGGTCTCCGTGGATGCTGGTCCTAGTTTGTCAATTCAACGTGCGGCTGTGCAGATTGAAACAGATCTGTCCATCGGTGGTGCCAGCATCTCAATTACTGACGGTGAGATGTTACCTCTTGTAAACGTTACTCCGACCTATCCGACGCGCGCAGCGTCTCGTGGTATCGAAGGGTGGTGCCAAGTCAGCTTCACTGTGACCGACACTGGCGGGGTGCGTGATGTTGTCGTTGTTGACGCAGAACCGCCTGAAATCTTTGATACAGCATCAATCCGTGCTGCCGAGAAGTTTAAGTTTCAGCCGAAGGTGGTAGACGGCAAGGGCGTTGAAGTTCCCAATGTGCAATACGTATTCCGCTATCAGCTTGAAGGTGAACAGTGATGTCGAAAGTATTTCTCAAGAGGACGCTTTCCCGCGAGATAGTGACTGCCATCACCATGGCAGGTTTTTTGGCGTCAGCTTCTCTTTATTCGTTCAATGCAATGGCGGCAGAGGAAGAGGATGGGCCGCGCGCTCCTCCTCCCACTCGGTCTACAGACGTGCTGACTGAGCGTGTATTCAATCAGGTATCAGAAATTCAGGAATTGATGAGCCCGGAGGAAGTGGGCGCAGAGCCTGACTATGAGGCCGCCAAGGTCATCCTCGATGAACTCAACGAGCGTTATGATCGGCTGAATGACTTCGAGAAGTCTACGGTGCTGAACTTCTACACCAACTATTATCTGAACACCGATAATATCCCAATGGCCCTGGAGACTTTTGAAAAAATCCTGACCATTGAAAACCTGCGACCTGACGTGCGATTGCGTGCACTCATGGCCTTGGGGCAGCTTTACATGGGTGAAGAAAAGTTCACTGAGTCGATTGATGCCTTCACTCGCTGGCGTGAGCTATCTGAGAATGAAAACGAGAACGTCTATCTCGGTCTCGCCAATTCTCACTACAACCTCGCCCAGTATAATGAAGCCATTCCATTCCTGCTCAATCACATGGAAATGCTTTCAGCGGCAGGAAGAGACATTGCCAAGAATGTCTATGGCCTGCTGAACCTGATGTACATCGAGCTCGAAGACTACGTGAACGCCGAACGTGTTACCAAACAAATGGCGACCTTGTTCGACGAACCTAGTGACTGGCGCAACCTTTCCGCAATTTACGGCTATCTGGATGACGACAAGAAGCGAATAGAGACACTGTCTGTGACTTTTGCTAAGGGTTATATGTCTAGCGAGTCCGAGTACGTCAATCTTGCCCAGTCTCTCGCCAGTATCGATGCCCCTTATAAAGGTGCGAAAGTACTGGAGAAAGGTATACAGGATGGGGTTGTCGAAGAGACTGAAGAGAACCTCCAGCGTCTGGTACAGCTTTACCTGCTGTCTAACGAGTACGAGATGGCGCTCGCTCCAGCTATCAAAGCAGCTGAGATGGGCGAAACCGGAGCCTCGTATGACCAGCTTGGCTACATTTACTACATGACGCACGACTATGAGAATACCGTGTCTGCAATTCGTGAAGCACTTAATCGTGGCGGGCTCGAAAATGTGGGTGATGCAGAGCTATTCCTGGCTCGTGCACTGGTGGAGCTTGATCAGTTTGATGAAGCAACTGCAGCTGCGCGTCGTGCTCAGGAACAGGGTGAAGCATCAGCCACGTCATTCTTGAACTATATCGAGAACAGCAAGGCTCGTTTCGAGAATCTTCGTATGCGCAAGGAAGACGCGATCGACTTCTATCGCTCCTGAGTCAGTCGCTTCTTGAAATACGGGGGGCATGCCCCCATCAAAGGCCCGGTCACTCCATGAGAGACTGGGCCTTTTCATTTTGGAAGAACAAGGGGTTGTACTGAATGTCGATTGAAACCAGAAAGGAAACTCGAGGATTCGAAACTGAGGCGAAGCAACTTCTGCATTTGATGATTCACTCGCTTTACAGCAACAAGGAAGTATTTCTCCGCGAGCTTATATCCAATGCTTCAGACGCTGCAGACAAACTGCGCTTTGAGGCACTTTCAACCCCTGAGCTCTATGAATCGGATTCCAATCTGCAAGTGAAGATAGAGTTCGACAAGGATGCAGGGACCATTATGATTTCCGACAACGGCATAGGTATGAGCCGAGAAGAAGTCATCAGCAATCTAGGCACCATTGCAAGGTCAGGTACAGCGCAGTTTCTAGCCGGGCTTAGCGGTGACCAGAAAAAAGATGCCCAGCTGATCGGACAATTCGGCGTCGGTTTCTATTCCGCATTTATTGTTGCTTCCAAAGTAGAGGTTATTACTCGCCGTGCCGGCGCTGCCGTCACTGAAGCGGTGCATTGGGTCTCATCCGGAGAAGCGGAATACTCTGTTGAAACAGTTGAACGGGCCGCGCGCGGCACAACTGTGATCCTGCATCTGCGTCCTGAAGAGTTCGACTTCGCGGATGAGTATCGCATCCGCCACATCGTCAAGAAGTATGCGGACCATATATCCATTCCGGTCATGATGCTCAAGGCAGGAGGCGATGCAGAGGCAGCACCGGAGTTCGAATCCGTAAACGCAGCCAAGGCGTTGTGGACAAGACCACGTACAGAGATCAAGGATGAAGAGTACAAGGAATTCTACAAACTGATCTCGCACGATTTCGACGAGCCGCTGACATGGAGTCACAACAAGGTCGAAGGAAAACTGGAGTACACAGGCTTGCTTTACGTACCAGGTCGAGCCCCCTTTGATCTGTGGAATCGCGATGCGGCACGCGGCCTGAAACTTTATGTGCAGCGTGTGTTCATCATGGACGACGCAGAGCAATTCATGCCGCTTTACCTTCGGTTCATGCGCGGAGTTGTTGATTCAAATGATATTTCGTTGAATGTATCAAGAGAGATACTGCAAAAGGATCCTGTGGTCGATTCAATGCGCAGTGCGTTGATCAAGAAAGCGTTGGACATGTTGGCAAAGCTTAAGAAGGACGATTCGGAAAAGTTCGCTAGATTCTGGAAAGAATTTGGACAGGTGCTCAAGGAAGGGCCCGGTGAAGACTACGCCAATCGTGACAAGATTGCGGACCTATTGCTTTTCTCATCGACGTACTCCGCTTCTTCAGAGCAGAATCAAAGTCTTTTAGACTACGTTTCCCGCATGAAGCCTGAGCAGGACAAGATCTACTACCTTGTCGCAGAAACTGCCGCTGCTGTGCGTAACAGTCCCCATCTCGAGATATTCAAGAAGAAGGATGTCGAGGTTCTGCTGCTTGCGGATCGCATTGACGAATGGCTCATGAGTCATCTGCACGAGTATCAGGGAAAGTCTTTCCAGGATATTGCGCGCGGAACTCTTGATCTCGGCAAGCTGGAGGATGATGTTGAAAAGGAGCAGCAGCAGGGGGCAGAAAGGAGGTTCGAAGCACTGACTAAGCGAGTGATGGGGCAATTGGAAAGCCAAGTCAAGGAAGTCCGTATGACACATAGACTAACCCAATCCCCGTCGTGCCTCGTCGTCGACGAGCATGACATGGGAGCACAGATGCGACGCATCATGGAGGCAGCAGGCCAGAGCTTGCCTGAAAGCAAGCCCATATTTGAGCTGAATCCTGAGCACCCCTTAGTACAGAAGTTAGACCTTGAAGCTGACGAAGAGCGATTTGCAGACTTTGTATCTGTTCTTTTTGATCAGGCTTGCCTGGCAGAAGGACGGCTATTGGAGGATCCGGGCAGATTCACCCGACGTCTCAACAAGTTGCTGCTTCAACTGTGTGACTGATCGAAGCACTCACGATAAGGACCGCCTGCATGCAGGCGGTCCTTACTTTACATGGACTCAAGAGTCCGCAATCCCAGAAGAGTCAGACCTGATTCCAGTACTTCCGCAGTCAGGGCCACAAGAGAGAGCCGCGATGCTCGGACAGTTGGCTCTGCTTTCAACACAGGACAAGCTTCATAGAATCGCATGAAAGTTCCTGCGAGTTCATATAGATATGTGCACAGGTGACTCGGCATGCAATCCACTGCCACGACATGCAATGTCTCGGTGTATTGCTGCAGTTTGACCATAAGTGCCCGTTCCTCGACTCCCCCAGGCAAAATTTCCCCAAGGTTGCAGGCAAGCCCGGTTTCTGCCTGCTTTCGAAGAATGCTGCGAATCCGTGCATAGGCGTAAAGCATGTAGGGCGCGGTGTTGCCTTCCATGGACAGCATCGTGTCCCAGTCAAAAACATAGTCGCTGGTTCTGTTTTTCGATAGATCGGAATACTTGACCGCTGATATGCCAACGGTATTGCTTATGCGATCTCTTGCTTCCTGACTGAGTTCAGGATTCTTCTCAGTGACAATATTCAACGCTCGTCGTACGGCTTCATCGAGCAATTCCTGCAGTTTGACGGTGTCACCACTGCGCGTCTTGAAGGGCTTTCCATCTTTCCCCATCATCGTTCCATAGGCAATGTGCTCCAACCGACAGTCCAGTGGAACAAAGCCGGCCTTGCGCGCTATGGCGAAGACTTGCTGGAAATGCAGACTCTGTCTGGCATCAACTACATATAGAATGCGTTCTGCGTTCAGTGTACGCCCTCGGAAGCGCAACGCCGCCAAATCCGTCGTGGCGTAGAGGAAGCCACCGTCCGATTTCTGCACTATTGCTGGCAACGGAGCACCTTCCTTGCCCTTGAACTCCTCCAGAAAAACACAACGAGCACCATCAGACACACTGAGCATTCCTTGCGCGTTCAATTCTTCGATAATCAGTGGTAGATCGTTGTTGTAGTAACTTTCTGCACGAAGATCATCGCTCGTCAGGGTGACACCGAGTTTGTCGTAGATGGCCTCGCAATGCTTGAGCGAGTGTTCAATGAAGTGCTGCCAGGCTCTCAGACAGTCCGCATCACCTTGCTGCAGTCGAACAACATATTGCCTGGCGAGTTCGGCGAAACCAGTATCACTGTCAAACCGGGCCTTCGCATTGCGATAGAACAATTCAAGGTCCGCCAACTCCATAGTGGCGGTCTGCGGTTCAGATTGCAGGGAGTCCATGTAAGCGATCAACATCCCAAACTGAGTACCCCAGTCACCCACATGATTCTGGCGAATCACTATGTGTCCGAGAGCACTGAGCACCCTCGCGATGCAATCACCAATGATTGTTCCTCGCAGGTGGCCAACGTGCATTTCCTTGGCAAGATTGGGCCCGGAGTAATCAACAACAATGCGCAAAGGTTGCTCGGTCGCAGCAATCAGGTCCCCAACACGAAGCGCTTGGGTTGCTGCGCGTGCAAGATACGCATCACTCAGAACGATATTGATGAAACCCGGTCCCGCAACCGTTATCTCTGCAATTCGTGGATCACCCTGAAAACATGCAACTGTTTCGGCGGCAAGGTCCCTGGGATTGCGACGTAACTGTTTTGCAACACTCATGACGCCATTTGCCTGGTAGTCGCCGAACTCAGGACGCGAGGAACTGATGATGTTGGCCCGCACGTCCTCAATCCCGGAGGCCTTGCACAGGGCGTCGCCAAGAAGTCTTTCCAGTGCTTGCTTGATGTTTTCCATAGTCCACCGTTTCAGAATTAAAGCGCCGGGCATTGTACACCATCGCTCTTGCGCGGTTGGGCTGATCGGCCGCCCTTGCTATACTTCACAACCCATCCCCGGCAGCAAGCCCCTGACGTATGAGTCACGAGAACACTCTCCCTGCAAGCACGCACTCCGCTGTTGAACTGGTGACAATTGACAGGCACCACGACGCACAGCGAATCGACAATTTCCTCATCACTTACTGGAAAGGAGTGCCCAAGTCGCGCATTTATCGCCTGCTCAGAAAGGGGGAAATCCGGGTCAACAAGAAGCGGGTGACTCCAGAGACACGATTGAATTGCGGAGACTTGCTTCGACTTCCTCCTGTACGCAGAACCCAAAGAGCTCCTCTCGAAGCCCCTAGCGCACATTTGCTGTCACTCGTACGGCATTCGATCCTGTACGAAGACCAGGACTTCCTGGTCGTCAACAAGCCTCAGGGGATAGCAGTACACGCAGGTTCAGGCAACAAGCTTGGGTTTGTTGAAGCTCTTCGATGGCATTACAAGGGAAAAGGCGGTGAGACCGACTTTCTTGAACTGGCTCATCGGATCGACAAGGAAACCTCAGGTTGCCTCGTCATCTCCAAAAACGCTGTCGCGCTGAAATACATACAACGAGAACTCAAGGCGCGACACGTTACCAAGGTTTATCTGGCACTTGTTCATGGACATTGGCCAGAGGTGTTGAAGCAGGTAGAGGCGCCCCTGCAGAAGATCGAAATCAGTGCCAAGGAAAAAGTCGTCAAAGTCAGCGAGGATGGAAAGCCCAGCCTGACCCATTTCCAAGTTGTGAGGAAACTGAAAGACGCCACCTTGATCGAGGCTCGTCCGACAACCGGTCGAATGCATCAGATTCGTGTTCACTGCCAATACTCAGGGCATCCTATAGTGGGAGACCCAAAATACACCTTGCGGCTGGAAAGCAAACCGGCCACCGAATTTCGCCTCTGCCTGCATGCAGCTTCCATCAGCTTCGAGCTGCCGTCGGGGAGAGGCAGGCTGGCAGTACAGGCACCCTTGAATCCTGTCATGGCATCGACCATCGAGCTCTTTTCTAGAAAGGCCGATAAGCCGCGGTAATTCGAGAAAAATCATGCCGTTGTAGCTTTTATTTTTGACACAGGCGCGCCAGGCGCCTATTATTGCGCGCCTATGGCTGAGACCCCAGTACCAGACTACGTCGATGCAAGGAAAATCTTTGCACAGCGCGCAGATATAAGCGGATCAATCCCTGTTTCCCGGTTTGAACGATTCTGCGATTTGCTCGCCAACACCTCTGGCGATCTGAAGGTGTGGCTGCAGTTTGGATTGGACGAAAGGCACCGCAGAATTGTCCAAGGCACCATTGATACGCACGTTAATGTAGTTTGTCAGCGCTGCCTTGAAGAGACGAACATACAACTGAAAGAGTCTTTCAAACTGGGAATAGTCGAGACTGAAGCGCAAATCCCGCGGCTCCCAGAAGATGTCGACCCCTGGTTGACGACTGAGACAAAACTGGTGATAGCCGACATTCTGGAGGAACAACTGATTCTGGCCATGCCTATCGTCAGTTACCACGAAAATGCTTGCACTCCTGTAGTGAAATCAGCTGACAGGGACGAAGTTCAAGAGAAGGCTGGCAATGGAGACAAGCGCGACGGCAACCCATTTGCCGTGCTCAAGAAGCTAAAAGATCCAGATAAATTCAATTAAATGCACGGTGGCCGTCATTAAGCGGCACCATACTTAGGAGTCCGAAAATGGCAGTTCAACAGGTTAAGGTTTCACGTTCACGTCGCAACATGCGCCGCGCACACCACGCTCTGACTGGTCCGACACTTTCCACCGACCAGACCACCGGCGAAGTGCATCGTCGCCATCACGTGACCGCTGATGGTTTCTACAAAGGCAAGAAAGTGCTGGACCTTGGTGACAAGTAAGCTTGCAAGGTCAATCACGAATCGCGATTGATGTCATGGGAGGGGACTTCGGCCCCTCCGTGACGGTGCCGGCTTCAATCGAGTTTCTGCGAATCCATTCAGATGCAGTCTTACTGCTTGTTGGAGACAGCGCTTTAATATCCCCTTACTTGGATAAGCTGGAAGAATCGCTCTTACAGAGACTGCAAATAGTTCATACCTCCGTTCACGTGCTGAATGAATCATGTCCTGGCGAGGCTCTTCGCGGCGCCAAAGAATCCTCCATGTACATCGCAGTGAATCTTGTGAAGCAACGAGAGGTCGATGCTTGCGTAAGTGGCGGAAACACCGGCGCACTGCTGATGATCGGGCGCCATTTGCTGAAAACCATTCCAGGCATTTCCAAACCCGCGATTGTGGCCAAGATTCCATATCCTCTTTCGGGTGGACATGGGCTTTTGCTGGACGTTGGTGCCAATCTGAATTGCGAGGCGCACAACCTGCAGGAGTTTGCGATCATGGGCGCAGTATTGTGGCGCGCTGAGCATGACGATAGTGAACCAAGAGTCGCCTTGCTGAATATTGGCGTGGAAGAGCACAAAGGTACCGAAGAGGTACGACACGCTGCTCGAATGCTGGAGAAGTCCGCCTTGCTGGACTTTGTGGGCTATATCGAAGGCAATGAACTTTATTCTGGCAAGGCGGACGTAGTGGTTTGCGACGGATTTGCCGGTAATCTCGCAATCAAGACAAGCGAAGGGGTGGTCCATGTAGTGACGTCTCTGATTAGGCGTGTGCTATCGGACAACATTTTTGCAGGGCTGCTTGGGCTGATGTTTTCACCCTTGATGAAAAGCCTGACTGACCGAGTGGATCCCTCTCAATTCAATGGCGCAAGTCTGCTTGGCCTGCAGGGCATCATCGTGAAAAGTCACGGTAACGCGAATGTCCGAGGGTTCAGACATGCGATCACACAAGCGATGCACGAGGTAAGCTCCAGCGTTCCCAGCGTTATTCAAGAAAGAATGGCGGCGTTGGACATCCAATCCATCGATTCTCTCCAATCCAGCTGACTCTGCAGGTTCAGTCTATGCAAAAAATCGCCTTTGTTTTCCCAGGGCAGGGCTCCCAAAAACCTGGCATGCTCGCATCGCTTCATGAGGTATATCCTGAAATCGGCCAGACTTTTGAAGAGGCCTCCGATGTTCTTTCATTGGATCTCTGGAGCATCGTTTCAGGAAATCCTGAAGGACTTCTCGACCAGACCCACATCACTCAGCCGGCACTGCTGACCGCATCCATTGCGATCTGGCGTGTCTGGGCGGCGCGAGGATATGCCGCCCCTGGCATTCTGTCTGGTCACAGTCTTGGCGAATACTCCGCTCTTGCGTGCGCTGGAGTGCTCTCCTTTCCGGATGCGGTGAGAATCGTGCATCAACGCGGCCTGTACATGCAGGAAGCCGTCCCTAGTGGTACAGGCGGCATGGCCGCTATTCTTGGATTGGAAGACAGTAAAGTCGAAGAAATCTGTCAAGCGGTGGCAGGTAGTTCAGTTGTCGCGCCCGCGAACTACAATTCCATAGGACAGACCGTAATAGCCGGTGAAAAGGGCGCTGTCGAACGCGCCATGCTGGCCTGCAAGGACGCCGGCGCGAAACGTGCGTTACCTCTAAATGTCAGCGTGCCTTCGCATTGTGCCTTGATGCGTGATGCGGCGGAAAAACTTGCTGCTGATCTTGGCAACGTCAAGCTCAGCCCGGCCCGCATTTCAGTGGTACAGAATGTCGATGGTAGAATTGCTCTGACGACCGATACGATACGAGAAAATCTATTGAAACAGCTTTATCTTCCAGTTCAGTGGGTTAGCTGCGTGCGCACCCTGTGTGAAAACGGTTACCACATGCTTGTGGAATGTGGTCCGGGTAAGGTGCTAGGCGGGCTTTCCAAACGCATAGATCCACAGATACAAACATTCGCCACTGAAGATGCAGAAAGTCTCGCAGACGCAGCAAAGTCGACAGCCTGACGAACTGACTCATACGTGCTACCAAGAACGTCGCCAAGTGGAGGCTGACCAAATACATGACTAATGACGCCAAGAAGATTGCATTCGTGACAGGTGCCAGTCGCGGCATAGGCAAAGCCATCGCACTGGAGTTGGGCCGCCAGGGCTGCGTTGTTCTGGGAACAGCAACTTCAGAAAAGGGCGCAGAAGACATCACGGCCTACTTGCAGAGCAGCGGAATTCCGGGTCGAGGATATGCCTTGAATGTCGCAGTTGCCGAGTCAGTAGCATCAGTGATGGGCCTTGTAGAGGCGGAGTTCGGATTGCCACTGATTCTCGTCAACAACGCCGGCATCACGCGAGACAATCTACTGATGCGCATGAAGCCAGACGAGTGGGATGACGTCATCAGCACCAATCTCAGCTCTCTGTACCGAGTATGCAAGCTGACGTTGAAGGGAATGACAAAGGCACGGTGGGGTCGAATCATCAACATCAGTTCTGTGGTGGCCTCCAGCGGAAACGGCGGACAGACGAATTACGCTGCCTCCAAGGCGGCCGTTGAAGGTTTTTCCCGATCACTGGCACGGGAAATTGGCTCGCGCGGAATCACAGTCAACTGTGTTGCTCCCGGCTTCATCGACACCGACATGACCCGCGCGTTGCAGGAAAAGCAGATCGAAACGCTCATGTCGCAGATACCACTTGCTCGCTTCGGCAAACCCGAAGAAATTGCGGCTGCTGTTGGCTTCCTCGCGTCGGATTCAGGGGCCTATATCACAGGCGAGACGCTGCATATCAATGGTGGCATGTACATGCCTTGAAGCCTTAATATAATTTTTCAACTTACTGTATTAAAAGGATTTTAATTTCGAATCTCGAATTATTTCAGAGTTTCAGATTACAACCCGCGGAAAATAGATGTAAACTCGCGCTTTGAATTGTCCAGGTTGATCCAAAAGCAACCAGCTATAATCGAAGAGCAGTATCAAAAATCAGTTTTTAGGAGCTAATAATAGTTATGAGTAGCATTGAAGAACGCGTTAAGAAAATCGTCTGCGAACAACTTGGCGTGAAGGAAGAAGACGTAAAGGCTTCTTCTTCTTTTGTAGAAGACTTAGGCGCTGATTCTTTGGATACTGTTGAATTGGTCATGGCCCTGGAAGAAGAATTCGAGACTGAAATTCCAGATGAAGAAGCCGAGAAGATCACCACGGTCCAACTGGCTTGCGATTACATCAACAAGCACCTGTAAGCGAACTCAGGCTACATAACAAAGCTACTCCGGATCATCACCGGAGTAGCTTTTATTTTGTCTGAAGTATTCAATTCCTACTGACGATCCTTATTCATCTGTTCTGGAGAGTGGCGCAGTGTACGGCAGAAGAGTGGTTATCACTGGTTTGGGGCTTGTTACACCACTGGGCAATGACGTCGAAAGCTCCTGGTCGGCCATTCGTGAAGGTCGCAGTGGCATCAACATGCTGACGCATTTCGATACCACGGACTTCACCACGCGCTTCGGCGGCTCCATCAAGAATTTTGATTGCACACAGTATCTGAATGCCAAGGAAGCACGCCGCATGGATATCTTCATCCAGTACGGCCTGGTGGCAGGCATCCAGGCCGTTGAAGATTCCGGGTTGCTCGACTCAGCACTCGATCTCGAGCGTTGCGGTGTAGCCATCGGGTCCGGCATAGGCGGCATCAGCTCGATCGAGGAGAGTTCCGAGTTAGTGAGGAATTCCGGTCCTCGCAAGATCTCTCCATTTTTTGTACCGGGCTCGATCATCAACATGCTGGGTGGAACCTTGTCCATTCGCTATGGATTTCAGGGGCCGAACATTGCCATCACCACCGCTTGCACCACTGGCACGCACAATATTGGCGTCGCGGCAGACATGATTCGACATGGTCAGGCCGATGTCATGCTGGCAGGAGGGGCGGAAATGGCAACCTCACCCGTCGGACTGGCTGGCTTCTGCGCAGCCAGAGCGCTGTCCACACGCAACGACGATCCTCAACGGGCGAGTCGCCCCTGGGACAAGGATCGCGATGGTTTTGTGCTCAGTGACGGCGCAGGCATTCTGGTGCTCGAAGAGTTCGAGCATGCCCGCAAGAGAGGCGCTCACATCTACGCCGAACTGTCAGGGTTCGGCATGAGCGGCGACGCTTTCCACATGACGTCACCGTCCGAAGGCGGCAAGGGCGCCGCGCATTGCATGCGTAATGCACTCGCCAATGCTCGCGTGAACATACAGGATGTCGACTACATCAACGCGCATGGGACATCCACCCTCGCGGGAGACGTTGCGGAGACGCAAGCGATCAAGCGTGTTTTCAAGGACCATGCCTCGAAGCTGGCCATAAGCTCATCGAAATCCATGCTCGGGCATCTGCTCGGAGCATCGGGCGCCGTGGAGGCCATCATCTGTGTGCTGTCACTGCGTGATCAAATCATCACTCCGACCATCAATCTCGATACTCCCGATGCGGAATGTGATCTTGAGTATGTTCCGCATGTCAGCAGGGACGCGCAGTTGAATGTGGTACTCAGCAATTCCTTCGGCTTCGGAGGAACCAATGGCAGTCTGGTATTCTCCAGATTGAGCTGAGACTGGACGGGCCTTCGATGTCCCGCCGCACATGCACTCTGGTGACGACATGCTGGTGAACGGGCAAGCACAAGACACTCTGGAACTTTCCGATCGCGCCCTGCATTACGGTGACGGCGCCTTCGAAACCATGCGGGTGCAGAATGGACGAGCTGCACACTGGCAGCGTCACTTGTCGCGCTTGAGCAAGACCTGCCATTTCCTGAAAATCCCCCTTGATATCAAATCACTGGAATACGAAGTTAAAGTCATCTTGAGAGATGCGAAAGACCCCTGCGTACTCAAGATCATTGTCTCGCGTGGCTCTGGCGGACGCGGCTACCGTCCGCCGGAAATCTCTCAAGCGCGACGAATCCTGTCACTGCACCCGCTGCCCGCCGACTACGCCGGACTACAGCAGGCTGGAATCCGACTCATGCGCTGCCAGCACCCCGTGTCCGAGAATCCGGCGCTTGCCGGGATCAAGCACCTGAACCGCCTGGATCAGGTGCTGGCGAGCATGGAACTTGCCGCCGACTGTCATGAAGGCCTGATGCTGACCGCGGAGGGCAAAGTGGTTGAGGGCACTCGCAGCAACGTCTTTCTGGTCCATCAAGATCGACTGCTGACCCCGATACTTTCGGCATCCGGTGTGGCAGGGATCATGCGGGAAGTCATTCTCGAGCACTGCGCGGCGAATGGCATCGACGTCGAGATTGGTCACGTCGATATCGCGCACGTGCAGAATGCGGACGAGATATTCGTCTGCAACAGTGTCATGGGGATCTGGCCGGTCGTTGAATGGCGCGATGGCAACGAATGTCGAACTCTGCTCCCTGGGCCACTGACGCAACGAGTGCAGGCTCTCACCAAGGATGCAGACTGAACATGCGCAAGCGCCGCGTCGCGTCCCTGCTACTGGGTATGGTGCTGCTTGCGGGAGCTTGCAGTGCGGCTGCTTATCTGTGGCTGCAACGGTATCTGGACGCTCCTCTGCCGTTGGCGAGCGCCGTTGTCATCGAGATTCCTGCTGGCAGCAGCATGGCGGCTGTGGCTGCCTTGCTGCAGAAGCAAGCGCAATTGCAGCATCCTCGCGTGTTGACGCTCTGGGCGCGCTACGCCGAGATCGATAAGGCCATCAGGGCGGGTGAGTTTGAACTGCAGCCAGGCCTCACCCCCCGCACGGCGTTGAACCATTTGCTGGTCGGACCTTTTGTCCAGTATCCCGTTGCCTTCATCGAGGGCACCACCGTGTCCGAGGCACTGAACACGCTATGGAACAGTCCCCGAGTCCAGCGCACACTGCAAGGACTTGGGCAAGCCGAACTGCTGGCGGCAATGAACAGTCCGAGGGAGTCTCTCGAAGGCCTGCTGTTCCCGGATACCTACTTCTACACTGCCGGGACCACCGATCTTTCCATCCTGCGCCGGGCAGCTGCCCGCCTGGATCAGGTACTCGCCGAGGAATGGGCACAGCGACAGGAGGATCTGCCTTACACCTCGCCTTACCAGGCGCTGATCATGGCGTCCATCATCGAAAAGGAATCCGGGGTGATCAGTGAGAGAGCCGAGATTGCCGGTGTCTTCGTTCGTCGCCTGCGCCTCGGCATGCGACTGCAGTCTGATCCCACGGTGATCTACGGCATGGGGAACGCCTATGATGGCAATATCCGCCGCGAGGATCTGGAGACGGTCACCCCTTACAACACCTATCGCATCAACGGGCTGCCGCCGTCACCCATTGCCCTGAGCGGACGTGACGCGATTCGTGCCAGTCTGAATCCGGCAGCAGGAACAGCGCTGTATTTTGTCGCCACCGGTGACGGTGGCCACGTGTTCTCTGACACGCTCGAAGCACACAATGCCGCCGTGCGGCGATACCAACTCGGACAGGAACCATGACACAGGGCGAACATGCGCAAAACGCCGCCAGAGGCCGTTTCATCACGCTGGAAGGCGGGGAGGGCGCGGGCAAGACCAGCAACCTGCTCGCAATCACCCAGCGGCTGCGGGAGCGCGGCATCGACCATATCGTGACTCGAGAGCCTGGCGGCACGCCGCTGGCGGAAGACATCCGTGCCTTGCTGCTGCGGCACCACGAGGAGAGGATGTGCGAGATGACGGAGCTGCTGCTGATCTTCGCGGCGCGAGCACAGCATCTGGATCAAGTCATCAGGCCCGCTCTGGAGGCCGGCAAGTGGGTGGTTTCGGACCGTTTCACCGATGCCACCTATGCCTACCAGGGCGGTGGTCGAGGACTCAATCAGCACACCATCGCCAGCCTGGAATCCCTTGTGCAAGGCGCTCTGCGACCGGATCTGACCGTCATTCTGGACCTGGCCCCGCTCATCGGACTGGAGCGCGCACGCAAGCGGGCCAGTCTGGATCGTTTCGAGCAGGAAAAGCTGGAGTTCTTCGATCGTGTGCGTGCCAGTTACTGCGAGCGAGCGGCGGCCGAGCCGGATCGATGCGTACTGATTGATGCCTCACGCACCCTCGAAGAGGTTCAGCGAGATGTCCTGTCTGCCTTGGAGAGAGTCCTGTGACCCGAACATTGGACACGACTCCCTTGCCGTGGCACGGGGATGTCTGGCAACAGACCCTGAACGTATTTCGTGCAGGAAGTGCAGGTCACGCCTATCTGCTGCATGGCGAAGCAGACACGGGCAAACGCCATTTCGCCACCAGGCTGGCCGAATACCTGCTGTGCCAGAGTCCCTTGCCGACTACTGCGTGTGGTCTTTGCAAGTCGTGTCTGCTGAACGCAGCGGGAAACAATCCCGACCTGCTCGTGCTGGAGCCCGAGGAAGGCAGCAAGCAGATCAAGGTCGAGCAAGTGCGCGATGTCCGCCAGTTTCTGGAGATGCGCTCGCATGGCAAGGGCAGGCGCATCATCATTCTCGACACGGCGGAAAGCCTTGGGACCAGTTCCGCAAATGCTCTTCTGAAAGGGCTTGAAGAACCCCCTCAGGACGTGGTGTTCCTGCTTCTCAGCGACCGTCCCAGAGCCGTGCTGCCCACCATCAGCAGCCGCGCCCAGAGTCTGCGAATGCCCAGGCCACGACGGGATGAAGTGCTCGCGTGGCTGCTGACGCTGAGCGAGCAGCCATCAGTCGCCGATCTGGAGCAGATCATCGAGCTCGCCCAGGGAAGACCCCTGGCAGCCAGGGCCATCATCGATTCCGGCCTAGCCGCTGCCTACGCCGAGATCGGCGAGACACTGCTTGCGCTGGCACAGCAACGGGAATACCCACTCAATGTGGCAAGTCGCTACAACAAATCGCACTGCCTGGAGTTCCTGACCATGCTGCTGCACTGGCTGGCGGAGCTGAGCAAGTTCCGGATGACAGCCTCCGCCGCAAGTCTCAAGGGGCAAGCGCTGCTCGCGCTCGCGCAAAGCCTTGCCGGCACTCACGAGACCGAGCGCCAGCAGGAGCAGACACTCGCGTTGCTGCAGCTGTACAATCGCGTCGCGACCGCGCAGATGCAGCTGGTCGGCACCACCAATCCGAACACGCAACTCATGCTGGAGGACCTGTTGCTGGACTTTGCCCGTCTGTTCAAGCGACCCCGGTGACCCATGCTGTCAGTCATGCCAGAAAACGAGTCCAGACCTGCACGCCACGGCATCCTGTCCTTGTCCATCAAGGATCGCAGCGTGCTGCACGCGGCCTTCATGCCATTCTTGAAAAATGGCGGTCTGTTCATTCCGACCACTCGGTCTTACGAACTGGGCAATGAAGTCTTCATGCTGCTCAAGCTGATGGAGGAATCCGAACGGATTCCGGTGGCCGGCACAGTCGTCTGGATAACGCCACCGCTGGCACAGAGCAATCGCGCGGCAGGTATCGGCATTCATTTCAAGGATGCCGACGGCCAGGTGCGCAAGAAGATCGAAAACCTGCTTGCCGGACAGGTCAATCCGGACAAAGCCACCCATACCTTGTGAGGAGAGAGATGTGAAGACATGGCGACACTGGATTTTGAGCCTGAGTGCAGGACTGCTTTTAAGCGCCTGTCAGCCGGAGCAGGCGGACACGGTGGCAGACGCGCAGACTCTGACTGCCAGCGCGGACATGCCGGTTCTGCACGTGCTGAAGAGCCCCACCTGCCTGTGCTGCAACGGCTGGGTGGATCACATCAGCGAGCGCGGTTTTGTGGCGCAGATCAGCCATCCGCAGGATCTCAATGCCGACAAGCTGAGGCTCGGCATTCCCCCGCAGTTGCAGTCCTGCCATACCGCTGTTTCCGAAGAGGGCTATGTGTTCGAGGGGCATATCCCCGCCGGCCTCATCCAGCGCTTCCTGGCAGAGTCCCCCAACGATGCCGTCGGTCTGACGGTGCCTGGCATGCCCGTCGGCAGCCCGGGCATGGAGATCAACGAGCAATTCCAGCCCTACGACGTGCTGGTCATGAAGAGTGATGGCAGCACCGAAGTCTACGCGCACGTGGCCACCCAGGCAGAGCAGTACTGAGGAGTTTCAGCGCAATGGGGCGGTCCTGCCGCGCACCTGACCTGGCAGATATCCAGCGTCGCATGGATTCTTGGCCCCACCACACCGGCATCCACGTGGTTCAAGTCGCAGTGTTCCACCTCAGGCACGCTCGCTGCGGTGAAAAATTCGACGAAAAGTCAGATTGATGCGCGGCAACGTCACATCTTTCTCCTTGGGCACCTGATGCACCCAGAACTCCTGTGTCGTGCCGCGCATCACCAGCAGGCTGCCATGGTCGAGGGTCAGACGCAGAGTGGGCTGGGAGCGCTTGTGGCGGTGTCGCAGCTCAAAGCGACGACTCGCGCCGAAGCTCACTGACGCAATCACCGGCTGGGATCCCAGTTCCGGCTCGTCATCGGCGTGCCAGCTCACACTGTCCTGGCCATCGCGATAGTGGTTGGCCAGCACGGAATTGAAGTGCGCGTCGCAGAGCGCCTCCACTCGTGCCTTGATCTCGAGAAGCGTGGCTGTCCAGGGCAGGGGGGCAAGAGCGATCCCGGAGTAGCGGTAATGCGCGCCAGGGTCGCCAAACCAGTTCTGCAGGCGCGGCACCGCGATGGTCTTGCCGGCGATGCGGATGCTGTCCTGCCGCCAAGGCAGCGCCTGCAGACAATGGTCAAGATGGCCTTGGGCCTCCAGTGCTGAAAATGCCCGCGGAATGGAGAGCAACTCCCCATCCGGCAGGGTGAGCCGTTCTGCCGTGGCAGGGTCGGTATCGAGGGCAAGCTGGAAATTGGCAGGCAGAGTCATGCAGGGCTGCGTCTGTCACGGTAGGGACTTATCTGGGATCATAGCCCCATGTCTGTGCCGACTCAAACACACCGGATCGGCAGCACCTCAAGGAGTAAAGCGACACGTGACAGCATTCGATCTGGATTTCTTTGTCATCGGCGGTGGCTCCGGTGGCGTGCGCGCCGCGCGGACAGCCGCAGCACTGGGCGCCCGCACGGCACTGGCCGAGGAACGCTACCTGGGAGGCACTTGCGTCAATGTGGGGTGCGTGCCCAAGAAGCTCTTCAGCTATGCCGCGCATTACGCAAGGGATTTCCAGGATGCCAGGGGCTATGGCTGGCAAACAGATGCCAACCCCGGGTTTGACTGGCCCACGCTCATGCAGCGCAAGAATGCGGAGATTGGCCGCCTGAACGGGATCTACGGCAATCTGCTGCGCAATGCCGGCGTACGCGTCATCGAGGCTCGTGCCCGCGTGGTGGACGCGCACACGGTGGAAGTGGGCGGCGAGGTTCTGCGCTGTCGGGAGATTCTGATTGCCACGGGCGGCTGGCCTTCCGCGCCGGATGTTCCCGGAAGCAATCTGGCCCTGAACTCGAACGACGTCTTCGCCCTGCCACGCCTGCCAGCGTCCATCGTGATCGTGGGAGGCGGGTATATCGCCGTGGAATTCGCGGGCATCTTTGCGGGGCTGGGGGTAAAGACCACCCTGGTGCATCGCGGCGCCACGCTGCTGCGAGGATTCGATTCCGAAGTCGTGGTCCATTTCCAGAATGAACTGCGGCAATACGCCGAGCTGCGGCTGGAAAGTCAGGTGAAGGCATTGCGCAGAGCAGGGGAGCACACACTCGTCACACTGCCGGATGGTGCCGAAATCGCGGCCGAACAGGTTCTGTTCGCTACCGGCCGAATGCCCAATACGGCAGGTCTCGGTCTGGAAGAAGCCGGCGTGCAGCTTGCCGCCAATGGAGCGGTCCTGGTCGACAAGCGATTCACCACCAGCGTGCCAAGCATCCATGCCGTGGGCGATGTGATCGACCGTGTCGCGCTCACGCCCGTGGCGCTCGCCGAAGGCCAGATCCTGGCCCACCGACTGTTCGGCACACCCGCACGCGAGATGAGCTATGACAATGTTCCGACTGCTGTCTTCTGCCATCCTGAGATCGCCACCGTCGGACTCAGCGAAGAGCAGGCAAGGGCAGGGGGCAGGGCCATCAAGGTGTTCCGCAGTCGCTTCACCCCCCTGCGCCATACCCTGAGCGGTCGTGCCGAGAAGGCTTTCCTGAAGCTTGTTGTCGACGCGGAGTCAGACAAGGTTCTGGGGGCACACATGCTGGGCGAAGGTGCCGCCGAGATCATCCAGGGGCTGGCCATCGCCTTGACCATGGGCGCCACCAAGGCCGATTTCGACAGAACCCTGGGCATCCATCCCAGCACCGCGGAAGAGTTCGTCACTCTGAGAACCCCATCCTGAACACGAGGACCTCACGGTGAGCAGCGACAGTCCTTCAAGACACTTTCAACTGAAAATTGAGGGCATGACCTGCGCCTCCTGTGTCGGCCGCGTGGAGAAAGCCCTGCGCGGCATGGAAGGCGTCGCATCGGCCAACGTCAACCTGGCGACAGAAACCGCCAACGTCGACGTGGCCACGAGCACGATTGCCGCCACGGATTTGATTCGCGTCATCGAGAAGGCGGGCTACGGTGCGACACTTCCCGACATCCATGCCTCGGTGGATGACAGCCAGCGTGCCTTGCAGCGCCAACGCCAGGAAGCGCTGGCAGTCTTGATCGCGGCCCTGCTGTCGACGCCGCTCGTGGTGCCGATGCTGGCGGATCTGGCCGGCTACCACTGGATGCTGCCTGGCTGGCTGCAATGGGCACTGGCGACACCGGTGCAGTTCTGGCTCGGAGCCCGCTTTTACAGCGCTGGGTGGAAAGCCGTCAGGGCCGGCGCAGGCAACATGGACCTGCTGGTGGCACTCGGCACCAGTGCCGGCTATGGCTTGAGTGTGTACGAAGTCCTGCGCACAGCAGGCACCGACATGGGGCATTTCTATTTCGAGGCTTCGGCTGTGGTGATCACCCTGGTGCTCACGGGCAAATGGCTGGAAGGTCGCGCGAAACGCGAAACAACAGCGGCCATCCGCGCACTACAGTCCTTGCGACCACAACACGCCCAGGTGCGCACCGGCAGCGCGCAAATGCTGCGTCCGATTGACGCGATCCGACCGGGTGACCAAGTCATCGTCAAACCAGGCGAGCAGATTCCTGTCGATGGCCGCGTGCTGGAAGGCAGCAGCGAAGTCAACGAAGCTATGCTGACCGGGGAAAGCCTGCCAGTGCCAAAGCACACCGGCGACAGGGTCACGGGCGGCGCGCTCAATGGCTCCGGACTCCTGGTCGTGGAAACCCTCGCGGTTGGCAGCGAGACCACGCTGTCGCGCATCATTCGGCTGGTGGAAGACGCTCAGGCGGCCAAGGCCCCCATCCAGCAACTGGTAGACAAGGTCAGCGCCGTCTTCGTGCCGAGCGTGCTGGTGCTGGCCTTGCTGACGCTCGGCTTCTGGTGGTGGTATGCCGGGGATGTCCAGCAAGCCATCCTCAACGCCGTGTCGGTGCTCGTCATCGCTTGTCCCTGCGCGCTGGGCCTTGCCACCCCGACGGCGATCATGGCCGGCACTGGCGTGGCTGCCAGCCATGGCATTCTCATCAAGGATGCCGAAGCGCTCGAATTGCTCCACAAGACCACCACGCTGGTGTTCGACAAGACGGGCACGCTCACGGAAGGCAAACCTGCACTGATCGCTGTCATTCCCGTGGGTATCGACGAGCACGAACTGCTGCGCCTGGCAGCGGCGCTGCAGCGTGGCAGCGAACATCCCCTGGCACGCGCCATGCTCTCCGTGGCAGAGGACAAGGCGCTCACGCTGCCCGAGGTCAGCAATCTGCAGGCGATTCCGGGGCGCGGCCTTGTGGCCGAAGTCGATGGCCGGACACTGCAGCTGGGCAGCAGCCGACTGCTGCAGGAACTCGGGCTGGAGCCTGGTTTGCTGCGCAGCGACGCGGAACGCCTTGAAAGCCAGGGCAACAGCATTTCCTGGCTGGCAGAGACCGGTGCCCAACCGCGCATTCTTGGTCTGTTCGCGTTTGGCGATCAGGTGCGCAGCGGCGCACGACAGGCCATGGACAGGCTGCATCTGCAAGGCATCGAGACTGTCATGCTCACGGGCGACAATGAAGGCAGTGCCAGACATGTCGCCGCCCAGCTTGGCATGGACAAGGTCTTCGCCAATGTGCTGCCGGGCGACAAGGCCAGCGTGATCAGGCAGCTCAAGTCGCCCACGTCGACCGTGGCCATGATCGGCGACGGCATCAATGATGCGCCGGCGCTGGCCAGCGCAGACATCGGCATCGCCATGGCCACAGGTTCCGATGTCGCCATGCACACAGCCGGCATCACGCTGATGCGCGGCGATCCGCTGTTGATCGGCAGCGCCATCGGCATTTCGCGCAGGACTTACACCAAGATTCGTCAGAACCTGTTCTGGGCGTTCTTCTACAATCTGATCGGCATTCCGCTGGCAGCGTCCGGATTGCTGAATCCAGTGTTCGCCGGTGCGGCGATGGCCTTCAGCAGCGTCAGTGTGGTGAGCAATGCCTTGTTGCTGCGGCGCTGGAAGCCAGAGCGGCTTGATGAAGAGAAAGATTAAATAGAGACTTCAGTGAATTGTTTTTAAAGGAATAGGATTGCGCGCGTTCTTTTTCGAGCACCTCCACTATTTCCGGTAATAAAGATTACCGGAAATAGTGGAGCGGCAAGCCTGGAGGCTACACGATGGCAGCCACCCTGCTTTCAGTTGGTTCTGGGCGGCGGCGGTGTCCAGTCACAACCCGGGCATTCAGCCGATTTGCCATGTTCGGCCAGCACGGCAAAGATGAAGTCACGCCACACGGCATTGGGCTGCCAGACCGTGTTCATGTCTGCCTTGGCTTGCTCGACAGGCACATCCTCGTAGATCACGCGATAAAGGAAGCTGAACGCCGTGGCGCGCGCATTGACCTGGCAATGCAGCAGCGTCTTCATGTCCGGCTCGCGTTGCATGGCATCGGCGAAAGCATTGAAGTCACGGGCTGTCGGATTGTTGAAATCCACTGGGATATGCAGGTAGTCCAGTCCCAGTTCCTTGATCAGCTGGTCCTCTTCCGGAATCGCCGGGCCGACTGTGCTGAACGCGATGTAGATCACCCGCTCGTAGCCCGCGTCCTTGATCAGCGGCAGCTGTTCGCGAGTGGGTTGACCGGAGCTGGAGAACATCGGGCTGTAAGACTTGTAATTGAGGATATCCCGCACACTGGGGGAATCCTGCGCCTGCACGCCGGCCGAGACGGCACTCAATGCCACACATGCACTGAACAGACTCGCTGATAGCGCCTTCCAACCTGCGTTTCGAGGTTTGCTTGAATTTCGCATGACCACTCCTTATTGATGAAAATCCGACACTGCCGTTCGACACGACGACTCCGGCGGCAGAATAGCTCAGAACACTCCGCAGCAACCAGAGCAAAGGAGCTTTGCTTTTGCCTGCGCCGCCCCCATAAGATGTCGCACGATGACAAGATCCATTGCCCCCTCCCCCCTGTTCGACACCCTGGACGAGATGCCCAATCCCTTTCGGCATCCACGTCGCAGCCTGTCCGGACTGCCGGATTCACCTCCCGACTCGGCCTTGAGCGACTATCAGTTCGCCGCGGAATTTCTCTACAGCTACCGCGGCAGCCCGGACACCTTTTCCACCTACCGGCGCGAGATCGAGCACTTCCTGCAATGGTGCTGGTGGATTGCGGGCAAGGCCGTCCCCGATATCCAGCGTGAAGACATCGAGGCCTATGTGGATTTTGCTCGCAATCCGCCGGCGGGCTGGATAGGCGAGAAAACCGTCGCACGTTTTGTGTCGCAGGAAGGCGAGCGGCGGCCCAACCCGCACTGGCGTCCTTATGTAACCACCACTGGCAGCTACTCGCTCTCACAGGCCGCATTGCAGTCCTTGTTCAGCGTCCTGAGCAGTTATTTTTCGTTCCTGATGCAGGAAAACCAGATTGCCGCCAACCCGGTGGCGCAAATCCGTCAAAAGAGCAAGTTCATCCGCAAGCACCAGTCGAGTACCCAGACACGCCGGCTGTCGCCGCTGCAATGGTCCTTCGTGATCGAGACTGCCCAGGCGCTGGCCGCAGTGGATCCTGCAGTGCACGAACGTACCCTGTTCATCATGAATGCTCTGTATGCCCTGTATCTGCGTATCTCCGAGCTGGTGGAAACCCCGCGCTGGATTCCACAGATGGGGCATTTCCAGCGCGACATCGAGGGCAACTGGTGGTTTCTGACCGTGGGCAAGGGAAACAAGGAACGCGAGATTTCCGTCAGCGACAGCATGCTCGAAGCCCTGCGGCGTTACCGTGTGTCGCGGGGACTGACACCCCTGCCCCTCCCCGGCGAAGCAACTCCGTTGATTCACAAGACCCGTGGCAATGGAGGCATCACCAGCACGCGGCAGATTCGCGGCATCGTGCAGCATTGTTTCGACGCAGCGGAAGAAAAACTGCGCAAGGACGGTTTTGCCGAAGAAGCGGACCGCCTGAGCGCTGCCACGGTGCACTGGCTGCGGCACACCGGCATTTCGGAAGACGTGAAGCATCGTCCGCGCGAGCATGTTCGTGATGACGCCGGTCACGGCTCGAGTGCCATCACCGACCGCTACATCGATGTGGAACGAGCCGAGCGCCATGCCAGCGCACGGCACAAGAAAATTCAGGAGTGAGTCTGCGTGGCCCGGGATGCCCGGCCGCCGCGGCCTGCGGCCTGGCCGCCGCGATTTAGTACTGGAAAAAAAGGCCTTGCATGGTTTATAAGACGGTAACGAAATGCTCAATCACTTGGTGCACAACGCTATGAAGACATCTGAATCGACTCTGTACCGACACTCAGAATCACGCACGCCCTCAGCGTGCCGAAAGCTGGCAGCGGCCATCAGTCTGATGCTGGCATTCAGCACCACCGGCGTCCTGGCCCAGGAGCCGGAAATTCTCAATCCGGTGCTGGATGTGAACACCCTGTTCACCCCCCTGAGCTCCGAGGAAGTCTACGGTGTCACTGCCGCCGAGCTGCTGGCGGAGCTGGAAGAGAAGCACTACTCGCGCGTGCTTTTCGACGATCTGTTTTCCGACAAGGTGTTCGACGCCTACCTCAAGGCACTCGACGGCCAGCACCTGTATTTCCTGCAGGAGGACATCGACCAGCTGTCCCTCTACAGTACTGCACTGGATGACACCCTGAAGACGGGCAATATCGACCCGGCCTTCGAGATCTACAATCTCTACCACAAGCGACTGCTGGAACGTCTCGTCTACGCCATCGACCAGGTGGAAAACCACTTGCCGTCCTACGATTTCACGCTGGACGAGACCATCGAGATCGAGCGCGAGGAATCGCCCTATGCCCTGACCACCGCCGAGCTGGACGAGCTGTGGCGCCTGCGCGTCAAGAACAGCGCCCTGAGTCTCAAGCTGGCCAATCTCGAGATAGCCGACATCCAGGAACGCCTGAGCAAGCGCTACCGTCAGCAACTCAATCAGGTGCTCAAGACCAACAACCGTGACGTGTTCCAGTCCTATCTGGCCACCGTCGCCAGCACCATCGACCCGCACACCAGCTACTTCTCGCCGCGCGACTCCGAGAACTTCAACATGGGACTGCGTCTGTCCCTGCAAGGCATCGGCGCCCAGCTGACCACTGAGGACGAGTACACCAAGGTGGTGGAGCTCATCAAGGGCGGCCCGGCCGAGCGTGGCAAGGAGCTCAAGGCGGGTGATCGCATCATCGGCATCGCCCAGGGCGTGGATGGAGAGATGAAGGATGTCATCGGCCTGCGCCTGGATGACGTGGTGGATCAGATCCGCGGCGAGAAAGGCACCGTCGTGCGCCTGAACGTGATCCCGGCAGAAGCCACGGGTGAGACCCAGGCACACGTGGTCGCCATCACGCGCGACACCGTGAAACTGGAAGACCAGTCCGCCAAGAAGGAAGTGCTGGAAGTCACCTACAACGAAGGCATCTACAAGGTGGGCATCATCAAGCTGCCCACCTTCTACTTCGATTTCGAGGCGGCGGCCGCCGGTCAGACCGATTACAAGAGCTCCACGCGTGACGTGAAGCTGCTGCTGGAGGAACTCAAGGCAGAGGGCGTGGACGCCGTGGTCATGGATCTGCGCGACAATGGCGGAGGCTCCCTGACGGAGGCCAACGACCTGGTAGGTCTGTTCATCGACACCGGCAATACCGTGCAGATCCGCTACTCCGGTCTGCGCAACGGTTTCGTCCGCGCCTATGGTGATGGCAATCCCGAAGTGACCTACGACGGCCCGCTGGGCGTGCTCGTCAATCGTGCCAGTGCGTCTGCTTCCGAGATATTCGCCGGGGCGATTCAGGACTACCAGCGCGGCATCATCCTGGGCGGCCAGACCTTCGGCAAGGGCACTGTGCAGGAAATCATTCCGATGGAATATGGTCAGGTGAAGCTCACCCGCTCCAAGTTCTATCGCATTTCCGGCGCCAGCACCCAGCATCGCGGGGTGGTGCCGGACATCCTGTTCCCGGATCGGTACCAGGCCATCAAGGAAATGGGTGAAAGCAATCTTGATGGTGCCCTGCCCTGGGATACCGTGCGTCCTGTGGAATTCAACACCTACTTTCCGATCAAGGACATCCTGACGGATCTGCAGGTCAAGCATGACGAGCGCGTTGCAAACGACCCGGACTTCATCTATCTGGCAGAGCAGATCGAGCGTTCACGCGAGATGCGCGAACGCACCTTGCTTTCGTTGAATGAGTCCACTGTGCGCAAGGAGCGTGACGACAACCGTCTGGCAGAGTTCAACGCCAACAACATGCGTCTTTTCTTGAAGGGGCTGCCGATGGAGGAATGGACGGAACCGACCGAGGAAGAACTCGATCCGGATGCCGTCGCCGCCGTCACTCCCGAGGAAACGGACGAAGAAGAGGCAAATCAGGAAGACGATCCGCTGCTGGTGGAAAGCAGCTACATCCTGATCGACATGGCCCAGATGCTGGGCAGCCCGATGACGGCAGACGCTGTCAGCACTTCCGGCAATCTGAACGCTTCCAACCTCTGATCGCAGCGCTCCGCGCGCTGCCCACCAATGAAAAGGCCCTCTCGCAGAGGGCCTTCTTGTTTGCGCGGGATGTGCGGTGAACCGCCTCAGGTACCGAGACGGTAGCGCAGCTTGATCACCAGTTCGCTGCCCAGCGGGTTCTCCCATGAATTGTCGAACAGCTCATCGAAGGCCATCAGAGCACTGCGTCGGTTATCCCCCTTGGTGTAGACGATGAACAGGTCCGACAAGGGCGCGATCTGCCAGCGATAACGCAGCTGGAAGTTGAGCTGGGACAGGCCGAAACTGTCCGATGGCCCGGCTGGCTTGCTGGCCAGTTTCACCAGATCTCGGTTCTTGGTCGGCAGATGCGAGGGCAGCGTGTAGAACTCGTCTTCTTCGGCCTCGATTCCCACCCACTGCAGCGCCATGCTCAGTTGCTGACGTGCGGTCAGGAAGTAATCCATGCTCATGTCGAAACGCCATTGATCGGCCTGGAAGGTCGTGAAGTTCTGGCGCTCCTGATGCAGCAGCCAACCATCACGATCGTCGTAGCTCACTTCCGTGTTGAAGGCGATATTGTCGCGGGGCCGCCAGTTGATGCCGGCGTTCACGCCCTTGCTGTTGCCGCCCTCGAACTCGCCGGAGGTGTTCATGCCGACGGTGTAACTGATGGTTCTGGCCGTGTTGGTCTGATAGCTGAGGTTGAAATTGTTGCGCTCGGCCGTGGCGAAGGTGCCGTTGCCGAAGCTGTTCTGATCGTCGTAGCGCTTGGGGAAATGCTGCAGGCCCACGTTGACGCGGGCCAGATTGTTCAGCGTGATGTTCGCTGCCAATACCGGGAAGGCATTGTTGGTGCGATCACCCGCTGCATTCTCCTCATAGCGCAGGAACGGATTGAAACGAAAATTGCGCACCAGCTTGAGATCGGATTTCACCCATTCGAAGCGGTACCACAGCTCGCGCGAATCGTTGCGCTCCTGGAAGCCGAAGTCATTGACGTGGAACTTCTCGTCCAGATACGTCATCTGCAGTGTGTGGCGAAGGCCCTGACGCGGGGTGTAGACGATGTCGGCGAAGGCACCTTTGCCCTGCCCGCGCTCGTCGGTGTCCGTGGAAATGATCTGGCCGTCCACATTCCAGCGACCGCCGGTCATCAGGTAGTGAAAATCAACAGCATGCACTTCGGCGTCGGATTCGGGATGCTGTACCAGCGAGCCCATGTAACCCAGACCTCGATAGGCAGCTCCATTGCTGTCCTCGTAGATCATGCGGAAGGTGCCGAAATCGCGACCGTCCTGAGAAAAACGGCGTCCACCGGCGGCGAAATCGCTCTCGTCTTCCACGGCAGTCATGACGCCATAGCGCACTGCCCCCACCTGCCCTGTCATCTTCACCGCCCCCAGCAGATCTGCGGGCCGAATACGCTCACGCGTGGGCAACGTCACGCCTGCAGGCAACTGCGGCGCGCGTGGCCTGGCGCCGATCCGTCGGGTGTTGACGATGGACAGGCGCTTGCCGTTCGCGCCCGTGGAGCGTGGGGTGGTGTTGAATATCTCCTGGCCTTCCTGGAAGAACAGTCGCTTCTCGGGGAAAAAGGTCTCGTTGGCGGTGAGATTGACGACCACGTTGTCCGATTCGGTCGAACCAAAATCGGGATTCACGGCGGCAGTCATCTGGAAATTGCTCGATGGCCTCCAGAACACATCGAAGCCCGCCTTGTAGCGCGTGTCGCTGTCGATCTCGTCGAACGTGGATGACGCGTACGGGAACACGCTCCACTGCTGTCTGACGTCGACCCCTTCAAGCTGCAGATGCGGCAGATTGCTCATGAAAATCGAGTCGGATTCCGGAATCGGTGGCCAGGCCCAGGTCTGATTGAGATGAGCCACCTTGCGTTCCGTGTACACGCCGATCTGACGGACGCCATCCTCGCGCGGCATGGCCATCTGCCCCCAGGGCACGAAGAATTCGGCAGACCAGCCGGTGGCCGTCTGTGCCGTGGCGCCGTACCAGGCGCCGTCCCACTGCGTAGAGTACTGTCGCTCCGGCAGAATGGTGCCGTCAGCCTGATTGTCACCGAGGGCCAATGTCATCCAGTAACCGAAGAGCCCTTGCCCGGAAGTGTCCAGTGTCATCGACACGGTATCGCGATTGATGGCCAGATTGTCGCGCGTGCTGATGCGTTGCACGATGCTGTCGGCCGGCTGATCCATGTCGAAGGAGACGTAGAGCCCGCGCTCGGTGTAGAAGAAACGCACCCGTGTGTCATGCGGCACCTCTGCCAGCGTGTCCGGGTCGATCACACGCATCTGATTGATGGGCTCGATACGGCCCCACACAGATTCGTCGAGCCGACCATCAACGTCGACATTGGCCACGTCGTGATCCAGCTGCTGCAGCGTGATGTTCTGCTGACCGTTCAAATTGACCTGTACAGGATTTGCGGTGGCGGGAGCATTCTGAGCGTTGAGGGAGGTGGAACTGGTCAGGCAGGCAATGACAGCCGGAATAACAGTACGGTAATTCAAACGCGTCACCTTGTATGTTCTTGTTGAAAACGCTGAGCGGGGGCTATCTCAGACGAGAAGAGGGCAAGGATAAACGGCGAAATTTTCGGCGTCCACCAAAGTGACCTATTGTCACATTCTGCGTGTCAGGGCAACGCGGGACAAGCATCGCCCAGATAGCCGCCGCCACCGCAATAGTCCAGATGCTGCAGTTGAATGTGCAGCCCATCAGGATCCGAAAAATACAGCTCCGGTGTGCCACTTTCTGCACCGCCGCGATTGGGCATGCGCATGCTTACCCAATGCGACAAGGCCGGTGTCACGGCGGGCTCGGCGCGAGCACTCAAGCCGAACTGCGTGAGCGTTGCGAGAATGCGTTCGACGTCGAAGTTCTCCACACTCAGACTCACATGATCGATGCGCGCGGGTGTCTGTGGCGCTGTGTCCTGAGAACCCCCTACGAACATCAGGAACTGCCTGCCGTCGCCGACCCCGATCGTGGGCATGGTCGGCCCTTGATAGGACTGATACTGCAGACCGAAAAGGTTCCTATGGAACTGATTGGCAGCGGGGGCATTGGTCATGTAGTTGGTGAAATGGTTGATGTCGTTCAGTTGCAGCAGTCCTGGCGCCGGCGCCGATTCCGGCGTCGCACAGCCCCCGATGGTTCCGCACCAGGTTGGCGCACACAATTGCAAAAGCAGGCCTTCACGATCCGTCAGGAACACACCAGCCTCGGGCGAGCCGGCGCGCCAGAATTGCAGCGCGGCGCTCAGCAGGTCGGTCGAGGATGCCGGCGTAGCACGCTCACGCAAGCCCTGCGCCGTGAGCGAGGCCATCATGGCGTCCACTGACATGTCAGGAACACTCAGCCCAATATGCCCAATGCCGGGAGTCTCGCCAGGCTGACATTCCTGCAGCGTGAGAAACCGGGGGCCTTCCCCGACTCGCAGACTCACGGCGCCTGCATCCCGCGCCAGTATCGGCATTCCGAACAGAGCCTGATAGAAATTCACGGAACGCTCGAGGTCAGTCACACGCAGTGTGAAACAGTGCAGCTTGCTGACGCGAATGGCCTGAGCGACACCCTGGGCCTGCATGCGCAAGGACACTGGACTGAGCGCCAGAAGACACAACAATTGCCGGCGCATGCGGCTGTGAGGAGTAGACAATTCGGCGCTGTGGCGGGTGTATTCGACTGTTCTTTTCATTATCATCCCCTCGCAATGGAATCGACAGGTTCTGCAACGCAGGCGGCCTGACTATAACGTGCCGCGACGCGCTCACACAATGGACTGGCGTGCGGCGCATTCGCCTCAACCCTACATCAATCCGGACATCATCATGCATTCTTCACGTCATTCGATCTGGCGCTCATCCGCCGTTCGTGTGCTCGCCGCTGGCGGCCTCCTCAGTCTCTGCGCGCTCGTTCAGGCGCAGACCACACTCATCACCGATGTCAACGGCTATACGGTGAATGCGAACCGCGAACTGGTCCGCTTCGAGGCCGTGCAATTCACGGGCAGCACCATAGATCGCGTGTATGCCACGGGTGAGGCCCTGCCCCAGAATGCAGACATCGTGGTGATTGATGGCGAAGGCAAGACATTGCTGCCCGGGCTGATCGATGCCCACGGACACATCCTGAGTTACGGACTGAGCCTTCTGCGCGTCGACCTCACCGGCACCCGCTCTGAGCAGGAAGCCGTCGAGCGCATCCGCGCGTTTCAGCTGGCGAATGGCAATCTGCAATGGATTCAGGGCCGTGGCTGGAACCAGGTGCTTTGGGACAGCAACGCATTCCCCTCTGCCGCAAGCCTGGACGAATACTTCGGTGACACACCGGTCTGGCTCAGTCGAGTGGATGGCCATGCAGGCTGGGCCAATTCGGCTGCCATGGAACTGGCAGGAGTGAATGCGGCCACGGTGGACCCGGCAGGCGGGCAGATCATTCGCGATGCGGAAGGCCGTCCAACCGGCACCTTCGTCGACAATGCCATGGATCTGATCACGGCCAACATCCCGGCACTGAGTCTGGACGAGCAGGTGTTCGCCCTGCGTCGTGCGCTTTACTCACTCAGCGCTCAGGGGCTGACGAGCGTGCACGATGCGGGTGTGTCCGCTCGCACGGTCGACGCCTACAAGCGCCTGCTGGAGGAAGGTCCCCTGCCTGTGCGAGTGAATGTCATGCTCGGCGCCGGCGATCCCCAACTGCCGGAGCTGCTGGCGGCAGGCCATTTCGCGAGCGCCGACGGCACTCTGACCATCAACAGCATCAAGATCTCGGCCGACGGAGCCCTGGGCAGCCGCGGTGCCGCTCTCATCGAGGACTACAGCGACATGCCCGGGCATCGCGGCCTGTTGCTGCTGGAGCCCGAAGAACTCTACGCCACCATGGAACAGGCGATGAAAGCGAACTTCCAGGTCAATATCCACGCCATTGGCGACAACGCCAACATGCTGGTGCTCGACCACTTCGCCGCGCTGATTCCGGCGACAAACACGCGCGACAGGCGCCATCGTGTGGAACATGCCCAGGTGCTGCGCTACGAGGACATCCTGCGTTTTGCCGAGCTGGGCGTGATTCCCTCCATGCAGTCCACGCATGCCACCAGTGACAAGAACATGGCCCAGGACCGCCTGGGCGAGATCCGCATCCAGGGCGCTTATGCCTGGCGCAAGTTGCTGGACGCCGGCACGATCATCGCCAACGGCTCGGATTTCCCTGTCGAGTCACCGAATCCTTTCTACGGGCTGCATGCCGCCATCACACGGCAGGATCACGACAATCAGCCCCCCGGCGGCTGGTTCCCGGAAGAGCGCATGACGCCGGAAGAGGCACTGGCGAGCTTCACCATCGACGCGGCCTTTGCCGGCCACCAGGAAACGCTCCTCGGCACGCTCGAGCCGGGCAAGGCCGCTGACTTCATCCTCATCGATCAGGACATCTTTGCCGACGCGCCCAGCGAGATCTGGAAGGCGACTGTGGCTCAGACCTGGGTGAACGGACAGCGCATCGTCGCGCCGTGATCCGCTCTCTCACTCCCCGGCAGCGCGGTGTTCGAGCAACAGCCCGACACTGCGCTCCGGCAGCTCTCCCAGCACCGATTCGCGCTCTGCCATCTGCTTGAGATGCAGGTCGAGAAACGCCGTCACGTAGTGCGCCAGGATATTGTTGCTGCGCACGCTGTCCCACACCGGATCGGCATAGTGCCCCGCCCCTGACTTGTCGGCTGTCTGCAGGATCTCCTGCGGCAGCGGGATGGGTGCGGCCACACTGTGCCCCCCATTCACGAAGCTGAGCAGAACGCGCTCGGCTCCCGTGGTGTTCTCGAAGATCGCTCGGGTGCCGTTCTCGTATCCGGCCGTGCTGTCCACGGTGCCGGCCACGAAGAGCACGGGCAGGCGTATGGCGGCGAGCGTCTCGGCGTTGAAGTAGCCGGAGTTCATGCCCCAGGGAGCAATGGCGACGCCTGCCTTGAAACGCGGGTCGAGCGTCTGTCGATACGTCGAGCTGGCATCGGTGTGCTCTCGCAGCAGACCAAGGGGCGGTGCGCCAACGGCCTCGATCATGGCCTCGTTGTAGGCAGCACCCAGATTGTTGAGCAGCCCGTAGCCGCCCATGGAAAAGCCGATCAGACCGGCCTGGTCGGCATCGACGATGCCCTGCAGGAAATTGCCGTCACTCTGCGCGGCTGTCGCCAACGCCTGCAGCACGAAGCGTTGATCCGGCGCCCGGTTGTAGAGCGTGCTGGCAAAGGCCTGCTGGTTGCGGTAAGTGCTGTCGGTATGGTCGATGGAGGCCACGACGTAGCCCTTACTCGCCAGGTTCTCGCCAAGATGGCTCATCAGATAGCGATTGCCTGGATAACCATGCGAGAGAATGACTAGCGGGAATGCGCCCTGCCCCTGCAGCGGCTCGGCATCGCGTTGCGCGGAGCCGTGCAGCCGGGCCAAGACCTCGAGATTGCGGGTCTCGGTGAGGTATTGCGTGCCTGTCGCACCCTGCTGCACGACAGCCGGGTACCACACCTCCACCGTCAGGGGGCGCTCATGCCGCACGACACTGCCGCGCTCGAGCGTGCCGAGGACATCGACCCGATCGGGATCGCGCAATTCCAGTGTTCTCACCCCCACCGCCAGCGGGCCCGGCAGCGCGAGCGGCGGCGCGTCGTGGCGAATCAGATCGATGCGATTGGACAGAACAGCGCCCTGCTCGGCCCCTGTGGCCACCATCGGGAGCAGGCAGAAAAGCAGTGCGGCAGCGTGTAGACGTTTCATTCTTTCTCCTGTGTGAAAAACAAACGCCCCGAACCAGAGGACTGATTCGGGGCGCGGACTGTCATGGCCAACTGTCGGCTCAGGGCAGCGCGTAGACCACCAGCTGGGCCGGTGTGCTACGGCCGCCGACAAACAGGCCGAGGTATTGCTTGCCTTCATGTTCGTAAGTGAACGGCAGACCAGTCTGGTTGTCAGGCAGTTCCATCAGGTGCACCAGGTCGCCGGTTTCCTTGTTGAAGGCGCGCATTCTCGGCATGGCATCGGCGGTCCCGATTCCCTCGGCAACGAACAGCAGGGACTTGGTCAGCAGAACACCGGAACGGGTCGGAATGCCTGTCGGAGGCAGATCGACACCCTGCAGGAGCGGGTGGTTCGCAATGCGCTCGGGCGTGTCGGCGTTGGGAATCCACCACAGATGCTCACCGGAGTTCATGTCGATGGCGGTCACGCGGCCATAGGGCGGCTTGACCACTTCCAGACCTTCGATGCGAGGAATTCGCACGCCGGTGCCCTGACTGAAGTCGATGTCCGAAGCCGGGTTCTTGGCCAGAGACAGCGACTGCAGCTGGGTGCGGGAGGGAATGTAGAGGATGCCGGTTTCCGGATCGATGGCGGACCCTTCCCAGTTCGCGCCCCCGGTGGAGGACGGCAGACTCAGCAGACCACGTGTGCCATCAGCCGCATCCGATGTGGACGGCGGCGTGTACAGATTCGGGCTGAGACGGAAGCCGGCAATCGCTTCCAGCGCCTTGGCACGCAGCTCGGGCGTGAAGTCGATCAAGTCGTCCTCAGTGAAGCCCTGACGGTCGAAGGCGGCAGGCCGTGTCGGGAACGGCTGGGTGAGCGAATACCACTCACCAGGCACGTCGCCGGCTGGCACCGGACGCTCCTCGATCGGCCAGATCGGTTCGCCGGTCTCGCGGTCAAAGGCGTAGACGAAGGACTGCTTGGTCACGGACATCACGACCTTGCGGCCATTGGGCAGATCCACCAGGATCGGGGCCGCGGGGACGTCCCAGTCCCAGATGTCGTGATGAATGAATTGATAATGCCACGCGCGCTCACCTGTCTTGATGTCCAGGGCCACAAGGCTGCTGGAGAACAGGTTGGAGCCAGGGCGATCGCCGCCGTAATAGTCACCAGTCGGGTCTTCCACGGGCAGATAGACATGGCCCAGTTCCGGATCGCCTGACATGGGCGCCCACACGCCGGCGTTGCCGGTGTATTCCGCGCTGTTCTCGAGCCAGGATTCCGCACCGAACTCAGTGGGCTCGGGAATGGTGTGGAAGGTCCACAACAGTTCGCCGGTGTGCACGTCGAAGCCGCGGATATCGCCCTTCACATTGGACTTGGCGCGCGGACGGCCGCCTGTGGCATGGGCCGCACCGACGACGATCACGTCGTTCATGACGAAGGGCGGGGCCGAGGCGCCGATATCGATGCTGTCAAAGCGCTCATCCTCGGCATTGCGCAGGCCCACCATCAAATCGACGATGCCATTCTCGCCAAAGGCCGGATCGGGGACTCCCGTCTCGGCATCCAGCGCCACCAGGTGATAGCCCGGAGTGATGTCGAAGATGCGCTTCTTGTCACCATCGCGCCAATAAGCCACACCGCGCCCTGCACCCTTGCGCGGCGCATTGTCGAACCGAGCTCCCTCCTCCGGGCGCCACAGCCAGAGCACTTCACCCGTGGTGGCATCCAGCGCCACGACGTTGCGGGTCACCCCGACGTTGGCGTAGAGAGTGCCGTCGATCTCGAGGGGAGTGGAAGGGTTGGTGAAATCCGAGGAGGGACCGAAATTCTGTGTCGTGAAGCGCCAGGCGATTTGCAGAGAGGCCACATTGTCTGCATTGATCTGATCGAGGGGGGAATAGCGCTGGGAGAATTCGTTGCCGTGATAAACGGGCCAATCCCCGTTGTCGACGCTGGTACCCGACTGACTCAAAGCCAGCGGTGCACAGGCAATAGCGCTGGCCGTGACAATGACTCGTGAAACAACCTTTAATGCCGTACTCATCTTGGACGCTCCTGATAAGGCTTGATTTTTGTTATTAGCGATACAGCTGCTGCCTGCCCCGGGAGACTAACGTATTGAGGCGCGGAATTCAAAAGCCGTGTGCTGCCGACATGAGCATGTCGCCATGAGATGTGATAACAGGAGTAATTTGAACTTGCCGCGATGGCAGGGAGAGGATTGGCGGAGGGGGAGAGATTCGAACTCTCGAAGGGCTCACACCCTCGCCGGTTTTCAAGACCGGTGCATTCAACCGCTCTGCCACCCCTCCGCGACGGGGGCCAATCTTACTGGAAAAAGTGCCTCAGTCAACCAGAGTTTCACAAGCTCGCGCCCGGCTGGAGTCGAGATTGCTTTTGAAGACTTGCAAGGTATGATTGCCTGTGCCGGTCTGATGGGCCAAGGATATTGAATTGGCGAGAGATTGACGCCATATCCCTGACGGCAGGAGCTGATGACCTGAAGCCCTTGCAGTCTTGTTCGCGGACTTCAACAGCAAGGCAATACAACCACGGAGATCACTATGAGTCAGTTTGATGTAATGGATGTGGCGCGTACCGGCGAATCGGTGCTCGCAGTCAACAAGGTTCTCAAGAACACCTACATGCTGCTGGGCATGACACTCGGCTTCAGCGCATTGATGGCTTTCGTGAGCACCAATGCTGCGCCCATGAACATCTGGATGTACATCATTGGCGTTTACGGATTGCTGTTCGCAACCCATGCACTGGCAAGAAGTGCCTGGGGTCTTCTGACCATGTTCGCTTTCGCCGGCTTCATTGGTTATGGCACGGGCCCGCTCATTGGCGCTCTCATGTCCACCAGTGCCGGCAGTCAGGTGGTGACCACCGCTCTGGGCGGCACCGCGTTCATTTTCCTGGGCTTGTCCGGCTACGCACTGATTTCACGCAAGGATTTCTCGTTCCTGAGCGGCTTCATCACTGCGGGAATGTTCGTGTTGCTGGCCGCGATGATTCTCGGCATATTCGTGAAGATTCCTGCTCTGCAGCTGGCCATTTCCGTTGGCTTCATGCTGTTCTCCAGCGCGATCATCCTGTACCAGACAGGTGAGATCGTGAATGGCGGCGAACGCAATTACATTCTCGCCACGATCACGCTGTTCGTGTCGATCTACAACCTCTTCATGAGCCTGATCCACCTGCTCACCGCTTTCTCCGGCGAGGAATAAGCGAGACAACAGGCCTACTGCCCGAAGCCCCGACCCGCGTCGGGGCTTTTTTGTTTGGGACCCGCCGTCATGGATTGTCCGTCGTGAAATTCACCATCGTTCTGCATGCCGCCCCCTACACCTCGCAGGCCTCGCTGAGCGCCCTGCGTTTCGCGCAGGCGTCTCTCGCAGCAGGTCACGAGATCGTGCGTGTGTTCTTCTATTACGATGGCGTGCACAACACCAATGAGTTCAGTGCGGCACCTCAGGACGAGCTCGATCTCGTCGAGGCGTGGAGCACGCTGCTGCAGGAACACGGCATCGATGCCGTGACCTGTGTGTCCTCCTCGATCAAGCGCGGCATCATCGACACCCGTGAAGCCCGGCGCCATGACCGTCAGGGTCACAATCTGCGTGCGCCTGCCGTGCTCTCCGGCCTCGGTCAACTGGTGGATGCCAGTCTCGCCTCCGACCGCACGATCAGTTTCGGAGCATGACCATGGACACTGCGCCCGTGCAGAAGCAGTTCACCTTCCTCGCTCGTCGCTCCCCTTATGGCAGTGGCCACGCACGTGCCATGCTCGACATGGTGCTGGCCACCGCTGTATTTGACCAGAAGGTCACGCTGATCTTCCTGGATGACGGCGTGCTGCAGTTGCAAAGGAATCAGGCCGCAGCAGGCATCGGCGCCAAGGATCTCGGAGCTGCACTGGGCGTGCTGCCCCTTTACGACATCCAGCAGATATTCGTGGATGGGCAGTCCCTGCAATTGCGCGGCATGTCACCGCAAGAGCTGGCCATTCCCGCTACGGTCTGTGACAGCGCCCGCATCAGCCAACTGCTGCATGAATCCGATGTGGTATTCACCCTGTGAGCACACTGCATACCGTCAACAAGCCTTCCTGGAACAGCGACCTGCTGGCGTCCTGTCTGCGTGTCGCGAGCGCGGCAGACACACTCCTGCTCATTGAGGACGGCATCTACAATGTCCGCACGCTCGCGGCACTCGCGGCCGCACTGGAGATTCCAGTGAATCAGCTTCAAATCTGCGTGCTGCGCGATGATTTGCTGGCCCGGGGCATGGCGCAAAGCGAGCTGCCGGCCGATATCACGGCAGTCGATCAGGCAGGCTTCGTCGCGCTGGTGTGTCGGCATCAGCAATCGGTGCACTGGTTCTGATGGCTGCGCGAGAGCATGAGGCTGTGTGCCATCTGTTGCTGCCTGATCAGCGCCGCGTCGCGCTGGACGAGGATGGATACTTGCGCTCTCTTACGGACTGGAACGAAACCGTTGCCGCCCTGCTCGCGCGCGAAGCCGGCATCGAATTGACACCGGCGCACTGGGAAGTCCTGCACCTGCTGCGCCAGTTTCATGCACGCTTCGGCCTCTCGCCGGCCATGCGACCGCTGGTGAAATTTGCCGCTCAGACGCTGGGTCCGGAGAAAGGCCGCAGTGTCTATCTGCTGTCACTCTTCCCAGGCAACGCCGCCCTGCTGGGCGCCAGAATCGCTGGCCTGCCGCGACCAGAGAACTGTTTCTGAGCCGGATGCGCCCTGGCCAGCGGAGCACTTTCTGCTATCATTCGCGCGTTTTTCATTCACCTGCAGACCCTCTTGCCCACTCACAGGAAACCCCTCGATGAACTCTGCCAGAAGCCTTGCTGACCGCGTTCTTGCCATCAACAACGACCTGCCCATCCGCACCGACAAACCCGTGCACAGTGGCAAGGTCAGGTCCGTCTACTGGCTGACCGACAAGGACAGCAGACGGTTGATCGCGGAGCGCGGCTACGCGGTTGCCCCGGACGCCCCGTTGGCCATCATGGTCATCAGTGATCGCATTTCGGCCTTCGACTGCATCTGGCATGGCGAGGGCGGCCTCAATGGCGTCCCCGGCAAGGGCGCTGCCCTGAACGCGATTTCCAACCACTGGTTCGGCCTCTTCAAGCAGCAGGGTCTGGCCGACAGTCACATTCTGGAGATTCCGCACCCGTTCGTCTGGATCGTGCAGAAGGCACGCCCGGTGATGATCGAGGCCATCTGCCGGCAGTACATCACGGGCTCCATGTGGCGCTCCTACAGCAAGGGCGAGCGCGAATTCTGCGGCATCACCCTGCCCGACGGTCTGAAGAAGGACCAGCGTCTGCCCGAGCTGCTGATCACGCCCTCCACCAAGGGCATCCTGCGTGGCATTCCGGGCGTTCCAGAATCCGACGATGTGAACATCACGCGCGAGGATATCGAGCGCAACTATGCGGCCTTCAATTTCCGCAATCTGCAGGACATCGATTTCTACGAGAAACTGCTGCGTGAAGGCTTCGGACTCATCAGCACGGCACTGGAGAAGATCGACCAGGTCTTTGTCGACACCAAGTTCGAGTTCGGCTACGTGACCGACAGAAACGGGCAGGAAAAGCTGATCTACATGGATGAAGTCGGCACCCCCGATTCTTCACGCATCTGGGACGGCCCGTCCTATCGGAACGGTGAGGTGATCGAGAAATCCAAGGAAGAATTCCGCCAACAGCTGCTGAGTCATTTCCCCGACCCGGACATCCTGCTGAACAAGGATCGCATGCCGGAGCGCAGCGCCCTGGCGCGAGACAATGCGCTGCCAGAGGAGATTCTGCTGCAGGTCTCACACACCTACCTGGATATCGCCGCGAAGATCGTCGGTCACCGCATCGAGCTGTCCGACAACCCGCGCCAGGAAATCATCGACGTCCTGCGTCGGGACTACGACCTGATCGTCTGAGGCTCCCCCTCAGCGCCCTGCTGCCTGCGTATCGGAGCCCACGACCAGGGCTTCGGTGCGGAACCAGGCATAGCGCGACTGCAGAGCCACGACACGTCCGACAATGATGATGGTGGGCGCCTGCACCGAATGACTGCGGACCAGCTCCGGCATCGTCACGAGATTGCCCGTCAGCACCTTCTGATTCGCCGTGGTGCCCTGCTGCACCAGCGCCACCGGCATGTCCTCGGCCATGCCATGAGCCAGCAACTGCCGGCAGATCTCTCCCAGCCCGACCAGCCCCATGTAGAACACCACTGTCTGGTTCTCGCGCGCCAGCTCCGGCCAGTCCAGATCCAGCGAGTCGTCCTTGAGATGCCCGGCCACGAAGCGCACGGACTGCGACCAATCACGATGAGTCAGTGGAATGCCGGCATAACAGGCACATCCAGACGCGGCGGTGATGCCCGGAATCACCTGGAACGGGATGCGTTCCTGCGCCAGACGATCAATCTCCTCGCCCCCGCGCCCGAAGATGAAGGGATCACCGCCTTTCAGGCGCAGGACACGGTTGCCTTCCCGTGCGAGACGCACCAGCAGCTCGTTGATCTGCTCCTGCGGCAAGGTGTGATTCGAACGCTCCTTGCCCACATGAATCTTCTCGGCGTCCGGGCGCACGCGCTGCAGGATCTCGGGAGACACCAGCCGGTCATACAGCACGACATCCGCTTCCTGCATTAACCGCAAAGCCTTGAGCGTCAGCAGGTCGGGATCGCCCGGGCCCGCCCCCACCAGAAATACCTCGCCACGGATATCCAGTTGGTCGGCCTGGGAAAGTTGCTGCTCCAGATGCCGGCGCGCCTCGTCCTCGCGTCCGGCCAGCACCATTTCCTGGAACGGCCCGGACAGCAGGTTTTCCCAGAAGCGCGTGCGCCGCTTGAAGTCACTCACCACGGACTTGACGCGGCCGCGATAGCTGGCGAGCAGCAGGCCGAGACGCCCGTAGGCCGCGGGAATGATGGTTTCCAGCTTTTCCTTGAGCTTGCGGGTGAGAATGGGCGAAGCGCCGCCGCTGGAGATGGCGATCACCACCGGTGATCGATCGACGATCGCCGGCACGATGAAACTGCACAGCGAAGGCTTGTCCACGACATTCACGGGCAGGCCACGCGCCTTGGCCCCAACGGACACCGCCGCATTGACCTCTTCGTCATCGGTGGCAGCCACCGCCAGAAAGACGCCGTCGAGATCATTTTCCTGGAATTCGCGCAGGCACAACTCACCGGCGCCGGCGATCACCAGCGCCTCGAGTTGCGGTTCGATGGCCGGGGCCACAACGCGCAGGCGCGCGCCGGCGCGATCCAGCAGCACCGCCTTGCGATACGCGACTTCGCCGCCGCCCACGACCAGGCAGTGCTGGGCGCGGACGTTCAGGAATACGGGCAGAAACTGCATGGCAGACGCCTCCGCAGAAAAAGGTGCAGACGGATCGTCCCGGCTTCAGACAAGGCGATCCAGTCCACCCATGTAGGGACGCAGAACCTCGGGAATGGTGACGCTGCCGTCCTCATTCTGGAAGTTCTCCAGGATGGCGACCAGCGTGCGGCCGATGGCCAGTCCCGATCCGTTCAAGGTGTGCAGCAATTCGGGCTTGCCGGTTTCCGGATTGCGCCAGCGCGCCTGCATGCGTCGCGCCTGGTAGTCCTCGAAGGTGCTGCAGGAGGAGATTTCCCGGTAGCAGTGCTGCGAGGGCAGCCACACTTCCAGGTCGATGGTGCGCGCGGCACTTGAGCCCATGTCGCCGCCACACAGAAGCATGGCGCGGTACGGCAGGCCAAGGCGCTGCAGCACCTTCTCCGCATGGGAAGTCAGAGCTTCCAGCGCGGCGTCGGACTCCAGCGGACGCACCATCTGCACCAGTTCGACTTTCTCGAACTGATGTTGGCGAATCATGCCGCGCGTGTCACGCCCGTAGCTGCCCGCCTCACTGCGGAAACACGGCGTGTGGCAGACGAACTTCATTGGCAGGTCTTCCGCCGCCACGATGCTGTCGCGCACCAGATTGGTGACGGGCACTTCGGCCGTGGGGATGAGGTAATACTCGTTCTCGCCCTCAAGCCGGAACAGGTCCTCGGCGAACTTCGGGAGCTGACCGGTGCCCAGCAGTGAGTCGCGGTTCACGATGTAAGGGGTGTAGACCTCCTGATAGCCGTGCTCGCCGGTATGCAGGTCGAGCATGAACTGGATCAGGGCCCGGTGCAGTCGCGCGGTGCTGCCGTGCATCACCACGAAACGCGCTCCGGTGAGCTTGGTCGCCGCAGGAAAATCCAGCGAACCCAGCGCCTCGCCCAGCGCGACATGGTCTTTCGGCTCCCAAGCGAACTCGCGCGGGGTACCCCAGCGACGCAGCTCCACGTTGCCGTGTTCATCGCGCCCCTCGGGCACACTCTCCTGGGGCACGTTGGGAATGCGCATCAGCAAGTCATTGAAGGCGTCCTGCACCTCGGCCAGAGCCTTCTTGTTCTGCTCAAGGGAATCGCCCAAGTCGGCCACAGCCGCCAGCAGGGGCGCGACATCCTGACCTGCCGCCTTGGCCTGGCCTATCGCCTTGGAACGCACATTGCGTTCGTTCTGCAGCTTTTCGGTTTCCTGCTGCAGTTCGCGACGGCGCACATCGAGCGCGTTGACCTGGGTGATGTCGAGGTCGAAGTGTTTCTTCTTGAGCAGTGCCGCCAGTTTTTCAGGTTCTGTGCGCAACCATTTCGGATCCAGCATGGAGTCAGTAGTTCCTTGAGCGTGAGTCAACCATTCATGTAAGTCAGAGGGCGCGCATCAGCAGCATGCCCAGCCACGCCCCGGCCAGACACAGCAGCACGCTGCCTGCGACATAGCCCAGCGCCGGCAGCCAGCGCCCGTCCTGCAAGAGCAGCAGGGTGTCTAGCGAAAACGTCGAGAACGTGGTGAAGGCCCCCAGATAGCCCACCACCAGCAGGCCGCGCCACTGCTCGCTCAGCAGCAGCCGCTCGCTGATGAGCACGTAGAGCACGCCGATCACCACAGAGCCGAGCAGGTTCACCAGCGCGGTTCCCCAGGGAAAGCGCGTGCCGGCCAGCGCGCCGATCCAGAGCATCAGCCAGTAACGGGAGACCGCGCCCAGCGCGCCTCCCACGGCCACGGCGAGAGAATACACCATCAGGGCGCCTTCCTGTTCAGTGACGGTTCGGGATAGCGCTGCTGCGGACTCAGCCGGTCACGCTCGCGCAGCGCGTCCAGCTTCTCCCGAATGCGCAGTTCCAACCCGTTCTCGGTGGGAAAGTAGAAACGGCTGTCGCGCAGGGCGGGAGGAAAGTAGTTCTCCCCCGCCGCATAGGTACCGGGTTCATCGTGGGCATAGCGATACCCTGCTCCGTGATCGAGCGACTTCATCAAGGACGTCGGCGCATTGCGCAAGTGCTCCGGCACCACCAGCGAGGGGCCGCTCTGCACTTCGGCGCGTGCCTGATTGAAGGCCATGTAAACGGCATTGCTCTTGGCGGCGCAGGCGAGATAGATCACCGCCTGCGCGATCACCAGTTCCCCTTCCGGGTGGCCGAGGCGCGTCTGCGCGTCCCAGGCCTGCAAGGCCAGCTGCAGGGCGCGCGGGTCCGCGTTGCCGATATCCTCGCTGGCCATGCGCACGAGTCGACGTGCAATGTAGAGCGGATCGCAGCCCCCATCCAGCATGCGCACCAGCCAGTACAGCGCCGCATCGGGACTGGAGCCGCGTACCGCCTTGTGCAGGGCCGAGATCTGTTCGTAGAACAGGTCGCCCCCCTTGTCGAAGCGGCGCGCACTGCCCTGCAGGACGTGCTCCACGACGGCGTCGTCGACGTGCTGCACGCCATTTTCCGTGCGGGCCATGTCGACTGCGATTTCCAGCAGGTTCAATACGCGCCGGGCATCGCCGTCTGCGGCAGCGGCAAGCCGCTCGGCCTGCCCCGCTTGCAGCACGATGCGATGCCCGCCAAGACCGCGCGCGTCGTCCCGCAAGGCCTGGTCGATGACGCGCAGCAGATCGTCCTGCTGCAGAGACTTGAGCAGGTACACCCGGGCACGCGACAGCAGGGCATTGTTCAGTTCGAAGGAAGGATTCTCGGTGGTGGCCCCCACGAAGATCAGCGTGCCATCCTCCACATGGGGCAGGAAGGCATCCTGCTGACTCTTGTTGAAGCGGTGCACTTCATCCACGAAAAGCACGGTGCCGTGCCCGCTGATGCGCTTGCGCGACTGCGCCCGCTCGACCGCCGCACGGATCTCCTTGACCCCTGACAGCACAGCCGAGAGGCTCTCGAACTGCCCACCGCTGGCACGGGCCAGCAACCGAGCTAGCGTGGTCTTGCCCACCCCGGGCGGGCCCCACAGGATCATGGAGTGCGGCAGGCCGCGGCGAATGGCCTCGCCCAGCGGCTTGCCGGGCCCCAGCAGATGCTCCTGCCCGATGAAATCAGCAAGCACGCGTGGCCGCATGCGTGCGGCCAGCGGCTGCATTGTGTCCACATCAGAGGCAGATGAAGTCCCTTCCTGCTCCTGCGCGAACAATGACTCGGTGATGCCGCTCGACATGGCGCTCCTCAGGGGCTGACGCGATTGTCCACGACCTCGATGTCGGCCGGCGGCGTGAAGACGAACTCCTCGTCGGCCAGCGGGGCATCGAGGACATGCTCGAAGAATTCCCAGAAGGTGCGCTGGCCGTTGCCGTTGTCGACATGGATGGCATCCAGCCTGCGGTCGCGGAAATACAGGGTGACGCGTTCATAGAGGCTGGCGGGGTCCACCGGCTCCAGCACGAACTCCCAGGCGGTGCCATTGCCGAGATCGCCCCCGGTGATGAAATAGTCGGCCTCGATCTCGGCCATGCGGCCACTGAGCAACTGCGCGGCCAACTCGGAGCGCTCTGACTCCCAGTTCTCGAGGGTGACCTGCAGCAGATCGGGCTGGTAGTTCCACAGCGTCCTGCCATCGGTGACGATCAGCTCCGGAAAGGGCTCCAGGGTCTCCCAATAGAAACCGTCCGGGCGCTTGAGCTTGAACTTGATGATGCTCTCCTCCAGCACGCCGCCGCTGGACTCGACGATCAGCTGCCGGACATCGGCCTGGAAGGTCTGGATGCTGCCCAGCAGGTCCTCGAGCTGTCCGGCGGCGTCATCCTGAGCGTGCGCGGGGCAGACGAGCAGCAGCAAGAGCGTCGCGATACTGGCTGACACGTGCCGCAGGCACTGGAAAATTGGGCTCATGGTGATGATCCTGACTAGCGCGGTGGAGGCGGCGCGATGACTTCGCGGCTGCCATTGCTGCCCATGGGTGACACGACTCCGGCAGATTCCATGGCTTCGATCATGCGGGCCGCCCGGTTGTAGCCGATGCGCAGCTTGCGCTGCACGGCGGAAATCGAGGCCTTGCGCGATTCGGTCACAAAGGCGACCGCTTCGTCGTACAGCGCATCGTCTTCCTCGCCGCCCTCGTCGTCATCCCCGCCTCCGCCGAAGCCGCCGTAGTCGCGCTCATCGGCCCCCTGGGTGATCTCTTCGATGTAGACGGGCTCGCCGCGGGACTTCCAGTCGGCCACCACGCGATGCACTTCCTCGTCACTGACGAAGGCGCCATGCACGCGCGTCGCCACCCCACCTCCCGGCGGCAGGAACAGCATGTCACCATGGCCCAGCAATTGTTCCGCGCCGCCCTCGCCCAGGATGGTGCGCGAATCGATCTTCGACTGCACCATGAACGAAAGCCGCGTGGGAATGTTGGCCTTGATCAGCCCCGTCAACACATCCACCGACGGCCGCTGGGTCGCCAGGATGAGATGGATGCCGGCGGCCCTCGCCTTCTGGGCGATGCGGGCGATCAGCTCTTCCACCTTCTTGCCGACGACCATCATCATGTCTGCCAGCTCGTCCACCACGACCACGATCACGGGCAGGGATTCGAGCACGCCGGCCTGCTGTTCCTCGATGAGCTGCATCGGGTCGGGGCGCCACAGTGGGTCCAGGATGGGCTGGCCAGCCTTGGTGGCGTCGGTCACCTTCTTGTTGTAGCCCGAAAGATTGCGCACACCCAGCGCCGACATCAGCTTGTAGCGTCGCTCCATTTCGGCCACACACCAGCGCAGGGCGTTGGCGGCGTCCTTCATGTCGGTCACCACGGGGGTCAACAGGTGCGGAATGCCTTCGTAGACGGACAGCTCCAGCATCTTCGGGTCGATCATGATCATCCGCACGTCCTGCGGCGTGGCCTTGAACAGCAGGCTGAGGATCATGGCATTGATGCCCACCGACTTGCCCGAGCCGGTGGTACCGGCCACCAGCAGATGCGGCATCCTGGCCAGATCGACGATCACGGGCTTGCCCACGATGTCGTGACCCAGCGCCATGCTCACCGGCGAGGGCGACTTGTCGAAGTCGGGCGAGGCCAGCACCTGGCTGAGCATGATCATCTCGCGGTGTTCATTGGGAATCTCGATGCCGATGACCGTCTTGCCCGGAATCACCTCCACCACCCGCACGCTGACCAGTGCCAGCGAGCGTGCAAGGTCCTTGCCCAGGCCGGTGATGCGGCTGGCCTTGATGCCGGGAGCCGGTTGCACTTCGAAACGGGTGATCACGGGGCCTGGATTCACGGCGGTGACCTGGATCTCGATGCCGAAATCCGCCAGCTTCAATTCCAGCAGCCGCGACATGGCTTCCAGAGATTCCTTGGAGAAACCAGCCTTGGCATTGCCCGACCACTCATCCAGCAGCGAGATCGCCGGCAGGTCACCCGGATTCGGCGCGGTGAACAGGCGCCCCTGCCGCTCCTTCTCGACACGCGCACTCTTCACCACGGCGGGCTTGGGCGTGGGCGCAATGGTGGGAGGCACCCGGGTCTTTTCCTTCTCGATGTAGACATCCAGCGCACGCTTGCGGGTTTCGAGGATCTGTCGGGTGTCGTGCTCTTCCTTCTGCCGCGCCAGCCAGCCGGTCACGGTGCGACGCAGATAGCCAATCAGCGCCAATGTGACAAAGCCGGTCTGATCCACGACGCGCAGCCAGGATATTTCCACGGCAATGGTGAGACCCAGCAGGAAGATGGCGAAGTACAACAGCGTGCTGCCCACGACCGCGAAAACGGGCACGGTCACATCCACCATCATCGAGCCGATGACCCCTCCGGCCATCCAGGGCAGGTTCTGGTCGATCTCGAAATGCATGGTGGCCAGCGCACAGGCCCCAACGGCCAGCAGCACAATGCCGGTGCACTTCAGGGCGAACATCGGCCAGGAGACAGACGACTCCGGCGCCAGGGGCTGACGCAGCAGACTGAAGGCCTTGAAAACCAGCGCGAGAGGAAACAGATAGGCAAAGTAGCCGAACAACTGGAACAGAAGATCCGCCAGCCAGGCGCCGATGTGCCCGACCGCGTTGTTGACTTCACGCCCCGAGCCGGTCGTGGTGAAACCCGGGTCCGTGGGCGAATAGCTGAGCAGGGCGATCAACAGGAACAAACCTGCCAGAAAACTGAGGATGAGCGTGCCTTCGCGCACGATGCGCTGAGTCACGGAACTGAGATTCTGGACGTTTTCCGTTTTTTTGTTTGATTTATTTTTCAAACTTATCATGCACCTGCAAATTGAAATTCCATCATTTTCTAGATTTTTCGGGCGCTATGATAATCAATTTACCCGCTGCCGCAAACCAGGCCGGCGCGAAGCCGATGACAGCCACCAGGACAAAAACCACATGAGCGAGCGGCGCTAATCCACTAGAATGGGCGCCACATTCCGGGACAGCGGGCGCGCAGCGCACCGACGACATCCCCAACCCACGGAATTCCCCAGAGAGCATACAGGAATCACCCCCCGATGAGCGATGTACAGCACCACCGTTTGATCATTCTCGGCTCCGGCCCCGCCGGCTACACCGCGGCCGTCTACGCCGCCCGCGCCAACCTCAAACCTGTCGTGATCACCGGCATGATCCAGGGCGGACAACTGACGACCACCACCGAGGTCGACAACTGGCCGGGCGACGTCGAAGGCCTGCAAGGCCCCGCGCTCATGGAGCGGATGCGCCTGCACGCCGAGCGTTTCGATACCCGGATCGTCTTCGACCACATCCAGAAAACCGACCTCGGCAAGCGCCCCTTCACGCTGTGGGGGGACTCGACCTTCTACACCTGCGACGCGCTCATCATCGCCACCGGGGCGTCTGCCCAGTATCTCGGCCTGCCCTCCGAACAGGCCTACATGGGGCGCGGCGTCAGCGCCTGCGCCACCTGCGACGGCTTCTTCTACCGCAACAAGCCGGTCGCCGTGATCGGTGGCGGCAACACGGCTGTCGAAGAGGCGCTCTACCTTTCCAACATCGCCTCCCACGTGACGCTGGTGCACCGACGCGACTCCCTGCGCGCCGAGAAGATCATGCAGGACAAGCTGTTCGAACGCGTCAAGGCTGGCAAGATCAGCATCGAGTGGAACCACAGGCTTGAGGAGGTGCTCGGCGACGACATGGGCGTGACAGGACTGCGCATCGCCAGCACCCAGAATGGGGCCACGCGTGACGTGAAGGCGGACGGTGTGTTCATCGCCATCGGCCACAAGCCCAACTCCGACATCTTCACCGGACAGCTGGAACTCAAGGACGGGTACGTCGTGATCCACAGCGGCATCAACGGCAATGCGACGCAGACGAGCATCCCCGGCGTGTTCGCTGCCGGCGACATCGCGGACCATGTCTACCGCCAAGCCATCACCTCGGCCGGCTTCGGCTGCATGGCGGCTCTGGACGCCGAGAAGTTCCTGGACCACTGAGGCGGCCACCCGGGAGACCCCCCTCATGGCGCGACTGCCCTGGCTGAGTGCGGCGTCGCTGGACTTCCCCAGCGTCGACAAGGCCCTGCGCGACCCTGACGGCCTGCTGGCCGTCGGGGGCGACCTGCGGCCGGAGCGCCTGCTCAAGGCCTACGAACGCGGCATCTTTCCCTGGTTCCAGGAAGAGCCGATTCTCTGGTGGTCCCCCGCCACCCGCATGGTCCTGCATACCGAGCAGCTGCATGTCTCGCGCAGCATGCGCAAGCTGCTGCGCCAGGGGCATTTCCGTGTCACGCTCGATCAGGCGTTTGCTCAGGTGATCGCCCAATGCGCACTGCTGCGCGAGGAATATCCCGGCACCTGGATCACGCCCGCGATGCAGGCGGCCTATGGTCGTCTGCATGAGCTGGGTCATGCACACTCGGTGGAAGTCTGGGAGCAGGACACACTGGTGGGAGGGCTTTACGGCATTGCCATGGGGCAGCTGTTCTTCGGTGAATCCATGTTCAGCCAGCGCAACAATGCGTCGAAGACCGCGCTGATCTGCCTGACCCGGCAATTGCAGCGCTGGGGCTTTCATCTGATCGACTGCCAGGTGCCCAGCGAGCATTTGCGCAGCCTGGGAGCGAGCGAGATGTCGCGCACGCAGTTCCAGCAGTACCTGGAGCGTTACCGTGACGCCGCGGGGCATGCAGGACCGTGGCGCATGGAGATTCCCCTCGATGCCCTATGAGGACATCCAGACTCTGAAGTTCTTCCAGACAGGGGAACATGCCTGCAGCTACCTGCCGCAACGTCAGGCGCGCACGGTGTTCCTCGACCCGGAGCAACCGGCCACCACGGCCTTGTACAGCCGACTCATCACCGCAGGCTTTCGCCGCAGCGGTGAGCATCTGTACCGCCCCGGATGCGAGCACTGCGACGCCTGCATCGCCTGCCGCGTGCGCGTGCGGGAATTCACGCACAATAAGCGCTTCGCCCGTATCTGGAAACGCAATGCCGATATCCAGTCGGCGCAGATCAGCACGCCGGACACGCCGGAACTGTTCGCGCTGTACTGCCGCTACATCAACGGCCGCCATGCCGATGGCGACATGTACCCACCGGATCTGCAACAGTATCGATCTTTCATTGCAGCACACACTCCGAGCACGCAATTCCATGTTTTCACGCTCGAGGAGCGCCCCATCGCACTCTGTGTGCTGGATGAACTCGATCACGGCCTCTCGGCCATGTACACCTTCTTCGAGCCGGCGCTGGCGCAGCGCTCGCTGGGCACCTGGATGATCCTGTGGCAGATCGAGAAAGCGCGGCGCCTGAATCTGCCCTGCCTGTATCTGGGCTACTGGATACGCGACAGCGCCAAGATGCGCTACAAGACGGACTTCCGTCCGCTGGAGCTGCTGATCGGCAACAAGTGGCTACTGCTGACCTGAGCCCCCCAGAAGGCCTGCAACCCGCAGGTTCGGCGCGATTTTTTGCTAATCCCGCCCGGATGAGGCAGAATGCGCGCACGTTTTTGTCCCGGCACCGCCGGCGCGCGTGTCAATTCAATTCAGGAATGTTTGTTGATGGCAAAAGAAGATCAGATCGAAATGGATGGTGAAGTGGTCGACACCCTTCCCAACACCATGTTTCGGGTGAAGCTGGAGAACGGCCACATCGTGACCGCCCACATCTCCGGCAAGATGAGAAAGAATTACATCCGCATCCTGACCGGCGACCAGGTCAAGGTGGAACTCACGCCCTACGATCTCAGCAAGGGGCGCATCACCTACCGCGCCCGCTGATCCTGCGAGGGGTTACCCCTCGCTCGGACTCAACTCCCTGCTCTGCGTGCTGACAGCACTGCGCCTGCGGCTGATCTGCAGCTTGACTTCATCGTTCACGATGGACACCTGCACTTCGCCGCCGTCCACCAGTTCCCCGAAGAGAATCTCTTCCGCCAGGGCCTTCTTGAGCTTGTCCTGGATCAGTCGACCCATCGGGCGTGCGCCCATGGTTTCGCTGTAGCCATGCTCCACAAACCAGTCGCGCGCGGAATCGTCCACATGCAGCGTGACCTTCTTGTCGTCCAGCTGCACCTGCAGCTCCACCAGGAACTTGTCGACCACCGTGCGGATGGTCTCCACACTCAGCGGGCCGAACTGCACGATGGCGTCCAGACGATTGCGGAACTCCGGCGTGAAGAGGCGCTTGATGGCCTCCATGCCGTCGCTGCTGTGATTCTGCTGACTGAAGCCGATGGAGGCGCGCGACATTTCCTGCGCGCCGGCATTGGTGGTCATGATCAGGATCACGTTGCGGAAATCGGCCTTGCGCCCGTTGTTGTCCGTGAGCGTGCCGTGGTCCATCACCTGCAGCAGCAGGTTGAACACATCCGGGTGTGCCTTCTCGATCTCGTCCAGCAGCAACACACAGTGCGGAGCCTTGTTCACCGCCTCGGTGAGCAGACCGCCCTGATCGAAGCCCACATAGCCAGGCGGCGCGCCGATCAGGCGAGACACGGTATGCCGTTCCATGTATTCCGACATGTCGAAGCGCAGCAGCTCGATGCCCAGGATCTTGGCCAGCTGGCGGCTCACTTCGGTCTTGCCCACGCCCGTGGGGCCGGAGAACAGGTAGGACCCGATGGGCTTGTCAGGATGGTTCAGGCCGGCACGCGAGAGCTTGATGGCCGAGGCCAGGTTCTCGATGGCTTCATCCTGGCCGAACACCACCATGCGCAGGTTCTCCTCTAGATTGCGCAGGGACTCGGTGTCCGATGTCGACACATGTTTCGGCGGAATGCGCGCGATCGCCGCCACCACCTTCTCCATGTCCTGAGCCTGGATCAGCTTCTTGCGCTTGCTGGCGGGCTGCAGGCGCTGGTAGGCGCCGGCTTCATCCATCACGTCAATGGCCTTGTCCGGCATGAAGCGGTCATTGATGTAGCGCCCTGCCAGCTCGGAGGCGGCACGCAGCGCATTGTCGCTGTAACGCAGATCGTGGTGTTCCTCGAAACGGGACTTGAGCCCCTTCAGGATGCGATAGGTGGTCTCCACGTCCGGCTCGTTGACGTCGATCTTCTGGAAGCGGCGCGAAAGCGCGCGATCCTTCTCGAAGATGCCACGGTATTCCTGATAGGTGGTGGAGCCCACGCAGCGCAGGTCACCCGAGGTGAGCACCGGCTTGAGCAGGTTCGAGGCATCCATGACACCGCCGGAAGCGGCACCTGCCCCAATGATGGTGTGAATCTCGTCGATGAACAGGATCGCCTTGGGATTGTTCTTCAACTCGCCCAGCAGGGCCTTGAACCGTTTCTCGAAATCACCGCGGTACTTGGTGCCGGCCAGCAATGAGCCAAGATCCAGCGAGTAGATGACGTTGTCGCGCAGGATGTCGGGCACCTGATCTTCCACGATCATGCGGGCCAGGCCCTCGATGACAGCCGTCTTGCCGACACCGGATTCGCCCACCAGCAGCGGATTGTTCTTGCGGCGGCGCGACAGCACCTGAATGACACGAATGACCTCTTCCTCGCGGCCGATCAGCGGGTCGATGCGGCCTTGCAGGGCCTGCTCGTTGAGGTTGGTGGCATAACTCTCCAGCGCACTGGCCGTGCGCTCGGCCGCCTCCTCTTCCCCCTCACGCTGCTGGGGCGATTCGGGCTGTGGATTGTGGCCCGGCACCTTGGACGTGCCGTGGGTGATGTAGTTCACCACGTCGATGCGGGCAATGTCCTGCTGGCGCAGCAGGAACACGGCATGGCTTTCCTGCTCGCTGAAAATGGCAACCAGGACATTCGCTCCGGAAACCTCACGCTTGCCGGAGGACTGCACATGAAACACGGCGCGCTGCAGCACACGCTGGAAGCCCAGGGTCGGCTGAGTCTCGCGGCCGGCCTCGGCCTCTGGAATCAAGGGTGTCGTGGAATCCACGAACTCACTCAGTTCACTGCGCAGTCTGGGAATACTGGCGCCGCAGGCCAGCAGCACATCGGCAGCGACTTCGTTGTCCAGCAACGCCAGCAACAGATGCTCCACGGTCATGTATTCGTGGCGCTTCTTGCGCGCGCCGGCGAATGCACTGTTCAACGTGACTTCAAGATCCTTGCTCAACATGATGATGTCTTCCGGTTAGCGATCCACTTCGACATTGCACAGCAGCGGGTGCTCGCACTCCCGCGAATAGTCATTGACCTGCTGCGCCTTGGTTTCGGCAACATCCTTGCTGAATACCCCGCACACCGCCTTGCCCTCGGTATGCACCTTCAACATGATCTGGGTGGCCTTCTCGACATTCATGGCGAAGAAGGAACACAGCACATCGACCACGAAATCCATGGGCGTGTAGTCATCGTTGAACAACACGACCTTGTACAGGGGTGGTTGTGCAAGTTTGGGGCGAACGGTCGAGGTTGCAAGGCCGCTGTCACGATCATCGCCTGCATTGCCATCCCATTCTGCCATCGCCAGTTCCCGCTCGAACGCCGTGGCCGGCCTCTCCATCTGCTTCATGCGCATTCTTTCTCTATTCCTGTCTGAGCACGTGAATATTGCTGGACTGCAGGGCCTCACACAAGACCCGGCACCTGCCGGCTTGCGTGCATGGCAGCCTGGCGATGCCCTGCACGAGCCGCCGCCACGCAATTGACAAGCCAGAATCATTGCGATATACGAACCGTGCTAGTGGTTTTCCTAGGTAAACAATAACAACAAAACGTTACACGGGAGTTTTGCCATGAGTACTGGGCAAGTGAAGTGGTTCAACAACGCAAAGGGTTTTGGATTCATTCTTCCGGACAATGGCGGGGACGATCTGTTCGCGCATTACTCCGCAATCGGAATGGATGGTTACAAGACACTCAAGGCCGGCCAGACCGTCAGCTTCGAGACCATCGAAGGACCGAAAGGCCTGCACGCCGCCAATATTCGACCGATCAGTCCGGAACAGAGTCCGACCCAAGCCGGGTCCAGCTGAGCTGTTCTGAACGGCATTCGAACCGACATCCTGAGCGCGCACTCCCTCATCACCTCTTGCATGATGAGGGAGCCCTTCCCTTCCACTACAGGCTGGCCAGAGCCTTGTTGAAGATCGCACTCGGCCGCATCGCCTGCGAGGCTTTCTGATTGTCCGGCTGATAATACCCGCCGATGTCGACTGGCTTGCCCTGCACCCCGTTGAGTTCCGCAACAATCTGCGCTTCCTTCTGCGTCAGTGTCTGCGCAAGCGGCGCGAAATGCGCCTGCAGTTGCGCGTCGTCCGATTGAGCAGCCAGGGCCTGAGCCCAGTACAGCGCGAGATAGAAGTGGCTGCCTCGATTGTCCAGATGGCCGACACGACGCGTCGGAGACTTGTCGTTGTCCAGGAACAGCCCGGTGGCCTTGTTCAAGGTGTCCGCCAGCACCTGGGCCTTCTTGTTGCCGGTCTTCATGGCCAGGTCCTCGATGGACACCGCCAGCGCGAGGAACTCACCCAGAGAATCCCAGCGCAGATGCCCCTCTTCCAGGAACTGTTGCACATGCTTGGGCGCAGAGCCGCCCGCCCCGGTCTCGAACAGACCACCGCCCGCCAGCAGCGGAACGATCGAGAGCATCTTCGCGCTGGTGCCCAGTTCGAGAATGGGGAACAGATCCGTGAGGTAGTCACGCAGCACATTGCCTGTCACGGAAATCGTGTCCTTGCCGGCGCGGATGCGCTCGAGCGAGAAACGCACGGCTTCCACCGGTGACATGATGCGAATGTCCAGCCCGTCAGTGTTGTGATTCTTCAGATACGCCTGCACCTTGCGGATCAGCTGCACGTCGTGGGCGCGTTTGTCATCCAGCCAGAACACGGCGGGCGTGGACGTGGCACGGGCGCGCACCACGGCGAGCTTCACCCAGTCCTGCACCGGCAGATCGCGAGTCTGGCACATGCGCCAGATGTCGCCCTGGGCAACCTCGTGCTCAAAAACCACGTCGCCAGCACTGTTGACCACACGCACGCTGCCATCGGCCGGCACCTTGAAGGTCTTGTCGTGCGAGCCGTATTCCTCGGCCTTCTGGGCCATCAGACCGACATTGGACACACTGCCCATGGTGGCCACATCGAAGGCGCCATGGGTTCTGCAATTGTCGATTGTCTCCTGATAGACGCCGGCATAGCAGCGGTCGGGGATCATGGCCTTGGTGTCGTGCAGCTTGCCATCGGGACCCCACATCTGACCGGAGGCACGGATTGCGGCAGGCATGGACGCATCGACGATCACATCACTCGGGACATGCAGATTGGTGATGCCCTTGTCGGAATCCACCATGGCCAGCGCCGGACGGGTCTTGCACACCGCCTGGATGTCGGCCTCGATCTGCTCGCGCTGAGCAGCCGGCAGCTTCTTGATCTTCTCGTAGACATCGCCCAGGCCATTGGCGGCATCGACGCCCAGCTCCGCGAACACGGCGGCGTGCCTGGTGAACACCTCCTCGAAATACACGGTCACGGCATGGCCGAACATGATCGGGTCGGAGACCTTCATCATGGTGGCCTTCAGGTGGAGGGACAGCAACACGCCGGTGCGTGCCGCGTCGGCGATCTGCTCGGCGAAGAAACGGCGCAACTCGTTGCAGCGCATGACGGAGGCATCGATGATCTCGCCCGCCTGCAGCGCGGTTTTCTCCTTCAATACCTTGCCGGCGCCATCCTTGCCGACGAATTCGATGCGTACGTTGTCCGCCGCCGCCATCACAGCGGACTTCTCGCTGGAGTAGAAGTCGCCATCCTGCATGTGCGCGACATGGGATTTGGAGTCAGGTGACCACTTGCCCATGGAGTGCGGGTTCTTGCGGGCGTATTCCTTCACCGGCGCCGCCACGCGACGATCCGAGTTGCCTTCACGCAGCACCGGGTTCACGGCACTGCCCAGCACCTTGGCATAGCGCGCCTTGACGGCCTTGTCTTCGTCACTCCTGGCATCTTCGGGATAATCCGGCACGGCATAGCCATGAGCCTGCAATTCCTTGATCGCGGCTTGCAGCTGCGGGATGGACGCACTGATGTTCGGCAGCTTGATGATGTTGGCGTCCGGCGTCTGGGCCAGCTCGCCCAGCTCGGCAAGCGCATCGCTCTGGCGCTGCTCCGCGGAGAGGGCATCGGGGAAATTGGCGATGATGCGGCCCGCGAGCGAGATATCCTTGGTGATCACATCGATGCCTGCGGCACGCGCATAAGTCTGCACGATCGGCAGCAGCGAGTATGTGGCCAGTGCCGGTGCTTCATCGGTAATGGTGTAGATGATCGTGGGTGCATTCGTCATTTTCATTTCCTTGATTGCGTGGACAGACTTCACCAGAGGTGTTCAGTGGCGGGATACGGAACAGATCTCAACACTGCAGAGTTTTCTAAGAGCTTGATGCTCAAGCTGAAAGTGGCGGCATTGTAGCAGCAGAGGTTTTGCTAGAATAGCCGCCTCAACCCTGCGGCAGAGGCGTGGCATGGCCCAACTGATCCTTCTCAACAAACCCTACGACATGCTGTCCCAGTTCACCGACGACAGCGGCCGCGCCACGCTCGCCAGCTGCATCGACCTGCCAGGCTTCTACCCCGCCGGTCGCCTGGACCGGGATTCCGAAGGCCTGCTCCTGTTGACCAGCGACGGTCGGCTGCAGCAGCGCATCAGCGATCCGCAGCACAAGATGGGCAAGGTCTACTGGGCCCAGGTCGAAGGAAGTCCCACTGCAGAAGCACTGGAGAGCCTGCGCGGTGGGGTGGTGCTGAACGACGGCATGACGCGCCCGGCGAGGGTGCGAGCGCTGGAAGAGCCGAAGCTGTGGGCGCGCCATCCCCCGATCCGGGAGCGTCGCCACATCCCGACTGCCTGGCTGGAACTCACGCTGTACGAAGGTCGCAATCGCCAGGTGCGGCGCATGACGGCAGCCGTCGGCCTGCCCACGCTGCGTCTGGTGCGGGTGGCGATCGGGCCCTGGACCCTGGGAAACTTGCAGCCGGGCGAATGGCGGCTGGCGGAAGTGATGGGCAACGAGCGCTGAGCCCTCAGGCGCTCAGCGTTTCTCCCAGCGTGCGCGGGCCGTTTCGTCGGCACTGCGGCTCTCGATCCAGTGGGCGCCCGCCGCCGTGTGCTGCTTCTTCCAGAACGGCGCACGGGTCTTGAGATAGTCCATGATGAATTCGGCCGCGGCGAAGGCATCGCCGCGATGAGTGCTGGCGATGCCGACATGGACGATCTGATCGCCGGCCTCCAGCGGGCCCACGCGGTGAATGACCTGCCAGGCCAGGACGTCCCAGCGTGAACGCGCCTCGTCGACGATCACCATGAGGGCTTTCTCGGTCATGCCGGGATAGTGTTCCAGCACCAGCCGCTGCACCGCCGGCTCCCGACCCGCCTCGCTGCTTTCGTAGAACTCGCGCACCAGCCCCGTGAAACTCACGATGGCGCCGGCGTTGCCGGCGGTGCTGCGCAACTGCGCGTAAAGCACCGCCACATCGAAATCGGCTTCCTGCACACTGAGCATGCTCAGCCCCCCGTCATCGGCGGGAAAAAGGCAAGCTCTTCCGCGCCTGTCAGCGGATGACTGCGATCGACGATGGTTTGATTCACGGCGACCAGCACCTGAGTGGCGTCCAGCAGGATCTCCCACTGCCCGCCTCGGCTGGTGGCGAGGTAAGCAGCCAGCGTGGCAACGGTGCTCCCATCTTCAGGCAGAGCCAGAGTCTCGGAACTGCGCCCGAGCGTTTCCCGTAGACTGGCGAAATACTGGATGTTCAGCATCGTGCAGGCACTCCCCTCGCTGACAAATCGACTTCCAAATGACTTTCACTGTTTGACATAGTGACCTGATTTACCGCCTTTTTTCTCGAGAAGACAGATGTTGTCAATGCGCATGCCCTTGTCCACCGCCTTGCACATGTCGTAGATCGTGAGGGCGGCCACCGACACCGCCGTCAACGCCTCCATCTCGACGCCTGTCTTGCCATCCAGTGCGCAGGTGGCCGCGATGTGAATGCAGTGGCCAGACTCGTCGATGGTGAAATCCACGCTGACTCGGGTGAGCATAAGGGGGTGGCAGAGCGGAATCAGATCAGCGCACTTCTTCGCGGCCTGGATCCCGGCAATTCGGGCCACCGCCAGCACGTCGCCCTTCTTGTGACCGCCGGCAACGATCAGCGCCAGCGTCTGCGGCAGCATGTGCACGGTGGCAGACGCCGTCGCCTCGCGTGCCGTGATGCTCTTGCCCCCCACGTCCACCATGCGGGCATGGCCCTGTGCATCCAGATGCGTCAATCCACTCATGTTGTCTGCCTGCGCCTCGAATTTGATCAGGCGGCCATTATCCACGGATTGTCCAAGGAGCTGAAGCACTTCGCCAGGCCGATTCCGGGAGGCAAAAGCGCTGCGTTTCGGGTAGCATGGCGCCTTCGAAAAAGCACTGGAAACCCGCATCCCCATGAGTCAATGGCATCCCCATTCCACCGTGGCCACCGTCGTCGAGCGCGACGGGCTGTTCCTGATCGTCGAGGAAATGGTCGACGGCCGGATTCTCTACAACCAGCCCGCCGGTCATCTGGAAGCAGGCGAAACCCTGCAGGAAGGCGCCTTGCGCGAGACGCTGGAAGAGACCGCCTGGGATGTGCGAGTGACCGATCTGCTGGGGCTCTATCACTACACCACGGCCGATGGCACCTGCTATATCCGCACCTGCTTCGTGGCCGAACCCGTGCTGCATCACGTCGATCGTGCCTTGGACACGGGCGTGCTGCGCGCCCTCTGGCTGAGCCGGCCCGACCTCGAGGCACGCCGCGAGCAGCTGCGCAGCCAGATCGTGTTGCGCGTGATCGACGATTATCTGGCCGGCAAGCGGCACCCGCTGACGCTGATCACCAGCCTTGCCTGAACCCGACGCCACCCTTCCTTGCCAGGACACCGATACCTTGACCATGTCTTCTCCCAGACCTGCAGTGAAAGCGCCCGCCGCCACCCGCGTGATGGTGGGCATGTCCGGGGGCGTCGACTCGTCGGTGGCCGCCCTGCTGCTGCTGGAACAGGGCTATCAGGTCGAAGGCCTGTTCATGAAGAACTGGGATGAGGACGACGACACGGAGTACTGCACGGCCAAGGCTGATCTGGCCGACGCCCAGGCCGTCTGCGACACCCTTGGCATCCACCTGCACACGGCCAATTTCGCGGCCGAGTACTGGGATCATGTGTTCGAGCATTTCCTGGCGGAATACCAGGCCGGCCGCACGCCCAACCCGGACATCCTGTGCAACCGCGAGATCAAGTTCAAAGCCTTCCTGGACTACGCCGCCGTGCTGGGTGCCGACCTGATCGCCACCGGCCACTACGCGCGTCGCGCCACCCGCATGGGGCCCCAGGGGCCGCAGACGGTGCTGCTCAAGGGGCTGGATGCCAACAAGGACCAGAGCTATTTCCTGAGTGCCGTGAACGAGGACTGCCTGGCACGCAGCCTGTTCCCCGTGGGCGAGCTGGAGAAATCCGCCGTGCGGGCCATTGCCGCGCAGCACGGTTTCATCACTCACGACAAGAAGGACAGCACGGGCATCTGCTTCATCGGCGAGCGCCGCTTCAAGGATTTCCTGCAGCGTTATCTGCCGGCACAGCCGGGGGCCATCGAGACGGTGGACGGCGAAGTCATCGGTCGCCACCAGGGCCTGATGTATCACACCTACGGCCAGCGTCAGGGGCTCGGCATCGGCGGCCTGCAACAGCATGGCGAGGCACCCTGGTATGTCGTGGGCAAGGACCTCGCGCGCAATGTCCTGCTGGTGGCCCAGGGCAACGAGCATCCGAGCCTGTTCTCCTCGTCACTGCTGGCCACGCAGCTGGCCTGGATCAATCATGCCGCGCCCGCCCTGCCGCTGGAGTGCACGGCCAAGATCCGCTACCGTCAGTCCGATCAGGTCTGCCGCGTCACGGCTGCCGGAGCCGATGCCCCTGCCGACTCCGTACTGGTGCACTTCGCCGAGCCGCAGCGTGCCGTGACGCCGGGTCAGACGATCGTGTTCTATCAGGATGACATCTGTCTGGGAGGAGCGGTCATTGCAGAATACTTCCGCTAAGTTCACCGAATGGGAATACCGCAACATCGCACTGGCGGTGGTGGCCCAGTGTGCGCAGCTGGTGCACGTTCTGGCGACCACAGGGCGGGCCGATCCGCGCCAGGTGAATGCCTGCATCGCCCCCTTGCTTGTGCTCGAGCCGGAATCGGTGGCGGACATCTATCCTGACGTCGGGGCGTTCAGCAGCGGCCTGCAGGCCCTGCAGCACTCGCTCAGCAATGAAGGCGTGAAGGAATTCGCCGAGCCCATTAAGTACGTGGTGGGCATGACAGTGCTGCAACAGCAGCTGATGGCCGTGCCCGCGATGCAGGCGCAGATCCGGCAGCGTCTGCAGATTCGCCACTCCCTGCTGGCCGAGAAACCGCAGCAGACGGACGGTGCGGAACCCGGCGACGCCGAGGACTATGATTTCGCCGTGCTGGCCGCTCTCTATCAGGACACCATCAGCCGGCTCACCATGCGCATCCACGTCAAGGGAGCGCCCGAGCATCTGCGCAAGCCGCAAGTGGCCGACAAGATTCGCGCGCTGCTGCTGGCGGGCATACGCTCGGCGCTGCTGTGGCACCAGCTCGGTGGCCGACGCTGGCACCTGTTCATCTACAAGAAGCGCATTCGGGAATGCGTGGCACAGATCCGGCGCAGCCTGATCAGCGTGCATTGACCCCCCGGCAGCCCCCTATTCCAGACTCAGACCATTGGCAGGACGACACCATGACAGCTCTCCCCCTCAGCGATCTCACGGCCATTTCGCCCGTCGACGGCCGCTACCGCAGCAAGGCCGCTGCCCTCAGTGATTATTTCAGCGAATTCGCCCTGATCCGCTATCGCGTGATCGTGGAGATCCGCTGGCTGCAGCGCATGACGGCCATGCCGCAGATCACGGAGGCGCCGCCCCTGGGCGAGGCCGGCAATGCCTTGCTGGAGGCGATCATCAGCCAGTTCAGTCTGGCCGATGCCCAGCGCGTGAAGCAGATCGAGGCCACCACCAATCACGACGTGAAGGCCGTGGAGTACTTCCTCAAGGAAAAGGTGCAGAGCCAGCCGGCGCTGGCCGCGCAGATGGAGTTCGTGCATTTCGCCTGCACCTCCGAGGACATCAACAACCTGTCCTATGCCCTGATGCTGCGCGATGGCCGCGACCGCGTGATCCTGCCGCTGCTGCGCCAGCTGATCGACACCCTGCGCGCGCTCGCCCACGAGCATGCCGCCCAGCCCCAGCTCTCGCGCACCCACGGGCAGACGGCCTCCCCGACCACGGTGGGCAAGGAGATCGCCAACGTGGTGGCGCGTATGGAGCGGCAGTTCGCCCAGATCCGCGACAGCGAGATCCTCGGCAAGATCAACGGCGCCGTAGGCAATTACAACGCCCACCTCAGCGCCTACCCTGACGTGGACTGGCAGGGCAATGCCCGCAGCTTCGTCGAATCCCTCGGGCTGACCTGGAACCCCTACACCACGCAGATCGAGCCCCACGACTACATCGCCGAGCTGTTCGGCGCCCTCTGCCGCTTCAACACCATCCTGATCGACCTCGACCGGGACCTGTGGGGCTACATCTCCCTGGGCTATTTCAAGCAAAAGACCATCGCCGGCGAAGTGGGCTCCTCCACCATGCCGCACAAGGTCAACCCCATCGACTTCGAGAATTCCGAGGGCAATCTGGGCATCGCCAATGCCGTCATGCAGCACATGGCCGAAAAGCTGCCGATCTCCCGCTGGCAGCGCGATCTAACGGATTCCACGGTGCTGCGCAACATCGGCGTCGGGCTGGCCCACAGCGTCATCGCCTACCACGCCACCCTCAAGGGCCTCAGCAAGCTGTCGGTGAACCCTGCCGCGCTGCTGGCGGATCTCGACGACAGCTGGGAAGTGCTGGCCGAACCCATCCAGACCGTGATGCGCCGCTTCAACGTCGACCAGCCCTACGAAAAGCTCAAGGCCCTGACCCGCGGCCAGCGCATGACGCAGCAGGTGCTGGCCGATTTCATCGAGGCGCTGGAGATTCCCGAGGAAGGCAAGGCCCTGCTGCGTGCCTTGCGGCCGGAAAACTACATTGGCAATGCCGTGGAACAGGCCCGCCAGGTATGACGTCCTGGCTGCTGCCCGCGAACTTCGACCGTGAACGCTTCCTGCGCGAGTACTGGCAGAAGAAGCCGCTGCTGATTCGCGGCGACGGCCGCTTCGCTGACCCGATCAGTCCGGATGAATTGGCAGGACTGGCCTGCGAGACGGTCGTGGAGTCACGTCTGGTGCGCAGCGATGCCCAGGGCAGCCGCTGGGACCTGCGTCACGGCCCCTTCACCGAGCGCGATTTCGCCCAGCTGCCGCCCACGCACTGGAGCCTGCTGGTCCAGGCCGTGGACCAGTGGCACGACGGGGTGCGCAGCCTGCTGCGCGAGTTCGACTTCATTCCACGCTGGCGCATCGATGACGTGATGATCAGCTTCGCCAGCGACGGGGGCGGCGTGGGGCCGCATTTCGACTACTACGACGTGTTCCTGATCCAGGGACTGGGACGCAAGCGCTGGCGCCTGGGCGGCCGCGTGGACAGCGGCAGCCCGCTGCTGCCTGACATGCCCATGCGTCTGCTGCAGGACTTCCACACCGAAGAAGACTGGCTCGTGGAGCCCGGTGACATTCTGTACCTGCCCCCCAACGTGGCGCATCACGGCGTGGCGATCGGCGACAGCGTGACCTACTCCATCGGTTTCCGCACCCCGTCGGTGGCGGAAATCCTCGAGGAGCTGGGCGCGGCGCTGGCCCAGGAGCTGCCGCCCGATCTGCGCTATGTCGACACCCATCCCCGCGTGCCGACTCAGGCTGGCGAGCTGACGGCCGATGTCGCGGAGCAACTGGTTCAGCTGCTGCAGGAGCAATTGCAGGATCGGGGTCGCCTTCTGCGCTGGTTCGGTCGCAGCATGACCAGCCCGAAGTACCCGGAACTCAGCAATGCCAGCGCGGAACCGCTGAGCTGCGCCGAGCTGATGGCCGAACTGGACGCGGGCGAGGTGCTGTTGCGCAACCCGGCCTCGCGCCTGGCCTGGACGCGCACCGACGACGGTGCCGAGCTTTACGCCGACAGTCATCTGCTGCCATGCTCCCCTGCGCTGCTGCCCGAGCTGCCTGCCCTGTGCGATCCGTTCACGGAACCGCTGGACTGGCTCGACGCCTGGCTTGCCACCGCCGAAGGCAGGCAGCTGATCACGGATCTGTTCAATCACGGCTGCCTGTATCTGGCCGACGACGAGGACGACTGACCCTGCGGCAGTCCTGCCACGAGACCTGCATCATGCCCAAGCCACTGACGCCACTGCTTCGCCTCTTGCTGACCACGCTGCTCGTCGCGGCCGCCTGTGTGGCAGGCCCTGCGCTTGCCCAGACCGGCGACCCCACGCAGCAGGCCGTGGTGGAGATCGTGCGCCTGCAGCACCGGGACCCGGGCAGCATCCGCCAGGCGCTGGAACCCGTGCTGGACCCGCGTGGGGCCATCAGCCAGATCGACAACACCCTGATCATCAGCACCTCGCGCGCGAATCTGCAGCAGCTGCAGCCCCTGATCGAGACCCTGGATGTACCCCTGCGCCAGCTGCGCCTGAGCGTGGACTTCGCCTACACGCCCGCAGCGGCGGGCCGCCGAGCCGATGGCAGCAGTGTCACGACGGTGCAGACAGGCGTGTTGGACAACCCGCGCCAGAGCATCGCCCTGACCGAGGGGGAATACGCCTACTTCAGCCGCAGTGAGACCAGCGCCCGCGTGAGCCCGGCATTCGGCAGCCTTGGCCTGCAGCTGCAGCAGGACCTGCAGCGCAATGCCCAGAGCCTGAGCGTGACGACCCATGTGCAGGGCGACAGCGTGCAGCTGGCACTGAGCGCCACCCGCGACACGCCCGCCGCCGACGGCAGTGTGCGCAGCGAGGTGGTCAGCACCACGCTGCAGATTGGCTTCAATGGCTGGTATGTCGTGTTCGATGCTGCCCCGGCCCCAGTCGACCCGAACGTCGTGCAGACGAGCACCGCGCGCTCCCAGGCCCTGGCTGTGCGGGTGGAACTGCTGCCCTGATGCGCGACCCACTTCTGCTAGCGCTGCCCTATTCCCCGGACAGCAGCCTGCTGCTGCGGCGGCTGGCGTCCCTGCCCGGCCTGGTGTTCCTCGACAGCGGCTGGCAGAACGACGCGCCACAGCACCATGCCGGTGCCCGCCACGACATCCTGAGTGCGCTGCCCGTGGCGGTGCTGGACTGCCCGCAACCCGCGCGCCGCACGACTCCCAGCGTGTTCCAGAACGACGCCGTGTTCGCGGATCTGCAGGCGCTGCTGCAGCAACACGCCCCCCAGCAGCCCCTGCCGGCCGATCTGCGCGAACTGCCGTTCACAGGTGGCGCACTGGGCTATCTGGGCTATGACGGCCAGGCACGCTTCGGCATCCATGACTGGGCCATCGTGGTCGACCATCACCGGCGTCGCAGCCAGCTGCTCGCCCTGCCCGGCTGTGCGCCGCAGACCATTGCGCGCGTGCAGCAGTGCCTGGCGCAGCCCCTGCCCGAGTGGCCGGATTTCGCCCTGCAGGCGCCCTTCACCGCCAATTTCACGCCTGCTGGCTATGCCGAGGCCTTCGCGCGCGTGCAGCAGTACATCGAGGCGGGCGACTGCTACCAGGTGAACCTGGCCCAGCGCTTCACGGCACCCTGCAGTGGCGATCCGCTGGGCGCCTACCTGCAGCTGCGCCGCAGCATCCACGCACCATTCTCGTTCTTCCTGCGGGAGGACGACCGGGCCTTGCTGAGCTTCTCCCCGGAGCGCTTCCTGCAGGTGCGCGACGGCGAGGTGCGCACCCAGCCCATCAAAGGCACGCGCCGGCGCGCCAGCGACGCGCAGCAAGACGCCGCCCTGGCCGCTCAACTGCGCGGCAGCGAGAAGGACCGGGCGGAGAATCTGATGATCGTGGACTTGCTGCGCAATGATCTGGGCGCGGTGTGCGACACGGGTTCAGTGCAGGTGGATGCGCTGTTCGAGCTGCAGAGTTTCAGCAATGTGCATCATCTGGTGAGCAGCATCCGTGGGCGTCTGCCCTCCGGCACCTCGCCGCTCGAACTGCTGCGCTGCTGCTTCCCCGGGGGGTCCATCACGGGAGCGCCCAAGCAGCGTGCCATGCAGATCATTGCCGAACTGGAGCCCCACGCACGCAGCATCTACTGCGGCACGGCGGGTTACATCGGATTCGATGGCAGGATGGACACGAACATCCTGATCCGCTCTGTGCTGTGGGAAGCGGACCAGGTGCACTGCTGGGGCGGAGGCGGCCTGGTGGCCGACTCCGTGTGTGCGCAGGAATATCAGGAGTGCTTCGACAAGATCAACAATATCATCAAGGTGTTGAAGTGATCTCTTGAAGCGATGGATTACATGCTCAACTGGCGCGGACTGCCCTTGAGGAAAGCCTGGCGCAGCTCGTCATACTCCGTCACGGACGCGAACTGCGGGAACTCGGCGATCACATTCGCCGGTGCGCGGAACAGCACGCCCAGGTCGGCCTCGGACAGCATGCTGGTGTCATTGTAGGAATCGCCCGCCGCCATGACGTGGTAGTTCAGATCATGGAAAGCCTTCACGGCCTGGCGCTTCGGGTCGCGCTGACGCAGCTTGTAATCCACCACCATGCCTCTCTCGTCGGTGATTAGGCGATGGCAGAACAGCGTCGGGAAACCGAGCTGGCGCATCAGGGGCTGGGAGAACTCATAGAAGGTGTCGGAAAGGATGACCACCTGGAAGCGCTCCCGCAGCCAGTCCACGAACTCGCGGGCACCGGGCATGGGGCTCATGGTGGCAATGACCGCCTGGATGTCGGGCAGCCCGAGGCCGTGTTCGGCCAGGATCCTGAGGCGCTGCTTCATCAGCACGTCGTAGTCGGGAATGTCCCGGGTGGTGGCCCGCAGGGCACTGATGCCGGTTTTCTCGGCAAAGCCGATCCAGATTTCCGGGACCAGCACTCCTTCCAGATCAAGACACACGACTTCCAACGCCATTCCCCTTCGCCACAGGCTGAAATTCAAAGAGGCGCCAATGTACCCAGATCGCCTGGGGCTTGCAAGGCGAAGCGGGTCGCGCAGCGGTTTACCCTCCCAGACAAATCGGGGAGAATGCCCAGCCATCGTCGGGCGCCTGTTGCACGCGCTCCCACCCCCGCTCTCCAGTGATGCACTTTATGATGAATGCCAGCCAAGTCTCTGAATTGAATTCGAAATTCCAATCCATGGAGCCACGCGACATCCTTCGCCACATCCTGCCGGAGATCCCCGCCATCGCGGTGTCGTTCAGCGGCGCCGAGGATGTCGCCCTGGTGCACATGGCCTGGAAACTGAAGCGGGACATCAAGGTGTTCAGCCTGGATACCGGGCGCCTGCATCCGGATACGCTGCGCTTCATCGACCAGGTGCGCACGCTCTACAAGCTGGATCTGGAGATCATGAGTCCGAATGCCGAGGCGGTACAGCGCCTGACGCGGGAAAAGGGGCTGTTCAGCTTCTACGCCGATGGTCACGAGGAATGCTGCGGCGTGCGCAAGGTCGAGCCGCTGCGCCGCCAGCTGGCCGGACTGGACGCCTGGATCACCGGGCAGCGCCGGGACCAGAGTCCCACGCGCGCGGAAGTGCCGGTGGCGCAGCTGGACAAGGCCTTCTCCACGCCCGAAAAGCCGTTGCTCAAGTTCAATCCCCTGGCGAACTGGAGCTCGAAGCAGGTCTGGGACTACATCCGGATGCTGGAAATCCCCTTCAACCCCCTGCACGAGCGCGGCTTCATCAGCATCGGCTGCGAGCCGTGCACCCGCGCCATCGGGCCAAACCAGCACGAGCGCGAAGGCCGCTGGTGGTGGGAGGAAGCCACGGCCAAGGAGTGTGGCCTGCACAAGGGCAGCGTGATCGGCAGCGACCGCGCCTCAGACTGAGACGGCCTGCCGCAGCACCGGGATCGGCACGTCCTGGAACAGTTCATCCAGGGCATGCTGGGACGGCGTCGCAATGGCGGCGCGAATCAGCGCCGGCTGCAGATGTGGAGCGAACATGCCCATGAAGTCCACCATGTAGGCCCGCAGGATGGCACCGCGGCGAAAGCCGATGCGCGTCAGGCTGTAGTCGAACAGATGGCTCACATCCACTGCCACCAGATCAGCATCCTTGAGCGGATCGACGGCCATGCTGGCCACGATGCCGATCCCCACCCCCAGCCGCACATAGGTCTTGATGACATCGGCATCGGCCGCCGTCACCACCACATGGGGCTGCAGGTCATGGGCACGGAAGGCGTCGTCGAGCTTGGCACGCCCGGTGAAGCCCGAGACATAGGTCACGATGGGGTAACGCGCGATGTCGGCGTGGTTGACGCGCTCCACCGCGAGCAAGGGATGGCCCTGGGGCAGCAACAGCACCCGATTCCAGCGATAGCACGGCATCATGATCAGGTCGCCCACCAGCTCCATGGCCTCGGTGGCGATGGCGAAGTCCGCCGCACCGCGTGCCGCCATCTCGGCGATCTGCAAGGGAGTGCCCTGATGCATGTGCAGGGACACGGCCGGATACTGACTGACGAAGCGGCTGATGATGCCCGGCAGCACGTAGCGGGACTGGGTGTGCGTGGTGGCGATGGACAGACTGCCCGTGCGCTCGTCGGTGAACTCCCGGGCGATGGTGCGGATATTGTCCAGCTTGAGCAGCACCGCGCCGGCCTCCTCGAGGATGCGCTCGCCGGCCTGGGTGAGCCCGCTCAGATGCTTGCCATTGCGCACGAAGATCTGCACGCCCAGCTCATCCTCCAGCTGCATGATCTGCTTGCTGACGCCCGGCTGCGAGGTGAACAGGGACTGCGCCGCCGCCGACACGTTCATGCCATTGCGGGCCACTTCCCACACATAGCGCAACTGCTGCAGCTTCATGTCGGCTCCCTCGGAGTCGCGGGGGGCTGATTCGCCACCCCACTGGGCACATGCCCCGTCGCCACATGATGACGAGCGGAATCGCAGTGCGACTGCTGATCGTCGAAGAACACGTCGGCGTCATAGGCCTGCAGGAAGGCGCCCTTGTCACGCCCGCCCAGGAACAGGGACTCGTCGATGCGGATGTTCCAGGCACGCAGCGTCTTCACCACACGCTCATGGGCCGGCGCCGAGCGCGCGGTGACCAGACAGGTGCGAATGGGCGATTCTCCCGGCGGGAAGGCCATCTGCAGGCGCTGCAGCGCCGCCAGGAAGGGCTTGAACGGCCCGCCGGAGAGCGGCTGATTGGCGGCCTTTTGTTCGCTCTCGGCGAAGGCGGCCAGACCACTGGCCTTGTAGACGCGTTCGGCCTCATCGGAAAACAGCACGGCATCGCCGTCGAAGGCGAACTTGAGCCGCCCCTGGGGTCGCGTGGTCACCCGCGACGGCAGGATGGTGGCCGCCGCCACGCCCTGCTCCAGCGCATGACGGACATCGCTGCCATCGGTGGACAGGAACAGGTGCACATTGAACGGCGCGATGTAGCGATACGGACTCTCGCCACCGCTGAAGGCCGCGCGGGTGATGCCCAGCCCGTAATGGCTGATGGAATTGAAGATGCGCAGCCCGGTGTCAGCGCTGTTGCGCGACAGCAGGATCACCTCCACCCGCTGCTCCGGCAACAGCTCGTTGAGCGCCAGCAGCTTGTTGACCAGCACGAAGGCGTCGCCGGGCTCCAGCGGCTCGTCCTCATGGGCGATCTGGTAGCGCTGGTAGGCCTCCAGCCCCTCCTGCTCGAAGACGCGGTGACTCTCTTCCAGATTGAACAGCGCACGTGACGAGATCGCGATCACCAGCTGTTCGGGAGGGGCGTCGGAGGTATTGGCTGTCATGGCGGGCTTCCGGGGGCAGACTTGCGGGACTGGCGCCGAGTATAGAGCAATCCGCCGGGATGATCGCCTGCGCTGACAGCGCCGCCATGACAGGCTGGCGCGGATGCGGCTAGAATCGCGCCTTCCAGAGATTTCCAGGAGTGCCTGCCCCGGTGACCATGCGCTGTGCCCGAGCATCCGAGAAACGCGCCCTGCTGCTGTCCGGCGGCGGCGCCCGAGCGGCTTATCAGGTGGGCGTGCTGCGCGCCATCGCCAATATCCTGCCGCACGATGCCAGCAACCCCTTCCAGATCATCACCGGCGCCTCGGCCGGCGCCCTCAATGCGGCGTCCATCGCCATCCATGCGCCGCGCCTGCGCACCGGCGTGCGGACGCTCGAACACGTCTGGGGCAACATCAGCAGTGCCTCGCAGTGGGTGTTCTCCTTCCTGGCCAGTCGCCGGCGCGACACCCCCGCCTCTCTGCTGGACAACTCGCCCCTGTAGGAGCTGCTGGGGCGCACCATCAAGTTTGACAGGCTGCAGCGCAATATCGACGCCGGCTATCTGGAAGCCCTGGCGATTACGGCCTCGGGCTATTCCAGCGGCGAGTCGGTGTCCTTCTTCCAAGGGGTGGAAGGCCTGCGCAACTGGCACAAGGCCCATCGCGTGGGCGTGCGCAGCGAGCTGGGCGTGAAGCCTTTGCTGGCCTCCTCGGCCATCCCGACCCTGTTTCCGGCCGTGCGCATCAACCGCGAGTTCTTCGGTGACGGCGCCATCCGGCAGCTCTCGCCCCTGAGCCCGGCCATCAAGCTGGGAGCCGACCGCATCCTGGCCGTCGGCGTCAGTGGCAACAAGGCCGCCAGCCCGCCGCGCGACGCCACGCCGGCCCAGCCCTCGCTCTCCCAGATCCTGGCGCACATCCTCAACAGCGCCTTCGTGGACACGCTGACCAATGACATGGAAGCTCTGCGGCGCGTGAACAAGCTGCTGCCGCTGATTCCGCCGGAACGCCTGCAGGAGGCGCCGGAGCTCGGTCTGAAGCCGATCTGCCTGCTGGACATATCGCCCAGCCAGAACCTGAACAACATCGCGGCCGAGTATTTCGACGACCTGCCCCGTGCCCTGCGCCTGTTCGTGAAGGACTCGGGCTCCAGCAGCGTGCTGAGCCTGCTGATGTTCGAGAAGCGCTACTGCCAACGTCTCATCGCCCTGGGTCTGGAAGACGCCATGGCCAAGGAGGCCGAGATCCGCGATTTCTTCATGCCAGCGGGCACGTGATCCCCAATCCCTTGATGCCGCAGTAGCCATTGGGATTGCGCGCCAGGTATTGCTGGTGGTAATCCTCTGCGTAATAAAACGCATCCAACACTTTGATTTCAGTGGTTATCACACCGAATCCGGCAGCATCCAGCACCGCCTGCACCTGCTGGGCTCCTGCCTGGGCCTGCACCAGTTCCTCGGCACTGCCGACATAGATCGCGGAGCGGTACTGCGTGCCTCGGTCATTGCCCTGCCGCATGCCCTGGGTCGGATCATGGGATTCCCAGAACACCTCCTGCAGACGGTGCCGACTGATCTGCTGCGGGTCGAAGAAGACGATCACCACCTCCGTGTGACCGGTGCGACCGCTGCAGACCTCCTCGTAGGTGGGATTGGGCGTGACACCCCCGGCATAGCCCACGGCGGTGCTGTACACCCCCTGCAGACGCCAGAACACACGCTCGGCGCCCCAGAAGCAGCCCATGCCGAAGACGATCTGCTGCAGCCCCTCCGGCAACGGCGGCTGATAGGGCCGCCCGTGCACCACATGGCAGTTGCTGACGGGCATCGGCGTGCTGCGGCCCGGCAGGGCCGAGGCGGCATCGGGCAACGTCGCAGGTTTGGCAAACAACATGGCAATCCTCCTTCTGGAACGGGCTGAACACGAACTCACACAGTGCCTGCAGGCCACGCTGGCTGCGGCCTTCGGCTTGAATGCGCGGGGCAGTTGGGGCATGATCGCGCCTTCCGGAAAACCAGGCCAGGCGCCTGTCTTGCCGCCCCCACGACCCGCGCAGTATACGTTACGCCACTCGCCCCACACTGGACTTGAAAAGGACCGACGCATGATCTCTGCACTGATGAGCAACTACGGCAATCCCGATCTGGAATTCGAGCGTGGCGAAGGCACCTGGCTGTACACCCCGGGCGGCGAGCGTTACCTCGACTTCACCACGGGCATCGCCGTGAACTGCCTCGGCCACTGCCATCCCGAGCTGGTGCAGGCGCTGCAGGAGCAGTCCACGCGCATCTGGCACAGCTCCAACCTGTTCCGCATTCCGCAGACAGAGAAACTGGCTCGACGCCTGGTCGACCACACCTTCGCCGACCGCGTGTTCTTCAGCAACTCCGGCACCGAGGCAGTGGAAGCCGGCTTCAAGATGATGCGTCGCTATCACTACAGCCGGGGCGACGCCCAGCGTGTACGCATCATCTCGCTGACCAGCTCCTTCCACGGCCGCACGCTGGCGCCCATCGCCGCGTGCCGCAACCCCGTGCACATCGAGGGCTTCCTGACGGGCGATCCGGGCTTCGACCAGGTGCCCTTCGGCGACATCGAGGCCCTGCGCGCCGCCATCACCCCGGCCACCGCCGGCGTGATCCTGGAGCCCATCCAGGGCGAAGGCGGCATCCGCCTCACGCCCTTCGACTACCTGCGCCAGGTGCGCGAACTGTGCGACGAGCTGGGCATCCTGCTGATGTACGACGAAGTGCAGTCCGGCATGGGCCGCTCCGGCTATCTGTATGCCTACATGGCCTCGGGCATTGCGCCGGACCTGCTGGCCTCGGCCAAGGGGCTGGGCGGCGGTTTCCCGATTGGTGCCTGTCTGTCCACCGAGCGCGTTGCCGCGCCGATGGTGGCCGGCACGCATGGCAGCACTTTCGGCGGCAATCCGCTGGCCACCGCCGTGGGCAATGCCGTGCTGGACGTGCTGCTGGCGCCGGGTTTCCTCGACGACGCCATGCGCGGCGCCGCGCGCCTGCGTGCCGGACTGGCCGACCTGATCACGCGCTACCCCGGGGTGATCTCCGAGCAGACGGGACTGGGCTACATGATTGGCTTGAAGTGTGTGATCAGCAACGGGGATTTCATCCACGCCCTGATGGACGAGCGTGTGCTGGTGGTCAAGGCCGGCGGCAATTCCGTGCGCCTGCTGCCGCCCCTGAATGTCAGCGTTGCCGAGATCGACATCGCCCTCGGCACACTTCAGCGCGTCTGCGAGCGCCTGGCGACGGCAGGCTGAGCGCCAGCCTCACGCGGCGCCCGGCTACCAGCCGCCGTCCTGAAAGTCCTTCCAGGCCTCGTAGCCACCGTCCAGGCTGCAGGCCTGCTCGAAGCCCTGCTCGGAGAAATAGGCCGCCGCACCCTGACTGGCATTGCCGTGATAGCAGCAGACGATCAGCGGCTTGCTGCGATCGTTGGCCGCGATGAACTCGTCGACATTGTCGGCGGTGATGTGAACGGCCCCCTCGATGCTGCCTGCGGCGAAGGAGTGGGCATCGCGAATGTCCACCACTCGGGCGCCTTCTGCCAGCATGCCGGCGGCCTGTTCTGCACTGATCCTGATCACGCTCATGCGTGCCTCCTGTGTCTGTTGGGTGCCTTGGCGGCACCTGTCAAAAGTCTTACCATGCCGGCTCGCCACCCCGGCCTCACTTTTCCACGGGCTTCGCCATGTCTGCCAGCAACCGTTCTTTCCTGATCTGGAACCAGGTCCTCTTCGCCGCCGAGGCCATCGAGGAGGCACCCCAGGCCGAGGCGCGCCGTATCGCACAGGAGAAACTGGCGACGCTGGCGGAAGCCTTCGGGGAAGAGGCCGATCCGGTGGAGAACTTCGAAGCCTTCGTGATGCTGCGCCTGTGCGATGCCCTGCAGCGCTGCGTGCAGCCGGACGCCGAACCCCCCGCCGCCGACTGAGCCCGGCGCCCTACTCCAGCTCGATCTCCCCGAACTGCGTCACCACCGGGTGTGGCGACTTCAGCCGGACCCGCGCCGGGTCGAGCGAGGTATCCTGCGGGCGGATCACCCAAGTGGTCTTCAGCCCGGCCTGCGCCGCCGCATCCAGTTCGGTGCGATCATCCGAGACGTACAGCACACGCTGGGGCGGCAGGGCGATGGCCTCGGCAATGCGCGCATAGGACTGCGGATCATCCTTCGGCCCGAGCGTGGAATCGTAGTGGCCGGAGAACAGCAGGCGCATGTCGCCCGCCGTGGAATAGCGGTAGAACAGCTGCTGCGCCTTCACCGACTCGCGGGAATACACGTACAGATTGCGCTCCTCCTGCTGCCAGCGCTGCAGCACCTCGGACACGTCAGGGTATACATGGGCCTGGAACATGCCCTGCTTGTAGGCTTTCTCCCAGACCATGCCCTGCAGCGTCTTCAGCTCCGTGACGGGCTCTTCGTCCCGGATCCACTGCTGCAGCACGCGAATGATGCCCTCGACGTTTTGCAGCGGGATGTGCGTCCTGTCGCTGAGCTTGACCAGCGTGCGCATCACGTCACGCTCTTCCGGGTGCTCGCGGACAAAGGCGGCGATGTGTTTCAGGGAATATGGCATGAGCACATCGTGATGGAACCCCGAGCCACCGGTGGTCCCTTCAATGTCTGTGACAATGGCGGCAATCTTCATCAAGTCTCCGAACGCGAACAGCACTCTTCTGTGGCCTCCTTTGCGGCCTTGCAGCAGCAGGCAAGCAGGAATCGCGCGATGCCCCCCGAAAAGGCGGCGGATTATAGCCCGATCTCACTCGATCCTGCACACCAGCCCTTTCAGATAAAGGCTTTCCGGGAACGGCAGCCCCACCGGATGATCGGCCGACTGGTGCATGTAGTGCAGGATTTGCCCACTGCGTCCGGCATCCAGCACGGCGTCGGCTGTGATCTTCTGGAACAGCGGCAGGTCGATCGCCCCTGAGCACGAGAACGTGAACAGCAGTCCTCCCGGCTGCAGCAGCGCCGCCCCCTGCAGCGCGATGTCCTTGTAGGCCCGCGCCGCACGCTGGAACTGCGCCTTGGTCTCGGCGAACTTGGGCGGGTCCAGCACCACGATGTCGAAGCGCCGGCCGCTCTGTTTCAGCTCGCGCAGATACTCGAAGGCATTGGCACAGTGCAGGTCGCAGGCAGACGGGTCAAAGCCATTGCGTTCGAAATTCGCGGCCGCGAGTTCGAGCGAGGGGGCCGACGAGTCCACGTTGAGCACATGGGCCGCCCTGCCCTGCAGAGCGGCGATACCAAAACCGCCCGTATAGGCAAAACAGTTCAGCACACGCTGCCCGGCAGACATGCGGCGCAGCAGCTCGCGATTGTCGAACTGGTCCAGGTAGAAGCCCGTCTTGTGCCCGTGGGCCACACTCAGGCCATAGATACGGCCATTCTCGTTGATTTCCAAGAGCTCCGGCGGCTCTTCGCCCCACAGCAGCCCTTGCGCCGAAGGCAACCCTTCACGCTGACGCACGCTGGCCTCGGAGCGCTCGTAGATGCCGCGACAGAGCAGCAGGCGCTGCAGCGCGGCAACGATCTCGGCCTTCCAGGCATCCACGCCGGTGCACTGGAACTGGCACACGAGGAAATCCCCGTAGCGATCCACGACCAGGCCCGGCAGCTCATCGGCCTCGCCGTAGACCAGGCGGCAGCCGGTGCGCTGCGGGTCGTCCAGCATGGCGCGCCGGCGTTCGATGGCGGCGGCCAGGCGCCGCGCGAAGAAGTCGGCGTCGATGCGCTCATCGGCATCGAAGGTCCACATGCGGGCGCGGATCTGGGAACTGGGGGACCAGGCCGCCAGGCCCAGAACACGCCCGTCGGCGGCGAGCACGCGCACGGTCTCGCCGGGGGCTGCAGAGCCCGCCAGGCGGTCGATGGCGCCGGAGAATATCCAGGGGTGACGGCGCAGGAGGGAGGACTCCCGGCCCTTGTTCAGATGCAGTGTCTTCATGTGTGGCGTCGACGTCGTGAGCGTGCGTGTCCGGGGCTGGTGGAAGAACGTGCGTGCGAGACGCAAGGCGGCTGGCAGACGAGGCGGCGATTCTACCCGGTTTGCCCGTCGGCACATAGCCGCCGCGCCAGCACATGCTGGTAGCGCCCCAGCGCCCGGTAAGGCTCCTGGCGGGCCAGCTCCAGTTCCAGCGCCAGCAGCTGCGCCTCGGGCATGGCACGCCCTTCCGGGGTCAGCAGCAGATCATGGAAGACGCGAATGCCGCTGTGACACAGCCGCTGCCAGCCGCCCTCGTCCAGCCAGCGCAGCACCTCGTTCGGCTCCAGCGGACGCGTGGGCGTGAGACTGCCGGCACTGGGCACGAAGTCGGCATCCAGGATCGGCGGGCGGCGCCCGCGCAGCAGGTTCTTCATGATGAGCCCGTGGCGATTGTAGAAGCTCAGCGACAGCAGGCCGTCACAGCGCACGAGGGTGCGCAGGGCCCCCAGCAGCCCGGGCTGATCGGCCACCCACTCCAGCACGGAATGGCACAGCACCAGATCATAGGGCTCACGCTGCCCGGCAGCGACTTCGGCGGCCAGCGTCTGTATGGAACAGTGCCGCCACTCCACCGTGTCAAGCTGCAGGGCCGTGGCTTGCTCGCGCGCCAGACTCAGCATTTGCTCGGAGATGTCGCACAGGGTCAGGGCATGGCCGGAGGCGGCGATCTGCAGGCCGAACTGGCCCTGTCCTCCTCCGGCATCCAGCACGCGCAATGGCCTGACACCCGCCGGCGCCAGCGCCTGGGGCAGTGCCTCGAGCAGGTCGCGACGCAGCACGGCCAGGCGTACGGCGCCCTTCAGTCCGCCATAGACATTGCGGGCGAAGCGCGGTGCCAGATCGTCGAAATTGCGGTCGGTGTCGAAACTGACCGGCGTGCGTCGGCGGCCTGGGCTGCTCAATTCACCACGGCCCCGGTGGCATCCAGCTCCACGAGGGGATAGCCGAGCTGCGCCAGCTCCTCGCCGATCACGGCCTTGTCCCCCACCACCAGCAGGATCATGCGCTCGAAGGGCAGGCGCTCGCGCGCCAGAGTGTTGATCTCCTCGCGGCTGATGCTGTCGATGATGCGGCTCTGCTCGTCGACGAAGTCGGGCGCCAGCCCGTACTCGATGATGCGGCCCAGGAACCCCGCCTTCTGCGTGGGCGTCTCGAAGTTCAACGCATCGCGCTGGCCCACGGCGGCACGGGTGAAGGCCAGTTCCTCGTCGGTGATGCCGCTGTCACGGAACTGCGTGATCTCGTTGACGAACTGGCGCACCGAGTCGGCCGTGCTGTCCATGCGCACGCTGGCGGCGGCGGTGAACGGGCCCGGAATGCTGGTGCTGGAGAAGCCGCTGCGCGCGCCGTAGGTGTAGCCCTTGTCCTCGCGCAGATTCAGGTTGATGCGGCTGCTGAAGGCGCCGCCCAGCACATAGTTCATCAGCGAGGACTTGAAGTAGTCGCCGGTGGCATCCCAGGGCATGTCGGTGACATAGCCGATGCGGATCTCGGACTGCGCCGCCCCGAGCTTGTCCACCAGATACAGCGTGTTGCCCGCATGTTCGGGCAGCGGCGGCTGCTCGCGCAGGGCCGGAGCCTCGCGTGGAAGGACATCGAGGAAGCTCAGGGCCGGCAGCAGCGTCGCCTCGTCCACATCGCCCACCGCCACGATCTGCAATGCACCAGTGGCCAGGGCCTGCTGACGGAAGGCCTCGACATCCGCCAGCGTCAGCGCCTCCAGCGTCTCGACCGTGCCGTTCACCGGCGTGGCGAAGGCATGCGCCTGCCCGTGCAGCAGTCCGTCGAAGACGAGATCGGCGATGGCGCTGGGCTGTTCGCGATTGGCCTGCAGGGATTCGATCTGCTGGCGGCGCAGGCGGTCGAGGTCGGCCTCGGTGAAGGCCGGCTGCAGCAGGCGCTGCTCCAGCAGGGCCAGGGTCGGCGCCAGATTGCGACTCAGCGCATTGACGCTGACCTGCAGGTTCTCGCGGGCGGCGGTCACGCTGATGCGGCTGCCCAGCTTCTGCAGCTCGGCCTCGAAAGCCTCGGCGCTCAGCTGCTGCGTGCCCTCGTTGAGCAGACTCGCCGTCAGCCGTGCCAGCCCCCAGGTGCGCTCGTCGTTGAGCAGATGCCCGCCGCGAAACACCAGACGCAGGGTCACGCTGGGAATCTCGTCGCTCTGGGTGCCGATGATCTGAGCGCCATTGGCCAGGGTCTGCTGCCAGAACGGCGGCACTTCCACCAGTGGCGTCTGCCCTGCCCCCGGCCGCACGCTGCGATCGAAGCTGTCGCTCACCGGGCGCGGTTCCAGATCATCGAGCTCGGACGAGGTCACGCGCAGCGCCGGCGTGGGCACATAGGAATCGGGCTTGCTGGGCGCGACCCCCTCCTCGCGAGTCAGCACGCTGAGCACCACCGCCGGCTGGTCCTGGAGGTACCGGGTGAACACGCGCAGCACATCTTCCTTGGTCAATGCCCGCACGGCCTCGAGTTCCTGCGGCAGGAAGTTCGGGTTGTCCAGCAGATAGTCGTAGAGCGCCAGCCGCGACGCCTTGCCCTGCACACTCTCCAGCGCATTGATCAGGCTCGCCTCGGTCTGGCCCTTGAAAGTCTCCAGGTGCTCGTCGGTGATGTCCTCGGCAGCGAAGTCGGCCACGATGGCGCGCATGTCGGCCTCGAACTGCGCCAGATCGGCGCCGGGGAAAGGTTGCACCTCCAGACTGAACATGCCGCCCAGCTCCTGCGAGCCATTGGAGGCACTGGCATCGAGCGCCCGATTGCTCAGCACGAACTGTTGATAGAACAAAGAGTTGCGGCCTTCTCCTAGAATATTCGCGAGGGCCTGCAGCGGCACTCGGTCGGGGTGGGAGTACGGCACGCTGGGGAAGGCCATCACCAGCAGCGGGAAGCGCACGTTCTGATCCACGTAGGACACATGGCGATCGGAGTCCAGCACGACCGGCTGCGGCACAGCGCGCTCCACGGCCGGGCCGGTGGGAATGCTGCCGAAGTACTTGTCGATCATGGCCAGGGTGGCGGCCTCGTCGAGATTGCCGGCCACGATCAGCGTGGCGTTGTTCGGGCCGTACCAGCGCAGGAAGAAGTGGCGCAGATCCTCCAGGGTGGCAGCGTCCAGATCCGCCGGATAACCAATCACCGGCCAGGAATACGGGTGGCCGCCTGGATACATGGCGGCAATCAGACTCTCATAGACACGGCCGTAGGGGCGGTTCTCGACATTCTGTCCGCGCTCGTTCTTCACCGTGTCGCGCTGAATCTCGAACTTCTCCTGGGTCACGGCTTCCAGCAGGAAGCCCATGCGGTCGGCCTCCAGCCACAGAATGGTCTCGAGCTGGTTGGCGGGCACGGTCTGGAAGTAGTTCGTGCGATCGGTGCTGGTGGAGCCGTTCAGCGTGCCGCCAGCCTCGGTGACGATCTGGAAATGGGCGTCGTCGCCGACATTGGCGGAGCCCTGGAACATCATGTGCTCGAAGAAGTGGGCGAAGCCGGAACGCTGGGGCTCCTCCCGGGCGGAGCCGACGTGGTAAGTGATGTTGACATGCACCAGCGGGTCGGAATCATCCTCGTGCAGCAGCACGGTCAGGCCGTTGGGGTGCACGTACTTGCGGTAGGGAATGAGGATCTCGTCGCCGGCGCGGGTGATGGTTTCGGCAAGCGTCCAGGGGCTGCTGGCGGCAGGGGCAGCGGCCGTGCCGGCAGACGCGTCGGGGGCAGCGGGTGCGGCAGGACCAGGGTCGGAACAGGCGGCAAGCACGAGACTGAGAACGAAGAGGAAGAAGATGCGCAACATGGGGACCTCGCGAATGGACTGTCGGGGTTTATAGCCTGCCGGTTGGAAAAACACCAGCCGACGTGCAAGCAAGTCCTGTGGGAGCGGGCTTGCCCGCGAACCGAGCACTGAAGCTGGCCCTGCGGCCTGGGAGCGAGTTTGCAGACACGCTGCAAGTACGTCCCTGTAAGCTCGGCGCCCGCCATCCGACCGCCATGGATGGCGGGAGTGCCGGAAATGCAGGAGCATTTTTCGGCCCTGGCGGGCGACGGTCTGCAAACTCGCTCCCAGGCCACAGGGCTCAAGTCCAGTGGCATCGACCAGACTCGTCTCGGCAACTTCTTACTTGTCGTTATGTCTTGTGCGGACGTTACAGCGGCACCGGATGTCGTGGTGGCACCGGTTTTCCCTTGGTTATCACCCAAGAGGAGTTGTAGAGATCGCTGGCAGTGGACAAAGGGGCTGTCCTCGGCCTGCTCGTCGGCGGACCGTTGGCCGCCCGGACGGCGGCCAGCGAGCCCCCAGGGATGGGTTCACGGCGTGTCCGCAGACGAGCAGGCCGAGGGCAGCCCCGAATTCGGAGTGCAAAAACCGGCAACCCTTATCCCCGCCGCAACACCAACCACAACGCCACCACCGTCAGCGCCGTGCCCAGCAGCGTCGTCAGCGTGATCGGTTCCGCGAACAGCCCCCAGGCCATCAGCGCCGTCACCGGCGGCGTCAGGTACATGTAGGACGCCACCTGCGTCGCCGCGCCCTCGCGAATCATCATGAACAGCAGCGAGATCGCCCCGATGGAGAGCGCGAAGATCGACCACAGCAGCGCCGCCACCACCGTCGGCTGCCAGTCCACCACCCGCGTCTCGAAGGCGAACATCAGCGGCAGACACACCAGCGCCGAAGCGCCGAACTGCAGCACCGAGCCCGCACGCAGGTCGAACTGCGGACAGAAACGCTTCTGGTAGAGCGTGCCCGCCGTGATGCTGAACAGCGCCAGCACGCACAGCAGCAGACTCGTGGCCGTCAGGCCGATCAGCGAGAACTTGGCCATCACCACCAGGCCCACGCCGCCCAGCCCGGCCAGCAGCCCCAGCCATTGCCGGCCACTCACCCGCTCCGCCACCATGGCGCCCAGCCAGGCGGTGAGAATCGGCTGCAACCCCACAATCAGGGACGACAGACTCGCCGACATGCCCAGCTTGATCGCCGCCCAGACGCCACCCAGATAGCCCGCCTGCAGCAACACGCCGGCCAGCGCGATGTGCGCCATCTGCCTGGGTGCCGGCCACTGCACGCGCGCCAGCAGGCACAGCGGGAGCATGATCAGGAGCACGCCGCTGAAGCGCAGGAACAGGAAGGTCATGGGCTCGGCATGAGGCATGCCGTAGCGCGCCACGATGAAGCCCGTGCTCCAGATGAACACGAAGACGAAGGGAATCAGACGCCGCTGCTGTTCCGACATGGCGGGAACTCAGACCAGGGGCGCGTAGAGGTCGCTGACATAGCGCCGCACCACGTCGTCCCAGGTGAAGCGCGTGTTGAGCGCGCCCTTGCGCAGGGCCGCCCAGGCCGCCGGCCTTGCCAGCATGGCCACGCCCTGCTGCACACAGTCCAGCATGGCCTCGGCCTGGGCGCGCGGTGTCTCGCCCGTGAAGGCCAGTCCGTTGCGCCCGTGCACTACCGTGTCCCGCAGGCCGCCCACGTGGTGGACGATGCAGGGCGTGCCGGCCCGCATGGCCAGCATCTGGGAGATGCCGCAGGGCTCGAAGCTGCTGGGCATGAGGAAGAGATCGCCGGCGGCGTAGAGGGCCTGGGCCAGGTCCTCGGAGAAGCCGCGCAGGAAGAGGAAATTCTCGTGCCGCACCATGGCAGCGGTGAAGAAGTGCTCCAGCGCCTCGTCGCCACTGCCGATCATGATGAACACGCCGTCCTGCAAGTCGCGCAGCAACCGGTCCAGGGCCGTGCACTCGCCGCCCTGGCCGTCGTCCACGCTCTGCAGGAAGAGCTGCACCTTCTGACTGGTGAGGCGGCCGACCGAGGTTAGCGTGCACGCCACCGGACGGCGTCGGCGCCGCCACTGGGCCACGCGACGCTCGGCGTGGAAATGCGCAGCAGGCACGCTCTGGCGCTGCCCCACCCAGTCCAGCAGGGCCGCCTCGATCAGGTCGAGCAACTGCAGGCGGGTGCGATGCGGCGCAGGCGCCTGGCAGTAGTCGCAGCCGTTGAGGATGCCGAACAGGCGGCCGGCGTCGTGCACGGCCTGCAGATCCCGCTCCAGCCCTTCCCCGCCGATGAAACCGCGGGCAGGGTCAGTGGGCTCCAGGATCTCCCGCGCATAGTTCGGCGACACGGCATGCACGCGATCACTGAGGGTGATGCCGGCGCGCATGAGGTTCACGCAGTCCCAGTGCCGCGGGTCCTGGAGGCGCGCGAGATCGGGCACCAGATCGGGGAACCAGCTGTGCAGGGAGGAGCCATCGCCGGCCAGCGGCCGCACGCCCTGCAGGGAGAGATTGTGAATGCTGTAGACGGTGGGCAGCGCCTGCAGCGCCCGGTAGCGCGGCTGGCAGTGGCGCAGGATGGCGAGCATGGCGGCGTGCCAGTCATGCAGGTGCAGGCGGTCGATGCCGGCGATGCGCTGGTCGACGAGCAGCTGCGCCACGGCCACGCAGAACAGCGCGAACTTGTGTGCATCCGTGGCGAAAGGCCCGTAGTGATCATTGCAGTAGATGGCGCCTTCGCCGCAGGCACCGAACAAAGGGTGTTCCAGGACGTAATGGGCCACCTCGCCGGTCTTCGCGGCGCGTGGCCGCTTCCCGGCGCCCTTGCCGGTGCCGGCGGGCTCGACGCGATGGACTTCCACCGGCTCCGGGCGGCCGCAGAAGGACACGTCCACCGTGCCCAGCAGACGGGAGGGGTTGCGCCGGCTCAGTGCCTGATAGCCCGGGGTGATGACCGACACCGTGTGCCCGAGGGCCGCCAGGGCCAGCGGCACATCCCGGATCACATCGCCAATTCCCCCGACCTTGCCGCCCTGCAGTGCCCCGTTCTCGGCGGCAATCATCGCGATATGCATCTGTCCTGCCCTAGATTCCACCCACCGACTGCCCGAGCATCTCGCGAGTGACCAGGGTGACGCCCTTGGCCGTCACCCGGAAGCCGTTTGCCACGTCCTGCTTGCGGTCGTAACCGATCACCGTGCCCTCGGGCACCGTGCAGCCACGGTCGATGATGACCTTGCGCAGCTTGCAGTGACGCGCAATGACGACATCAGGCAGGACCACTGCCTCTTCGATGGTGGAGTAGGAATGCACCCGCACGTTCGAGAAGAGCAGCGATTTTCGCACCGTGGAGCCGGAAATAATACAGCCGCTCGAGACCATGGAATCGATGGCCGCGCCGCGCCGATCGTCGTCGTCGAACACGAACTTGGCCGGCGGCAGCTGCTCCTGGAAGGTCCAGATCGGCCAGCGCGGGTCATACAGGTTCAGCGGCGGCGTGGGCGAGACCAGCTCCATGTTGGCCAGCCAATAGGAGTCCAGATTGCCCACGTCACGCCAGTAGGCAGTCTGCTCCGGAGCCGGGTCGGCGAAGCGATAGGCGAAGACTTTATGGTCGGCAATGATGGACGGAATGATGTTCTTGCCGAAGTCGTGGTCGGAGCCGGCATTGCGGGCATCCTTGCGCAGCTGCTCGAACAGGAACTCCGTCTTGAACACGTAGTTGCCCATGGACGCCAGGCACATGGCCGGATTGTCCGGCACGCTCTGCGGCTGCGCCGGCTTCTCGTGGAAGGCCAGGATGCGCTGCTGGCGATCCACACTCATCACGCCGAAGTTGCCCGCCGCCTCCTCCAGCGGCACTTCCATGCAGGACACGGTCATGTCGGCATCGTGCTCGGCATGGAAGGCCAGCATCTCGCCGTAGTCCTGGCGGTAGATGTGGTCGCCGGAGAGGATCATCACGTACTCGGGAATCTCGCCCCGGATGATGTCGATGTTCTGGAACACCGCATCCGCCGTGCCCATGTACCAGTTGTCGGAATGGCGCTGGGACGCCGGCAGGATCTCCACACCCTCCCCCAGCTCCTTCTTGAAGTGCCCCCAGCCGCGCACCAGATGCTTGATCAGCGAGTGGGCCTTGTACTGCGTCACCACCCCGACGCGGCGCACGCCCGAGTTGATGCAGTTGGAGAGCGGGAAGTCGATGATGCGGAACTTGCCGCCGAAGAACAGCGCGGGCTTGGCCCGCCAGTCGGTCAGTTCGTGCAGGCGCGAGCCCCGTCCGCCCGCCAGGATCAGGGCGTAGGTGTTGCGGGTGAGCTTGCTGACATAGCGCGGTCCGTGTTCAGTCATGGGCACCTCGAGTGTGAGTAAAGTGGCTGCGGGTCATTCTTGTTGTGATCCTGTGCTGTCCGGCAGGCCCCAGATGTCGCGGGCATAGCTGCGGATGGTGCGGTCGCTGGAAAAGAAGCCGCTGGCCGCCGTGTTGAGAATGCTCATGCGCTGCCAGGCCTCCTGATCGCGGAACAGCGCGCCGGCGCGCGCCTGGGCGTCGACATAGCTGCGGAAGTCGGCTGCGGTCAGCCAAGGGTCCTGAGGATTGCGGATGCTGTCGATGATGGGCTGGAACAGCCCCGGCTCCGCGCGATTGAAACAGCCGGATTCCAGCAGCCGCATGGCCGCCTGCAGGTCGGCGTCGGCGGCGATGATCGCGGCCGGGTCATAGTGCTGGCGCCACTGGGCCACCTCGTGGGCCTGCAGCCCGAAGAGGAAGAAATTCTGCGGCCCCACCGCGTCGCGGATCTCGATGTTGGCGCCGTCGAGCGTGCCGATGGTCAACGCCCCGTTCATCATGAACTTCATGTTGCCGGTGCCCGAGGCCTCCTTGCCGGCCGTGGAGATCTGCTCCGACAGATCGGTGCCGGGACAGATCGCCTCCATGGCGGTGACGCGGTAATTCGGGAAGAAGGCCATGCGCAGCCAGGGCGCGGCTCGCGAGTCGGCATTGATGACCTGCGCCACATGGGTGATCAGCGTGATGATGCGCTTGGCCATGAAATAGCCCGGCGCCGCCTTGCCGCCGATCAACACGCAGCGCGGTGTCATGCCGGCCGTGTCGCCGCGCAGGATGCGCCCGTAGAGATGAATCACGTGCAGCACATTGAGCAGCTGGCGCTTGTATTCGTGGATGCGCTTGACCTGCACATCGAACAGCATGGCCGTGTCGAACGGCACGCCGCACACCTCCTGCACCAGGCTGGCCAGACGCTGCTTGTTGGCCAGCTTCACTGCGGCCCAGCTGGCGCGCACATCGGCGTTGTCGGCCAGCGGGCGCAAGGCGGACAGGCGTTCCAGATCGGTCACCCAGTCCGGGCCGATCTGCCGCGAGATGAGCGCCGAGAGCGCGGGATTGCAGTAGGCCAGCCAGCGGCGGGGCGTCACGCCGTTGGTCTTGTTGTTGAACCTGGCCGGCCACAGGGCGTGGAAATCGGCGAACAGCCCGGCCTTCAGCAGATCGGTGTGCAGCTGCGCCACGCCGTTCACCGAGAAGCTGCCGACGATCGCCAGGTGCGCCATGCGCACCTGCGGGTCGCTCCCCTCCTCGATCAGCGACAGCCGCGCCAGCATGCCCGCGTCCCCTGGCCAGCGG
>JAURIJ010000001.1 GCA_030832825.1 Gammaproteobacteria bacterium
GCGTACTCGTGATGACGCTGCTGGATCATGTGCGACAGCTCGATCATGCGCTGCTTGTCCTCGGAGTCGTCATACTCCTCGATCCACTGGTCCAGTTCATGGTCGGCCACGATCTGCAGGTTGTTGGTCTGCGGCTTGACCACGCGCGCCGGGTTCACGCTGCCATCGTCGAGGAAGGCATCGTCGTAGGCGTTGTCGGAGTGGAAGTACTGCCAGTAGTCCGGGTACATGGACAGCGCGGGTGCGAAGCTCACGAAGTAAATGTCGTGCTGCTTCTCCTGCGCCTTGCGGAAGCCGGCGGCGCCGTCGAGGATCTCGATGCGCAGCTCCAGCCCGGCCTTGATGGCCTCTTCCTTCAGGATGGTGAACACGTCGGCGAAGCGGTCGTAATGCGTGCTCAACGTGAAGGCCAGACGCTCGCCGGCGGCGTTGGTCAGGATGCCGTCCGGGCCGCGCTGGGTGAAGCCGGCGGCCGCGAAGTGCTGTTCGGCCAGGGCGATGTCGAAGGGTCGCGCCACGATGTCCGGATTGGTGAACTCGGGATAACCGTCGTTCTGCGTGCGCAGACGCTCCATGTCGCCCCTGAAATAGCTGTCGATCACCAGCTGCCAGTTGGCGGCGTACTGAATGCCCAGACGCACGTCCTGATTGTCCAGCAGGTGCCGGGACGAATTCATCCACAGGCCCCAGTTGCTGCGCGGGCCGCCGTTGTAGAACGTGGATTTGTGAATGTAGCCGCTGACGATGTCCGGGTCGCTGTCGGGCAGATTGTCGTACCACATCTCGGCCGTGGCCACGCGCATCATGTCCACGTCGCCGCGACGGAAGGCCTCGTAGCGATTGGAGGCGTCACGGATCACCGACAGGTTGATGCGATCCGGATTGAACAGGTAGCGCCAGTACTTCATGTCCTTCGCCCACCAGTCCTGCTTGCGCTCGAGCACGATGCGCACGCCCATGTCGATGTTCTGGTCGTCGATGAAATAGGCTCCGGCGTGAGGCTCGTAACGCCACTGGTAGCGCTCGGGGTAATCCGTGCCCAGCTCCTTGTAGAAGTGCTGGGGCACCGGCCCCAGGAACAGCGCGTATTCGGCCATGTCCGGTTTCGCATTGGTCATGGTGACCGAGAAGGTGTAGTCGTCGTACTTGGTGATGTTGGTGTATTCGTTGCTGTAATGATTGTTCGAGAACGGCGCCTGGATGTACTCGGACAGGTAGAAGAAGAACGCGAACAAGGCATCGTCGGAAGTGATGGGTTCGTCATCCGTCCAGCGCGCCGCCGGGTTGATGCGGATGTACACCTTCTTGTTGGGCTGATCGATGGCCCAGGCCTCGGCGATGCCCGGAATGTAGTTGCGCGTGTTCGGATGCGGCACCACCCATGGCATGCGATAGAAGCCGCTGATCCAGGAGCGGGACGAGAAGTTGGAGTCCGGCCCGGTGAAGCGCAGCGTGGGCGGGAAGTCCTCGATGGATTCGTAGTAGGTGCCGCCCTTCTTCGCCTCGGGCGAGCCGATCTCGGGCTCGTTCATGCCGGTTTCCCAGACCAGTCCGGCCGGCAGATCGGCGGGCGTGGCGAAGGTGAACAGGTCCGGGCGGGAGGCGTAGAAATCCAGCACTTCCTGGGTGTTGTCCAGGCCGGACTCTGCCTGTTCCTCGGTGCCGCCTCCGCAGGCGCCGAGCAGCAGGGCCACCGCCATCAGCAGCAGGGTGTTCCAACCATGTCGTGTCTTCATGCGACGTTCTCCCGAAGCAGGATGTCTATTTGTAAAGGGTGAATTTGCGTGGGTCGAAGGACTCGCGAATGGCTTCGCCCACGAAGGTGACCAGCGTGAGCAGCACCACGAGCGTCCCGAATGCCGACATCACGATCCAGGGCGCGGTGCGCAGCGTCTGCGTGCCCTGCTTGAGCAGCTCCCCCAGGCTCGGGGTGGGCGGCGGCAGGCCGAAGCCGAGGAAATCCAGCGCCGTGATGGCCGAGATCGCGGCCACGATGGTGAAGGGCATGAAGGTCACCAGCGTGGAGAGCACGTTCGGCAGGATGTGGCGGAACACGATGCGGGTGTTGGAGGCGCCCAGCACACGGGCCGCTGCCACATAGTCGCGGGACTTCTCCTTGTACGTCTCGGTACGCATGTAATAGGTCATGGATGTCCATGAGAACAGCACCATCACACTGAGCAGGATCATGATCCGCGCGAAGATGCTGAAGCCGTCCGGAATCACCGAGAACACGATGATCACCATGTAGAGGAAGGGGATGTTGCTCCAGATCTCGATGAGGCGCTGACTGATGATGTCGAACCAGCCGCCCAGATAGCCCATGGCACAACCCACCGCCACGCCGATCACGTACACCGCCGCCATGAAGCCGATGGCGAACACCAGCGCGATGCGAGTGCCGAAGAACAGGCGCGCCAGGATGTCCCGGCTGGTGGTGTCCGTGCCCAGATAATGCTGGCGTTCGGCGCTGGGCGCCTCGGGGCGGAAGATGCCGCTGCTGGCGTCGTTCTCGAAGGGGCTGTAGGGAATCAGGGGCATCAGCACCCAGTTGCCGTCATCCGCTTCCTCGAACACGCGCTGCAGCTCGCGGTAATTGGTCTCGTACGGGTAGCCCAGGCCGAAGTCGGTGCCGGGGTGGAAGGCACCGTAGGTGGGGAAGTGCAGCGTGCCCTCGTAGCTCACGATAAGCGCGCGGTTGTTGATCAGCAGTTCGCCGAACAGGCTGAGCAGCAGGAACACCGTCAGGATGATGAAGCTGTAGTAGCCCCGCTTGATCTCGCGGAAGCGGCGCAGTTTCTTCTGGGTTTGCGGATTCAGGCGCAACAGGCTCATGGCGGCGTCCTAGTTGAAACGGATGCGCGGGTCGACCAGCGCCACGAGGATGTCGGAGAGAATGTTGCCGATCAGCAGCAGCACGCTGGCCAGGAACACCACACCCATCACCACCGGGTAGTCCCGGTCGACGATGGAGGTCAGGCCCAGCAACCCGAAGCCGTTGATGTCGAAGATGGTCTCGATGAGGAAGGAGCCGGACACCAGCAGCGTGATGTTCTGGCCGAAGGTGGTGGCGATGGGAATCAGCGAGTTGCGCAGCGCGTGGCCGGTGACGGCCTTGCGGAAGGACACGCCCTTGGCGATGGCCGTGCGCACATAGTCCGAGGCCAGATTGTCCATCAGGTGATTCTTCAGCAGCAGCGTCACCAGCGCGAAGCTGCCCATCATGTAGCAGATCAGCGGCAGCGCGGAGTGGGACACCAGGTCCTTGATCTTGCCCCACAGGCTCAGATCATCGAACTGCAGACTCACGAAGCCGCCCATGGGGAACCATTCCAGCCGCACCGAGAAGTACAGCAGCAGCAGCGAGCCCAGCGCATAGCCGGGCACCGCATAGCCGATGAAGATGAGGATGGAGCTGATGTTGTCGACGGCCGTCCGGTGCTTGATGGCCTTGAGGATGCCCAAGGGCACACAGATCGCGTAGGTGAGGATGAGCGTGATGATGCCGTAGTAGAGCGAGACCGGGAAGCGGCTGGCCATGACGTCCCAGACCGGCATGTTGTAGCGGTAGGAGATGCCCAGATCGCCGGTGGCCACCTTGCCGACCCACTCCACATAGCTCTGCAGCACGGGCTTGTCGAAGCCGTAGTATTCGCGCAGCCGCGCCAGCTGGGATTCGGACAGGGCCATGTTCTGCCCGGCCGCAGCGCCACGGGTGCTGCCGCCGGAGAGCTGGGCCTCCATGATGGCGCGCTCGATGGGGCCGCCGGGAACGAGTCGGGTGATGACGAAGACGATGATCGTGATGCCGATGAGGGTCGGCGGAATCAGAAGCAAACGACGAAGGAAGTAGTCACGCATGCAGTTCTTCTTGCTCTCGATCGAGGGTCACGATGGCTTCGGAGCATAACCGGTTTTGGCAGGAGAGCGAAGGCCAATCCAATTTCTTGCAGAGGGGCCAGTGTCGCCAAAATGTCATGCGCTTGACCAGTGGGTGTCACGCCCGCACGGCATGATGCAGCCATGTCCGAGCAACAGGGTGCGTTTATCCTCTCCCGATCTGGTTCAGGCATTGCGAAAGTGAGTCACTCTCCCTTTATTGACACGGCTGCCGGCGACGGTGGCCGTTTTTTTTGCCCCCTCAATACAGATGACAGGCCACCAGGCGGTCCGGGTCGGCGGCCGGCTTGAGCAACGGGGTCTGCGTGCGACACACGTCCATGGCGCGCGGGCAGCGGCTGGCGAAGCGGCAGCCGGCAGGCACGTTCACCGGCGAGGGGATCTCGCCCGTGATCGAGGTGGACAGCCGCGTGCGCTCGCTCGCCGGATCGGGCTCGGGATTGGAGGCGATCAGGATCTGCGTGTAAGGGTGCAGCGGCTCGAAATAGACCTTGTCGACGGGCCCCACCTCCACCAGCGCGCCCAGGTACATCACGGCCATGCGGTCGCTGACATGGCGCACCATGGAGAGGTCATGCGCGATGAACAGCAGCGTGAGCCCCATGGAGTGCCGCAACTCGTCCAGCAGGTTCACCACCTGTGCCTGCACCGACACATCCAGCGCCGAGATGGGCTCGTCACACACCACGAATTCCGGCTCCAGGATCAGGGCCCGGGCGATGCCGATGCGCTGGCGTTGGCCGCCGGAGAATTCATGGGGATACCGCGATTGATGATCGGCGTGCAGGCCGACGCGCTCCAGCCATGCCACGGCCTTGTCCCGCGCTGCCGAGGGCGGCAGCAGCTTGTGCAGCAGCAGGCCCTCGGTGAGGATCTCGCCCACCGTCATGCGCGGGTTCAGCGAGGAATACGGGTCCTGGAAGATCATCTGCAGCTTGCGCGAGAAGCGTCGGAAGTCGGCCGGAGCATAGCGCGCCGGCAGCGCCTCGCCGCGATAGCGCACCTGTCCGCCCTGCTTGTCATGCAGCCCCAGCAGCGTGCGGCCGAGCGTCGACTTGCCCGAGCCGCTCTCGCCCACCAGCCCCAGCACCTCGCGCTCGCCGATGGCGAGGCTGATGCCGTCCACCGCATGCACGCGGCGTCCGCCGCCCAGATCGAAATGGTGAACGAGCTTCTCCACCTGCACCAGATCAGCCACCGCGACCTCCCTGCGCCTGCCGCTGCAGAGCATTGGCCGGCGCCTGCGGATGCAGCAGCCAGCAGCGGGAAAGATGCTGCGGCCCGGCCTCGACACTGGCCGGCGCGTGTGCCTGACACACCTGCATGGCCTGCGGACAGCGCGCGGCATAGGCACAGCCGGCGGGCGGCGCGAACAGATCGGGCGGACTGCCCTCGATGGGCTGCAGACGCTGCGCCCGATCGCGATGACTGGCCGGCATGGCCTGGCGCAGCCCCAGCGTGTAGGGGTGGGCCGAGCGATAGAACACGTCATCCACGCTGCCCGCCTCCACCACCTGTCCGGCATACATCACGGCCACCTCGTCGGCCATGCGCGCCACCACGCCCAGATCGTGGGTGATCAGGATGATGGCCATGCCGGTTTCCTTCTGCAGCTCGCGCAGCAGGTCGAGGATCTGCGCCTGGATGGTCACGTCCAGCGCCGTGGTCGGCTCATCGGCAATCAGCAGCGCGGGCTTGCAGGCGATGGCCATGGCGATCATGGCGCGCTGCAGCATGCCGCCCGAGAACTCGAAGGGGTATTGCCGCGCCCGACGCGCCGCCTCGGGGATGCGCACCAGCTCCAGCAGCTCGATGGCGCGAGCCCAGGCCTGACTGGCGCTGTAGCCTCGGTGCACCAGCAGCGGCTCGGCGATCTGATCGCCAATGCGCATGGTGGGATTGAGCGAGGACATCGGGTCCTGGAAGATCATGCCGATCTCGGAACCGCGCAGCTCCCGCCCGGCGGCCTGGGTGCGCCCGAGAATCTCCTCGCCGCGCAGCCGCGCACTGCCGGCGGTGATGCGCCCGGGCGGCATGGGCGTGAGCCCCATCATGGCCTGCACGGTCACGGACTTGCCGCAGCCGGACTCGCCGACGATGGCCAGCGTGCGCCCGGCCTCGACGCGGAAGTCGACACCGCGCACGGCCTTGACGGTGCCGCCGTAGGTGTCGAATTCCACGTGCAGGTTCTGCACGTCCAGCAGCGGCACACTCATTCCAGACTCCTCATGCGGGCATCCAGCGCGTCGCGCAGCCCGTCGCCCAGCAGATTGAAGGCCAGCACGGTGATGCTGATGAACAGGGCGGGGAAGATCAGTTCATGCGGGTGCGTGAGCATGGTCGCCAGCCCCTCGTTGCTCATGCTGCCCCAGGACGCCGTGGGCGGCGCCACGCCCATGCCGATGAACGACAGGAAGGCCTCGGTGAAGATGGCACTGGGCACGGCGAAGGTGAGCGTCACCAGGATCACGCCCAGGGTGTTGGGAATCATGTGGCGCAGCACGAGGTACCAGTCCGGCGCCCCCAGCAGGCGCGAGGCGCTGATGTAGGCCTGATGGCGGATCTGCAGGATCTGCCCGCGCACCAGGCGCGCGGTGGCCGGCCACGCCAGCAGCACCAGGGCGGCCAGCATGGGCGCGATGCCGCTCTCCCCCGGGCCGATGCCGAACACCACCTGGAACAGGATCATGAACAGCAGGAAAGGCAGCGCCACCACGAAGTCGGCGAAGCGCATCATCCACTGATCCACCCGCCCGCCCAGGAAGCCGGCCGTGCTGCCGTAGAGCACGCCGAGCAGTACATAGAGCACAGGCGCCACGATGCCGATGAACAGCGAGACGCGGGCGCCGGCCATCAGCCGCGCCAGCATGTCGCGCCCCAGATAGTCGGTGCCCAGCGGGTGCAGGGCCAGCTTCACGTCATCCCCCTCGGCCAGGACGGTGGCTTCCGGCACCAGGGCGCGGGCACGCACTTCGTCCAGGGTGATGACGCGGGTGACCTCGACCTCGAGCACCTCGTAACGCGTGCTCAGGCTGCGGTCGGCGTTCAGGGCCACGAGGGAATAATGGTAAGTGCCGGGACGCAGATCGAGGCGATCCTCGTAGAAGCCGGCGGCACCCGTGGCGAACTCGGCAATCGGCAGGCCGAAGGCCATGTCGGCCTCGACCGGGAAGATGTTGCGATACAGTCGCAGAGCCCCCGCGCCCGGCACCGCATCCCAGAGCAGGCGCACCGCCTGGGAGGTGCCGGCCTGAGCCAGCCGCAGCCCGCTGCCGCTCTCGTAACCCGCTGTGGCACGGCCATTCCACGCGGTGTAGGGCGCGACCACGGTGGCCGTGCGATCGGCCAGCGGCCCCTGACTGATCTGGTCGATGTCCTGCCGGGCCGGGTCCACGCGCCACAGCGCCGGACCGACCAGCGCGAAGGCCAGCAGCCCCACGATGATCCACAGGGACAGCAGCGCCCGGCGATTGCGGCGCAGCCGCGCCCAGGCATCCTGCCAGTAGGAACGCGAGGGCCGGCTGATGCCCTGGGCGTGGTCGCGCCGGTCGAGCGGCTGGAAGTCGTCGGCACTCAGGCCCTGGGGCAGCTCGGTCGGACTCATTGCAGCCTCACGCGCGGGTCGATCCAGCCATAGAGCAGATCCACCACGATCACCATGCCCACCAGAAAGGCGCCGTAGAACACCGTGGTGCCCATGATCACCGTGTAATCGAGCTGCTGCACCGCCTGCACGAAGTAGCGGCCGAGCCCGGGAATCGCGAACACCAGCTCCACCACGAAGCCCCCGGTGGTGATGGCGGCAATGGCGGGCCCGAGCACCGTGATCACCGGCAGGATGGCATTGCGCAACTGGTGCCGGGTGAAGATGCGCGCGGGCGGCAGGCCCTTGGCGCGGGCGGTGCGGATGTAGTCCGAGTGCATGATCTCGAGCATGGACGAGCGCATCAGGCGGGTCAGATAGGCCATGGTGCCCATGCCCAGCACCAGCGCCGGCAGGATCATGTGCCCGACGCCGCCCCAGCCGGCCACGGGCAGCAGTGACACGCCGAGCAGGGCATTCACGTTGACCAGGGCCAGCTGCCCGAGAGCGGCGAACACGAAGCTGGGCACCGAGATGCCGAGGATCACGAGGAACATGATGAGGGTGTCGGGCAGACGGTTGCGGTAGAGCGCGGTGAGGGCACCCCAGAGCACGCCGCCCAGCGCCGCGAACAGCACGGCGAGAATGCCGAGGGTGGCGGACACGGGGAAGTGCTCGCGGATGATGTCATTGACCTGGCGGTTCTGCTGGGTGAAGGAGATGCCGAAGTCGCCGCGCAGCAGATTGCCGAGGTATTGCACGTACTGCTCGCCCAGGGGCTTGTCGAGCCCGTAGCGGGCCTCGAGGTTGGCGCGGATCTCGGGGCTGATGGCGCGGCCGCCGGAGAGCGGATCACCGGGCACGTTGTGCATGGCAAGGAACGTGGCCGTGGCGATGAACCAGACGGTGATGATTCCCTGCAGAATGCGTTTGAGTGTGTATTGCCACATGGGTGTGCCAATGGTCCTGTGATTCTCAGTTGCTGGTATCCCGGATTATTGCTTCGATCCCGCCCCTGGGTGGCGGGGCACTCCTGTCTCGACACGCCGTTAACCCATCCCTGGCCCCCGTTCCGAGGGTAAAGGGCTCGCTGGCCGCCGTCCTGGCGGCCAACGGTCGATCCAGAAGCGCCCCGCCACCCAGGGGCTGCATCACGCCGCCGTCGAGGTCAGCGCCGTTCTCAATTCATTGGTTCTCACATCTGTTCCTGCCTGGCCGGCAATACACGGAGAGCCTGGCCAAGCCCACGGAGCCGGCTCCTTGGCCACCTCCACCCGAGCGTGGTGCCCTGCCCGTGCGCTGCCGCGGTCGTGTGGCACCGAACCAGCAGGCGGGAGGCGGGGTGGGCCCTTCGGGACTGTCTGCCGCCAGGGATGGCGGCAGCCAAGCCCCCATGGATGGGTTCACGGCGTGTCCCGAAGGGCCCACCCCGCCTCCCGCCCGCGACATCGAAGCCCCATCAAGAGCTCAGCCCACAATCAGGGCTCCACCTCGATATACGCATGCGTGTAGTCAACCTCCGCCCCGAACACCCGCCGCAGAATCCCCTTCACCCGCGTGTCGGTGGCATACACCCTGCCCCGCTCGTAATTGCCGATCATCGCCACCTCGTCGAACAGGATCTGCTGGATCTCGCCGAAGGCCGCCATGCGCGCCACGTTGTCGGTGGAGCTCTGCGCCTGCCGCACCAGCGCATCCACCCGCTCGCTGGCGTAGCGGCCGCGATTGTTCAGGTTCCAGGAGGCGTACAGATCGGCGAAGGTCAGCGGGTCGTTGTAGTCCGGGCCCCAGCCCGAGAGCACGATGTCGAAGTCGCCCGCATCCATTTTCGCGAGCCGCTGCTGGAAGGTCTGGGCGTCGATGATGATGTCCAGACCCAGATTGCGCTTGAACACTTCCTGGTAGTACTGGCTCGAGATGGTGGCCACGGGGGACGTATCGGCCAGCAGCACCAGTGGCGGGAACTGCGTCAGGCCCAGCTCCTGCCGCGCGCGCTCCAGGTATTCCCGCGCCAGCGTTATGTCATAAGGCGCCTCCGGGGCCGGATACTCCTCGCGGAACGGCCGCTCCACGCCCTGCAGCCACACCGGAAACAGACTCTTGGCAGGCAGATAGCCAGGCAGCTTGATGACGCGATCCACCAGCTCGTGGCTGTTCTGCGCCAGCTGCATGGCCTTGCGCAGGTTCAGGTTGCGGGTGACGCGCTCGGGCCGGTGATTGAAGTCGATGAAGAACACGCTGCCATCCATGAAACGGTCCAGATGCCAGCGCTGCTGCATCGCGCCTTCCAGCATCTCGGCGCTCAGGTCCACCTGCACGATGCGGCCGTCCTTGTAGAGATTGAGCAGGGTATTGGAGTCGGAGGTGATGTAGGCCGCGTTGATGGCGTTCAGGCGCACCCTGTCTTGATCCCAGTAATGCGGGTTGCGCTCCATGCGCAGGCTGGCCCCGTGCACCCAGCTCGTCAGCATGAAGGGGCCGCTGTAGAGCATGGTGTCGGCATCGGCGCCGTAGCGTTCGGCCATCTGCTGGTGAAAGGCGGCGGGGATCGGCAGATAGGTGGCGAAGGCCACCAGCTTGTCGAAATAGGCCACCGGCTGCGCCAGCTCCACCTCGAGCGTGCGCGCGTCCAGGGCTCGCACGCCCACCTCGGCAACCGGCACCGCGCCGCTGTTGGCCGCTTCGGCGTTCTTGATGGCGTAGAAGATGAAGGCGTACTGCGAGCCCGTGGCCGGGTCGAGCGCCGTCTTCCAGGCATACTCGAAATCCCCCGCGGTGATGGGCTCGCCATTGCTCCAGCGGGCGTTCTCGCGCAGATGGAACACGGCCCGGGAGCCATTGATCTCCCAGCGTTCGGCAAGCCCCGGCACGATCTGGGAATTCTCGTCATAGCGCAACAGGCCCTCCATGACGTGGCCCAGCACCATGCCGCTCACCGCGTCGGTGGTCAGCATGCTGTTGAGCTGGGGCGGCTCTTCGCGCATGTAGATGGTGATCTCCTGCCGCTCGACATCGACCGCGCCAGCAGTGCCACCGGTGCCCGCGCTGGCAAGCCCCGCCAGGAAATCCAGCAGGAACATCAGCAGCACCAGCGCCAGCAGGGCCGCAGCCCCGAACAGGGCGAGCGGACGCCCGGCGGAGCGCGCGAAACTGTCGTCTGAGGAAGTCGAGTGCTGCATGGGCGGGCCCGAGAAGGGAATCGCCGGCAGAATAACCCAGCCTTTTGCGAAGCGTCGATACTCCATTCATGAAATCAAACGTGTTTAGTCAGTTCGAATTTGCAAGGTCGGAACAAAGACAAGTGTCTTGAGACCGACAGGAACCCGGCACACGACCGTATATCCTGCCAACCAGTGAATGAAACAAGCACGAGCGCCGTTTAGAATGCGGCGAGATCACTGCGCAGGCCAGGAAACTCCTGTTGTTCACGCGTTGTCACCAGGCAGATGGTCTACGGAGCAAGGATCTCTATGACAGACGACGAAGCGCTGATGCAGGCCATCGTTGCCGGCGATTCCAGAGCCTACGAGGCGGCCATCCGCCAGCATCTGAAATCCATCAGCCACTTTGCCTTTCGCATGCTGGGCAACAGCAAGGACACCGAGGACATCGCTCAGGAAACCTTCCTGCGCCTGTGGACGCACGCCAGCACCTGGCAGCGCGAGAAGGCCAGTGTCAGCACCTGGCTGCACCGGATTGCACACAACCTGTGCATCGATTACCTGCGCAAGGACAAGTCCTCGCTGAGCAGCGAATACGAAGACGAGCACGAGGGCAGCGACCGCCCGGCGGACGCGCCCGAGAGAACGCAGCAGCTGGCCGCCCTGCAGCAGGCCCTGGAATGCCTGCCCGAGCGGCAGCGCAGCGCCGTCGTGCTGAGCCACTATCACGGCTTCTCCAACAAGGAGATCGCCACGATCATGGACATCTCGGTGGATGCCCTGGAGTCCATCCTGGCCCGTGCCAGGCGAAGTTTGAAAGCGCAGTTGAAACACTGACCAGGCTCCAGCAGAGAGCCGGCACTCACAACCATCAGAGCGCAGAGCTGACCATGAACATGACACCCGAAAGATTCGCGCAACTCGTCGAGACCCACGGCAGCCAGCCTGCGCGCTGGCCGGAACAGGAACGCCACGCCGCCGAGGCCTGGCAGCGCGACAACCCGGCGGCCCAGGCCCTGTGTCGCGAGTACGCGCAGCTGGAAGCCCTTCTGGATGCCCTGCCGACTCCCGTACTGCCTGGACTTGAGCAGCGCGTGCTGCGCCGCGCCGCCAGCCTGGCCGGTGACAACCTGCTGGATCAGGCCATGGACTGGCTGCTGCCGCACGGCGATCGTCTGCTGGCCTGGATCTGGCGCCCGGCCCTGGTGGCCTGCCTGCCCCTGGTGTGCGGCATCTACATGGCCAATTTCTTCAGTTTCGGCATCAGTGGCCCGGAAGTGGCCTGGGAAGAGGAGCTTGCCCTGCTCGCCTTGAATGACTACGCGGAGATCGCCGAATGAGCGTCAATCGCCGGAGCGTGGTGAAGTGGGTGTTGATTGTCTCGCTGAGCCTGAATCTGTTGGTGTTCGGCGGCATCACCGCACGCATCCTGATCGACCCGGACGGTCGGCCGCTGCCGCCCAATCTGGCCTGGATACTGGACGATCTGGATGCCGACACCCTGGCACGCCTGGAGCCGAAGATGGACGAATACCGCGCCGCCAGTCGCCCTCTGCTGGGCGAGGTGTTCCGGGCGCAGGCGGGCGTCAACGCCCTGCTGACCGAGCAACCGCTAAACGTCGAGGCACTCAACGAGGCCTTCGATGAATTGCGCGGGGTCTCCATGCGCTTCCTGGAGATCACGCAGCAGCAGACGGTGGAGATCTTCGCGCAGATCACGCCGGAACAGCGTCTGGAAGCCATGAGCTTCATGCGCGAGCGCCGCGACCCGGAAGAGTCGCGCCGCCTGGACAACGAGCCCTGAGGGGCCGCTCTACTGCACGCGCTGCAGTGTCTGCATGCCCTGCGGACTGCGCTGCACCATCACATCCGGCCCCTGGAACTCCACCGTGCTGGTGATCTCCTGCCCCATGGCATCCAGCCGGATGTTGTCGGCATCCACCCAGACATAAGGAAAGCTAATGCCGAAGGCCTCGACGGCGACTTCGGTTTTGGTATACACCAACGTGATGCTCTGACCCTGGAAATCGCCGGACCAGGTGCCAAGGATCAGCTCCTGCTTGCTGGGGCCGGCAGTGCCCGCACAGGCAGCCAGGGCAATGCCGAGCAACACGAGAATCACGGGGCGCAGGGCACCCCACAGAGGCGAACGAGACGGACAGGCAGACATGGCAGAAACCTTTTGCGTCGGACGCGCCCGCACCGCCGCCCCTCATGGGCTGGCAGCGTCGCGTTGCCGCAATGCTACCGGGATCGCGGGCGGCCTGCATGGGAAATTCTGCTAAGCTGCCGCTCGCCGCCCACACTGCGGCGCAAGGAGACCCCCAGCATGACACTCACCCCTGGCATCTACCGTCACTACAAGGACAAGCTTTATCAGGTCTACGGTGTCGCCCGCCACAGCGAGACGGAAGAGGAACATGTGGTTTACCGGCCCCTGTATGGCGAACGCGGACTGTGGATACGCCCGCGCGCCATGTTCGAGGAAACCGTCGAGGTGAATGGCACGCGCGTCCCGCGTTTCGCCTTCGTCGAGGCGACGCCGGACGACACCTTCACGCGCTAGGCGTCTCGCCTGCATTCATCCGGCGCTGGGCCTCGCGGGCCAGCTGCTTTTCGTGACGCCGACGGGCGATGGTCTGCGCCATGGACTCGCCGATGTGCGGCTCGCCACGCTCGCGCGCCAGCTGCATCTGCCGCTCGCGCTCGGCGAAGCGGCGCAGCTGGTCGGCATCGTGGCTGTCGTGGCAGTGCAGGCAGCTGATCCCGTGCACATAGAAGGGGGAGGCCTTCTCCTCTTCGGTGATCGGCATGCGGCAGGCGTGGCACTGATCGTAGCGGCCCTTCTCCAGCTGATGATTCACCGTCACCCGATTGTCGAAGACGAAACACTCGCCCTCCCACAGGGACTCTTCCTGCGGCACATCCTCCAGATACTTCAAAATGCCGCCCTGCAGGTGATACACCTCGGCGAAGCCCTGCTGCTTCATGAAGGCCGTGGACTTCTCGCAGCGGATGCCGCCGGTGCAGAACATGGCCACCTTGCGGTGCTTCTGTGGATCGAGGTGCTCCCGCGCGAACTCGGGAAACTCGCGGAACGAGGTCGTCTGCGGGTTCAGGGCATGGCGGAACGTGCCGATCTTCACCTCGTAGTCGTTGCGGGTGTCCACCAGCAGCACCTCCGGGTCGCTGATCAGCGCGTTCCAGTCCTCGGGCTTCACATAGGTGCCGACGATCTGGTTCGGGTCGATGTCCTCCACGCCCATGGTCACGATCTCTTTCTTGAGCTTGACCTTGGTGCGGTGGAAGGGGTTCTCGTCGGCGTGGGACTCCTTGGTCTCGAGGCTCTGCAGACGTGGGTCGCTGCGCAGCCAGGCGAGCACGGCGTCAATGCCCTCGCGCGGGCCGGCGATGGTGCCGTTGATGCCTTCGAGTGCCAGCAGCAGGGTGCCGCGGACCTCGTTGGCGGTCATCAGGTCGTGCAGGGGTACACGCAGGGATTCAAAGTCGGGAAGGCGCACGAACTTGTAGAGCGCCGCTACAACGATAGCAGTCATGAAATGTCCTCTTGCCGCCTGGATCGCAAATCCAGCGCAAATTGTTAACGAATAGCCACACTCGTGGCGCGGGCATTCTACCTCATGTTCGTCAGTAACGTTGGAGCCTGCTTGCAGGCGAACGTTGTGCGATCCCGAACCCGATCCCGGCCCCGGCCGCCGGGCTTGCCGTTCTGCGACTGACCCGCACCCCTCCCGGGTGCCCTCGCATCGCCAGGAGCCTCGGTCTCCTGGCTCACTCGGTGCGGGTCTCTTATGTCGCTGAACGGCAAGCCCGACGCCCGGTGCCTGATTCAGTGCCATCCGATTGACAGCGTTCGCCCGCAGTCGCGGGCGTTGATGAACTGCTGAAGCCAGGTCGCGCGCCGAGGGGAGACCGGGGCCGGGATCGAGATCGGAACACAGTGGCGTTCGCCTGCAAGCAGGCTCCCACCGGGGGCGGGTCAGTGGCCGGACTCGTGCTCGCGGATCACCTGCAGAAACGCCTCGCCGTATTTCTCCAGCTTGCTCTGCCCCACCCCGCTGATGTCCAGGAACTGCTGCGAAGTCAGCGGTCGGTAATGCACCATGTCCATCAGGCTCGCGTCGTGAAAGATGACATAGGGCGGCACGTCCTTCTCCTCGGCCAGCCGCCGGCGGCATTCGCGCAGCGCGTCCCACAGCACGCGGTCGGCATCCCCCACCTGTGCCGTGCCGCGCGCCTTCTTCTGTGGTTTGGCCAGCACCTCCTGCACGTCCACGCGCAGGTCGATGCGCTCCTCGCCCTTGAGCAGCGCGCGCGCCTTCTCGGCCAGATGCAGGCCGCCATAACTGGTGTGGTCCACGTTCAGATAACCGCGCGCCACCAGCTGGCGGAACACCGAGCGCCAGGCATTTGCCGCCAGCTCCCGGCCGATGCCATAGGTGGACAGGTGCTGATGCGCGTTCTGGAAGATCTTGTCGGACTCGGCGCCCAGCAGCACGTCGATCAGGTAGTTCACCCCGAAACGCTGGCCAGTGCGGTAGACGCAGGACAGCGCCTTGCGTGCCGCCTCGGTGCCATCCCAGGTCGGGGCCGGCGTCAGACAGGCATCGCAGTTGCCGCAGTGTTCGGGTGCCTGCTCGCCGAAGTAGTGCAGCAGCGCCTGGCGCCGGCAGCTGCTGATCTCGCACAGCCCCAGCATGGCATCAAGGCGCGCGCGCTCGATGCGCTTGAAGCTTTCGCTGCCCTGGGAGGCATCCATCATCTGCCGCAGCATGATCACGTCCTGCAGGCCGTAGACCATCCAGGCCGTGGCCGGCTGGCCGTCGCGCCCGGCGCGACCGGTTTCCTGATAAAAGGCTTCCAGACTCTTGGGCAGGTCCAGATGCACGATGAAGCGGACATCCGGCTTGTCGATGCCCATGCCGAACGCGATGGTGGCCACCACGATCACGCCGTCCTCGCGCAGGAAGCGCTGCTGATGCCGCTGGCGCTGCTCGGGCGTGAGGCCGGCATGGTAGGGCACGGCGTCGAAACCCTGCTCCACCAGCCAGGCCGCCGTGTCATCCACCTTCTTGCGGGACAGACAGTAGACGATGCCGGCGTCCTTCTCGTGCTCACGGCGCAGGAAGCGCAACAGCTGCTGCCGCGGCGTCTGCTTCTGCGTGATGCGGTACTGGATGTTCGGCCGGTCAAAGCCGCTGACGAAGTGCTGCGAGTCGGCCAGCCCGAGCCGCGCCACGATCTCTTCGCGGGTATTGGCATCGGCGGTGGCCGTCAGGGCGATGCGCGGCACGTGGGGAAACTGCTCCTGCAGCAGGGAGAGCTGCAAGTAATCGGCGCGGAAATCGTGGCCCCACTGGGACACGCAATGCGCCTCGTCGATGGCGAACAGGGCGATCTGCACGCTGCGCAGCAGGTCGAGCGTTGCCGGCTGGGTCAGCCGCTCCGGCGCCACATAGAGCATGTCCAGCGCCCCGCTGCGCAGCGCCTGCATCACCTCGCGCTGGGCCTCCAGGCTCAGGGAGGAATTCAGGAAACTGGCCCGCACGCCCAGCTCGCGCAGGGCATCGACCTGATCCTGCATGAGCGCGATGAGCGGGGAGATCACGATGCCGACGCCGGGGCGCAGCAGGGAGGGAATCTGGTAGCAGAGAGACTTACCGCCACCCGTGGGCATCAGCACCAAGGCATGACGGCCTGCCAGCAGCTCATCGATGATCGCGCGCTGCGGCCCGCGAAACTGCTCATAGCCGAAGACGTCCTTCAGCACCTGTTCGGGGGTGTTGGTCATGACATGCGCTGCCCGGGCCGCGAAGGGCCTTCCCTGGTCCGGCCTGTCTCAGCGCGCCGCCAGGCGGTCGCGGTACTGGGCCAGCGCCAGCTTGAGCTTCTCGGCGTTCTGCGGCCCCATGCGCAGCAGCTGCTTCTCCACCGGGGAATAGCTCTCCAGCGTGGAATCGGCGTAGAGGTACATGACGCGCGGCTTGACCAGCTGGAACGGGCCTTCGGCCGTGCGGGCATTGAGCACCGTGTCGATGGCACGCAGCAGCGTGGCGTCGAAGTCACGGTTCGGATAGCCGATCTCGGCATAGGCTTCCTGCAGCAGCGGCTTCACCAGGCGGTAGATCGGCACCGCCAGATCGGGGCTCACGGCCACCAGGCCATCCACCAGCGGGGTGTAGCGCTGATAGGAGACCGTCTGCATCTCGTAGAGATTGGTGTCCACCTCACGCACGGCCGGCTGCTGCTGCAGGCGACGCACCGGGTAGTCGAGCTGGGGCAGATTGCCCTCAGCCACGTTGTCGACGAACACCACGAAGCGGCGAATGACTTCCTCGGAGGTGATCAGATTCAGCAGCGCCGCGCCGGTCTCGATGCCGCCCAGGCGCGACAGCACGAACTCGTCGCTCTCGTTCAGACCGGGCAGATCGACAGCCGGTTCTGCTGCTGACGTGGGCGTGGCTTCCACCAGTTCCACCACCGGGGGCGGTGTGGCGTCCTCGGTGACGCGGGCCACGGTGGGCGCCGGCGCAATGACGCGCTCGACCGGCGCGGGCGTGGCTGGCACTGGCGGCGCGATCTCGACGGTGCGCGTGCCCTCCGGGCTCTCGAAAGTGGCCGCCAGATAGACCAGGAACAGCAGGCCGATGACGGCGATTGCGGCAATGATGGTCAGACTCTTCTTGGACATGGGAAACCCCGGATGGCGTGGTGGCAGCAGGTGCGGGCGGTGGCAAGCGACGGCGGCATTCTGTCACAGCGACTTCCGCAGCGGCAAGCGCGGGGCCGACACATCAGCGCATTGCCGCAGACTGCCCGGATTGTGTCAGATTTGCCGGCAGCCGCCGCGTCAGAACGAGCCGGCGCCCAGCAGCACGGCCACGCCCAGCGCGGCGAAGATGAGCGCCGCCACGGTGTGCACGGCCCGCACGGGAATGCGATCGGCGATGCGGTTGCCCAGCAGCACGGCGGGCACATTGGCGATCATCATGCCCAGTGTCGTGCCCAGCACCACGGGCAGCAGCGCGGCATAGCTGGCGGCCAGTGCCACCGTGGCCACCTGGGTCTTGTCGCCCATCTCCGCCAGAAAGAAGGCGATGAAGGTGGCCATGAAGACGCCGGCCCGGGCGAGCTTCGCGTCGTTTTCGTCAAACTTGTCGGGAATCAGGGTCCAGCCCGCCATGGCCAGGAAAGAGAGGCCCAGGATCCAGCGCAGTGTCTGCGGTTCCAGCAACTGGGTGATCAACGCGCCCAGGGCACCGGCCACGCCGTGATTGAGTATCGTCGCCACCAGGATGCCGAGGATGATGGGCACGGGCCTGCGGAAGCGCGAGGCCAGGATGAAGGCCAGCAACTGGGTCTTGTCGCCGATTTCGGCGAGGGCGACGACGCCCGTGGAAACGAGGAAAGCGTCCAGGTTGAGTGCTCGACTGCAAGGAATCAGGGGCGGCGATTATAGGCAGTGCAGCGACACGGCGCCACACCGCACTACCAGTCCAGGCGACTGCGCCGGTAATCCCGTTCGGTGCGTTGCTGCATGGCCAGCAGTTCCTGCAGTCGCGCGGGAGCACTGGCCTGCTCGCCTGCGCTGAGCGCGGGGGTCGCCTCCAGCACCGCCTGCGCCTGGCGCACGGAGTCATCCAGTGCATTCACGGCCGAGCGGATGCGCTCCCCGTGCATCTGCCGCTGCATTTCCCAGTCGCGCCAGGCCGGATTCTCGCGTCGCACGGTGCCGCACTGCTGCACCACCTGCCCGGTGGGCCCGACCACGTCCTGGCACACGAAATCGTTGATATAGCGTTCGACCGGGCGATTGAGCCCCAGCGGCACGTCGTGCATGGCGAACTGGGCCAGCTGGAATTCGGCGACGGCGCGGGCGTGCAGCAGCTCGAAACGCTCGGCGGCCTCCAGACTGCGAGGCAGCGGCGCGGGCGTGGCAAGCGGATCCGTTGCCTCCGCCGCGGTGTCGGGCGGCGTCGGTGTGGCCAGCGCCTCCGTGTAGAGACCCTGCAGAGCCTGGATGTCGCGGATGCTGGCCAGCGAGGAGCGGCTGAGGCGATTGCCGGAGAACACCTGCTGCTTGAAGCGACCGTAGGCCAGCAGCGCACGGATGTATTCCGGGGAATCGGCGGCGTGCAGCCGCTTCTGCAGATAAAAGGCGAGGTGAGCACGATCATCGGCCAGCTCCCACTGGGCGGCGGCGATGTGGGCGTCGATCAGCGACTGCAGGATGTCGACCTGCTGCGGGCTGTAGAGACCGTAACTGATGCGGGTGATGGCGAGTGCACGCTCCTGCAGGTCGGCGGCCTGCGCAGGCTGCCCCAGTTCCACCTGCAGGGCGGCGTAATCGTTGAGCACTTCGATCAGGCCCATGTCGTAGGGGCCGCGCTCGCTCTCCAGCGCCACCAGCGCCGCCTCGAAGCGCTGCAGCGCGGCACTGAGCTCGCGGACACGCTGCGCCTCGGCTTCCGGGTCGGGCGCAGGGGCAGCCTCTGCCTCGGCGGGCCCCGGCAGCGCCTCGCCCGGCGCCTGCACAACTGCATTCTCGTCAGGGGCCTGAGCAGCGTCCGCCGGAACATCCACGGCCTGAGCCCAGGCGGAATTGCCCAGAAGCAGACACAGGGCCAGCACTGCCATCACTCTGTTCATACGCATTGCATTCATTACCCTTGTCGACGGATGCCTGCGTTTCAACGCGGGCCTTGCCGGGGGGTTTACGCCGTCCGGAGTGCCGCATTTGACGCCACTGGCAGGCCGCTGCACACTCGCGCTACCGTCCCCGGCCCGGCCTCCCCCAGCGTCTGCGGCATCAGACCACCAACGCGGGAACGGCGCAAGCCGAGCGGACGGCGTGTCGTCATTTGCGTCAGATCAAGGCGCCGGGCGCTCGCCACACGGCATGATCGGCACCACGCTGCCGCTGTTCCTGGTGCGCAAAGTCAGGGTTATCGCATGGAATTCAAGGACTACTACACGATTCTCGGGGTCGCCGCCGACGCTGACCTCAAGACCATCAAGACGGCCTATCGCCGGCTGGCCCGCAAGTATCACCCCGATGTCAGCACCGAGAAGGAAGCCGAGAAGCAGTTCAAGGATGTGGCCGAAGCCTACGAGGTGCTGTCCGACGAGAAAAAACGCGCCGAGTACGACCAGCTGCGCCAGTACGGCAGCGCCGGTCAGCGCTTCGAGCCCCCGCCCGCCTGGCAGAGCAGCGGGGCGGGCGGGCACGGGGACTTCTCGGATTTCTTCGAGAGCATCTTCGGTGCCGGGCGCCGGGGCGGCGCAGGCCATGGCTTCCAGAGCAGCGAGGACTTCCCCTCCAGCCGGGGCCGCGACATCGATGTGGAAATGCCCCTGTTCCCGGAAGACACCTTCTCGGACGAGCCCCGGCCGCTGGAATACAGCATGCCGCACTACGGCGAGCACGGCCGCCTGCCGGACATCCGCATGACCCTGAGCGTGAGACTGCCGGCGGGCGTGGCAGACGGGGATCGCATCCGGCTCAAGGGCCAGGGGGGGCCTGGCTTCGGCAATGGCCCGGCGGGCGATCTCTACCTGCACATCCGGCTGGTGCCCCACCCGCTGTTCGACGTCACGGGCCACGATCTGAGCATCACGGTGCCGGTGGCGCCTTGGGAGGCGGCTCTGGGCGCACGCATCACGCTGCCCACCCTGACGGGCAAGATCACGCTCACCATCGCGCCCGGCAGCCAGAACGGCCAGCGCCTGCGCATCAAGGGCAAGGGCCTGCGCACCCGCACCGGCGCCGGGGATCTCTACGCCATCCTGCGCATCGAGATGCCCGTCGGCGGCACGGCCGAGGCGAAGCGCCTGTGGCAGTCACTGGCCGACACCGCCACGTTCAATCCACGCAAGCACTGGGAGGTCTGAGATGCAGACAGAGAGTTCCGCCAGCCTGTACCTGCACGATACCTGCCACGCGCTGGGCATCCCGGCAGACGAGGTCATCGCGATCGTCGCCCTGGGCATCGTCGAGCCCGCGGGCGATTCCCCGGACACCTGGGAGTTCGACCTGCACATGCTCAGCACAGCGCGGCGCGCCCAGCGCCTGCAGCGCGACCTGCACCTGGACTGGGAGGCCGTCGCCCTGGTGCTCAACCTGCTGCACGAGCGCGAGCGGCTGCAGCAGGAGAACACGCTGCTGCGGCGTCAGCTGCAGCGCCTGCTAGGAGACTGACGCGCCATGGGCATCGAGATCGAACGCAAGTTTCTGGTGCATGCCGACCGCCTGCCGGAACTGCCGCCGGGAGAGCGCATCGTGCAGGGCTATGTCCCTACCCTGAATCGCGTCACGGTGCGGGTGCGCCTGCGTGGCAACCGCGCCTGGCTCACCCTGAAAGGCCCCACCACGGGCATTCGCCGCAGCGAGTTCGAGTACGAGATTCCCCTGGCCGATGCCGAGGCGATGCTGGCCGAGCTGTGCCAGGCCGGCGTCATTGACAAGACCCGCCACGAGATCCTGCATGCCTGCCAGCGCTGGGAGCTGGACGTGTTCGCCGGCGCCAATGCCGGCCTGCTTCTCGCGGAACTGGAACTGCCCAGCGAAGACGAGCCGTTCGCGCTGCCCGACTGGGCTGCCGAGGAGGTCAGCGCGGACCTGCGCTATTCCAATCAGGCGTTGATGCACACGCCCTGGACCACCTGGCAGCGCTGAGGTCACCAAACTGCCACACAGCCTTCACATTCGCGTCATCCACACCCGGCACACTGCTGCGCAAACGAGCCATCGAGGTGACTGGAATGAGCGTTACTGCAAAGACTCTCCCCCTGCATCATCCCCTGCGCTACCGCACCATCTTCCTTTCCGACATCCATCTGGGTTTCAAGGGCTGTCAGGCCGACTTCCTGCTGGATTTCCTCAATGCGACGGACTCCGACACCCTCTATCTGGTGGGTGACATCTTCGACGGCTGGGAAATGAAGAAGAAATCCTACTGGCCCGCCTCGCACCAGCAGGTGGTCAATGCCATCCTGAGCAAGGCAGCCGCCGGCACGCGCGTGGTCTACACCCCAGGCAATCATGACGAGAGTGCGCGCCACTACCGCGGCCACCGCTTCGACAACATCGAGATTCGCGACACCGCCGTGCACGAGACCGCCGATGGCCGCAGGCTGCTGGTGCTGCACGGCGACCAGTTCGACACCATCGTGCAGTGCAGCCCCTGGCTGTCGAAGGTGGGCAGCAGCATGTACGGTCACCTGCTGCGCCTGAACCGCCTGATCAATTTCCTGCGCTCCCTGCTGGGTCTGCCCTACTGGTCGATCGCCGCCCATCTCAAGCACAAGGTCAAGAACGTGATGAGCTACATCGGGCGCTTCGAGGAGGCCGTGGTGAATTCGGCGCGGGCGCAGAAGGTGAACGGCGTGGTATGCGGCCACATTCACAAGGCCGAGATCGCCCGTTTCGGCGACACGCTCTACTGCAACACCGGCGACTGGGTGGAGAGTTGCACCGCGATGGTGGAGGGCCACAACGGCGAGCTGCAGATCCTGCGCTGGACGGAACAGGCCCAGTGCCATCGAGACGAAGTTTTGCTGGCAGGTCGTTGACTGATGGGTATACTGAGGCCGACGTCCCGTCATCGACCTAGTGAGAACAACAAGAATGAACAAGACACTCCGCTCGCTGCTTGCCACAGCGGTGCTGGCCGGCTCGGCTGCACTGCCAATTTCCTCTGCACTCGCCCAGAACGAAGTCATCCTCGGCCCGGTCGGCCCCAGTCCGTATGACATCATTCCGGCCTGGCACAAACCCTTTCAGGAACCCGGCTATGCCTTCGGCGGCAATTCCGGCGTCTTCGCCGAATCGCCAGACCGCATCCTGGTGGCCATGCGCGGAGAGGCTCGCCTGCCCCAGCCGATCCCGCCGGAATACGCCGGCTATGCCGGTTCCATCGGCATCAATGTGCTGACGGCCACGGAGCTGCGCACCTGGCGCAATTGCCTGTATGCGCTGGACGGCGACGGCAATGTCGTCGAGAACTGGAACCAGTGGGATGTGCTGTGCGCCGACTCCGACGGCCCCGGCCCGCACCGCCTGCGCATCAGCCCGTATGACCTGGAAAAGCGCGTCTGGGTGATCAATGAGACCTTCCACACCATCTACGTGTTCAGCAATGACGGCAGCGAACTGCTCATGACCCTGGGCGAGAAGGGCGTGCCGGGCTCGGACGAAACCCATTTCGGCCGCCCGCAGGACGTCGCCTTCCTGCCCGACGGTCGCGTGCTGGTGGCCGACGGCCTGGACAACCACCGCGTGGTGATCCTGGACAAAGACGCGAAATACATCGGCGAGTTCGGCGGCTTCGGCACCGAGCCCGGTCAGTTCAACGGCGTGCACTCGGTGGCTGCCGGCCCGAACAACATGATCTATGCCCTGGATCGCTCCGGCGGTCGCATCAATACCTACCGCCTGACCGACGACCCGGCGGTGATCGAGCACGTGGACACCTGGGGGGGCTTCAGCCTGCCGCTGGACATGATCGTGAACGAGGATTCCCTCTGGATCACCGACTTGAACCCGCTGCGCTTCGTGAAGCTCGACTTCAACGGCGAGCGCCAGTACTCCTGGCTCGTCGAGCGCGAAGGCCCGACCGGCTTCCTGGAGGTGCATGCCTTCACGGTGGATTCCGAGATGAATCTGTTCGGCGGCGACAATCAGTTCGGCCGCACCCAGAAGATGGTGCCCAAGCCGGGCGTGGACCCGGCCCTGCTGATCAAGCAACCGTGGTATCAGCGCTGAGTTTGTGCTTCCAGCTCATGCGATGGAAATCGAAGTCCAGTTCCAGCGTCGGCTTGACCACGCGGAAATAGGGCGAGAGATCGAAGTCGCGGGGCACGTAGTGCGTGTGGTGGCGGTGCTCGAACTGCCGCTCCTCGGAGTCGGCCACCCTGTTCTGCTTTGGCAGGATCGGGTAGTCGATGGACTGAAAGGCCTGGGCGATCAGCGTCGAGCAGATCGCCCGGGTGGGTTCCCCGCTGCCAAGGCTCAGCAATTGCCGGCGATACCGCGTCGGCACGGCAGGGTTCTGAATCAGGTAGCGCATCAGATCGACGATGTTCTTCAGGTCATAGCGATAGCCCAGCCGGTCTTCCACGAAGCGCAGCAGGCGCCGCTTCTCACTCTCGGTCAGCCCCACCGGACGGCAGATCCGCACATTGTATTTCTCGTACTTGTTGAGCGGGACAAGTGTCACCCCCTCGGTCAGGTCGGCCTCGACCAGCGAGGGCATGTCGGCTGAGCGATCGACTGCGCCCACGTACAGACACGCATGCGACCATGTGGACTGTGTGAGGTACTTGATGGCCGTGCTGATGCGGCTGTTGCCGTCCACCAGCAGGATGTCGCCCGGCTCGATCACCTGCAGGATGCGGTCGATGGGCGCGGTGTCATGCTGCAGGTAGTCCGGACGCGGCTTGCTCAGAAAGCCCGCGAGCGCTCGACCAAGGGTACGGGTGATTTTCAGCATTGTCGGTGTCCTTGCTGCGAATGGCGCGGCCAACCATACCCTAAGGCCGCGAAAATTGCAGGTATACTCCGGCCGGAGCAAGGAAGGAGACCGAGGCAATGACCATCGACTGCACGCGTTTCTTCATTAACGGGGCATGGCACGCCATGCCCGACAGAGCGCAGCGTGTGCACCTGTCACCCGCCAGTGGCAGTCCCTGTGCCATCCTCGCCATGGGGACGGCGGAAGATGCCGACCAGGCCGTCCGTGCCGCCCATGCGGCATTCCCCGAGTATTCGCAGACCAGCATCCCTGAGCGTCTGGCAATCCTCGATCGCGTGATCGCCGGCCTGCGCGCTCGCTCGGAAGACCTGGCGCAGGCCGTCTCTTGCGAGATGGGCGCACCGATCGCCTTCGCCCGCAGCGCGCACGTCGGCAGCGGACTCGCGCACTTGCTCACAGCACGGCGGATTCTGGCGGACTACCCCTTCGAGACCGCGCGCGGCACCACCGTCATACAGCGTGAAGCCATCGGCGTGTGCGCCCTCATCACGCCGTGGAACTGGCCGCTGAATCAAGTGATGTGCAAGCTCGCACCCGCGCTTGCCACAGGCTGCAGCGTGGTGCTCAAGCCCAGCGAACTGGCGCCGCTGAGCGCCGATCTTCTTGGACAGATCATGGCCGAGGCCGGGCTGCCCGCTGGCGTGTTCAATCTCGTGCATGGCGAGGGCCCTGCGGTGGGCGCCGCGCTGGCCACCCACCCGCTGGTCGACATGATTTCCTTCACTGGCTCCACCCGGGCCGGGCGCGCGGTGGCTCACGCGGCGGCCGACACCATCAAGCGCGTCACCCTGGAACTGGGTGGCAAATCGCCCAATCTGCTGCTGGAGGATGCCGACTTCGGCCGTGCCGTCACCGTCGGCGTGCACAGCTGCTTCAGCAATGCCGGGCAGTCCTGCAACGCGCCCACCCGCATGCTCGTGCCCGAGACGCGTCTGGCGGAGGTCATGGCGCTGGCACAGCAGGCTGCGGCTCGCGTGCAGCCGGGAGATCCGGCGCTGGAAGGCACGCGGCTCGGGCCGGTGGTGAGCGAGGCGCAGTTCGCACGCGTGCAGGACCTGATCCAGGCGGGCATCAACGAAGGCGCGTCCCTGGTATGGGGCGGCCCGGGCAAACCGGCAGGACTGGAAGCCGGCAACTATGTGCGCCCGACGATCTTCGCGAATGTGCACAACACGATGCGCATCGCCCGCGAGGAGATCTTCGGGCCGGTGCTGTGCATTCTGAGCTATCGGAATGAGGACGAAGCGGTGGCAATCGCCAACGACAGCGACTACGGCCTGTCGGGGCAGGTCTGGGGAGAGGGGGAACATGCCCGTCGCGTGGCCCGTCGACTGCGCACCGGCATGGTCCACATCAACGGGGCGGGCATGGATTTCAATGCGCCGTTCGGCGGCTACCGACAATCGGGCAATGGCCGCGAGTGGGGCCTGGAGGGTTTCGAGGACTACCTCGAAACCAAGGCCCTGCTCGGCGACCTCGCCTGAGACTCAGTGGTGGTGATGGTCGCCGTGGGCGTGCACGTGCCCGTGGTCGATCTCTTCTTCGGTGGCGTCACGGATGCTGACGACTTCGACATCGAAATACAGGGTCTGGCCCGCCATCTCGTGATTGCCATCGATGGTCACCTTGTCGCCGTCCACCGCCTTCACGGTGATGTGCTGGTGGCCATGCTCGCCCTGGGCAGTGAACACCATGCCCGGCTCGATGTGATCGACGCCGCGGAACATGGACTTGTCGATGCTGTGAATCAGGTCGGGGTCCACGTCGCCATAGGCCAGCTCGGGAGGAATGACGGCCTTGAAAGAGTCGCCCACTTTCTTGCCGAGCAACTCGTTCTCCAGGCCCTGGATGAGACCGTGAGTGCCATGCAGATACATCAGCGGTTCGCCGTCCGCAGAGGTATCGAGTACCTCGCCTTCTGCGTTCTTGAGGGTGTAATGGATCTCTACTACGGAGTGCTTGCCGATCGCTGCTGTCATGTCGTGGTCCTGACGGGTGATTGAATGAAATTTCCGGGGGCATTATTCAGCAAACAGGCAGCGGGGGAAAGCCCGGAGAGCGCCGTGCCAGAGTCGCAAGCCCCTTGAAAGACGTGGCTTGCGGCACCAACTGTCCCACTCGCCCGGGAGGGCACTCAAAATCTTCTGTGTTATAGTGCCCCCGCTTCAGAAAACCCAACCACAAGGGAGTCACAGCAACGTGAACAAGCAGAGAGTACTCAGCAAGCCCACTACCTCCACATGGCACGGCGTTGCGCCGCGTCTGCTCGCCCTGTCCTGCGCCGTCGGCCTCGCCGCGCTCGGCAGCCAGGGTGCCCTGGCCCAGTCCGGCGGCACCGCCGCCGACATCGAGGAGATCATGGTGATTTCCTCCACACGCCGTGCTGAATCTCTTGCCACCGCGAATGCCAGCGTCGCCGTCATGTCGGCGGAAGAGCTGCGCCTGATTTCGCATCAACACATTCAGGAAGCCGCCAACCGTCTGGCCGGCGTCAACATCAACCGCAACAACGGTCAGGAAAGCCTGACCTCCATCCGCTCACCCGTGCTGACGGGTGCCGGGGCGTGTGGCGCCTTCCTGCTGGCGGAACAGGGCATCCCCCTGCGCGCAGCAGGCTTCTGCAACGTGAATGAACTGTTCGATGCCAACAGCGAGAATGCCGAGCGCATCGAAGTCATTCGTGGACCAGCCACTGCTTATTACGGCTCGAACGCCGTGCACGGCATGATCAATGTGGTGCTGCCCGATCCGCGTGATGGCGGCGATGTCACCCTGGAAGCCGGCCCGCGCGGCACCAAGCGCGCGAACTTCACGCTGGGCAACGACTACGGTAACTTCAAGCACATGATCCTGGCCAACGGTACGCGCGAAGAAGGCTTCCGCGATGACAGCGGCTACGACCAGCAGAAGCTGTCCTGGCGCTACCAGTACACCACGGCCGGAGGCTATGCCCTGGACGGCGGCTTCACCGTCACCAACCTGAATCAGGAAACAGCCGGCTACGTGGAAGGCAAGGACAACTACAAGAACAAGGCCTTGTGGGACACCAACCCCAATCCGGAAGCCTACCGCGACAGCAAGAGCCTGCGTGCCTGGACCCGCGTCAGCAAGGAGTTCGACAATGGCTGGGAAATCGTGGCCACGCCTTACTACCGCAAGGCCGACCTGAACTTCATTCAGCACTTCCTGCCCGGTCTTCCCACCGAGGACAACCAGCATAGCAGCCTGGGCATGCAGTTCGGCAGCTACAAGGACCTGAGCGAGGACACCATGATCTCCTTCGGCATGGACGTCGAGGCCACCGAAGGCAGTCTGCTGCAGGAGCAGCGCTTCCCCACCGTGGGTGCCCCCGCGCTGGTCGCCCAGACCCCGGTCGGCAAGCACTATGACTACGACGTGGATGCCACCCAGCTGGCGCCCTTCGTGCACATGGAACATTACTGGGACAACGGCTTCGACATTTCCCTCGGCCTGCGCTATGAGCGCATGGAGTACGACTACGACAACCGCATGCTGAACGGTCGCACCAAGGACAATGGCGTGGCCTGCGGTTTCGGTGGCTGCCGCTACAACCGGCCCGCCGATCGCAGCGACACCTTCGCGAACTGGGCCCCCAAGCTCGGCATCCGCTACCAGATCAATGACACCCACAATGCCCAGCTGCGCGTGAACAAGGGCTACCGGGCCCCTCAGGCCACCGAGCTGTACCGTCTGCAGAACACTCAGAACGTGGCCGATCTGGATTCCGTCGAGATCGACAGCTACGAGCTGGGTGTGGAAGGCGCAGCGAATGCCTGGGAATACCAGGTCACTGCCTACTACATGGACAAGGACAACGAGATCATCACCGACAGCGCCCGCATCAACCTGAACAACAGCCACACGAAGCACCGTGGTCTGGAGCTCAGCGGCGCCTACGATCTGACCGAGACCCTGCGTCTGGCTGGTGCCTACAACTTCGCCCGTCACACTTACGAGAACGATGAGTTCTCCGGCGGCGTGAACATCAATGGCAACGACGTCGACACAGCACCGCGCCGCTTCGGCAGCGTGCAGCTGCAGTGGGAGGCCACGCCGAGCGTGTTCGCCGAACTGGAGTGGGTGAACGCCGGGGCCTATTACAGCAACCCTGAGAACCTGAACCGTTACGAAGGCCACGATCTGCTGAACCTGCGCGCGCGCTGGCAGGCCACGTCCGATCTGACCTTCGCGGCCAACATCCTCAACCTGACGGACGAGATGTATGCCGAGCGTGCGGACTTCGCGTTCGGGCGTGACCGCTACTTCACCGGCGAACCGCTGCGCGCCTTCGTGTCCGTGAACTGGCGCTTCAACTGAGCCAGCGCGCTCGGCACTGCTTGAGCGCTGCAAACCGATGCCCGTCCCGACACTGTCGGGGCGGGCATTTCTGCTTATAATCCCGGCAGAATCTCACTCCGGGGCATGCCATGAGCCTGCACGCAAATCCTGACTCTCCTCTGCATAGACTGCTGCACTATTTCCCCGGTGTATGTAACGGCTGTGAATGCGCTCACCACCATTCGACGCCAACTGGCCCAGGAAATTGCGGGCGCCTGAGCAATAGACTTATTGCGCGAGCTGCAGCAATCACTGCCCGGCGCCGTAACGGCAGGGAATATCCAAGCGTCGCACACTGTTCTGAATCAGGCGGCCCACATGACGCAGAGCCATGTTGCCTGCCTCGTGACCCCAGCAGTCGTTGAAGTGTTTGAAGTGATTCAGATCGAACATCAACAGGGCCACAGGCTTTCCAGAACGTCGTGAACGCTCTATCTCAATATCAAGTGCTAGGGCGAAATGCCTGCAATTGAAAAGTCCGGTGAGTTCGTCTTGCATGTTGCTCATGGGTATCTCCACTACGTCCGTGAATAATACCTGAGCAGGAAATCACTGGGTCATTGCATGAGTTCAATGTGCTGTTCTTAGGCGCCATCAAGAAGCAGGCATATGCGAAGAGACTGATGTAACGCGATCATTTCAGCGTGGACGTCACGCTGCTAGAATCCTGCGCGTCGATGAAGTCCTTGCGCAGCAAGGACGGCAGTGATGTTGAGGATTCGGGCGATGACCTTCGTGGCAAACGCCGCAGCAACAGCACGCGCGAGTCGAGCACCGACAGCGACGCGAAGCTATTCCGCAAGGGTGAGGGAGCGTAGACAAAACTGTGTCAGATGGGACATATCGTGACGGAAATTTGCAAGGGCATGATCGTCGACACGCAGGTCACGCAAGCGGGCACACAGCAGGAGTGGGATGCAGGGATCAACATGCTGGCGGGCTTGAGCACACGAGCAAGCATTACGGCAGGCGCAGACAAGGGCTATGACACAGAGGAATTTGTGTATCAATGCAGATGGCTGCACATCAACCCGCACGTCCCTGCGAGGGTCAAGGGCAGTCAATTGGACAAGCGAAACACAGACACGCTGGGCTACAAGATGAGCCAGGTGCGGCGCAAGCGCATAAAGGAATGCTTTGGTTGGATGAAGGATTTCGGAAAGATGCGCAAACTCAGGCATCGCGGACAGGCGCTGGTGTCGTGGATCTTCCGATTCACGGCGGCAGCATACAACATCACGCGGATGAAGCGCCTGCTTGCATGAAATTGAAGGAATGCAGAGCACCAAATCGTGACATTTTCTGCGTACATGACAGATGCGGAACAATGAACGTCGCAATCATTTTTGGAATGATAGGATGCTCAAGAGTCGGGGTCGAAAAGTTGGGTGAAATTTCACGAGAACGCCAGCTTTCGGGAATTTTTCAACGGGCTGCCAATGGCGACCACGCCTTCCAAAGCAACTTCGGAGCGCTCCAGTTGTGCGCGACCAGCACCAGCGGACGCGGGTCGCTGCACGTCTCATACCAGGCGAAATACCCCTCCAGCGCGACATCACCGTCCTGATAATCGATATAGTCCGTCTTTGTGGCAAAGCCCCCGGGATTGATTGTCTTACAGTCTGGCAAGAATGGCGTCAGCCGCACTCTCGACGATGCCGCCCGCCGGCTCCACCGCCAGATGAGTGACCACGCCATTGTCCACGATCATGGCGTAGCGCTTGCTGCGCGTGCCCATGCCGTAGCCGCTGGCATCGAGTTCCAGCCCGACAGCCTGGGTGAAGCTGCCGTTGCCGTCGCCCACCATCAGGAGCTCCTCGGCATTCTGCGACTTGCCCCAGGCATCCATGACGAAGGCATCGTTCACGGACAGGCAGACGATGGTGTCCACGCCCTTGGCCTTGATCTGGTCCGCCAGCACGACATAGCCGGGCAGGTGCGTGACGGTGCAGCCGGGAGTGAAGGCACCTGGCACCGCGAACAGCACGACTTTCTTGCCGGCGAATATGGCGTCCGTGCTGATATCGGTGGGGCCTTTCTCGCCCATGATCTTGAGGGTGGTTGCGGGAATCTTGTCGCCGACTGCGATGCTCATCGTAAGGTCTCCATTGGGAAATGACGGAAATGTCCGGGCGGGCCTGCTTCTGTCTCGACGCCGGCAGCTTGCAGGTGCTCTGTGCGGCCCGCTGCGGCGATGGTAGCAAACTTTGCCCTCGCCCGGGCAAGGCTCAATCCGAGACGGCAGCGGCGGTGGTGAGCAGCACTGACTCGATCCAGGCAAGGTGTGCGGACACCCGCTCGTAGATGCCGACCGCGCCATAGAGTCCCTGGGCGGGCGGCAGGCCGGCGGCTTGCGGCGTGGCGGCACGGCTGGCCACCTCACCCACCGCAATGCCCGCGAGCTGCCAGCCTTGTGGCGTCTGCAGCAGCGCCGGCCCACCGCTGTCGCCCAGCCCCGGAATGCCTTCGAGTTCCACTGCGGCATTGCCAGGCATGCGCGGATCATCGAAATTCAGGCGCAGGCGCTGCGCCGCCACGCTGACGATGTTGCGGGCCAGACGGAAGCGGCCGTCGTCATGCTCGATGCCCGTGGTGCCAAGGCCGAAATAGCCCCAGCCAAGCAGGGTGACCTCGCGGTCCTGTTCGTCACTGTCGCGATACAGGGGCACCGGGCGCGGCAGCGCCATCGGCTCGGCCAGGCGCAGAAGTGCCATGTCTACCTCGCGGGCGGCAAACTGCGGATGGTCACGAAACTGGTAATCGGGGTGCATCTCCACATGATCGATGCCCTGCAGCTTGCCGGCAATCTGCACCACGTACTCACCCTGTGAAGCGATATGGCGCTGCAGGCCGGTCTCCTCGACGCAATGTGCGGCGGTCAAGGCCCAGCGCGGGTCGATCAGCGTGGCCACGCAGACCTTGCGCTGGGAGCGCTGTTCCAGCCAGAACACTGCGGGGAACTGTGCCTCGCTGGCCGCGTGTCGGGAGTATCCAGTATCATGCCGGATGACGATCGCCTGAGCGCCTGGCAGCAGCATGGCCGCCGCCAGGCAGAGCAGTGACAACATCAGGACAGGCAGCACGCGATCGCGTTGCACGTTCAGGCATCCATCGAGGAAAGGTGAGATTTCATGAGTGATTCACAGGACAATGCGCCGCAGGAGCGCCAGTACGAACAGACGGGCTTGTACCCGCCCGGCGAGAAACCCTTTCGTGTACTGGCCCTGATGGGCTGGCTGGCTGGCGTGGTGGTGTTCATCGCGATATCCGCCGTGGTGCTCGACCGACTGCTGATTCCAAGCTGAGTCAGCGCCGCAGCCGCCGGGCCACCCGCAGGTTCGGTCGCTCGCGCTTGCTGCTGGCCATCTTGAAGATGGTATAGACGCGCCAGAGCATCACCAGCGTGGCAACCACCACGAATGCCAGGATACTGGCAATCAGCCATTGCTCCTTGGCCCAGTTTCCCGTCGAAAGCCATTGTTCCAGCATGCCTTGCCCTCCAAAGCTGTGCGTTCAGCGTGCCGCGCATTATGAGCCTGACTCCCGGCCATGGCCAGCTCAGGGGTTCTCGTCCATCAGCCGGTGCAGCGCCGCCTCGATGTCCTGCAGTCGTTGCAGTGGGTCCTGCAGTTCCAGCAGCGCCTGCTTCTGTTCCGAGCGCAGCGGGATCAGCTCGCCCAGCCGCCAGCCCAGTTCCCGGGCGTCCTCGTAGTTGATCTGCATGTCGAGCCGGGTGATCACGGGATGGCTCACCAGCTGTTCCAGCAGGCTGACGAGCACTTCGTGGTCGGCGCTTACCGGCACCGGCGGCTCGCCGACGTGGTCGGTGGCACAGCGTGCCACGTGTCCCACCAGCAGCTGATCCTTCTCGACACGACAGTCCAGCACCTCGAACTTGCAACGCGCCTCCACGGTCAGCCCCAGCAGGCCATTGGGCAGCTGATCCCAGTCGACGATCTGCACGAAAGTGCCCACACGGTGCACCTGCTGCTGCGTGCCGGCGCGCGCCACTTCCTCGCCCTCGCGCAGCAGACAGATGCCGAAGCCGGTGCCCGCACGCATCGCACGGCGAATCATGTCCAGATAGCGCTGCTCGAAGATCTGCAGCGGCAGCCGCCCCTTGGGAAACAGCACCGACTTGAGGGGAAACAGCGGCAGCACCCCGCTCTGCGTGGTCTCGCTGAAGGGGGGCAGATCGAACACGCCGTCCGAAGGTTCAGTCATGACAGAGACTCCGCAGGGATTTCACTCAGCGCCGCGCGCGGCCAGGGCCTGCAGCAGGCGTTGATGGATGTCACCGAAGCCGCCATTGCTCATGATCACGATGTCGTCCCCGGAACGCGCTTCCGCGACCAGCATCTGCAGCAACGCGTCGACGCTGGTGGCAACCCGGGCCGGCATGGGACTGGACGCCACCACCGAGGCGAGATCGAGCTGCACGGTGCCGGCATCGAACCACAGCGTGAGATCGGCATGGCGGCAGGCCTGCCCCAGCACCGACTGATGGGTGCCCATCTTCATGGTATTGGAACGCGGTTCAATGACGGCGATCAGGCGCCCCGTGCGTCCGGCACTGCGGAATTTCTCGCGCAGTCCGCCCAGAGTGGTGTCGATGGCCGTGGGGTGGTGAGCGAAGTCGTCGAACACCCGCACACCGCCGATCTCCCCGAGCAGTTCCTGACGCCGCTTCACCCCTTCGAAGCTCGCCAGCGCCGCGCAGGCCACGCCGATGTCCACGCCGGCATGGTGCGCTGCAGCCACGGCCGCCAGCGCATTGCGCACATTGTGCAGACCGCTCAGCGACCAGTGCACGCTGAACAGCGGCCCCGCCACACCAGCGGTGAGCTTGCCCAGCTCGAAGGCACTGCCATCGGCGGCGAGCGGTCGCACATGCCAGGCAATGGACTCGTCCGCATGGGTAGGCACGCTTGCTGTACTGTCGAGCAATTCCAGCGCCTGGCGCTGACTCCAGCAGCCCTGGGCCAGCACGGCGGCCAGATTGGCATCGTCGCGCGGCCACAGAATGAGCCCGCTGCCGGGGATGATGCGCACAAGATGGTGGAACTGGCGCTGTATGGCCGCGAGGTCGGGAAAGATGTCGCCGTGATCGAATTCCAGATTGTTGAGGATCGCGGTGCGCGGCGAGTAATGCACGAACTTGGAACGCTTGTCGAAGAATGCACTGTCGTATTCATCGGCCTCGACGACGAAGAAGGGCGAGTCGCCCAGATCGGCGGAGGCCGGAAAATTGCGCGCCACACCACCGATGAGATAACCGGGCTTGAGACCGGCCTCGCGCAGGATCCAGGCCAGCAGGGCGCTGGTGGTAGTCTTGCCGTGCGTGCCCGCCACCGCCATGACCCAGCGACCGCGCAGCACAAAGCGCGCCAGCCACTCGGGCCCGGAACAGTAGTCGAGTCCCTGCTCCAGCGTGTACTCCACCGCGGGATTGCCGCGCGACATGGCATTGCCGATGACCACAAGATCCGGGTGAGGCTGCAGATGGCTGGCACTGAAACCCTGTTGCAGCGTGATGCCCTGGGCCTCCAGTTGCGTGCTCATGGGCGGGTAGACATTGGCATCGGAACCGCTCACGGTATGCCCGAGCTGCTTCGCCAGCACTGCCAGGCTGCCCATGAAGGTGCCGCAGATGCCGAGAATGTGGATATGCATGCTGAGATTTCTCTGTTGTCGTCGGGATCTTCAAACCGGCCCGGATTGTCGCAGAATAGTGCGTCCAGTAACATCCGCGACTGTCGCCCCTGTCCGCCGCGCCAGCGCAAGGCTGCCATGTCACCCGAAACCCTGTGGAACTTTTCCGTTCGCGTCTACCGTCTGCCTCAGGTCGGCGAGACCTGCCTGCGCCTGCAGAACGAACACGGACTCGATGTCAATCTGCTGCTGTTCGCCCACTGGTACGGCCGGCATCACGGGGCTATTCCCGCGCAGCTGCTCGACGCCCTGCTCGCGTTCACGCAGCCCTGGGCCCGCGAGGTGGTGCGTCCGCTGCGCCATGCCCGCAGCTGGATGAAGCAGGCACTCGCCAGCGAGCACTTCAACCTGCTGCCACAGCAGCCGTGCACGCAACTGCGCGAACGCATCAAGGCAGCGGAATTGCAGAGCGAACAATTGCAGCAGCAGATCATGGAGGCGCTGTGCGAGCACTGGCTCGGGCAACAGGAAGCGCACGCAGTTCAATCATTCGCGACGCAGGAGCCCCTCATCGCCGCCAATCTGCGCGCGGTCGCCGAGGCGTCAGCTGTCCCATTCACCCCCGCGCTGCAGGCGCTGCTCGACACCCTGCAGCAGGCTGCGCGCTCAGACTGACTTGCGCACGCCTTCCCAGCGCTTGACGATGCCGGTGTCAATGTCGAACAGATCGAGCACGCGCCCCACGCTGTGATTGATGATGTCGTCGATGGTCTGCGGATTGTTGTACAGCGCCGGCATCGGCGGCGCGATGATGGCCCCGAGCTGACAGGCCTTGAGCAACAGCTCGCAATGCCCGACATGCAGCGGGGATTCGCGCGGCATGAGCACGAGCCGGCGCCGCTCCTTGAGCACCACGTCGGCGGCACGCACCAGCAGATTGTCGGCGTAGGAGTGCACGATGCCCGAGAGCGTCTTCATGGAGCACGGTGCCACGATCATGCCATCGGTACGGAAGGAGCCGCTGGCAATCGAGGCCGCCATGTCGTTGATGGGATGCACCACATCGGCGAGAGCCAGCACATCGGCCAGCGCCCAGGGTGTCTCGATGGCGATGTTCATCTTCGCGCCCTGCGAGATCACCAGATGGGTTTCCACATCCGGTACGCACTTCAGGATTTCGAGCATCCGGATGCCATAGATCAGGCCACTGGCGCCCGACAGTCCAATCGTCAATCGCATGTTGTGTTCTCGCGTGTGTGGCCGGGCGCACCCGGCATGCAGGAGGGTCTCGCGTTGCCTTGCCATTGGTGGCCGGGTAACATCGCGGCTTCCTTCAACGGTATGCCGAGCAGGTTTTCACCATGGCCAAAGCCAATCTTTTCTATGCCCAGTCGGGCGGTGTCACTTCCGTCATCAATGCCAGTGCCTGCGGCGTCATCGAGACCGCCCGGCAGCACAAGGACAGGATAGGCAAAGTCTATGCAGGCCGCAACGGCATCATTGGCGCCCTGCATGAGGAGCTGATCGACACCAGCAAGGAATCCGCGGCCACCATCGCCGCCCTGCGTCACACGCCCGCCGGCGCATTCGGTTCCTGCCGCTACAAGCTCAAGAGCTTCGAGGAGAACCAGGCCGAATACGAACGCCTGATGGACGTCTTCCAGGCGCACAACATCCGCTACTTCCTCTACAACGGCGGGGGCGATTCCCAGGACACGGCCAACAAGGTCTCCCAGCTAAGCATCCGCATGGGCTTCCCCATCCAGTGCATCGGCGTGCCCAAGACGGTGGACAACGATCTGCCCATCACCGACAACAGCCCGGGCTTCGGCTCAGTGGCCAAGTACGTGGCCGTTTCCATTCGCGAGGCCGGGCTCGACGTTGCGTCCATGTGCGAGAGTTCCACCAAGGTGTTCGTGATGGAAGTGATGGGCCGCCATGCGGGCTGGATCGCTGGCGCTGCCGGACTGGCCGCCGAGCAGGAAGGCGACGCCCCGCACATCATCCTGTTCCCCGAGATTGCCTTCGACCAGAAGAAATTCCTCAAGAAAGTGCAGAGCTGTGTGAAGGCTTACGGCTATTGCGCCATCGTGGTCTCCGAAGGCGCGCAGAACAAGGACGGCAGTTTCCTCGCCGAGGCCGGCGGCAAGGATGCCTTCGGGCATGCGCAACTGGGCGGCGTGGCCCCTTTCGTGGCCGAGATGGTGAAGAAGGAACTGGGCTACAAGTACCACTGGGCCGTGTCGGACTATCTGCAGCGCGCCGCCCGTCACATCGCTTCCGCGACTGACGTGGAACAGGCCTATGCCATGGGCAAGGCCGCCGTGGAATTTGCCCTGGCGGGCAAGAACGCCGTGATGCCCACCATCGTGCGCAAGGGCGGGAAGAAGTACAGCTGGAGCGTGGGCGAAGCGAAACTCTCGGACGTGGCGAACGTGGAGAAGACCATGCCGCGCAGCTTCATCAGCGCCGACGGCTTCAGCATCACCCAGGCCGCACGCGACTACTTCGCGCCGCTGATCCAGGGCGAGGACTACCCGCCCTACAAGAACGGCCTGCCGCAGTACGCGCGTCTTAAGAAAGTGCTGGTGGAGAAGAAGCTCAAGCCCTGGAAGCGCTGAGCCAACAATGCCCGCGGCGCTGCCCATGAGCGCAGCGCTGCGGATCGCAATGCCTCAAGGCGCCAGACGTTCCACTTTCCAGTGATAGCCCGGCTGCAGGGTGTATTCGTAACGATCATGCAGTCGGTGTGCCCCGCCCTGCCAGAATTCGATCTGCAGCGGCCGCACGCGATACCCACCCCAGAATTCCGGCAACGGAATCTCGCCCTCCTGATACTTGCGACCGATCGCCTCCCACTGGCGCAGCAGGACGTCCTTGGACGCCAGCGGTCGGCTCTGGGCCGAGGCCCAGGCGGCGAGCTGACTTTCCCGCGGACGTGCGTGGAAATACTCGCGCGATTCCGCAGCACTCACCTTCTCGGCCACGCCGGAGATCTCCACCTGACGTTCAATGGCATGCCACGGGAAGTGCAGACTCACTTTCGCGTTGCCGCCGATCTCGCGCGACTTGCGACTCTCGTAATTGGTGAAGAAGGTGAAGCCCTTCTCGTCGACGCCCTTGAGCAGCACGATGCGCTGACTGGGCTGGCCGTCCTTGCCCACCGTGGCCACGGTCATGGCATTGGCATCAGGCAGGCCCATGTCGATGGCATCCTGCAGCCAGCGCGCGAACAGATCGAGGGGGTTTGCCGACAGATCGGCGTCAACGAGTCCGCCCTTGAGATATTCGCGGCGCAGCGCTTGCAGTTCCATGGTCATTCCTTGCGATGAAGCGGGTTACCAACGTGGCGGTGGACAGACGCTGGCGCTCAGCGCACGAAATCGCCGAACTCCCAGACCTGGGGACGAATGGTGCCGCTGGGGTAGTAGAAGGTGCCCGGCCCGTGCTTGTCATTGGCGAAGAATTCGCCGACGTACCTCTGACCGTCCGGCCAACGGTAAGTTCCACGGCCGTGGTAGAGATCATTCTGGAAGCCGCCCGTGTAGTTCTCGACGTTCTGGGACAGCCAGAATTCGGAGTACTTGTTGGGCGTCCAGTCCTTCACGCCGAAGAAATACGAACCCTGGCCATCGCGCTTGTCGTTGCGCCACTGGCCGATGTAGAGATCGCCGGTGCCGCTCCAGTAGGTGCCGCGCCCGCTGCGGATGCCCATCTCCCAGTTGCCGTCGTAATAGGCCCGGGTGATCACGGTGAGCATCTGCTCCAGCTTGCCGTTGCCATGGTACTTGCCGTCCTGGAAGTTGCCCCGGTAGATGTCCTTGCCCACATTGGTGGTGATCTCCAGCGTGCCATAGCCATTCTGGCAATCGCCGAACACGCAGGCGCGGCTGATCTCGCGCAGCTCGAACTCGGGCTGGCGCAGCTCCATGGGCGCCGCCGGTTGCTGCGCCTGCGCGACCGCAGCGCACAGGAGGCTGGCGACGACGAGAGCGAGTGCTTGAAGGCGATCAGTACTGTGGTTCATTGTTTCTCCTGTTCCCTTGCCTGAGGCGGCTCAACCGATGTGGCGCAGCACGGTGAGCGGACTGGTGTTGACGACGCGACGGGTGGCCATCACTCCGAGCACGGCGATCACGCCCATGCCGGTGAGCGGCCCGGCGAGCCAGGCCCAGTAATGCAGGGTGAATTCCTGCTGGAACACTTGCGTCTGCAGGTAGTACAGGCTGCCTTCCGCGCCAAGGGTCGCGATGAGACCAGCAATGAGGCCGATGCCGGCGAATTCAATGCACAGGCTGCTCAGGATGAGCATGCGCCCCGCCCCGAGCGTGCGCAGGATCGCGTTCTCGCGGAAGCGCTCGTCCAGCGTGGCCGTCACACAGGCCAGCAGCACCAGCGCGCCGCAGCCCAGCACCAGGTAGGCAATCAGCTCGATGGCCGAGGTCACCTGGGCGATGATGGTCTGGATCTGGGCGATCAGTGCATCGATCTCAATGACCACGATGGTGGGGAACTGGCGCAACAGCTCGTTGATCAACACCTTCTGCTCGGTGGCCATGAGGGCCGTGGAGAGATAAGTGCCACCCAGGCCGTCCAGTGTGCCGGGCGAGAAGATCACGAAGAAGTTCGGCTGCATGGTGTCCCAGCGCACGCTGCGCAGGCTCTGCACCTGAGCCTCGATGTACTGGCCCTGGCCCACGTCGAACTCGATGATGTCGCCCAGCTGCGCGCCCAGGCGTTCGGCGTAGTCGTCCTCCAGCGAAACGAAGCCCGGCCGGGGATCATCGCCCCACCAGGTGCCCGCCACGATCTCGTTGTCGCGGGGCAGTTGCGACGTCCAGGTCACTTGCCGATTGCTGACGCGGCGACGACCGTCCTCGCCTTCCTCGCCCTCGGCAGCGGCCCCGGCGCCGGATTGCTCGCCCGCTCGCTCGGTCACACTGTTCTGCTCGCCTTCGTCAGTGTCGTCATCATACCAGCGTGGACGCGGCGTCTCGCCGTTGATGCGGGTGATGCCGGCACTCATCATCGGGAAGAACTGATTGGGCTCGACACCATTGCCACGGAAGAAAGTCTCGATGCCTGCCACTTGTTCGACGGTGACATTCATCAAGAAATGGTTAGGCGTGTTCTCGGGGATCTGGGCCTGCCAGTCCTCCACCAGATCGGTGCGCAGCAGCGACAGCACCAGCAGACACATGATGGTGAGCGAGAACACCAGCACCTGCAGCGTGTTCTGCTTGCGGCGCCGACGCGTGGCCGACATCGCCAGCTTCCAGGCACTGCCCGCCTTCATGCCGACACTGGTGCTGGAGCGCAGCAGCCACCAGGACAGCGCGGAGAGCACCAGCACCACCCCGGCCACGGCCAGCACCAGGATCGCTGTCAGCAGCACGTCCTGGCTGTACCAGAGCATCAGCACCAGCGCGCCGGCGAAACCGATGCCGTAAGGCAGGCGGGCGCTCAGCGTGTTGTCGTCCAGGTCCTTGCGCAGCACGCGCAGCGGCGAGGTCTTGCGCAGCGAGAGCAGCGGCGGCAGCGCGAAGGAGAGCAGGCAGATGAAGGCCGTGAGCGAGCCGACCACATAGGGCGAGCTGCCGGCAGGCGGCAGCACGATGGGGATCACGGAGCTCAAGGCTTGCAGGATCAGCGCATGGATGGCCCAGCCGAGGAAGGAACCGATGACAATGGCGATCACCACCAGCACCACCTGGATGCTCAGATACAGCGACATGATCTGCCCGGAGGTGCAGCCCAGGGTCTTCAGGATGGCCACGTAATCGAAATGACGCTCGGCATAGCGCCGTGCAGTCAGCGCGATGGCCACGCCGGCCAGCAGCACCGCGAACAGGCTGCCCAGCAGCAGGAAACTCTCGGCGCGGCTCAGCGCTTCGGCCACCTCGGCGCTTTCCTCGCGCACGTCCGTCATGCGGAATTCGCCCGCCGCCAGGGCATCCACCCACTCCTCGTAGGCGAGCAGTTCGGCCTCGTCGCCCGCGAACAGATAGCGGTAGTTGACGCGGCTGCCCACCTGGATGACCTGGGTGGCCGGCACGTCGGCGGTGTTCAGCATCAGGCGCGGGCCGGCGTTGTCCATCATGCCGCCCTGCTGACGATCGGGCTCCTGCACGATCACGCGGGTGACCCGCAGGGCCGCCTCGCCGACATACACCGTGTCGCCGATGGCCGCGCCCAGCGCCGGCAGCACGCGGGACTCGACCCACACTTCTCCGGGGGGCGGCCCGCCGGCGATCGGCGCGCCCACGCTGAAGGGCTGCTCGGCCACCACCAGCTGGCCGCGCAGGGGATAGTCAGTACTGACTGCCTTGGCCGACACCAGCACATTGCCGTTGTCGGAGAACACCATGGAGCCGAAGGACATGGTCATGGCGGTGCGCAGGCCGCGATTCTCGGCCTCGGCCAGCCACTCCTGCGGCGCCTCGCCACGGCCGCTGAGCACACGGTCCGCCGCCAGCATGTTGGCGGACTCGGCCAGCAGCGCACGCTCCAGACGGTCGGTGAACAGGGCGATGCCGGTGACGGAGGTCACGGCCATCACCAGGGCCAGGAACAGCAGCCGCAGCTCGCCGCCCTGCCAGTCGCGCCACAGCAGACGCAGGGACAGCCGCAACAGGGTGCTCGCACTCAGGGCCTCGGCCCGCACAGCGCCGCGCGCGAGCGCCGCCGCTGGCAGCGTGCCTTGCAGCTCAGTGCTCATGGGCGACCTCGACCTGGGTGTTTACGTCGGCATTGAGCTCGTCGCTCACCACCTGGCCGGCGACCAGACGGATGGTGCGGTGACACTGCCGCGCCAGCCGCTCGTCGTGGGTGACGAGCACCAGGGTGGTAGCGTATTCCTTGTTCAGCGAGAACAGCAGCTCGATGACCCGGGCGCCGGTGGCGCTGTCCAGATTGCCGGTGGGTTCGTCGGCAAACAGGATGCGGGCCTCGGAGGCGAAGGCGCGGGCGATGGCGACACGCTGCTGTTCACCGCCAGAAAGCTGGTTGGGGTAATGATGGCAGCGCTCGCCCAGCCCGACGCGGGTCAGCAGCTGGGTGGCCTTCTCGCGGGCACGGCTGTCGTTCTTCAGCTCGATGGGCAGCATGACGTTTTCCAGCGCGGTCAGGCTGGGCAGCAGCTGGAAGGACTGGAACACGAAGCCCACCAGCTGGCCGCGCAGCATGGCGCGCTCTTCTTCATCCAGGGCACTCAGGAAGTGCCCGCCCAGACTGACGTCCCCGGAACTGCCGGTGTCGAGTCCGGCCATCAGGCCCAGCAGCGTGGATTTGCCGGAACCCGAGGCGCCGACGATGGCCACCGTCTCGGCGGCATCGATCTGCAGGCTGATGCCCTTGAGGATGACCAGCTCGCCCTCGCTGGTGGGGACGCGCTTGACCAGATTGTCGATTCGTATCATGTAAGCCTGCTCTGCAATGCCAGTGTTCAATGGGGAAAGTGCACGCCCTCAATACGCAGTCGAGGGGCAAACCGGTTCATGCCACCCCCCTGCCGGGGGCCCTGTTCCGGGGGTGTGTGCAACAGACCGCGACTGTAGCCTGAAACTGACCAGCGCGTCGAACGCGACGCCCGGCGATTGTGCTGGGCAGAGCGAACGATTAAATTGGCGCCAGTCTTCATCTGTCCGCATTTGCCTCGAGAGTGCCTGGAATCATCATGCGAAACCGCCGCGTCCTGCCCCTGCATCACGCCCTCGTCCGCCCGCTGCTGCTGTTGCTGCTCTGCCTGCTGAGCTGGCAGGGCCTGCACGCACAGACCGACAAGCCGGTGATCCTGGTGTTCGGGGACAGTCTGAGCGCGGGGTATCGCATGGACGAGAGCGACGGCTGGGTGGCCCTGCTGGCGGATCGGCTGGCGGCGCAGAACAGCGCCTTCGCCGTGGTCAATGCCAGTGTCAGTGGCGAGACCACAGACGGCGGGCTGGCGCGCCTGCCGTCAGCGCTGAGCACGCACATGCCGGCCGTGGTGATTCTGGAGCTGGGCGGCAACGACGGGCTGCGCGGCCTGCCGGTGGCGAACATCCGCCGCAATCTGGAAGAGATGGTGATGATGAGTCAGGCGGCCGGCGCCCAGGTGATCCTGGCCGGCATGCAGATTCCGCCCAATTACGGCCCGCGCTACACGGGCCCCTTCACGGCCCTGTTCGGCGAAATTGCCGCCGAGCGCAATCTGCCCCTGATTCCCTTTCTGATCGACGGCATCCCGCAACAGCCCGAGCTGATGCAGGAGGACGGCATTCACCCGCGCGCCGAAGCTCAGCCGCTGATCGTGGACATCGTCTGGCCGGTGCTGCAACCGGTGCTGCAGGCCCTGCAAGCACGCAGCTGAGCGGCACGCTCTTCACTTGTAGTGATTGCGTCGACTGCGCTCGCCGGGGTGGTGGTCGTCCCAGTCGCGACGATTGTCGTGCCGGCGCTCCTCGCGCCAGTCGTCCCGCCAGTCATGCCGACGTTCGTGGCGGCGCTCGAAACGCCGCTCATGGCGATCCTCGTAGTAGCGGTATTCCACACGCGGCACCACGCGATAGACGCCGAAGGGCTCATAACGAATGCGCGGGCCGATGTAGATCTGCACCTGCGGCTCGCTGCGATGCGTGATGCGGACGACGCGCACGTCGTCGTGACGGTGGCTGCGCCAGCCGTCGTGACGCTCGGACGCCGCTGCACTGCCGGCGGCCAGCACGGCCAGCGAGGCAAGACCTGCAACAAGAAGAGTTTTCATGATCTGACTCCTGCAGCAACGCGGACCTGGGAGCGGTGGCGCTGCTGACTCTCGAAGGCTGGATTGCCTTCCTGAGTGTCAGTCTAGGCGGGCGGACTGAACTGCACCTGAATGAGCACGCGGCTGCGCAGCCGGCTCAGGCATTCTCGCCCGTGATGGCGTGGTACTGGCGAATGACGGTCTCGACGCCCTGCTCCAGGCATTCCACCACCAGCGCATGGCCGATGGAGACTTCCAGGATGCCTGGGATACTCAGAAAGCGGCCCAGGTTCTGCAAGTCCAGATCGTGGCCGGCGTTCAGTCCCAGGCCCAGCGCCGTGGCCTCGGCCGCCGCCGCACGGTAGGCGGAGAACACGGCTTCTGCGTCGGTCGTGCCGAAGGCGCTGGCATAGGCCTCGGTGTACAGCTCGATGCGGTCCGGCCCCTGCGCCCTGCCGAGCCCGGCCGCCGCGCGCACCTGGTTCACATCCGGGTCGAGGAACACACTGCTGCGCACGCCCCAGCCGCGCAGCTGCGTCAGCACGTCGCGCAGCAGGGCCTCGTGGCGGGGAATGTCCCAGCCGTGGTCGGACGTGAGCTGCTCCGGGGCATCCGGCACCAGAGTGCACTGCGCCGGGCGCACGCGCTCGATCAACGCCATGAACTGCGGTGACGGGTAGCCCTCGATGTTGAACTCCACGCCCGGGTGATCCTGCAGCAGCGCGGTGATGTCCACCACGTCCTGACGGGTGATGTGGCGCTCGTCCTCGCGCGGATGCACGGTGATGCCGCGCACGCCCAGGCCGATCAGGCGGCGCACGAAGGCCAGCACATCCGGGAAGTTGCGCCCGCGCGAATTGCGCAGCAGGGCGATCTTGTTGACGTTGACGCTCAGTACGGTCGTGGGGTGGCTCATGGTCGCCTCTCAGCGGGCAGTCGGCCCCGCGTCGGCCTGCAGGAACTGCAGGACCAGGCGCAGGAAGGTCTCGGGTTTCTCGGCATGCAGCCAGTGTCCGGTGTGCATGATGACTTTGGTGCGGGCGTGGGGAAAGCGCGTGAGGATGGCGTCGCGATGCTGCTCGGTGATGTAGCTCGACAAGGCGCCCTTGAGGAACAGCGTCGGCCCCTCGAACGGCCCCAGGCCCTCGGGCTGCTCGCGCAGTCGGGCGTAGTTGCGCTTGAGCACGGGCAGATTGATGCGCCAGGCGAAGCCGCCCTCGGGCGTCTTCACCAGATTGGTCAGCAGGAACTGCCGCACCAGCTCATCGGGTTCGTAGGGCGCCAGCAAGTGATCGGCCTCGTTGCGGCTGTTCAGCGTGGCCACGTCGATGGCCAGCAGGCCTGCGAAGATGTCGTCGTGCTCGCTGCCATAGGTGACCGGGGCGATGTCGGCCACCACCAGATGATCCACGCGCTGCGGCGCCAGCAGCGCGATCTGCATCGCCACCTTGCCGCCCATGGAGTGCCCCAGCAGATGAGCCCGCGCGATGCCATGGGCGTCCATGTAGTCCAGCACGTCCTGCGCCATGTGCGGGTAGTCCATGTCATCGCTGTGCGGCGAGGCGCCATGATTGCGCAGGTCGAGGGCATGCACTGCGAAGTGCGCGCTCAGCTGCCGGCTGTGCCAGTTCCAGTTGCCCAGACTGCCGAACAGGCCGTGCATGATCAGCAGCGGCGTGCCGGCCGTGGCGTATTGCTTGCCGTGCAGCTTCATCCGCCTGCCTTGCCGGCGCCGTCGAGCAGGGCCAGGACATCGTCGTGGTGGGTCTTGGTGGTGACCTTGTCCATCACATGCGCCACACGGCCGTCGCGGTCGATCAGGACACTGGTGCGCAGGATGCCCATGAACTCGCGGCCCATGAACTTCTTCAGGCCCCATACGCCGTATTGCTCGGCCACTGCGTGATCGACGTCGGCCAGCAGGGTGAAGTTCAGGCCGTCGCGCTCGGCGAATTTCTTCAGGCTCTTCACCGGATCGGGACTCACGGCCAGCACCACGGTGTCGCGGGCGTCGAGCGCCGCCTTCACATCGCGCAGCCCGCAGGCCTGCACCGTGCAGCCGGGGGTCATGGCCTTGGGGTAGAAGTACAGCAGCACCTGGCGGCCACGGAACTGGCTCAGAGTGACGTTCTGGCCGTGCTGGTCCTGCAGGGTGAAATCGGGGGCGGCAGTGCCGAGTGCGGGAAAGGTCATGGGAGGTCTCCTGGTTGCGGCCGGCCCGGATTGGGCGGCCATTATAGCCACGCAGGCAGTACGCGGCGAGCAGGCTGGCGGATTCGCGGGGCGCAGGGCTAGAATCCCGCCCCATGAGACGCCCCGTGAACTCCATCGTCGTGCTGACCGGTGCCGGCATTTCCGCCGAGTCCGGCATTGCCACCTTCCGCGCCAGTGACGGCCTGTGGGAGAACCACCGCATCGAGGACGTCGCCACGCCCGAGGGCTTCGCCCGCAACCCCCAGCTCGTGCACCACTTCTACAATCAGCGCCGCCGTCAGCTGCTGCAGGACGACATCCGCCCCAACGCCGCCCACCTGGCGCTGGCACGCCTGGAGCGCGAGTTTCACGGCGCGTTCCTGCTGGTGACCCAGAACGTCGACAACCTGCACGAGCGCGCCGGCAGCCGAAAGTTGCTGCACATGCACGGCGAGCTGCTGAAGATGCGCTGCAGCGAGAGCCAGCTGGTGTTCGACCTGCGCGACGACCTGAGCTTCGACAGTGTCTGCCGCTGCTGCGGCACGCCGGGCAATCTGCGCCCGCACATCGTCTGGTTCGGCGAGATGCCGCTGCACATGCCGCAGGTCAACCGGGCGCTGGCCCAGTGCGACTTGTTTCTGTCCATCGGCACCTCCGGCAATGTCTATCCCGCCGCCGGTTTCCACCAGAGCGCGAAGCTCAGCGGCGCCCACACGGTGGAACTGAATCTGGAGACCACCGGCTCCTGCTTCGACGAACATCGCTATGGCATGGCCGGCACCCTGGTGCCGGCGTATGTGGAGTGTCTGCTGAATCCGCTGTGAGCGGGCGCGGCGGGGTCACGAGCGCCGGAGAGTCGCGACAAGCCCGGTGCAGGAACGGATCGGGCTCCATATCGAGTACCGTTTCGGCCACAGTTTGCTCATCACCTTCGATGATGGCGTGTCAGGCGTGGTGGATATGTCCGAGTATCTGCGTCGAGGTCCGGTCTTTGCTCCACTGCAGGATATCGAGTTCTTCCGCAAGGCGCGTATCGAAGGCGGGACGATTGCATGGCCCAATGGGGCAGACATAGCGCCCGAGTCGCTTTATGAGAAGTGCCTGGGCGCTGCGGCTTGAGGACTTGCTGGATTTCCGGTGAGCTCTTGCTCAGGGCTCGCTCCTACAGCCCCGCCGGCACCTCCGGAATCCGCGCCACGATCACCTGCTGCTGCGCACGGCTGATGCCGTAGACCACGCGCTCGCCCACCGCACTGCGATCCCAGGCCCAGGACTGACCTTCGAAGGGCACGTCGATGGTGGTCACGTATTCCAGCGTCACCCCTTGCTTCGGAATGCGCAGTACATGCAGCTCTGGCAGGTCGTGTCCGGTCACATACAGCAGGCCGTCGTCGCCCCAGTCGCCGCCCGAGCAGGCGCTGTCGCCCCAGGTGGCGATGACCTGGGGCGGGAACAGCCAGGCCTGCAGCTCCTGCCAGTCGTCATTGAACTTCGCCACGTGAGTCCAGCGCTGATCGAAGCCCGGCGTGGTGCCCCCGTCGTTGTAATTGGCGAAGCAGGCCCACCAGAAACCGTCGCGGCGCACGGCCCAGGTCAACGAGCCCAGACGCAGGCCCAGCGCATGACTCGCCAGCGGCTGCAGCGTGCGGGCGTCGTAGCGCTCCAGCGAGCTCGCCATGGGCAGCTGCGGAAAATTGGAATGCGCGAGCACCAGCGTGTCGCCGTCCACCCAGCCGGCGTTCAGATGGATGATGGCGCCGTTGCGCGGACCGAACCAGTGCGCCACGCGCTCGCCCGTGTCCTTGCGATGCTTGACCAGCGCGTGATTGCCGATGCCGTAGAAATGGTCGGCATCCACGGCCACGCCCTGATTCGCTTCCAGGATGTGCCAGCGCTGCAACTCGGTGGCCACCAGACCGTGACGCGTGAGCTCGGGTGCCGGCGCGGCCGGCAGCGACGCCAGCCAGTCGCGGTAGGCGTTGCGCAGGGCGTCACTGCCCTGCTCGGCGGCCAGCGCACGCCCGGCCACGCCTGCGACCGCGACGCCCGCCGTGGCGGCAATGCCCTTGAGCAGTGTTCGACGAGACAGACTTGCCATGATCAAAACCTCTTGGTGATCTGCAGATTCCAGCTGCGACCGGACAGCAGGGACTGACTGACAGATGGATCATAGCCGAAACTCTCGGCGGCCAGCGGCGGCTCCTCGTCCGTCACGTTGATCACGCCAAGACGCACGCGGGTGTCTTGCAGCAACGCATGGCCGGCACCGTCGAACTCGTAGCCCAGCGAGAGGTTGTAGGTCACGAAGCTGTCCACCACACGACGGTAGACAGTGCGGCCCTGTGTGAAGAAGGGCTCGATGTAGCTTGGCTGGCCCAGGCTGTCCCAGACCGCCTGGGTGGTCGTCGCGCCCGCGTCGTGAGTCTCGCCCACATGGTAGATGCCCAGACCGGCATTCCACTGATCCTTGCGCCAGAACAGGTTGCTCGTGCTGCGCCACTCGGCCGCCCCGGATGCGAACAGCAGATCGCTGACCGTGGGCGCCACGTTCGCCGGCGCCAGGGTGGTCTCGGCGGTATCCAGATACGCCCATTCGGTGCTGAACACCAGATCGCCGATGGGCAGATCCCGCAGCTCGTAGCGCAGTCCGAAATCCACGCCACGGTGCTCGCTGGAAGACAGATTCAGGAACGGCTGGTTGCGTGAGAAGGTGCGCCCTGCCGCCGCCACCGGCTTGCCGGGATTGGCCGCGTTGTAAGCGGCAAAGGCAGCACGGTCTTCGGCCGTCAGCGGGTAGCGCTGGATGTCCGCATCGCCCTTGTAGGCGGCCGTGCCACTGCCCAGATCGATGTTGCCGATGGCAACGCCGGCCGCCAGCTGCTGCTGGGTGTAGGCCGTGAGCAGTGCCACGTCGCTCTCGTTGATCTGCGCCACGCTGCGCTGGCCCAGCAGATCGCTGCGACGGATGCGCCACCAGTCGGCGTTCACACTCAGCCCTTCGACGAAGGGCACGTCGATCACGAAGCCAAAGGTGTCGCCCTTCGACTCCTGCGGCTGCAGATCCGGATTGCCGCCGAAGTAGGTGCGCATCACGTAGGGACCTTCGTTCAGTGCGGGATTGCGGTAGGGGTCGGTGTCGCCGGCGCCTGCGCTGATGGTCCAGCGCGGGCTGGTGTACAGCGCGGCCAGGCTGGGGGCCATGAAGCCCTCATTGTAGGAGGCGCGCAGCATCAGCCACTCGGCCGGCTTCCAGTTCAGGCCGACCTTCGGCTTGGTGGTGCTGCCGAAATCGCTGTAGCGCTCGCTGCGGGCGGACAGGCTCAGCTCCAGGCGCTTGAGCAGCGTCATGTCGGCGTCTTCGTTGACCAGCGGAATCAGCAGCTCCGCAAAGGCACTGCTGACATCGCGATCGCCGAACACGTCCGGGCGCGGCGGGTGCAGCAGGAAGTCGTTGTTGGTGGTGTCCAGCCCGGAGCTGGCCGGGTTCTCGCCGCTGAAGGGGGGGCGCAGGTCCTCCAGTTCCTCGGTGCGGTGTTCCACACCCACCGCGGCCATCACGTCGCCGCCCCACCAGCTGAGCAGGGTGCCAGTGGCCTTGAAGTCGACACTGGCGATGCTGGCCTGGGCCTCACGGGCAAACACAGCGCTGAAGGAATCCACCACGGCCTGCGGGTTGCGGTAGGGTGCATCGGCCACCACGGCGCCGTTCTGCACCTTGAAGGTGTAGCCGAAGGGGTTGTAGGCAGTGGCGTCGGTGCGGGCGATCGCGGCCTGCAGCAGGCTCTCGCGCACATCCGGATAGGCCTCGTCGTTGCCGTTCACTTCGTTGTAGAAGAGCGAGGATTCCCAGGTCCAGGTCTCGCCCAGCGAGCCCTTCAAGCCGGCGGTGAGGCGCAGCACGTCGGAATCCGTCTCGATCACTTCCGGGGCCAGCCCCGCCAGCGTCATCTGGGTGAAGCCGACCGTGCGCGGCGTGCCGGTCAGGCGCGGAGTGCCGTCCGCACTGGCGGCGCCGGTCGGGTGATAGAAGCGCGAGCCGTAGGGGTTGTAGGGATTGTCCACGGGCATCAGCATCAGCTTGTCCGAGGTCGGCCCGTTCAGGGCCAGAGGCTGGCGCTGCATGGTGGAGTTGGCCAGGTAGTAACCGAACTCCGCGAAGGCCGTCATCGTGTCCGTCACATCGTACTCACCGGCCAGGTAGGCATTGCCGCGCTTGACCTCGGGTGAGGCCAGACCGAACTGGTTCAGGTCGAGGAAGAACTCGGGGTTGCTGGTGCGGCTGGGCGCTGCGGTGGTCAGCGTGGGCACACCGTTGACCGGACGAAAGTAGTTGTTGGCCGTCGCAGTGCCGACACGGAAGGTCGGCCAGTAGCCGCGCGCGGAGCGTCCGTCAAAGGGGCCGCCGGGCGCATTGAACGGCGCGGGGGCACGGTCGGAATTGAAGGAAGTCCTGCTGAAGTCGCGGTCGGTCAACGCGATACTGTCGCGGCTCAGGGCCTCCAGTGTGCCGATGAAACGGCCACGACCGTCGGCCAGATCAGTGGAGCCGAAGGTCAGCGCCAGCTGGGTGCTGCCACCGCCGCCGTGTTCAGCGCCGCCCTGCTGCAACGACACTTCCACGCCGTCGAACTCGCGCTTCATGAGGTAATTGATCACCCCGCCCACGGCGTCCGAGCCGTAGATGGCCGAGGCACCGTCGCGCAGCACGTCGATGCGCTCGACACCCTGCGTCGGCAGCTGATTGACGTTCACCGCCTGGGACAGGCCCGCCGTCATCGGGTTGATGGCCATGCGCCGACCGTTCACCAGCACCAGCGTGGCCGTGGCGCCCATGCTGCGCAGATTGATGTTGGCGTTGTCGCCGCGCGCGCCGGAGGATCCCAGTCGCGTTTCGTTCTCGGGCAGGTTCACCACGGAAGGCAGCGAGCTGAGCAGATCCACTGGCAACAGTGCCGAGCGCACCTCCATGGCCTCTTCACTGATCACAGACACCGGCACGGCGCTGTCATTGAGCGCACGGTGGATATTGGAACCAGTCACCACCACTTCCTCGATCGCGGGCGCCTCTTCGGCGGTGCTTTGTGTGGCACTCTGGGCGACAGCACTTGCGCCGCCCCCCAGCAGCATGCTGGACAGTGCCAGTTGCACCATCATAGTCAGGGGCTTGCGACGCCATGCAGGCGCGGCGGAGGCGGAAAGCGGATGAGTCGAGGAAAACCTGTTCATGCGTGAAACTCCTGAAGGTCTGCGTGAGACAAAGCAGACGGCATTGACGACACCGCGACAACGCGTCGCGGCCAGTTCAGGCGTTCACCATAAGGAGAGTTTGCGACAGAGGAATGGCAGAAAGACTGCAGTTGGGTGACGCGCAGATGACACGGCGGTAGGCTTTTCCCCAGGCAGGGAAATCCGTTCGCCTGCCAGCAGGCTCCTACAGCAAGCGCTCCAGCGACTCGGGAAAGCATGGCCGCCCCTGTGCATTCACCGCAGCGACAACGAACCGGGCATTCAAGATCGGCCTGCCCTCGGGCAGCAGCGTGATCTGTTGCACGAAGGCCATGCGCAACCGCGACACGCGCTCGGTCTTCACGCTGACGCGAAACACATCGCCACTGCACAGCGAGCGCAGGTAGTCCAGCTCGGCGCGGATCACCATCACGTGCAGACCGCTGGCGGTGAGGGCGGCGAAATCCAGCCCGCGACTCTTTAGAAACTCGTGCCGCGCGTGTTCGGTGTAGTTCTGATAGACGGCATTGTTCACGACGCCCTGCAGATCACATTCGTAATCCCGCACGGCCATGTCCACAGTGTAAGTCTGCATGGGGGTCTCGCCTCGCTGCTGCGCCCGGAGTGCGGCGGATGATAGCACTGCCTGCCACGCTGGAGTCGGCCCGGGAATTTGCATAGACTCCGGGCAAGCTCTCTTCCGGACTCCATCCACCATGCCCCGAATGCCGCCTCCCATCCGCCTACCCTCCTCCTTTGTGCTGCGCGCCTTTGTGGCACTTTGCCTGATCCTCGCTGTCAGCGCCTGCCGCAATCCGCAGAGCCGCCCGGGCAGCCTGCTGGACCAGGCCGATGTCAGCTCCCTGCAGGCGGCCATGAGCGAAGGCAGCCTCACGGCCGTGGCCATCACGGAACATTATCTGACGCGCATTGCCGAGCTGGACCTGCCACTGCGCGCCGTGCTGGAAGTGAACCCCGAGGCGCTGAGCATCGCCGCCGCCCTGGATGCCGAGCGCGCGGCGGGCACAGTGCGCTCGCCCCTGCACGGCATTCCGGTGCTGCTCAAGGACAACATCGACACCGCCGACCAGATGCACACCACGGCCGGCAGCCTGGCCTTGCTGGACGCCCCCACCCCACAGCGCGATGCCTTCCTGGTCACTCGCCTGCGTGAGGCCGGTGCCATCCTCCTGGGCAAGACCAACATGAGTGAGTGGGCAAACTTCCGCTCCACCAACGCCTCCAGCGGCTGGTCCAGTCGCGGCGGCCAGACCCGCAACCCCTATGACCTCGAACGCACGCCCTGCGGCTCCAGCTCCGGCTCGGCCGTGGCGCTGGCGGCAGACTTCGCGGTGCTGGCCGTCGGCACGGAAACCGATGGCTCCATCGTCTGCCCCTCCGCGCACAACAGCGTGGTGGGCATCAAGCCCTCTCTCGGCCTGATCTCGCGCGTCGGGATCATTCCCATTGCCCACAGCCAGGACACGGCCGGCCCCATGGCCCGCTCGGTGCGCGATGCCGCCCTGCTGCTCAATGCCTTGGTGGCCGAGGACGTCGACGATCTCATCACATCGAATCTGCGCACCCGCACACCGCTGGACTACACCGCCTTCCTGCGCGAGGACGCCCTGGAGGGCAAGCGCATCGGCGTGATGCGCCAGGCCTTCGGCCGCGACGCTGCGCTGGACGCTCTCATGGAAGCCCAGTTGCAGGTGCTGCGGGACGCGGGTGCAGAAGTGTTCGACATCGCCATCAATGCGGCGCGCAGCTTCTCGAGTGCGGAAACCCAGGTGCTGCTGTTCGAGTTCAAGAACGATCTGGAGAACTATCTTTACGAGCGCGGTGGCAGCCTGCAGAGCCTGCGCGACCTGATTGCCTGGAACGAGGCGAACGCCGCCATGGTGATGCCGCACTTCGGGCAGGAGTTGTTCCTGCAAGCGCAGGAGACCACCAATCTGGGCGATCAGACGTACCTGAGCGCCCTGGGCTACAGCAAGGCCTTCAGCCAGAGCAGCATCAACAGCGTGATGCAGGACCTGGAACTGGACGCCCTGGTGGCCCCGACCAACAGCACCGGCTGGCCGGTGGACCCGAGCGGCGACAAGACTGAAGGCTATGTGTCCAGCGCCAGCCTGGCGGCGGTGTCGGGCTATCCCAACATCAGCGTGCCGGCGGGGTATCTGGATGGCTTCCCCATCGGCCTCTCGTTCATGGGCAGGCAATACAGCGAACCCACGCTCATCGGCATCGCCTACGCCTACGAGCAGCTCACCCAGGCCCGCCGCGCGCCTCAGTTGTAGACCACGTCCCGCACAATGGCGCGCATGTCGCTGACTCCGCGGCGGAAGGCGTCCACCCGGATGTGCTCGTCATTGCCATGCACGCCGGTGGCCTCCCCCACTTCGGTGATGATCGGGTCGAAGCCGTAGCTGACGATGCCCTGATCACGCGTGAAATGGCTGTCGGTGAAGCCCGTGCTCACCGACGGCAGCACGCGGGAGCCCGGGTGCAGTTCGCGGGTAACGCGCTCGATGGCGGTGAACAGGCGCGAGGTGGTCTCGGAAATGGCGGGCGTGAAGGCCATGATCACCTCCACCTCGACCCCCGTCGGCGCAATCAGCGCCTCCAGCTCCGACACGAACACCTCGGCCGGACGATCGGGCAGAATGCGGCAGTCCAGCTCGGCCCAGGCTTCAGGCGGCACCACATTGATCTTGGAGGAGCCACTCAGACGCGTCATGGAGCAGGTGTCGCGGATCAGCGCGTGACGGCCGGGATTGTCTTCCTGCAGACGGGTGAGGAAGTCCGGGTCCTGCACGGCCAGTGACATGTTGCTGAAGGCCACGCCCCAGTCATCGGTGCGCCCTTCTGCCAGGCCTTTGAAATAGGTGTCCACCGGGCCGACCACGCGCGGCGGGAACGGGTTCTCGCGCAGAATCGCGAGCGCATCGACGATGCGAGTCACCGAACTGGTGGTGCGCGGCGAGGAGCCGTGTCCGGGCACATCCACGGCTGTCAACCGCAGCCAGACCGGCACTTTCTGCGTGACTTCCACCCCGAACACGATGTCGTCCCCGGAGCGGCTGCCGCTGCCCCCTTCGTTGAGCAGCAGGCCGGCGCCGGCAAAGATCTGGGGCCGGTTCTCGATCAGCCAGCCCACGCCGAACTCCCCGCCCGCCTCTTCATCGGCGGTGGCCAGGAAGACCACGTCGCGGTTCAGCGGCAGGCCGGCGCGGTGCAGACTGAGGAAGGCGGCCAGGTGGGAAATGCCGGTGCCCTTCATGTCGCGGGCGCCGCGGCCCAGGATGTAGCCGTCGCGGATCTCGCCCGACAGCGGGTCGATGGTCCAGTACTCCATTTCCGCCGGCACCACATCGGTGTGCTGCAGCAGGATCAGGGCGGGCTCGTCGCCACCTTCCAGACGGGCCCAGATATTGCCCCGTCCTGGTGCACTCTCGGCCGTCTCGTAGGCGATGCCTTCCTGCTCGAAGATGCGGGCGTAGAACTCGACGGCCCGGTATTCATTGCCGGGCGGGTTGATGGTGTCCACCTTGATGAACTCCTGCAGCCAGGCAACGGCTTCATCTTCAATGGATTGGGCGTGCAGCGGGGCACTGAGCGCCCCGAGCAGCAGAAACAGGAAGGGCAATCGCATGGCGGCTCTCCTTGACCGATTGGGGAATACGGTTGAACAGCCAGCAAGAGCTGTGCCGGCTGCGGGCGTCGCTGCGCCCGCTATTCGGCGACAGGCTTGCGATACTGGCCGTAGAGCAGTTCCTCGACATACTCCACACACTTGAATTCGATCAGCTGCATGCCCGGGTCGAGCCGGCGGTAAAGCGGCATGCTGATCGTCCAGGGCTCCGTGTAGACCTCAGGGTCAGTGATCGTCGATTCGTACTGGATGTGATTGGCCCCCATCAGGGTATATCGCTCCTCCACCACCAGCTGCGAGCTGTGCCAGTTGCCGGCACTGTCGAACCAGGTATCAGGCATCTGCGCGGTGACCGTGATGACGAGCGTGTCGCCCTCCCAGTGGCCGATGTTGTGCCCCATCCAGCTGTCCACCTGCGAGGCGAAGTCGGGCTGGTCCATGTAGACCAGGCGGTCGGCGCCGGCGAATTCGTAGGTGATGAGCGTGGTGTCGGGGGCCTGGAATATCTGGAAGGGAAACGGCAGGTAGGTCGCGCGGGGTACCCCGGGCAGGTAGCACTTGACGATCGGGTCCCGCGCCAGCCAGTCGGCCTGGTTCTCGAGCTTCGTCTGCAAGGCCTCGGGCCGATAGGGAATCATGCCGCCCTGGACCACGCCCATGCCGCCGGGGATCGCCGCCAGTGCACCCATCTCCACGACCGGGCCGGGCCGCGAAGCGTGAGTCTGCAAGTCCCAGTGTGCGGTGCCCAGGGCCTGCCAGATGCCATTGAAGTCGGGCCGGCCGTCGGGAGTGCGGGGAATGTCAGCGCTCTGTGCCAGCGCTGATGTGCCGCACAGGGCGCAGAGGGCTGTCACGAGCAGAGGCTTGAGCAGGAAATTGTGCATGATCACACCTTCAGGGAATGCGGGCTCAGTTGTCGTTCGAGTCCACCCAGCTGCCCTCTTCCACCCGGGCGCCGCGCAGGATGTTCAGCATGCCGTAATTGCCTTCGTGGCAGGCGTATTCGTACAGCTCGTCCTGCGTCTTGTGCATGGGCACCAGCACGGTGACCGGGGCGACGAAGGCCTGCGGGTCGTTGACGGTGAACACGTAGTGCACTTCGTCATCCGCCACGCGCGTGAAACGCTCGATCAGGTGCATGTTCTTCGAGATGCCGGTGCCGCGAAAGCTCTGGGTCTTGTCGGTGAAATTGCGGGTTTCCACCACCAGGGTGTCCCCGTCCCAGTAGCCACGGGAGTCACCCGTCCACTGGGCGACGTCTCCGGGCAGATGCGGCCTCCCATCCAGCGGCACGATGCGGGCCTCGTGAATCATTTCGTTGAAGATCACGAAGTGATCGGCGTTCTGGAACAGCTGCACGTTGTTGTTGTACATGCTGGGCATGAAGGGCGGCACGGAATTGAAGCCCAGCAGGCAGCGCTCCGACAGACCACGGTCTTCCGGGCCATCCTTGCCGATACCGCCAACAGTGAAGCGCACGGGACGTTCCCCCTCGATGTCGGGCCCGAGTCCACCGAAGGCGACCGGCGCGCCCTGCACCCGGGCAGGCATGCGACCGTTGGGCGGGTCGATGATGAGCGAGGTGCGGCGATTCTCCTCGAGCGGCAGGCCCTCGATCCAGAACTGGTTGTAACCGCCCACGCCTCCCTGGGAGGAATTGCCGTCGGAGCGCGCGATGTCATCGAGCGCTTCGGCACGAATGCGTGCCACGTCGTCATCACTGAGAAATTCCTGGTCGGCATACTGCGCCGGCCGCTCCAGCGGCGTGTTGGAACTGAAATTCCACACCCCGCGCAGGTCCGGCTGCCCCCATTCATTGCGCGGGGCGATGTAGACACCCTCGGCGGTCTGCGCGAACGCGCTCACGGGCGCCGCGAGCGTGGTGAACCAGCAGACGTGAAACCATGCAAGACGCCGCATTGCCTTCCCCCCTTGCCGTCAAGGAATGATGTGTCTGGGTGGTATGGTAATGCAGCCCCGGTGATTGCACAATCGGGCGGCCGGCGAACGCTCAACGCTCCGAGACGAGCAACCCGAACTGATCGATCTCGATCAGCACAATGCGCATGGCCGTGATGTCGAAGGCCGCTGACTGGGGGTTCTGATGCTCGCTGAACACGAGCACCCGCACGGCCTCGCGGTGACGTGTCGGCAGCGTGGGCGTGGCGGAGTCGAAGCCCTGGGGAATGACGGTGTTGACGATGTCGAAGTGCTCGCCCTGGGTCTCGCGCAGCTGACGCTTGCGGGAATACCAGCTGAAGGCCGTCATGGGCTCGGCGCCGGCAATGCTGTCGTCATAGAAGAAGACGATGTCCACCCCGCTGATGAGAATGGAGTTGAGGTCCATGCGACTGGTGATGCGCACGCTCTCGAGCGCACTCTGGGCCTGCAGGGCGAGCGGCCAGCACAGCAGCATTGCCAGCAGGGCGAGCGCGGACACAGGGAGACGACGGACGGGCATGGCTTCCTCCGGAATTCTGGCCGGATTGTAACGCCGTGCGGAGGATGCGCAACCCGAATCTGCGGGCGAAAAAAAAGGCATCGTGGATGCCTCGGAGTAGTGGTGCCGCCACCAGGAGTCGAACCCGGGACCTACTGATTACAAGTCAGTTGCTCTACCACAGCTGAGCTATAGCGGCATGTCGAACAAGACGTCTGGGACGTACAGGGCGCGCATACTACCAATCCTTCCGCAGTCGAGCAACGCTTTTTTCTGCGGCTCGGCAACGTGCTTTTGACCCCCGGCTTGATTGAACGACCCTGGATAATGCGCTAGCTTAGCCTCGACCCCGCTCCTCCATCAGCACCGAGGCAGACAGCGCAATGACAAATCCCGGCCGCAGCAGACTCTGGCAGAAGCTCGAAACCCACTACCTCAATCTGCACTCCGCCGGCACCACTCTCTCCCAGCTGTTCTGCGACGACCCGCAGCGCTTCGAGCACTTCAGCCTCACCACCGACACTGTGTTCCTGGACTATTCCAAGAATCTGCTGACCCGTGAGACCCGCGACCTGCTGCTGGAACTGGCGCGCGAATGCAGCCTGAGTGACGCCATCCGTGCCATGTACCGTGGCGAGCGCCTGAACAACACCGAGAACCGCGAGGTGCTGCACGTGGCCCTGCGTACCACGCTGCCGGAGGCGGACCCGCAGTACAACGCCGCCGTTGCGGCCACGCTGCAGCGCATGGAAGGCTTCGTCGCCCGCGTGCACAGCGGCGAGTGGAAGGGGTATACCGACAAGCCCATCACGACCGTGATCAACATCGGCATCGGCGGCTCCGATCTGGGCCCGGCCATGGTGACAGAGGCGTTGCGTCACTGGCATGTCCCACCATTGCGCACGCATTTCACGTCCAATGTGGACCCGGCCCACATGCGCAGCACGCTGGCACAGGCCGATCCGCAGACCACCCTGTTCATCATCGCCTCCAAGTCCTTCTCGACGCTGGAAACCCATCAGAACGCGGCCTTGGCGCGGCGCTGGTACATCGAGAACGGGGGCGACGAAAGCAAGGTGTCCCGGCACTTTGTCGCGGTGTCCGCGAATGTCCCCAAAGCGCAGGCCTTCGGCATCGACCCGGACAACATCTTCCCGCTGTGGGACTGGGTGGGCGGGCGCTATTCGCTGTGGTCGGCCATCGGCCTGCCCATCGCGCTGGCCTGCGGCATGGCGCAATTTCGCGCGCTGCTGGAAGGCGCCAGCCTGATGGATCAGCATTTCCGCGATGCGCCCCTGGAAGCCAACATGCCAGTGATCATGGGCCTGCTCGCGGTGTGGCACACCAACTTCTGCGGGGCGTCCAGCCAGGCGATCCTGCCTTACAGCCAGGCGTTGCATCTGTTTCCGGCCTTCCTGCAGCAGCTTGAGATGGAGAGTCTGGGCAAGAGCGTCGATCGTCACGGCGAGCCCCTGCGCGCCGCCAGCGGACCGGTGGTGTGGGGCAGCGCCGGCACCAATGGCCAGCACTCCTTCCATCAGCTGCTGCACCAGGGCACGCACCTGATCCCGGCGGACTTCATCGGCATCGTGCGCACACTTTACCCGCAGGACGAAGATCAGCACGCGCATCTGCTGGCCAATTGCTTCAGCCAGAGTCAGGCGCTCATGCAGGGCAAGAGCGAGGACGAAGCGCTGGCGGAACTGCTGGCCCGGGGTCGCGACGAGACAACCGCCCGCGTGCTCGCGCGCCACAAGCGCATCGCCGGCAACAAACCCAGCAATACCCTGCTGTTGCCCGAACTCAGCGCGCGCACGCTTGGCAGTCTGATCGCGCTTTACGAGCACAAGGTGTTCGTGGAAAGCGTGATCTGGCAGCTCAATGCCTTCGATCAGTGGGGCGTCGAGCTCGGCAAGCAGCTCGGCGAACGCCTGCATGCCGCCCTGCGCTGCGCCGAGCCCTGCACGGCCTTTGACGGCTCGACGAACGGTTTGATCACCCGCTGCCGGAACCTCGATGAGCACGCCTGAACCCAGGATGATCATCGGCAGCGAGGAATGGTGCGCGCTGCCTGCCCTGGGCATCCCGGCCATCAAGGTGCGGGTGGACTCCGGTGCACGCACCTCCGCCCTGCATGCCTTCAACATCAAGTCCTTCAAGCGTGACGACAGCCTCTGGGTGGGCTTCGAGGTGCATCCCCTGCAACACAATCGACGCACCATCGTGCGTTGCGAGGCACCCGTCGTCGACAGGCGTCTGGTGAAGAGTTCCAGCGGCGTGACCGAGAAGCGCTACGTCATCCGCACATCGCTGCAGCACGATGGTCAGTGCTGGGATGTCGAACTGACCCTGACCAACCGCGACTCCATGGGCTATCGCATGCTGCTGGGTCGCGAGGCCATGGTGGGGCGCGTGCTGGTGGACCCGGCCGCGGCGTTTCTCGGCGGCGAGATCCCGCATGAGCAGCTGCAGACCCACTACGCCGAACACATCCGCGAGCGCTCCGGGCTGCACATCGGCCTGCTCGCCAGCAACCCGGACCTGCCGAGCAATCGCCGGCTCATGGAGGCCGGCGAGGAGCGTGGCCATCATCTGTACTTCTACGACATCAAGCAGTGCTACATGAAGCTGGATGCCGAGACGCCGGAAGTGCACTACCGCGGCGGGCAGATCCTCAACACACTGGACGCCGTGATTCCGCGCATTCGACCCGACCTCACCTTCTACGGCTGCGCCCTGGTGCGACAGTTCGAGAGCATCGGCGTCTTTTCCCTGAATTCCGCCGAGTCCATCGGCAGCTCGCGCGACAAGCTCTATGCGCTGCAGGTGCTGCTGCGCCATGGCCTGAGCATTCCCGTGTCAGGCTTCGCCGACAGCCCCATCGAAACCGGCGAGCTGATCGACATGGTCAACGGTGCGCCCCTGGTGGTGAAACTGCTGGAAGGCCCGCAAGGGCGCGGTGTCGTGCTGGCGGAAACCCGCAAGGCCGGCGAGAGCCTGATCAATGCCTTCAAGTCGCTGCAGGCGAACCTGCTGGTGCAGGAATACATCCAGGAGGCCGAAGGGCGCCACATGCGATTGATGGTGGTCGATGGCAAGGTGGTGGCCGCGATGCAGCGCCAGAGCATCCCGGGGGATTTCCGTGCCAGCGCCCAGCGCAGTGTCAGCTCATCCACCGTGAAGCTCACGGCGGCCGAGAAGCGTCTCGCCGTCAAGGCGGCGCGGGTGCTGGGCCTGAAGGTGGCAGGGGTGGACGTCATCCGTTCACGGCGCGGGCCCCTGCTGCTGGAGGTCAATTCCTCACCCGGCCTTGAGGACATCGAGGAAGTCACTGGCAAGGATGTGGCCGGAGCCATGATCAGCGCGATCGAACGTCAGCTGGGGTGGAAACGTCCGCTGGCCTCTTCGCTGGAAGCGGGGGCGGACTCATGACGAAGGCGCGCCTGCGCAAGGCGGCGCGTTCGGACATGGACTGGCTCTATGCCACGTTCAAGCAGACGATGCAGGCCTACATCGAAAACACCTGGGGCTGGAACGAGCTGTTCCAGCAGCACGGCTTTCTCGACAATCTGCCGCCTGGCAGCTTCGTGATCCTGCACGACGCCGGCGAGGACGTCGGCGCCTGCAGCATCCTGGAAAAGCCGGATCATCTGTGGCTGGAAATGGTGCTGGTGGTCCCTCAGCGCCAACGACAGGGTCTGGGGGCCGAGCTGGTGCGTCACGCCCAGGCTCTGGCGGCAGCCCAAGGCAAGCCGCTGCGCCTGAGCGTGCTGAAGATCAACCCGGCGCAGCACTTCTATCTGAACCAGGGCTTCGTCTGCTACGCCGAAGACGCCTGGAGCCAGAAGCTGGAGTGGCTGCCGGCCTAGTCCATCAGTCCCAGCAGTTCAGCCGTCTTGGCCTGCATGAGGGCCGCATCCCCCCGCGACTCCACGTTCAAACGCACCACCGGCTCGGTGTTGGACATGCGCAAATTGAAGCGCCAGTCGCCGAAAGTCATGCTGAGGCCATCCGTGAAATCCATCGCCGAGGCACTGCCTTCGTAATGAGCCTGCACCTTGCGCAGCAGCGCTGCCGGGTCGGAGATCGTGCGATTGATCTCGCCGCTGGCCGGGAAGGCCGCCATGCGCTCCTCCACCAGCTGCGAGAGTGACTTGCCGGACTGGCAGATCAGCTCCGCCACCAGCAGCCACGGAATCATTCCGCTGTCGCAATAGGCAAAGTCGCGGAAGTAGTGGTGTGCACTCATTTCGCCGCCATAGACGGCGTCCTCCAGGCGCATGCGCTCCTTGATGAAGGCATGACCTGTCTTGCACTGAATGGCCTCGCCACCGAACTGCTGCGCAATCTCGATGGTGTTCCAGGTCAGGCGCGGATCGTGAATGACCTTGGCACCGGGCGTCTTGCGCAGGAAGCTCTCGGCCAGCAGACCGACGATGTAATAACCCTCCACGAAACCGGCATGCTCGTCGAAGAAGAAGCAGCGATCGAAATCCCCATCCCAGGCGATGCCAAGATCGGCCTTGCTCGACAGGATCGCGTCGATGCTCGGCTGACGATTCTCGATCAGCAGCGGATTCGGCACGCCATTGGGGAAATGTCCATCCGCCTGGTGATGCACCTTGATGAAGGTGAACGGCAGGTTCGGCTCAAGCAGATCGACAACGGCCCCGGCGCCCCCATTGCCAGCATTCACCACGAGTTTCAGTGGCTTGAGTGCCGCCACGTTGATGTAGCTGAGCAGATGGCCCACATAGGCGGGCTTGGTGTTCTGCCGCGTCAGGGAGCCGCGCACCACCGGCGGCGGGAAGTCTCCCGCCTCGGCCAGGGCCTTGATCTCGTTCAGCCCGGTGTCGCCGCTGATGGGCCGCGAGCCTTCGCGCACCAGCTTCATGCCGTTGTAATCCTTGGGATTGTGACTGGCGGTGACAACGATGCCACCGCTGGTCTGCAGATGTGAGGTAGCGAAGTAGATCTCTTCCGTGCCGCACTGACCGATGTTGATGACGTCCACGCCGCAGTCGAGCAGTCCCTCGGTCAGGGCATTGCAGAGGGACGCGCTGGTCAGACGGATGTCATAGCCAACCACCACGTTCTTCGGTTTGAGCCACAGGGCATAGGCACGCCCGATGCGATAGGCGATGTCCTCGTTGAGCTGGTCCGGAATGCGACCGCGGATGTCGTAAGGCTTGAAGCAGTGAATGGCTGTCTTCATGAGGCTTCCCGTGGCTGATGCTCAGGCTTTGTGCTTGCGGTAAAGGTGCGTGTAGTTGTAGTTCGAGGCTTCCATGAAGCCTTCGATGCTGCCGCAATCGAAGCGGCGTCCCTTGAACCGGTATGCAAGAACGCGACCCATTTTTGCCTGGGTCATCAGCGCATCGGTGATCTGGATCTCGCCGTTGCGCCCGGGCGGGGTGTTGCGCAGGATGTCGAAGATGTCCGGCGTCAGGATGTAGCGGCCGATGATGGCCAGATTGCTTGGCGCGACTTCCGGGGCAGGCTTCTCCACCATCTCGCGCACCCGGTACAGCCCTTCGGCCTCGAGATCGCCGGCGATCACGCCGTACTTGTAGGTCTCCTCGCGGGGGATTTCCTCGATGGCGACGATGCTGCAGCGGTACTGTTCGTAGAGCTTGACCATCTGCGCCAGCACGCCTGAGTCATCGGTCACGCAGTAGTCATCGGCCAGGATCACGGCGAAGGGCTCTTCGCCGATCAGGGACTCACCGGTGAGAATCGCGTGACCAAGGCCCTTCATCTCAATCTGCCGCGTGTAAGAGAAGGTGCAGGAGTTGATGATGTGGCGGATGTCCTTGAGCGCCCACTCCTTGTCGGTGCCGGCGATCTGGTGCTCCAGCTCGTAGCTGATGTCGAAGTGATCTTCCAGCGCGCGCTTGCCGCGCCCGGTCACGATCGCCATGCCACTCAGACCGGCGGCCATCGCTTCCTCGACGCCGTATTGAATGAGGGGTTTGTTCACCAGCGGCAGCATCTCCTTGGGCATCGACTTGGTGACCGGCAGGAAACGGGTGCCGTAGCCGGCGGCGGGGAACAGGCACTTTCTGATCTTGTCCATGATGTCTGACGATTACCTCTGTTCGTTCGTGGGTTGCGGCAGGGCGCCAGGGCGCCTGCTCAGGATTGTTCGACCTTGCGGCCGTAGATGTCTTCGAAGCGCACGATGTCGTCCTCGCCCAGGTAGCCCCCCGTCTGCACCTCGATCAGCTCGACGGGCTGCGTCGTGAGGTTCTGCAGCCGGTGGCGGCTGCCCAAGGGGATGAAGGTGGATTCATTGGCGTTGAGGGTGAACACGCGCTCGTCGCAGGTGACGGTTGCACTGCCCTTGATCACGATCCAGTGTTCCGCCCTGTGATGGTGCATCTGCAGAGACAGTGAGCCGCCGGGCTTGACCACGATGTGCTTGACCTGGAAGCCCTGGCCGATCGCCAGGGACTCGTAGCTGCCCCAGGGCCGATGCACCAACACGTGATTGACGCTCTCGGAACGCCCCGCCTTCTCCAGCTGCTGCACGATGTACTTGACGTCCTGCACGCGGTCGCGCGCCGCCACCAGCACCGCGTCGGCGGTCTCGACGATCACGGCATTGTCGAGACCCACGGCAGCGACCAGCCGCGAGTGCGAGTGCAGATAACTGTCGCGGACATCGGCGCAGAGCACATCGCCCGTCAGCACATTCCCTGCAGAGTCCTTTTCCGAGGTTTCCCACAGCGCGTTCCACGCCCCCAGATCGTTCCAGCGCGCATCCAGCGGCACCACCACGGCGTCACGCGTCTTCTCCATGACCGCATAGTCGATGGACTCGCTGCGGCAGGCACTGAACAGGGTCTTGGGAATGCGCTTGAAATCCACGTCCTTCTCGATGCCGGCCACGGCGGCGCGACAGCTCGCCAGGATGTCAGGGGCATGCTGCCCCAGCTCTTCCAGGTAGCGACTGGCCTTGAACATGAACATGCCGCTGTTCCAGTAATAGTCTGCGCTCGCCAGATAGGCCTGCGCGGTAGCCAGATCGGGCTTCTCCACGAACTGCGCCACCGCGAAGCCGGCCGCGTCGTCCGCCCCCACCCCGGGCCCGCGACGGATGTAGCCGTAGCCCGTTTCCGGCGCGCTGGGCACGATGCCGAAGGTCACGAGATGACCACGGGCGGCCAGCTCCGCGCCGCGCTCCACGGCCCGGCACAGGGCGGCGCCGTCACGGATGGCATGGTCGGCCGGCAGCACCAGCAGGATATCCTCGGCGTGTGACAGCAGCGCGGCGAGTGTCACCGCCGGCGCCGTGTTGCGCCCGACCGGCTCGAGCAGGATCCGCCCGTCCTCGATGCCGATGTCACGCAATTGCTGGGCTGTCAGGAAACGGTGATCCTCGTTGCAGATCACCATCGGCGCGCCGCGCCCTGGCAGAGCGTCCAGGCGGACCAGCGTGGACTGAAAGAGCGTGACTTGCTCCGCGTCGGCGCTGCGGCCGGTGCTCAGGGAAGCGAACTGCTTGGGGTAAAGTTGCCGGGAGACTGGCCACAGGCGCGAGCCGACGCCGCCGGCCAGCACTACGGGAATGATCATGTCTGCATCCTGTCTGCCGAACGCTCCGCCGCAGCGCAGGCGGGCATTCCATTGGTATGTGTTTGCCTCTTCCGAGGGTGCGCCAGTGTGCCACAAAGCCCGTGCCAGCGCCTGTGACGCACCCCGCCCTGCACAAAATTTTATCGATTATTTGCGCCTGTCAGGCTAACATCGCGGCCTTTGAAAAAGCTGGGGTCAGCCCCCTGCACCACCTGTATGTCCATCGCTGCGAACACTCACTCTATGAACGGCCATATCCGCAAGAGCTCCTACACCCGTGACGAACTGCTGGATTGCGGCTACGGCCGCATGTTCGGTCCGGGCAATGCGCGCCTTCCTGTCGGCAACATGCTGATGCTTGATCGCATCATCGAGATCAACGACACCGGCGGCGCGCATGGCAAGGGCGAGATCATCGCCGAGCTCGATATTCGCCCGGACCTGTGGTTCTTCGACTGTCATTTCCCCGAAGACCCGGTGATGCCAGGCTGCCTCGGCCTGGACGCCATGTGGCAGCTCGTGGGCTTCTTCCTGGGCTGGCGCGGCAATCTGGGCAAAGGCCGGGCGCTGGGCGCCGGCGAAGTCAAATTCAGCGGCGAAATCCTGCCAACCCACAAGAAAGTCGTCTATCAGCTGTCATTGTCGCGCGTGATCGAGCGAAAGTTGGTGATGGGAATCGCGGATGGTACAGTGTCCGTCGATGGCAAGGAGATCTACGTCACCAATGGCCTGAAAGTGGGCCTTTTCACACCTGACAGCAAGTTCTGACGCATTCCAGATTCAACTCCAGAGGTATTTATGAGACGCGTAGTAGTCACCGGTATCGGCATTGTTTCCTGCCTGGGCAGTGACAAGCAGACGGTATTGGAATCCCTTCAGCTCGGTCGCAGCGGCATCCGTTTTCGCCCGGAATACAAGGAGATGGGACTGCGCAGTCATATCGCCGGCTGGATCGACCTCGACCTGCCTTCGCTGATCGACCGCAAGATCCTGCGCTTCATGGGCGATGCCGCCGCCTTCGGCTACCTGTCCATGGAACAGGCCATCAAGGATGCGGGCCTGAAAGACGAAGAAGTCTCCAACATCCGCACGGGCATCATCATGGGTGCCGGCGGCTCTTCCTCTGCCGACCAGGTGGAAGCGGCCGATATTCTGCGTTCGCAGGGTGTGCGCAAGATCGGCCCCTACCGCGTCACACGCACCATGGGCAGCACAGTGTCCGCCTGTCTCGCCACCCCATTCCGCATCAAGGGCGTGAACTACTCGATCTCTTCGGCCTGCGCCACCAGCGCGCACTGCATCGGCAATGCCGTGGAGCTGATCCAGTTGAACAAGCAGGACGTCATCTTCGCGGGCGGCGGCGAGGCCGAGCACTGGTCGCTGACCAACATGTTCGACGCCATGGGCGCCCTGTCCACCAAGTACAACGAGACGCCGGACAAGGCCTCCCGCGCCTTCGACCATGATCGTGACGGCTTCGTGATCGCCGGCGGCGGCGCGGTGCTGGTCATCGAGGCCCTGGACCACGCCCTCAAGCGCGGCGCGAAGATCTATGCCGAGATCACCGGCTACGGCGCCACCTCCGATGGTTACGACATGGTGGCCCCGTGCGGCGAAGGCGGCGTCCGCGCCATGAGAATGGCCTGCGGCACGGCCAGCGGCCCGATCGACTACATCAACACTCACGGCACCAGCACGCCGGCCGGAGATGTCTCCGAACTGCGCGCGATTCGTGAAGTGTTCGGGGACGAGCGACCGATCATCAACTCCACGAAATCGCTGAGCGGACACTCCCTGGGCGCCGCAGGGGCACAGGAAGCCATCTACAGCCTGTTGATGATGGAGAAAAACTTCGTCTGTGCCGCCGCCAACATCGAGAATCTCGATCCGGAAGCGCAGGGACTGAATATTCCGTTGCAGCGCCTGGACAATGTCCGCCTTGATCGAGTGCTGTCCAACAGCTTCGGCTTCGGCGGCACCAATGCCAGCCTGGTGTTCGAGCGCTATCAGCAGTAATCACCCCAAGGCCCGTGCAAGATGAGCCCGATGCACGCGACAGTCAGCACCGCTCAGCCCCGCCGCCACGCGCTGCGGGCCTGGCACTTGCTGCTCTGGCTTGTCCTGTGGGGGATTGCCGCCTCCACGCAGGCGCAGACCCTGCCGGGGAGCGGCCGCGGCCTGCTGTCAGCCCCCACACAGTCCTTTCTTGCCGTCGACGACGCCTTCCGCTGGTACACCAGCCTGCCGCAAACCGGCATGATCGGCGTGCACTGGCAGATCGTGGACGGGCACTACCTCTACAAGGACAAGTTCGCCTTCCTGCTGCGCTCGAACGCCGGCGAGCAGGCACTGGCTGCCGAGTTCCCGCCGGCGAGTGCGCATGAGGACGAATTCTTCGGCGCGATGGACGTCTATTTCACCGACATGAGCGTGCTGCTGCGCTTGCCGCAAGGGCTGGCGTCGGGCCCCGTCACCCTGATCCTGGAGTATCAGGGCTGTGCCGAGGCAGGCTTGTGTTACACCCCGCAACGCCGCGAAATCACGCTGGAACTCTAGCCTGCCATGGGCCATCGGCCGATGCGCCGACAATTGCTGCATTGCGTCGGAATTTCAGGTGAAACTCTGAAAACATTCTGAGAAAATGCCGCCATTGTTGCCTAACGCGATGCAGGATCAACCTGCACGATGCCCTGAAGATCAACTGGCCGAGACCTGACACCATGGCAAGCATACTGGTTCTGCACGGACCCAACCTGAACATGCTGGGAAGCCGCGAACCCACTGTCTACGGCTCCGAAACCCTGGCAGACATCAATGCACGACTGAGCTTCCAGTGCCTGGAAGCCGGACATCATCTGCAGCACCTGCAGAGCAATGCGGAGTACGAACTCATCAACCGCCTGCATGATGCCCGCAACGAAGGCATCAATTTCATCCTCTTCAACCCGGCCGCCTTCACCCATACCAGCGTGGCGCTGCGCGATGCCATCCTGGCCGCAGACATTCCATTCATCGAGGTGCACATCTCCAATGTGCACAAGCGCGAGGCGTTCAGGCACACCTCGTACTTTTCCGACATAGCGGTGGGCACCATCACGGGGCTCGGCTCCCATGGCTATGATCTGGCCCTGCAGGCCGCACTGCGCCATTTGAAGAAATCCTGATTCAACACCTGTCACTGAAGCAAACCTCAACAAGAGACGCCTTTATGGATATTAGAAAAGTCAAGAAACTGATCGAACTGCTGGAATCCTCCGACATCGCGGAAATCGAGATCAAGGAGGGCGAAGAGGCCGTTCGCATCAGCCGAGCCTCCAGGAGCGCCCCGGCGATTCACACTTACGCCGCCCCTGTGGCAGCACCAGCTCCCGTGGCGGCAGCGCCAGTTGCCGCACCAGCGGCGGTGCCGGCAGAAGCCGAAAGCAAGAAAATGCGCGGCAATGTCATCAAATCCCCCATGGTCGGCACGTTCTATCGCTCCCCGTCACCGTCTTCCCCGGTCTTCGTGGAAGTGGGTCAACACGTCAAGGTGGGTGATGTCATCTGCATCGTCGAAGCCATGAAGATGATGAACCAGATCGAAGCGGACCACGCAGGCGTCGTGGAAGCCATTCTGGTGGGGGATGGCGAGCCAGTGGAATACGATCAGCCACTGATCACCATCGTCTGATCGCGCCTTGAGCGCCTCATCCTTCACCTCAGCGAAAGGTCTGATTTCATGCTCGATAAAGTACTGATTGCCAATCGTGGCGAGATTGCACTGCGAGTGCTGCGTGCCTGCAAGGAACTGGGCATCAAGACAGTGGCCGTGCACTCCAGCGCTGACCGCGATCTGATGCACGTGCGCCTCGCGGACGAATCCGTGTGCATAGGCCCGGCCTCCGCCACCGACAGTTACTTGAACGTCCCTGCCATTATCAGCGCGACCGAGGTCACCGACGCGGTTGCCATCCACCCGGGTTACGGTTTCCTCTCGGAGAATGCTGACTTCGCGGAACAAGTGGAGAAAAGCGGCTTCATCTTCATCGGCCCGCGCCCGGAAACCATTCGCCTGATGGGCGACAAGGTCTCTGCCATCAACGTGATGCGCGAAGCCGGTGTACCTACCGTGCCGGGCTCTGACGGCCCGATCGACGACGACAAGGAGCGCACGCTGGCAATCGCCCGCCGCATTGGCTACCCGGTCATCATCAAGGCAGCGGCCGGTGGTGGCGGACGCGGCATGCGCGTTGTGCACAGCGAAGCCGCGCTGTTGAAGGCCATCTATGTCACGCAATCGGAGGCCAAGGCATTCTTCGGCAGTGGCGTGGTGTACCTCGAGAAATTCCTCGAGAATCCGCGCCATGTCGAGATCCAGATTCTGGCCGACGGTCAGGGCAATGCCATCTATCTGGGTGATCGCGACTGCTCCATGCAGCGACGTCATCAGAAGGTGCTGGAGGAGGCTCCTGCGCCGGGCATACCGGATCACATCCGACAGAAAGTCGCGGAAACCTGCATCAAGGCCTGCGAGAAGATGAACTATCGCGGGGCAGGCACGCTCGAATTCCTGTATCAGGACGAGCAGTTCTACTTCATCGAGATGAACACGCGCGTGCAGGTCGAACACCCGGTGACGGAAATGGTCACGGGCATCGATATCGTGAAGGAACAATTGAAGATCGCCAGCGGCGAGAAGCTGTCCATCAAGCAATCCGATGTGAAACTCAAGGGCCACGCCTTCGAGTGTCGCATCAATGCCGAGGACCCTGTCACGTTCCTGCCCTGCCCTGGCAAAATCAATCTGTTCCATGCTCCGGGCGGCAACGGCATACGGGTCGATTCGCACATTTACAGCGGCTACACCGTGCCACCGTACTACGATTCGCTCATTGCCAAACTGATCACCTATGGTGAGGATCGGGCCGGTGCACTGGCACGCATGAGCAATGCGCTGGACGAACTGCTGATCGATGGCATTCGCACCAACACAGCCTTGCACAAGGAAATCATTCGCGATGCCGAGTTCCAGAAAGGGGGTGTCAACATCCACTATCTGGAGAGCAAGCTGGCCTCGCAGCACAAGTTGCCGGCGAAATAATGCCCTGGCAGCAGCTGCGCGTCCGCGTCGAGGAGGCACTGGCCCCGGAAGTGGAGCAGGTGCTTTCCGACCTCGGCGCGGTGTCAGTCACCTTGCAGGATGGCGAGGATCAGCCGGTGTTCCAGCTTGATCCTGGCACCACGCCCATCTGGCAGAACACCGAAGTCACCGCCCTGTTCGACGACGCTGCCGCCATGACGGCAATAGCCGATAGACTGCGTGTACGTGCCGGGCTGCAGCCCCATCACGCAATCGTGCTTGAAAAGGTCGAGGATCAGGACTGGGAACGCGTCTGCATGCAGGACTTCAAGCCGATGCGATTCGGCAGGCGCGTGTGGATCTGTCCGAGCTGGGAGACGCCTCCCGAACCGGATGCCGTCAATATCCTGCTGGACCCGGGCCTTGCCTTTGGCACCGGCACTCATCCGACCACCGCCCTCTGCCTGGAATGGCTGGACGAGTGTCCGCTGCAGGACAAACTGCTGATCGACTACGGCTGCGGTTCCGGCATTCTGGCGATTGCCGGCGTCCTGCTCGGGGCGCGGCAGGCAATCGCCATCGACAATGATTCCCAGGCAATTCTCGCGACCAAGAGCAATCGGGACCTGAACGCGATCGAGCCTTCCCGACTGAGCGTGCATCTTCCCGGAGTGGCGGATCATCCGCAGGCCGATGTGCTCGTCGCCAATATTCTGTCCGGGCCGTTGGAGGAGCTAACCCCCGTGATCGCGGCCCTGGTCAAACCCGGTGGTCGATTGATTCTGTCTGGTGTGCTCTCGCAGCAGACCGAATCGCTGATGGCGAGCTACAGCCCCTGGTTCGACATGCTGCCGGCCGTCACTCGTGACGAATGGGTCTGCGTGGAAGGGGTTCGACGCTGAGCATTGTTGAACACATCACTTTGTAAGAATTTTCTCACGCGACTTTATGGCTCTCTTCATCACACAATGCCCGCACTGCCATACCACGTTTCGCACCAGCGTCTCGCAGCTGCAGTCTGCGGATGGAATGGTGCGATGTGGCGCCTGCCTGCGAGTGTTTGTTGCCGACGATCATCTCTTGCCGTCTGCCGATCTGCAGACACTCGACAAGCCCCTCGGCGCGGCGAATGAGGCGGCCGACGATGAGGACGAGCCCCCTCTGACAGAGCAAGAGCAAGAGCCGGAGACACAAGAGACCATTGAGGTGCCCGAGGTCCCCGAGCCCGTCTTCACCTTCGTCGAAGCACCAGAGCTAGTCACGCCGAGCGACGCCGACACGCGCATTCCGGGGCAGAACAACCCCCTTGCAGTGGAGCCCGCCGATCATGGCGTGCCCGTGCACGCAAGCTTTCCGGAAGAGCCTCTGTCTGCTCAGCCGGAGTTTGCCGCAGTCCGGAATGACGCCTTGCAGGAACCTCCGGCTTTCAGCGCCCTTGACGATTTCATTTTGCCCGGCGACCCCGCACCGACTGCCCTGGAGACCGCTTCGGCAGTCAGCAGGCAACAGCTCGAAAATATCGCAGCCGCGAGCGCGACGGTGGAATTTGATTGGGAAGGCAATGCCGGGCAGAAATCCCGCTCTGGCTGGTGGAGCTTTTTTGCAGTCGTGCTTTTGTCCACCCTTGGTTCTCAAGCCATTTATTCGCAATGGGATGAACTGGGCCAAAATGATACCTTGCGCCCGTGGCTCGAACGACTCTGCAATGTCTTCCCCTGCTCCCTCGCGCAACGCGTCGACCTGCAGTCCATCCGCACGGACAACCTGCTGGTTCACAGCCATCCCGAGTTCGCCAACGCCTTGCGCGTGACACTCATCCTGCGCAACGACTCCGCGTTCGAGCAGGCTCTGCCGCTGCTCAATCTGCGTTTCATGGATGCAGACAACGTCGCCGTGGCGCAGCGTCAGTTCTCACCTTCCCACTATCTGCCCGCCGAGCTGCAGAATATGCAGGGCCTGCCACCGGGCACCCCGATCCAGATCGCTATCGACATCATTGATCCCGGCATCCGGGCGATCAAGTACGAAGTCAGTTTCAGCTCAGGCGATCCCCTCTCAAGAATGAGCCCGATGCAGCGGCTCGACGGAGTGTGAACGCTGTCACATAAATCACACCCTATTTTTGCCTTCCCCAAGTATCGGGGGGTCGCTATGATAACTTTCGTCAACACAGTGTGCTGACAATCTTTCCTCACAAGAACTCGACTCATGAGCCCGCTTTCAACGTGATCAGAATAGGCAAGCACTCAATTTCGCAACGCACGCTGTTGGCTCCGATGGCCGGAGTCTCTGATCAGCCGTTCAGGGACCTTTGCGTCAGCATGGGGGCAGGCCTGGCGGTTGCCGAGATGCTCACCTGCGACGTTGAGCAATGGAGAAGCAGCAAGAACATCACACGACTCGCGCACTCTGCCAATGGCGGACTGCACGCCGTGCAGATTGCCGGCGCCGAACCGGGCATGATGGCCGAGGCCGCACGCCACCACGTGGCTCTTGGCGCCGAGATCATCGACATCAACATGGGTTGTCCTGCCAAGAAAGTTCTGAAGAAGGCCGCCGGCTCCGCCCTCTTAAGAGATACCGCGCTGGTTGCAGACATCCTCCATCAGGTTGTCGCCGCGGTGGATGTTCCTGTCACCCTCAAGATCCGCACGGGCTGGTGTCCACAATCACGCAATGGCGTGAAAGTGGCGCGCATCGCCCAGGATGCGGGCGTGAAGCTGCTCACAGTTCATGGTAGAACGCGGGAATGCCGATTCGTCGGCGCTGTCGAATATGAAACGATTCGCGAAATCAAGTCTGCCGTGTCGATCCCGGTGATTGCCAATGGTGATATCCGCGATGCTCGCTCGGCTCATCGGGTCATGCAGTACACCGGCGCCGATGGCGTGATGATCGGACGCGCCGCTCAAGGCCGTCCCTGGTTGTTTCGCCAGATCAACCAATTCCTGGCCACCGGCGAGGAGCTGCCTGATCCAGGGCTTGCAGAAAGACGCTCCATCCTGACATCTCACCTGCAGCAGGTATATGCGCTCTATGGTGAGTTCAAGGGCGTCCTGTTTGCCCGCAAGCATGTGGGCTGGGCCACGGAAGAACTGCCCGGCAGTGAGCAATTCCGAAAACAATTCAATCAAGTGAACACCCCTGCGCTGCAATTGCAGAGCGTCGAGCACTACTTCGACGCAATGATCAATCAGAAGGAAGTCGCATCATGAATATCCTCGAAGACATTACCCATCGCAGAAGCTTCCAACATGCAGACATGGGAGCAATGAATGGATTGCAGTCCTCGTCGACATTGCGCAAGGAAGTTGAACGTTCCATGGACCAGTACTTCGCACATCTCGGCGAAGCCCCCGTCACCAACTTGTACGATCTGGTTCTCAACGAGGTGGAAGGGCCTCTGCTCGAAGCGGTGCTGAAACACACAGGAAGCAACCAGAGCAAGGCCTCTATCATGCTCGGTTTGAACCGTGGTACCCTACGCAAGAAGCTGAAACAACACGGAATGTTGTAACCAGAGCCTGGTCAGCGGTTAATTTCGACGGGATAGAACGCACGGATTCTCGAGTCCCGTCCACTTGCGAAAGACCTTCCCTACTATGTCCATACCCAATTCTGCCGTGGTCCGGCGCGCGCTGATCAGCGTGTCGGACAAGACCGGCATCGTGTCATTTGCGAAATCCCTGCACGGCCTCGGCGTCGAAATCCTGTCGACCGGGGGCACCTACAAGCTGCTGCGGGCAGAAAACATTCCAGCGATCGAGATCGCGGACTACACAGGCTTTCCCGAAATGATGGATGGGCGGGTCAAGACACTGCACCCCAAGGTGCATGGCGGAATTCTTGCGCGCCGCGATATCGACCAGGAGGTCCTGCGTCAGCACGAGATCCCCACGATCGATCTGGTGGTCGTGAACCTTTATCCATTCGAGGCAACCGTTGCCAAACCAGACTGCTCTCTGGCGGACGCGATCGAGAACATCGACATCGGCGGCCCCACCATGCTGCGAGCAGCGGCAAAGAATCACGCGTGGGTGGGCGTCATTGTCAACCCCGCGGACTATGAGCGCGCCTTGAAGGAAATGCGCGAAAACGGCCGGGCGCTGAGTGCCGCCACACGTTTCGATCTCGCCGTGCGCACCTACGAGCATACCGCCGCATACGATGCCGCGATCGCCAATTACCTGGGCAGACTCGTCCCGGCAATCGCTGCGGATGAACCCCACCCCGCCACCTTCCCCCGCACATACTCCACGCAGTTCATCAAGCGTCAGGACATGCGCTACGGCGAGAACCCGCATCAGAAGGCCGCCTTCTATGTGGAAAGGAACACAGGGGAAGCCAGCGTCAGCACTGCCGTTCAACTGCAGGGCAAGGAATTGTCCTACAACAATATCGCCGACACCGATGCAGCGCTCGAGTGCGTGAAATCCTTCGACGCGCCTGCCTGCGTGATCGTCAAACACGCGAACCCCTGCGGTGTGGCGGTGGCGGAGTCCATCACGCGCGCTTACGAATTCGCGTTCCAGACCGACCCGACGTCCGCGTTCGGCGGCATCATCGCGTTCAACCGCGAGCTGGATGCCGCGACAGCGCAGGCCATCATTTCGCGCCAGTTCACTGAAGTCATCATCGCGCCATCGATTGCAGCGGATGCCCTTCCCGTACTGGCCACGAAGCAGAACGTGCGCGTGCTCAGCTGCGGTCAGTGGAATGCACAGCCACTGGCAGCCCTCGACTACAAGCGCGTGAATGGCGGTCTGCTGGTACAGGACAGAGACATTCACCAGCTCAGCGCCGCGGATCTGCAACTGGTCAGCAAGCGGAAGCCGAGCGAGCAGGAGCTCTCCGACCTGCTGTTCGCCTGGAAAGTCGCAACTTTCGTGAAATCGAACGCGATTGTCTATTGCCGCAACAATCAGACGATTGGTATTGGCGCGGGGCAGATGAGCCGCGTGTACAGTGCGCGCATCGCAGGCATAAAAGCAGCAGATGAAGGGCTCGAAGTCGCCGGCTCAGTCATGGCGTCGGACGCTTTCTTCCCCTTCCGCGATGGCATCGATGCGGCCGCGAAGGCAGGCATTCGTGCCGTGATTCAGCCGGGTGGCTCCATGCGGGACGAGGAAGTCATCGCCGCCGCCGACGAAGCCGACATGGCCATGGTATTCACCGGGGTGCGTCACTTCCGCCATTGAGGGCGGCATCGAGCGACGCAAGCCCCCCCAGCGTGTGCAGGTAGCAGCATGAATGTATTGATCATAGGCAATGGCGGGCGGGAACATGCGCTGGCATGGCGCGTGCGACAGTCTCCCCAGGCGGGCAAGGTGTTTGTCGCCCCGGGCAATGCCGGCACCGCCACGGAAGCGGGCGTCGAGAATGTGGCGATAAACACGCTGGACTTCCCGGCGCTGCTGGCATTCGCCAGGGCTCAAGAGATCGGGTTGACCATCGTCGGCCCGGAAGCGCCCCTGGTGGCGGGGGTGGTCGACTACTTCAGGGAGCACGGCCAGCGCTGCTTCGGCCCGAGCCGCAATGCCGCGCAACTTGAAGGATCCAAGGCCTTCACCAAGGACTTCCTGCATCGCCACGGCATTCCCACCGCGAAGTATCGCAACTTCACCGACATCGATGCGGCAATCGCCTATGTGCGCGAGCAAGGCGTGCCCATCGTCATCAAGGCCGACGGACTGGCGGCCGGCAAGGGTGTGATCATTCCGCAGACTCTCGAGGAAGCGGAAACCACGATTCGCGACATGCTGGGCGGCAACAAGTTCGGCGACGCCGGCCATCGCGTGGTGATCGAACAGTTCCTGCGCGGCGAGGAAGCCAGCTTCATCGTGATGGTCGACGGCGAGCACGTGCTGCCCTTCGCCACCTCACAGGACCACAAGGCCCGTGACGACGGCGACAAGGGCCCGAACACCGGCGGCATGGGGGCCTACTCGCCAGCCCCGGTGGTGTGCCCGCAGATTCATGACAAGGTCATGCATGAGATCATTTTCCCCACCGTCAACGGCATGCGCGCCGACGGCAACCCTTACACCGGGTTTCTCTATGCCGGGCTCATGATTTCCGAGAGTGGTGAGGTCAACGTCATCGAATTCAACTGCCGCTTTGGCGACCCGGAAGCGCAGCCAGTGATGATGCGCCTGCAGTCCGACCTGATCGCGTTGTGCAATGCCGCGCTGGATGGCAGGCTCGACGACCAGTCGGCCGAATGGGACCCGCGGCCTGCCGTGGGCGTGGTGCTCGCCAGCGGCGGCTACCCGGATGCTTATGCCAAGGGTGACGTGATCTCGGGTCTTGACGCGACCGGCCTGCCCGATCGCAAGATATTCCACGCCGGCACCGCCCTGCGCGGCACCGATGTCGTCAGCAATGGCGGGCGCGTCCTCTGCGCCACGGCCCTTGGCAAGTCTGTGACCGACGCACAACGCGCGGCCTACGAACTCGCCGACACAGTGCACTGGAACAAGATGTTTTTCCGGCGCGACATCGCCTATCGCGCCATAGCGAGGGAACATGACTGACTCCGCACAGCGTTCATCTCTGGACATCGATCAGCTGATACAACAGTTCGATCAGGCGTTGCGTACCCTGGTGCCCGGCGCCAGCGCCGCGCAGCGCCCCTCTCCTGCTCAGCCGCTCGAAGAGCCGCAGCTGACGGAGTCCGAACGACGCGATGTCGCAGGTCTGATGCGAATCAATCACACCGGTGAAGTGTGCGCTCAGGCACTTTATCAAGGCCAGGCGCTCACGGCACGACTGCCCGACATTCGTCAGTCCATGGAACATGCCGCGCGGGAAGAGGTGGACCATCTGGTGTGGTGCGAACAGCGCTTGCAGGAACTCGACAGCCGATCAAGTCTGTTGAACCCGGCCTGGTATGCCTTGTCCTTTGGCATCGGCGCTGCCGCCGGTCTGGCCGGCGACAAGTGGAGTCTCGGCTTCGTGGCCGAGACCGAACACCAGGTGGGGGTGCATCTGCAGGAGCATCTGGAACAATTGCCACGAAATGATCTGCGCAGTCGTGCCGTGCTCGAACAGATGCTGGTGGATGAGCGCATTCACGGTGAGACCGCCAGAGACGCCGGCGGCGCGCCACTGCCACCGCCCGTCAAGCTCGCCATGGGCCTGATGGCCAGGGTGATGAAAGGCCTGGCCTACCGCGTCTGAGCCCTACTCCGGCAGGATCTCGAAATCGTGTGTCACCTGCACGCCACCACGGCCCAGCATGATGGTGGCAGAGCAGTATTTTTCCGCAGACATCGCCACCGCCTTTTCCACCTGCTTTTCACTGAGATCCTTGCCGCTGACACGAAAATGCAAATGGATTCTCTCGAACACAGCCGGAATGGCATCAGCTCGCTCCGCTGTCAGTTCCGTGACGCAAGAGCTCACGTTCTGCCGCGCCTTCTTGAGGATGGTGACCACATCATAGGACGAACAGCCACCCACACCCACCAGCAGCAATTCCATCGGACGAAAGCCGACATTGCGACCTCCACTGGTTTCCGGCCCGTCCATCAGCACAGCATGTCCGCTGCCTGATTCGCCCAGAAACATCACATCATCCACCCAGCGCACTGTTGCTTTCATCGCATTCTCTCATCGGTTCGGTAAGGTTCTCGCAATCACAGCGTGCCGCGTCGCGAAAGGCGGCCAGAGTACCACAGCGCACTGGCCGGGACGAACTGTGCAGTCATTCACACATTACCAAGACTGTGGTATCCATCTGCCACTCTGATCACACCCGGGCAGCACTGCGCTTCCAGACCCGAGTTGCTCGTCGAGGAGATTCACAGCATGGCTCTCATGGCCATAACGCCACATATCAAGGATCTGGAAAATTTCCTGACGAATTGTCATCTACGCCGTCATCTGAATCGCAGCACCATCATCTACGAAGGCGACACTGCAACACGCTTTATTACATCATCGAAGGTTCCGTATCTGTGGTGCTGGAAGATGACGATGGTCGGGAAGTGGTGATCGCCTATCTGAATCCGGGCGACTGCTTCGGTGAGATGGGATTGTTCGAACAGAAGGAATCGCGCAGCGCCTGGTGTCGCGCACGCACGGCCTGCGAGATTGCCGAAATCAGCTACGCGAACTTCAACAATTACATCCGTACGCATCCCGAAATCGTCTTCACGATCGGCAAGCAAATGGCACACCGCCTGCGCAATACCACACGCAAGGTGGGCGATCTGGCTTTCTATGACGTGACCGGCCGCATTGCCCGCACACTCATCGAGCTGAGCAAGGAACCGGATGCCAAGACGCATCCGGACGGCATGCAGATCAAGATCACGCGGCAGGAACTCGGTCGACTGGTGAATTGATCAAGAGAGATGGCCGGTGACGTGCTGAAGACTCTGGAGGGGCAGGACCTCATCAGCGTCAAGGGCAAGACTATCGTCGTCTTCGGCACTCGCTGAAACTCTCTTTTCGCGGCGGTTACTCCGCGGCGAAGCGCGTGACTTCCACATTGCGCGCCTGCTCCACCGACTCTCTCAGTTTGCGAATCTGTTCCAGCTTTTCGGCCTTCTCCCGTCCCTGTATCGGCCCAATCGCCAGATAGCCTTCCGCCATGCACAGCAGACCAGGTACCGTGCCGAATCGCGTAGCCGTCAGCGCCAGTTCCGCCATGTGAATTGCCGAGTTCACGACCACCACCACACTGAGCGTGCCGAGGTGCCCCGCCGTGGGCTCCAGCTGCTCCGCCTTCACCTGATTGGCTTCGTAGAGCCGCCGTATGATCGCCATGGCCTCGACGATCTGCTGCCGTACGCGCTGCACATCGCGCTCATCGCTCAGGCTGGTGCGCTTGTCCGTCTTCGCCGAGCGGGCATCGCCGGCCGGCTTCTCGCTCTTGCTCTCGGCAGCGGGCGCGGCACTGGCCTGACGGATTTCCTGCTCGATGTCTGCACGGCGCGAATCACCGCGCGTGTCTCATTGCGCCGACGATCGAGCGCCGCCAGCCGGTAAAGCCGGATCACATCACTCTCCTGCCGCTCCTGCGCATAGCGGGCGAAGACGACCGAGCCGATCATCAGCAAAAGCAGGAACACGATCATGTAGAAGCTGGCAAACGCCATGACACACTCGAAATCTCAGTGTCTTGCCTGAGTGTATCGGCGCGTCGGGCGCGAGGTTTACCCGGGGAAGAAAATTAAATCAGCAGGGCAATCCAGATCATGGCCACCAGGGCCATGCAGACAAACACCGCCGCGGAGCCGATGTCCTTGGCCTGCCGCGACAATTCATGAAACTCCAGCCCGACGCGATTGACGACAGCCTCCACCGCGGTGTTGAGCAGCTCCACGATGAGCAGCAGCAGGACGCTGCCAATCAGCAGCACGCGCTCCACCGCGCTCTCCCCCAGCCAAAGCGCCAACGGCACCGCCACCAGCAGGGTGAAGACTTCGAGTCGAAAGGCCTCTTCGGACGCAAAAGCACTGCGCAGACCCGCGAAGGAATACCCCGCCGCTGCTACCAAACGGGCAAGGCCTTTCTTCTTGGGAGGGACCGGGGGCAAGGTGTCACGCATGGCCGGCGAACATCTCCTGCAGGCGCGCTCCAGGCTGCGGGGCGCGCATGAACGCCTCGCCAATCAGAAAGCCATAGATGCCGCGCGCAATCATGGCATCGACATCCGCAGGAGTGTTGATGCCGCTCTCGGTGACCAGCAGTGTGCCGGCGGGCAAACGCGAGGCCAGCGTGTAGGTCACCTCCAGGCTGGTCTCAAAGGTGTGCAGATTGCGATTGTTCACGCCGATCAGATCGAAGCCGGCCTCCAGCGCGATATCGAGCTCCTGGGCGTCATGCACCTCCACCAGGGTGTCGATACCGATCTGGCGGGCATAGTCGGCCAGCTCACGCAGGCTGGCAGGCGTGAGTGCCGCCACGATCAGCAGCACGCAGTCGGCACCCAGCGCACCGGCCTCGGCGATCTGATACCGATCGATCATGAAGTCCTTGCGGATCACCGGCAGGTTGCAGGCCGCTCGTGCCTGCTGCAGATACTCGTTGGCGCCCTGAAAGAATTCGCGGTCGGTGAGCACGGAAAGACACGTGGCCCCCGCCTGCGCGTACTGGCGGGCGAAGCCGGCCGGATCGAAGTCGGCACGGATCAGCCCCTTGCTGGGCGAGGCCTTCTTGATCTCGGCAATCACCGCCGGCTTGTGCGCGGCAATGCGCTGGCGCAGCGCCGCGATGAAAGGGCGTTTGTCGGTGCGCGCCAGAGCGGCCTTCTCGAGTTCGGCGAGACTGCGCAGGGCGCTGTCGCGCGCGATCTCGCGACGCTTCTGCGCCAGAATATCTTCCAGAATGGTGGCATTGGACATGTCGGCGTTCCCTGCGCTAAAGGCTCTGCGTGAAGGCGGCAAGCGCCTCCAGCTTGTTCAGTGCGGCACCACTGCGAATGATCTCTCGGGCACGCTGGACCCCGGCGGCCAGATCATCCACCACATTGGCGGCATGGATGGCGGCGCCGGCGTTCAGCGCCACGATGTCGGCTGCCGCTTCATGGCTGCCGGTGAGCGCTGCGCGCACAAGGGCCAGACTCCCCTGCGGCGTGGCGATCTGGAGCATGGAGAAACCCTCGCGGCGCGCAATGCCGAAATCCTCCGGCGTGATGGTGTAGTGGCGGATGCTGCCGTTGCGCAGCTCGCCAACCCGGGTCGGCGCACTGATGCTGATCTCATCGAGACCGTCCTCTGCCGCCACGATCAGCACGTGCTCGCTGCCCAGCGCCTTGAGCACATCCAGCATCACCGGAATCCACGACGCGGCATAGACGCCCAGCACCTGATTGGGCGCCGACGCCGGATTGGTCAATGGCCCCAGCAGATTGAAGATGGTGCGCACACCGATTTCGCGGCGCGGACCGATCACGTGCTTCATGGCACTGTGATGGCCGGGCGCGAACATGAAGCCGACGCCGAGCGCCTCGATGCAGCGGGCCACTCCCGCCGGGTCGAGCGTCAGTTTCACACCGGCGGCTTCCAGCAGATCCGCACTGCCGCTCTTGCTGGTCGCTCCGCGATTGCCATGCTTGGCGACACGCGCCCCTGCACAGGCCGCGACCATGGCCGAGGCCGTCGAGATATTGAATGTGTCCGTTCCAGAACCGCCAGTGCCACAGGTGTCCACCAGATGCCGCTTGTCAGGCACGTCCACGCGTGTGACCAGCTCCCGCATCACGGTGACGGCCCCCAGCAGCTCCGAGACCACCACGCCCTTGAGCTGCAAGGCCACGAGGAACGCCGCAATCTGGGCGTCCGTCATCTGCCCGCTCATGATGCCGCGCATCAGCGCTGTCATGTCGTCCGTCTGCAGGTCGTGGCCCAGCGTGAGCTGGCGTATCGCGGTCTTGATGTCCATGGAGTGCGCTGTCCTGATCTTGTCTCAACGCGGGGCGGCGTCGAGGAAATTCTTCAATAGTTGATGGCCGTGCTCGCTCAGGATCGACTCAGGGTGGAACTGCACGCCTTCCACTGCGAGCGTGCGATGGCGCACGCCCATGATCTCGTCCATGTTGCCCTCGTCGTCGACGGTCCAGGCCGTGATCTCGAGACAGGCCGGCAGTGTCTTGCGGTCAATCACCAGTGAGTGGTACCGAGTGGCCGTGAAAGGGTTGCTCAGGCCATGGAACACACCCTTGTCGGCATGATGAATGGGCGAGAGCTTGCCATGCATGACCTTGCGGGCACGGATCACATCGCCGCCGAAGGCCTGGCCGATGCCCTGATGCCCCAGGCAGATGCCGAGCAGCGGAATCCTGCCCGCGAAATGCTTGATGACTGGCACGGAGATGCCGGCTTCATTGGGCGTGCAGGGGCCGGGAGAGATCACGATGTGCTGCGGCTGCAGGGCTTCGATCTGCTCGAGCGTGATGGCGTCATTGCGGTAGACCTGCACCTGCGCACCCAGCTCGCCCAGATACTGGACAATGTTGTAGGTGAACGAATCGTAGTTGTCGATCATCAGAAGCATGTGCGCGGTGTCCTCAGCGGCCGTCTCGAAGCGGGAAGGATTCTAGCATGGAAGTGTGACAGTGCCTGCTGTCACAGGGCGTCGATGCCGAAGACGCTGCGCAGCAGCGCACCGGCACCGAAAGCCAGGGCTGCGGCTGTACCTCCGGTCGCCAGTGTCTGCAGACCGGAGCGCAGCACGGGACGCGCCAGCACCACACTCTTGAGCATGCCAACCGCCAGGAACATGACCGCTGCCAGCACGCTGCTGAACAGGAATTGCTGCGACGCCGAGAGTGCCGGCACCAGCAGGGGCAACAGCGGGATCATGCCCACCACGATGAAGGCCAGCAGCGTCGTGAGTGCAGCGCGCCAGGGATTGGCCGGTGCCGACTGCAGGCCGTACTCCTCTGTCAGCATCGTGTTGATCCACACCTCGCGATCACGGGTGATGGTGGCCACGATCTCTTCCAGCACCGGCCCTTCGAAGCCCTTGGCCGCGAAAATCTGCCGCACTTCCTCGCTCTCCCCCTCGGGCACCTTGTCGATGTGCATGGCTTCGGTGCGGCGAATGCTCTCGATGTATTCCTGCTGGGCACGCTCGGATTCGTAATTGCTGACTGCCATGCTGAAGCCATCGGCGAGCAGATTCGCAAAGCCAAGCACCAGCGCCACCAGCGCGGGGAATCCGGCACCATAGGCGCCCGCCACCACCGCGAAGGTGGTCACGCAGCCATCGATTCCACCGAGCACGGCATCGCCGACGGGCGAACTGCCCGGCTTGTTGCGCAGGCGATGCTGCACCTGTTCCGGGTAATGACTGTGCAGCAGGGACTGGTGCTGAGTATCCTTCATGACAGGGGCTTCTCCAGAGTGGGCGGGGGCGCGAAGAGCTGAGGGTAACCAATCTCGCAGAGCATGTCGGGTGCGGGCAGACAGTCTTCCCGGACATAGGCGAGCAGCGCAGGTTCGCGTTCGCAGTAGAGTATGTCGAAGGCCAGACGATCCAGCCCGTAGAGCCCCCGGTGCAGCATGTTGGCGCTGAAGATCAGCAGGTCCCCCGGCTGCAGCGGGACAGCGACGGCCTCGGCCATGGGTTCGTTGTGGCGGTGTCCTTCCCGCTGCAGCCGGATGGCCAGTTGCTGCGCGGTGTCCCAGCGCCGGTGAGAGCCGGGCACCAGTTCCAGCCCCGGCTCTGCATGGAGCGCGACGCGCAGGTGCAGCACCTCGAGCCGCGTCAGCGCCTCCTGCTGCTGCGCCACACTCATGCCGGTGTACTGCATGTCGCGATGCCAGTAGTTGGCCTGGGCGGCATTGAGTGGATTGAAAAACAACTGAGTGTTCATGAACGCTGGCTCAGTCAGTCCCTGGGCGACGAGGGCGTGCACACGCGGCTGCGCGACGAAGCGAAAAAGGCACAGACGATCGGCCCGATCAAGCACGTTACGGGCAGTCAGATAGGCGCTGTTGATGGCGCCGGCACGAAACTGGGCGGCGTGCTCCATCAGCCATGCGGTATGAAAGCGCTGCACGACAGCGCGCAAGGGCGCGAGCGCGGCGTCGGAAAAGAAGCCAGGCAGGTGGACAAAGCCTTGCTCGTGCAGCGTGCTGCCAATAAGGGAGAGGGAGTGGGACACCAGACTCCTGCCGTCACTGTGGATGCGATGGCTAGGAGTGTAACCCGACGGCGGGAAAGCGGAAAACGCGGACGAAAAAAAGGCCGAAACAAGATGCTCTCGTCTTGTTTCGGCCCCAGTCTACTAGACGACCGACTTCAATTTTCCCATTTACGATTTACTGCGACTGCATTTACGAGTACTGCTCTACTTCTTGCTGCTACCCATTTCCGTAGATCAGTGATGAGAAGATTACTGCAGGTGCGGTCGTGATCCCTTGATCTAAATCAGACATTCGGCGTTTTCTGCCTCAACAGCCGGCCACATTGATCTTGGCAAGCGCCTTCAGGGCCGGCATGTCGATGACTTCGATCTCCTTGTTGTCCACCTTGACGATGTTCTGCTTCTGCAGGCGGCTGAAGACACGCGAGACGGTCTCCAGAGTGACGCCGAGATAGCTGCCGATGTCGGCACGGGTCATGGCCAGACGGAACTGCGTGGAGGAGAGCTTACGCCGGTGATTGCGGCTGGAAATGCTCAGCAACAATGACGCCACACGCTCCTCTGCCGGATTGCTGCTGACCAGGGTCAGCATCTGCTGATCTTTGACGATCTCCTGCCCCATCAGGCGGAAGAAGCGGCCCTGCAGGGAAGGAATGCGGGCACTGAGCTCTTCCAGCTGGTGGAAGGGAATCTCGCAGAATGAACCGGTTTCCAGCGCCACCGCCGAACTGCCGTGGCGATTGCTGCTGATGCCGTCCATGCCCACGATCTCGCCGGGAAGGTAGAGGCCGGTGACCTGCTCCTGCCCATCGACGGTGGTCTTGAACGTCTTGAAGCTGCCCGCCCGGATGGCGAAGATCGACGTGAACTCGTCGCCCTCGTGATACAGGTAATCGCCCTTGTTCAGGGCCCGGCCGCGCTTGACGATCTCGTCAAGGTGGGTGATCTCCGACGCATCCAGGGCAATGGGAAGGCACAGCTCCCCCAGGCGGCAGTCGCCGCAGGACACGCACGGATTGGCGTTACAGGACCGGGGAAGGGAAACGTCTCTGGCAATGCCATGCAATTCAGTAGCAGTGGATTTCACGGGAATGCTGCCTTCTTCAACGGGCGCTGGGTTCGACGGCATTGTAGTCAAATCATTGCTCACGGCAAGGCCCGTCGCAGGCCTTGTGCCCGACGTGATCGCCCCAGAGGGCCGGCGGATGTCAGATGGCGCGGGAAAAGACTGACTTCACGACTCCTGTGTTCTGAAGATAGGCATCGAACACCATGCATATGTTGCGCAGCAGCAGACTGCCACGATCACTGACCTGCAGGCGCTGCCAACCGTCGCGCTCCAGCAGCCCGTCCTGCTCGAACTGCCGCAGGGCCGGGAGGGCGTCCTTGAAGTGCTCGGTGAACTGCAGCTGGTACTGCGACTCCAGCTTCGCGATGTCCAGCGCACGATAGCAGGAGAGTTGCTGAATGATGTCACGGCGCAGCAGATCCTCGTCTGTCGACACCACTCCCCTCTCGATGGGCAGCTGATTGGCATCCAGCGCCCGGTAGTAGTTTTCCAGTTGCACGGCATTCTGGGCGAAGACGTCCCCGACATTACTGATGGAGGACACGCCCAGACCGATCAGGTCCTGCGCCTTGCTGATGGAATAGCCCTGGAAATTGCGGCACAGGCGCCCCTCGTCCTGCGCCCGGGCCAGCGAGTCATCCGCCATCACGAAGTGATCCATGCCGATATGGCGGTATCCGGCGGCGGTCAGCGTCTCGATGATCAGCGTCAGCATCTGCAGCTTGCTGGCCGGCGCCGGCAGGTCTTCCGTGCGGATCGCCTTCTGCGCCGGGAAGCGATCGGGCAGGTGGGCGTAGTTGTAGTAGCTGATGCGATCGGGCGACAGCGCGATGACATGAGCCAGCGTGTGCTGGATGGACTCCAGCGTCTGCAGCGGCAGGCCGTAGATCAGGTCGAAATTCAGCGAGCTGAAGTCGCGCGTGCGGATATGCCCCACCAAGTCGCGAATCTGCTCCACGCTCTGCACGCGGTTGATGGCCGCCTGCACCGCCGGGTCGAAATCCTGGATGCCGAGGCTCAGCCGGTTGAAGCCCAGCCCCCGGATCAGCTCGATGCGGGCGCGGTCGACAGTGCGCGGGTCGATCTCGATGGAATAGTCCCGCGACTCCGAGCGCACCAGATTGAAGTATTGCGAGGTGTAGTGCACCAGCTCGGTCAGCTCGGCATAGTCGAGAAAGGTCGGTGTGCCGCCGCCCAGGTGCAACTGGGTGACCGGGCGCTTGTAGGTGGCGCTCTGCAGGCGCAGCAGCGCCATTTCCTTGTGCAGATGATCCAGATACTGACGCACCGAGTCGCGGTTGCGCGTGACGATCTTGTTGCAGCCACAGTAGTAACAGGGCGAGCGACAGAACGGGATGTGGATATAGACCGACACCGGGTCCTCGGGGCGTGCCTGCATCAGCGCGTCGAGGTAGTCCCCGGCACCCGTGGCACGAAACTGCGTGGCCGGCGGATAGGACGTGTAGCGCGGCCCTGATCTGTCGTACTTGCGCAGCAGTTCGGCGATATCGTCAGAGCACAGCAGCGAGGCGGTGTTGGCTGCCTCCTGCGTGTGATCCTGTATGCATGGAATTTGAGAGTTCATGGCGGCGAGTGTAGGCAGCCCACCGCCCGCCGCCATGACTTATGTCAACAATGCAACAATCTGTGGCCGCGACTCAGTCGATCAGGCGCGGAATGAACTTGGTGATGCCCTGGATAGGCCCGACTTCACCCGCGTAGACATTGCCGTCGCGATCCACCGTCACGCCCTCGCCCATGGAGCCGTAGCCGCCCATGCCCGAGGCGCGCTCGGACACGTGCTCGGGCACGAAGTAGAGCACTTCGCCCGTGCGCGCATTGCCCACGCGCAGCCCCTTGCGCCAGCCCGGGTTGTAGTTCGGGTCAGACTCGGAGTCGATGGCGTAGAGCGTGTCGTTGGCGTCGATGAACAGGCCGCTGATGCGGCTGAACTGGTACCAGGTGTCCAGGTGCGTGCCCTGCTGATCGAAGATCTGGATGCGGCGATTGCCGCGGTCAGCCACGAACAGCCGGCCCTGGGAATCCATGGCCAGCGAATGCGGCGAACGCATCTGGCCGTCCTCGAAGCCCCATTCGCCGAAGCTCATCAGGAAGGTGCCATCGGGGGCGAACTTGGAAATGCGGCTCTTGGAGTCAGGGCCAGGCTCGTCCTGGAACTGGGCGCCGTGGGTCTCGGCCACGAAGATGCTGCCATCGGGGGCCACCAGCACGTCATTGGGTTCGGTGAAATGCGTGGGCGGGTCGCCCAGTTCACCCGGCGTGCCCAGGGTCAGCAGCAGCTCGCCCTCGGGGCTGAACTTGAGCACGGTGTTGCCCTTGCCGGCGGCGTCGGGATTGGCCTCCAGCTCTCGCGCATTGGCCGCACGCGCGTCCACCACCCAGACATTACCTTCGTGATCCACGTGCATGCCGTGGGGCCACAGGATCTGGCCGGCGCCGAAGCTCGTCACCACATTGCCATCCGGGTCCAGCTTCACGATCGGGTCCAGGTCCGAGCCTGCACAGGAGTTCGCGCCGCAGCGATCGCCGATCCAGACGTGGCGGCCGTCGATGTCGATGTTGATGGCACTGATGGAGCCCCAGGTGCGTCCGGCCGGCGGATTGCTCCAGTTGCGCACGGTCTCGTACGGGTTGGGCAGGTTGTTCACGGGGGGCACGGCGGCGTGCTCCTCGGGTCCGCGGGCGCCACCCTGGGCCATGGCCAGACCGGACAGGCCGGCGAGGACGGCGCAGGCCAGCGCTCGGCGCAGCAGGTGACGTGAAGCAGGGAAATGGGGACCGGGGGACTTGTTCAGCATCGTCTTCTCTCCAGTGGAACAGTGAATGGGCACCTCGCCCGGTGGGCCGCTGTGCGGGGCCGGGAAGGTGCGGCGAAAAATGAACGCTCCGCCCGGCCTTGTCAATGTTGCCGGACAACGCCTTGTACTGGAGGCCGAATTGGCTAAACTTCGTTCACAATGCCACGTTGTCATTTTCAGCAGGAATAACGTTGGGACACTCGTCGATGATGGTTGCCTCCTGGTTATGCTAAGAACCATTGAGCACACCAATCGATTTCGAGGCGCTGCTCAGTCGCCCGCCTGCCCCGCGTCCATGAGGCCGCGCTGCAGTTCATAGGCGCAGATCTGCACCGACGCCGCGAGATTCAGCGATTCGATGGCCCCGCTGCCCGGAATGCGGAAGGCCCGCGCGCCGAGCGCCTGCAGCTGCTCGCGCGGCAGACCGCGCGCCTCGTTGCCGAACACCAGACAGGTGCTGGACTGGAAAGCGGCGCTGGTCAACGGCTCGCCCTGCATGTCCAGACACGCCAGCGCCGCGTGATTGCGCGGAAGCGCCTCCAGCGGCACGTCCTGTTCCAGCGGCACGTGAAACAGCGCGCCCATGCTGGCGCGCACCGTCTTGGGATTGAACGGGTCGACGCTGTTCGGCCCCAGCAGGCAGCGGAACCCGCCGAACCAGGCCAGGGTGCGCAGGATGCTGCCCAGATTGCCCGGGTCCTGGATCTCGTGCAGGTAGACACAGCGCTCGCCCGGACGCGGCTTCGCCCAGTCCTGCAGCAGCGCGTCGCGGGGAACCAGGGCGACGATGCCCTGGGGGGTGTGGGTGTCGCAGAGGGTGCGTATCTGCTTCTCGCTCAGCACCACCTTCGGCAGCGGGCTGTCCCAGTCGGCATAAGCGGGCGTCACGTACAACTGGCTTGCCCGCAGCGGCGCGTGGTGCACGGCGGCGCGCTGCAGCTCCAGCACCAGATGTTCACCCTCGGCCAGGAAGGCGCCGAATTCCTCGCGGTACTTGCGCTGCTGCAGCTTGCGAATCTCGTCCAGACTCAGCTTCATGTGCGGCTCTCCCCGGCATGGTCTGCCAGCATGGCGCGAGCCAGCGCCTCGGCCACGCGAATGCCGTCGACACCGGCGGAAAGAATGCCGCCCGCGTAGCCGGCGCCCTCGCCGGCGGGGTAAAGGCCACGGGTGTTCAGACTCTGCAGGCTCACCGGGTCACGGGTGATGCGCAGGGGAGAGGAGGTGCGGGTCTCGATGCCGGTCAGCACCGCATCGTCGCGGTCAAAGCCGTGAATCTGCCGCCCGAACACGGGCAGCGCCTCGCGGATGGCGTCGATGGCATAGGCGGGCAGCACCTCGGCCAGATCTCCCAGGCGCACGCCCGGCTTGTAGGACGGCTGCACCTTGCCCAGGCTGGTCGACGGGGTCTGGCGCAGGAAATCCCCCACCAGCTGCCCCGGCGCGCAGTAGTCGCCGCCGCCCAGGGCAAAGGCCTTCTCCTCCAGACGTTCCTGCAGCGCCACCCCGGCCAGCGGTCCGCCGGGGAAATCCTGCTCGGGACTGATGCCCACCACGATGCCGGCATTGGCATTGCGCTCGTTGCGGGAATACTGGCTCATGCCATTGGTGACCAGACGGCCGACCTCGGAAGTCGCCGCCACCACGGTGCCGCCCGGACACATGCAGAAACTGTAGACCGCGCGGCCGTTGCGGGCGTGGTGCACCAGCTTGTAGTCGGCCGCGCCCAGCTCCAGGTGCCCGGCGTACTTGCCCAGGCGCGCCTTGTCGATCAGCGACTGCGGATGCTCGATGCGAAAGCCGATGGCGAAGGGTTTGGCCTCCAGGAAGACGCCGCGCGCATGCAGCATGCGGAAGGTGTCGCGGGCACTGTGACCGAGGGCCAGCACCACGTGGCGGCTGGCCAGCAGCTCGCCGTCGGCCAGTTGCACCCCGGTCACGCGGCCGTCTTCGACGAGCAGATCGCTGACCCGGCTCTCGAAGCGCACCTCACCGCCCAGGGCGATGATCTGCTCGCGCATGGACGACACCACGCCGGTCAGACGGAAAGTGCCGATGTGCGGCTTGCTGACATAGAGAATCTCGGCCGGGGCGCCGGCCTTGACGAACTCCTGCATGACCTTGCGGCCATAGAACTTCGGGTCCTTGATCTGGCTGTAGAGCTTGCCGTCGGAGAACAGGCCCGCCCCGCCTTCGCCGAACTGCACGTTCGACTCCGGGTCGAGCTGCTTCTTGCGCCACAGCGCCCAGGTGTCCTTGGTGCGCCGGCGCACGTGGCGACCGCGCTCCAGCACGATGGGCCGGAACCCCATCTGCGCCAGCAGCAGGGCCGCGAAGAGGCCGCAGGGGCCGAAGCCGATGATCAGCGGGCGCTCCTGCAGCCCGTCCGGCGCGTGGGCCACCGGGTGATAGGACGTGTCCGGCGCCGGGCCGACATGGCGATCGGCATTCAGGCGCGCCAGCACGGCCGCCTCGTGGCGGACCTCGACGTCGACGATGTAGACGAAGCTGATCTCGCTGTTCTTCTTGCGCGCGTCATAACTGCGCTTGAACACGGTGAAGTCGAGCAGATCGGTGGCTGGGATGCCCAGGCGCTTGAGAACGGCGGCACGCAGGGCGTCGGGGGCATGCCCCAGGGGCAGGGCGAGTTCGGTGATGCGGATCATGGGCAGACCTGGCCGGTGGCTCCGGCAAAGGGACAGAATGGGCGGCATTGTACACAGAGCGCGCTGGCCAATGCACAGGTGGGCCGCAGAAGCGCCGCCGCTCGCGCCGCGCTTGCCTGGCCCCGTCACGGGGCACTAGAATTGCCCGCAAATCAGGCTCTTCCCACTCTTCGCAGGAATACCGGTATCTCGACTCCTCTCGTTCCGCCGTCAGTACCCGCCCCCCTGCGGCGCATCATGCATGTGGACGACGACGATGCCATTCGCGCCACCACTCGGATCGCCCTGGAACGCGTGGGGGGATTCGAGCTGCTCAGTTGCAGCGGTGGGGCGCAGGCGCTGGACCATGTCCACCGTTTCGGGTGGCGAGAACATCGAGCTGCTGATCGAGAAGGCCGACCTGGCGCTGTATCAGGCCAAGTCCGGCGGCCGCAACTGCATCGTCGGCAGCGGCACACCATGAGCGGCAGCGGCATGCCGACCGCTGCCCGCGAGGGCTGACGCCCATGGCAAGGTCCAAGAGCAGCCATCGCTGGATGGAAGAACACGTCAACGACCCCTGGGTGAAGAAGGCCCAGGTGGATGGCTATCGCTCCCGCGCCAGCTACAAGCTGCTGGAACTCATCGAGAAGGATCGCCTGGTGCGCCCGGGCATGGTGGTGCTGGATCTCGGCTCCACGCCGGGCGGCTGGTCCCAGGTGGTCGCGCCGCTGCTGGGCAGCAAGGGCCGCCTGATCGCCTCCGACATCCTGCCCATGGACCCGATTCCCCACGTGCACTTCATCCAGGGCGACTTCACCGAGCAGGACGTCTTCGACCAGATCACGGCGGCGCTCGACGGGGCCGGGGTGGACCTGGTGATGTCGGACATGGCGCCCAACATCAGTGGCGTGGACGCCGCCGACCAGTCCGCCTCGATGTACCTGGTGGAACTGGCGCTGGACATGGCCGTGCAGGTGCTCAAGAGCGGCGGCAACTTCGTGACCAAGGTGTTTCACGGCGAGGGCTACGAGGACTACCTGAAGGCGCTGCGCCCGCATTTCGAGAAGGTGGTGGTGCGCAAGCCTGAGGCCTCACGCTCGCGCTCGCGGGAAGTCTATGTGGTGGGCAAGGGGAAACGGGATGTCTGAAGGCCACCGCTACTCCCCTCGCACGGCCATCGCCGTCGTGGTGGCCAACATGGTCGGCACCGGCGTCTTCACCAGCATCGGCTTCCAGATCCTGGACATTCAGTCGAGCTTCGTTCTGCTCATGCTCTGGCTGGTGGGCGGCCTGCTGGCCCTGTGCGGCGCCCTCACCTATGCCGAGCTGGCGAGCCGGCTGCCGCGCTCGGGCGGGGAATACAATTTCCTGAGTCAGCTCTATCACCCGGCCGTGGGCTTCGTCTCGGGCTGGGTCTCGCTCACGGTGGGCTTTGCCGCGCCGACGGCGCTGGCGGCCATGACCTTCGCCGCCTACCTCGACTCGGCCGTGGGCCATCTGCTGCCGGTGAACCGGCAGTTCGCCGCGCTGCTGCTGGTGCTCGTCATCACCTTCGTGCACGGCCGCGACCACAAGGCCAGCGGCGGTCTGCAGAACTGGTTCACGCTCATCAAGATCCTGCTGATCGCCCTCTTCGTCACGGCGGTGACGCTCAGCACAGACACGCCCCAGCCGGTGCACCTGCTGCCGGGCGAGGGCGATGGCGCCCTGCTGCTCTCCAGTGCCTTCGCCGTGTCGCTGATCTACGTGAACTATGCCTACACGGGCTGGAATGCCGCGACCTACATCACCGGCGAGATCGAGAACCCCGCACGCTCGGTGCCCCTGGTGCTGATCGGCGGCACAGCCATCGTCATCGTGCTCTATCTGGCGCTCAATGCGACCTTCCTCTACGCGGTGCCCATGGACCTGCTCGCCGGCAAGGTGGAAGCGGGCGTGATCGTGGCCGAGAACACCTTCGGCGCGCTGGGCGCGATGCTGATGGGGGGGATGCTGTCGCTGCTGCTGATCTCCACGGTCAGCGCCATGCTGATGGCGGGGCCACGCGTGCTGCAGGTGATGGGCGAGGACTTCCGGCTGTTCCGGATGCTGGCGGTGAAGAACGCGGGGGGCGTGCCGCGGCGCGCCGTCTACACCCAGGGCGGCCTGGCGGCACTGTTCATTCTCACCTCGACCTTCGAGTCGGTGCTGGTGTTCTCGGGATTCATCCTGGGCCTGAGCTCACTGGCCACCGTGCTGGGCATCTTCGTGCTGCGCGCCCGCCACGGCGAAGGCCGGGAACCCGACGTGGCGGCCTACCGCACGTGGGCCTATCCCCTGCCCCCGCTCATCTACGGCGCCATCATGCTGTGGACGCTGGGCTTCATCACGGTCGACCGTCCGCTGGAAGCCGGCGCGGCGGCCGTCATCATCGCGCTCGGCCTGGTGTGCTATCTGCTCACCGAACGCCACTCACGCGCCGGCAAGTCTCACTGATCGTGCCAGTGCAGAATGCCGCCGCGAATGTTCGCCGCGCGCTCGTGACCGGCCGACTTCAGGATGGCAATGGCCAGGGACGAACGCCGGCCTGAGCGGCACAGCGTGACCACCGGTTTGTCTTTCGGCACCTCGCCCACACGCTCGCGCAGCTCGCTCAGCGGAATGGTCAGCGCATTGTGCAGACCGATCACCGGCTCGCCGAGTTCATCGGCCTCGCGCACATCGAGGATGGTGACCGAGGGCTGATTCTGCACCACCCATTCCGGTTCGACCTCGGGAATGCCGGCGAAGCTGACATGCAGATCGGCCCAGTCCGGCTCCTCCGGCAGGCGTCCGCTTTCCGGCATGCCGCTGCGCAGATTGTTGGGCAGGGCCTCGTCGATCTTCTTCGGGTGCGGCAGCTGCATCGCCTTCATGTAGTGCACGAAGTCCTTCTCGTTGGCGCCGCCGCCCACGCGGGGATTGAAGCGCTTTTCCTCGCCCACCGAGGAGCGCGTGCGACCGTTGTAATCGTGCGCCGGATACACCGCACAGGTGTCGGGCAACGAGAACAGCTGCTCGGTGATGGAGTGATACAGGCGCGCCGGGTCCCCCTGCTGGAAATCGCTGCGCCCGCAGCCGCGAATCAGCAGCGCATCACCGGTGAACACCATGCTCTGATCCGCCAGCACGAAGCTGGTGCAGCCATTGGTGTGACCGGGCGTGGCGCGGGCCTCCAGGGTGATGCCATGCACGCCGAAGTGCTGGCCGTGATGCAGCGGGAGGTCGACATTCACCGCACCGGCGCTGGCCGACAGTGCGATCTGACAACCGGTTTTCTGCTTCAGCAGCCAGGCCGCGGTGATGTGGTCGGCATGGGCGTGCGTGTCCACCACGATTTTCAAGTGCAGGCCGAGTTCGTGCAGCAGGGCCAGGTCACGCTGAGCCTGCTCGAACACCGGGTCGATCAGGATGGCTTCGTGGCTGTGTTCATCGGCCAGCAGGTAGGTGTAGGTGGACGAGGGCGCGTCATAGAGCTGACGAAAGATCATGGGGAGCTGACTCCTGCTGCAGAGGGCTGGTTGGTGGCGTTGTTGAAGCGGTTCCGATTGGCTTCCAGCAGACGGAAGATGTCGCGCGTGGTGACGATGCCCTCGATGCGATTGTCGGCATCGACGATGGGAATGCAGGCGATGCTGCGATGATTGAACAGGTGGATGGCCTCGAACACATCGGCAGTGCGCGGCAGCGTCCAGGGCTTGCGCGTCATGATCTGGTGCGCACGCTTGTTCAGCGTGGCGGTGTCGCGGGCCGACTCCAGCGGCGTGCCCAGATTCGGACTCAGGGCCTTGTAGAGGTCACGGTCGGTGATCACCCCGTAGAGAATGCCGTCCTCCTGCACCGGCAGATGATGAAACGGCGCCACGTCGAGCAATTCCTTGATGGCCCGCAGACTGTCATCGAGCTCCTCCGTGACCACGGGGCGCGTCATTATGCTTTCCAGAATCATCTTTCCTCCCCGGGCGCGCATGGTGTTTTGCGGCCGCCTGTAACATCATCGCGCCGCGGCGGTCTCTCTGCAGTATCTCCCCGCATGTCCCTGAAGAACAATAGCCCTGGAGCCTGACATGACCCGATTCCCTGCCCGTCTGCCCGCCCTGCTCGCCCTCTTGCTGCTCGCCCTGCCCCCTGCCTTGACGGCTCAGGCGCAGGAATTCGTCTGGGCCCCCTCGCTCGCCGTGGGCAGCCCGCTGCCGCCCATCAGCGCCGTCGATCAGAATGGCGTGCGTCACACGCTGGCCGATCTCACGGGCGAGAACGGCCTGGTGCTGGTGCTCAGCCGCTCCTTCGACTGGTGCCCGTTCTGCATCTCGCAGCTGGAGCGTCTGGTGGAACGCGAGGCCGAGTTTGCCGCCCTGGGCTTCAAGGTGGCCGCCATGACCTACGACCCGGTGGCCACGCTCAAGGAAGCCGAAGCGGAATATGGCGCCACGTTTCCCCTCTTGTACGACGAGGGCAACACGCACGTGAAGGCCATGGGCATTCTGAACACGCAGTACAGCCCAGGGCAGCGCGCCTATGGCATTCCGTATCCCGGCATCTTCGTGCTCGACGCCCAGGGCGTGATCCGCGCCAAGCTGGCCGAGGAAGACTACAAGGTCCGGCCGGATTTCAGTCTGGTGCTGGAAGCCGCCGCCGGCCTCTGAGCAGTGATCACTGCGCGTTGAGGTTCCAGTTGTAGGGGATCGCGGCGCGCAGGCGGATCTGCGGCGGCAGGTCGCGGTAACGACGCACGAAGGCCTCGACGCCGCCAGCACTGTCGAAGTCCTCCTCGAACCAGTCGAATATCTGGGACACCTGCACCTGGGTGCCTTCGATGCGCAGGCCCTTGCTGGCATTGTCGAGAAAGCGCCGGGTCTGATCTTCCAGCTGCGCGTCCATCTGCGCCACCGTGAAGGCCTCGCGGCGCAGATCGGGGCAGCTCAGCGAGGCGCACACGATGGCGAAGTGGATGCGCGCTTCGCCCAGCGGGCGCAGAATCTCGTGCTCGATCTCGTCAAGCGTGACCATCCTGCCACCCAGCATGCCGACGGGTTTCTTCCACACGGGCGAGAACAGCGAGCCTGCATCGCGGATGCTCGCGAGCGGCAGGTTGTCGATCACCATGCGGATGGCGTAGAGGTTATAGACATTGCTGTAGAAGGCCACCTTGTCGGCCGTGGTCTGCAGCGTTGCCAGCGGGAAACTCTCAACCTGGGCCAGCACCTGCGGGTAGCGCGAGTCGCTTGCCCAGGCGCTGTAGTCGACGGCGTGGAAACTCACGCCATCGCGCTCGGTGAGCCCCACGTGCTCGGCCAGCAGCGCGTTGTAGAGCGTCCAGTCCTGCGCCCGGGCGGTGGCAGGCGCGACGAGCAGTGCGGCCAGCAGGCAGGTGCCGAGCAGACCGGCGCCCAGCGTCTCGTGTAACATGGCGAACGTGAACATAGTGTCTCCGCAGACGGGGAAGCGTGTGTTGTTTACCTGACAACAGGACTGATGGATCACCGGCATGTTACACAATGATCAGCAAGCGCTGGACATCGACGCCCTGCGCCGAGGTGACCGCGCGATGTTCACGCGTCTGGTGGCTCTGCATCATCGGCGCTTGGTGATCGTGGCGCGCGCCATCGTCGGCGAGGCCTGGGCCGAGGAAGTCGTGCAGGAAGCCTGGATCAGCGTGCATCGCGCACTGCCGAAATTCGAGGGGCGTTCCAGCCTGCTGACCTGGCTCTACACCATCGTGCGCAATGAAGCCCGCACGCGACTGGGCAAGGAGGCGCGTTATGTGTCACTGGACACCTTCCCCGAAAACTCCCACGAAGACACCCTGCGCGCCCTGAACATGGCGTTTCGCGGCGACGGCCACTGGCAGGGAGCCCCCGCCGACTGGCATGTGGACTCGCCCCTGGCGTGGCTGGAAAACACGGCATTGCAGGACTGCATCAACCGCACCCTGGAACGCCTCAGCGCCGATCAGCGCGCCGTCTTCACCCTGCGCGATCTGCAGCAGATGGAGTTGCAGGACATCTGTAACATCCTGGAACTGAGCAACTCCAATGTGCGGGTTCTGCTGCACCGGGCGCGCCTCACGCTCATGCAGGTCATCAATCGCTATCAGGAGACAGGCTCATGTTGAGGTGCAAGGACATCGCCGCGCATGCCAGCGAACACATCGACGGCGAGCTGAACTGGAAGCAGTCGCTGGGCTATGGCTTGCATCTGCTCGTCTGCGGCTACTGCCGCCGCTTCGTGCGCCAGCTGCGCACCACCATCGCCTGCGCCCGAGCGGTTGCTGCCGACGACGCCCTGGCCCACGACGAGGCCCGCAGGATTTCCGAGCGCGTGTACGACCACGCCTCCAGACCCTGACGCTTCACCCCTGTTTCAACCACTGAGAGACCCCATTCCGCCACAGCCCGTTGTCCCTGGCCATCGCTGCCGCCAGCCTTGTGCTCTGCGGCACTGCGCTCGCCCAGCCGGCCGCGCAGGAGACCATCGATACCATCGTGGTGACGGGCAGTCGCAGCCTTGAGCGCTCCATTCTGGAATCCCCAGTTCCAGTGGACACCTTCGATGCCGAAGACGTGCGCGACTCCGGCGCCCGGGCGGGTGAGCTGGGCGAGGCCCTGGCCACCCTGGTGCCTTCGTTCAACTTCCTGCGCCAGTCCAACTCCGGCACTTCCGATCACGTGCGTGCCGGCCAGCTGCGCGGCCTGAGCCCCGACCAGATGCTGGTGCTGGTGAACGGCAAGCGCCGCCACACCTCCGCCGTGGTGAACAGCGAGACCAAGATCGGGCGCGGCACCGCCGCCGTGGACTTCAACACGCTGCCGCTGAATGCCGTGCACCACGTGGAAGTGCTGCGTGACGGCGCCGGTGCGCAGTATGGCTCCGACGCCATCGACGAAGAAATCACGGATGGGCAGACGCTGACGCTGGACGGCAAGGCGGGCCTCAAGCTCGCCGGTGGCGGCTTCCTCAATGCCGGTTTCGACATGAAGCGCCGCAATGCCACCGATCGCGCCGGCTTTGACACCATCCCGTTCTTTTACCCCGCCACCCCGGCGAACCTGGCGCTCAAGGGCAAGCGCAACTACGCCAAGGGCGACCCGCAGGTGCACGACGCCAATCTGTAGTTCAACGCCGAGAAGCCGCTCGGCGCCAGCATCCTCTACGCCTTCGGCACGCTGGGCAACCGCGACACCGAAGGCGCCACGTTCTTCCGTTACCCCGATGAATCGCGCAATGTGCCGGCCGTCTACCCGCAGGGCTACCGCCCCATCACCCTGGGCGAGAACCGCGACCACGGCCTGACCGTGGGCATGAGCGGCCGTGTGGGCGACTGGACCACCGAGACCAGCGCCACCGTGGGCGGCAACCGTTTCGCTTACGGCACGAAGAATTCCTTGAACGCGTCCTATGGTGCCGCCAGCCCCACCCGTTTCGACTCCGGCGAGTACCTGCTGGATCAGCTGACCGTGAATGCCAACGTGCAGCGCGCCACCCCCTATGACACGGCGCTCGGCACCGTGCACGTGGCGGCCGGCGCGGAATACCGCAAGGAGAAGTTCCGCACCCGCGCAGGCGATGACGCGTCCTGGATGGCCGACCCGTTCAGTGGCGACATCGGGGCTCAGGGCGCCATCGGCCTGACCCCGGCCGACGAGGCCCGCGAGGCCCGCGAAGTGTTCAGCCTGTACGTGAGCGCCTCGGATCAGGTGACCGATCGCCTGCTGCTGGACACCGCCGCGCGCTGGGAGCACTACTCGGACTTCGGCGACGAACTCAGCGGCAAGGCCGCCGTCTACTTCGAACTGGCCGAGGGCTACGGCCTGCGCGGCGCGCTGTCCAACAGCCTGCGCGCGCCGGCTCTGATCCAGATCGGCTTCTCCGACCGCAGCACCAACTTCGGTGACAATCGCAGCCTGGTGAACACCGTGACACTGCCGGTGGCCAATCCCATCGCGCTGTCACTCGGGGCCTCGGCACTCAAGCCGGAAACCGCCATCAACCAGAGCATCGGTCTGACGGCGCAGCCGAGCAACAACGTGACGGTGACTCTGGACGCGTTCCAGATCGACGTGGACGACCGCATCACTCTGTCCGACCGCCTGTTCGGCGCGCCGCTGGTGAACTTCGTGCAGGCCCAGGCGGGCGGCGCCGGCATTCAGTCCGTGCGCTTCTTCACCAATGCCATCGACACGCAAACGCGCGGCATCGACCTGATCGTGACGCACGAGGCGCCGCTGTTCGACGGCGACTTGAACCTGACCTTCGGCTACAGCTACGCGAAGACCGAGATCGAGCGCATCACCGCCACCCCGGCCCAGCTGCGCGCGCTGGACAGCAGCTTCGCGCTGATCGGCGTGGAAGAGATCAACACCATCGAGGAATCGGCCCCGCGCCAGAAGTCCAGCCTGCTGACCACGTGGACGCGTGACCGCCTGACACTGGTCAACCGCATCCATTATTTCGGCAGTGTGGTACGGGTGTTCAATTTCGGCGGGGGGTTCGAGCCGCGTCAGCGCTATGGCGCCGAGACGGGCGTGGACATCGAGGGCAGCTACTTGATTCACCCGGGCGTGACCTTCACCCTTGGCGTGAACAATGTCTTCGACAATTACGCGGATCTTTCCAGTGCCGACATCAACTTCTTCGGCAATCTGCCGCTTGCCTGCAAGCGAACGGTGTGCTCGCAGGCAAGCTCCAAGACTATCCATCACGAGCCCAGGCGGTAGCGCAGCTTGAGCACCAGGGTGTCGACGATGGGCTCGTTCCAGGCTTCGGTCAGCAGACCGCCGAAGTCGTCGAACATCGTGCCCGGCAGGTTGGCACCGCGGGTGTACACCACGAACAGATCGGACAGCGGCGCGATCTCCCAGCGATAACGTGCCTGGAAGGTCATGCGGCTGATGATGAAGTCCTCATCCAGCAAGTTCGGCTTGGCAATCGCCTTCAGGGTGTCCAGCTTGCGCGGGCTCACCTGCCAGTAACGATCCTCATGGGCTTTCAGGCCCGTCCACTGCATGCTGAAACGCAGCTGCTGCTTGGCGCTGATGAAGTAGTCCATGGTGAACTTCGGCGCCCACTGCGTGGCCTCGAAGCTGGTGTAGCGGCCGGCACCCTTGTAGACCAGCAGGGCCTCACGATCGTTGTAGTCCAAATCCAGCCCCATCGAGAACGTGTCCACCGGACGGTAGCTCAGGCCTGCGGAATACGTGGCGGACCTGGGCCCGATGTCTTCCTGATCGAAGCTCACGTTCGTGGTCCAGGACAGCGGACGGCCAGGGTCACTGCTGAACCCCACCGTCAGGGACCAGCGCTCAGGCATGCGGAACTCGCCACTGCCTCGGCCCAGGCGGTCATCGATGCGCGGGTTGAAGTACCGCAGGCCGGTGCGCAGCGTGGTGTTGTCGAGGAAGGTGTAATTGCGGTTCAAGAACAGCCCCAGGCGGGTGGGCTGTCCCGTGGTGTTCCACTGGTTGATCATCTGGAAGCTGCTGCTGCGTGAGCGCAGTCCGGGGATGTTCGACTCGTTCAGGTTGAAGTTGTATTCGGCCTGAATGTTGTCGTTGCGGCTCAGGAAGCCCACGTCATTGATGTTCAGCGTGTCGTCCAGATAGGACAGCGCCACCCGGTGCTGCCGTCCGCGCACCGGTTGGTAGATGATGTCGCCGAAGGCGCCGGCCCCGGTCACGCCGTTGGCGTCGCTGTGCAGGAACTGGCCGTCTGCCACCCAGCGGGTGTCGGCCGAGAAATAGTGCACGTCGATGCCGTTGACGGTGGCGTCCACGCGGTCATGGGACACGTCCGTACCCATCCAGCCAATGGCGCGACGTCCGCCGCCCGTGGTGTCTTCATAGAGCAGACGCGCCACGGCGAAATCCCGGCCCTCGGCCTGCAGCTTCACGCGATTGCCCAGGCGGTCACGTGCTTCGATCTCGGAATCATCCTCGGACGCCAGCAGCGTGCCATAACGCCAGCTGCCGTTCTGTCCGGTCACTTTCATGGCGCCCAGCAGGTCGGTGGGCTGGCTCAGATCCGTGGCGGAGGCCGTGACGCCGGTCGGGACCTGATAAAGCGCCTGGCCGCCGATGCGGCGTGTGTTCAGCAGCGAGGTGGGGCCGCCGGGGCCACGTGCCCCTTGTGAGCGCGGCGTGGTGTTGAAGATGTCCTGGCCTTCGAGGAAGAACGAGCGTTTCTCCGGGAAGAACACTTCGAAGGCCGTCAGGTTCACCACCACGTCATCCGATTCCACGTTGCCGAAGTCCGGGTTCAGCGTGGCCGACACCTGCATGTTGGAACTGGGGCGCCAGAACACCTCGGCACCGGCACGCGCCTTGGTCTCTTCCTTGATGCCGTCATAGGTGGTGGAGACATAGGGGTAGTAGGTGATCTGGGTGCGCGGATCCACCCCGCTCAGCTCCACCTTGTGGAAGGCGGACAGGAATTCGTTCACGGTCTCGGGGAGCGGCGGGAAGGACCAGGTCTCTCCCGAAGAGCCGACCTGCCGCTCGGTGTAGATGCCGATGCGACGCGCTTCGCCGGGCACCTGGGGCAGGGCCACCATGGACCAGGGCACGAAGATCTCGGCGGACCAGCCGCCTTCCACTTCACTCGTCTCGGCGTCCCAGGAGCCATCCCACTGCAGGTTGAACTGACGCTCGGGCAGGATGGTGCCATCGGTCATGGAGCCACCGAGGTTGATGCGCATCATGTAGCCGTAGAGGCCTTCGCCGGACGGGTCGAGGTTGAAGACGAAGCCGTCGCGTTCGAGCCGGGTGTCACGCGATGTCATGCGCGCCACGATGGTGTCGGCCGGCTGGTAGTTCATCACGCCCACGTAGATGCCGCGCTCGGTGTAGAAGATGCGCGTGTGAGTCTCGTAGGCCGGTTCGGCCAGGGTGTCGGGAATCACCACGCGCATGCCGTCGATGTACGCAACGTTCTGCCAGACGCCCTCGTCGAGGCGACCGTCAAGGCGGATATCGGCGGCGCTGTCTTCGAGCTGGGGGAGTTGGGTGGCGATGTCCTGGGCGTGGAGCGAGGGGGTGGAAAGCGCGAGCAGAGCGGTGGAAATGGCCGCGGCAAGGGAGCCGCGTGGCACCGGAATGGCAATTCTAGGCATTTGAAAAAACTCGATATTATTGAAATTTATGAACGCAGATGACAGGCAGGCTTCCTGAAATTGGTGAGGCAATATACCTCATATGTCCGTGCGGATCAGGCTTGCTTACAAATCGTTGCAATAGCTGCGCCACCCGTCATTCTGGGGTTAAGAAATCCTTAAGACTCCCTGCGCATACTGCCGGCCAAGGTTCAGCAAACAGGCACAGGAGTCTTCCATGGCACGTCGTCTCACCCCTCTGGTTCTCGCCGCAGGCCTTCTGTTCGGCGCCAGCGCGCTGGCAGCGCCGGCCCCCGAGTTCACCCTCAGCAACGCCGCCGGGCAGGCCGTGAGTCTCACGCAGTGGCGCGGCAAGGTCGTGTATCTGGATTTCTGGGCGTCCTGGTGCGGTCCGTGCCGGCAGTCCTTCCCGTGGATGAACGAGATGCTCGGCAAGTATCAGGCACAGGGCCTGGAGATCGTGGCCGTGAATCTGGACACCAGCCGCGCGGATGCCGACACCTTCCTCGAGAAGAATCCTGCGGCGTTCTCCGTGGTGTTCGACCCGACGGCCACCCTGCCGCCGCAGTACAGCGTGAAGGGCATGCCCACCAGTTACCTGATCGACGCCAGCGGCGAGATCATCCTGCAGCACAGCGGCTTCAACGCCTCGCACCGCGAAAGCCTCGAGGCCTCCATTCAACAGGCACTGGAGAGCGCCAGATGACCCACACTCCGTTTCGATTTCCTCTTCGACGCAAGGCCCTGGCGCTGATTCTTGTCAGCGCCTTTTTTTCTTCCTGCTCGCTGATACAGCCGGTGCAGCCCTGGGAGAAAGGCATGCTGGCGCAACCTGACATGATCTTCGACGAAGACCGCCTCGATGCCGCCTTCGTGGAACACACCTACAGCAGCAAGGAAGCCGCGTTCGGCGGTGCCGGCGTGGGTGGCGGAGGCTGCGGCTGCAATTGAAGCAGCGCAGACACTCCGTGCACAAAGACATCACGCAAACGCTCGCTCCCAACGGCAAACTCTTTCTGCAGGCCCTGTGCAACAGCGGTCTCGTGGCCCTGGCCACCACGGCGGTGCTCAGCAGCCCGCAGGCGCTGGCGGAAGCCGCACCCGAAAAGTCCACCCTCAGTCTGAAGACCCTGAGCTATCAGGACTTCCAGCCCGGTGCCGACCGCATCGACATCGATGCCGAATCCCTGCTCTTCGAAGTGCCCATCGCCGGCCAGTGGGCCATCACCGGCACCGCCGTGCACGACGCGATCTCCGGCGCCTCGCCGCGCTATCACTCGTCGGCGCTGACGAACATCAAGGACACCCGCAAGGCCTACACGGGCGCCCTCACGCGCTACTTCCAGCAGGGCAGTCTCACGGCTGGCACGTCCTACTCGAAGGAGAAGGACTATCTGTCGCGCAATTATTCCGTGCAGGGTTCCTGGGCCACGCCGAGTCAGAACACCACGTTCATCCTCGGCCTGGGCTACACCTCCGACCAGATTCTGCCCAACAGCCTGTTTCTGGAACAAAAGGAAGACAAACGCGTGTTCGATGTGGCCTTCGGGGTCACCCAGGTGCTGAGCCAGACCGACATCGCGCAAGTGACGCTGCACCACACGCGCGGCCGCGGTTACTACGCCGATCAGTACAAGCTTTACGATGCGCGCCCGGACACGCGTGACAGCAATTCCGTGCTGCTGCGCTGGAATCACCACTTCACGGACAGCGGCGACACGCTGCAGAGCAGCTATCGCTACTACACCGACAGCAACGACATCCGTGCGCACACGCTGGAGCTGGACTACGTGATCACCCTGCCCAACGAGTGGAGCGTGACGCTGCTGGTGCGGCTGTATTCCCAGAACGCGGCGGATTTCTATTTCGACCCGGTGGCCAACGACCCCTGGGCCGATGCCGACACCTTCGGCGCACCGATCTCGGTGGTCTACCCCTTGTACGCCGGCGGCGGCTACGCCTCCGTGGACCAGCGTCTGTCCGCGTTTGGCGCCATCACCTACGGGATGAAGCTGAGCAAGCACTTCGGCGAAGCCTGGACGGCCGACCTGAAATACGAGCGCTACGAACAGCGCGGCGGCTGGACACTGGGCACGGGCAGCAAGGGCCTGCCCGACTTCGGCGCGCGCAGCATCCAGCTCGGCGTGAGCTACGCGTTCTAAGGCATGCCATGAACCTGCTGCTGCATCGTCACGAGTTCCAGGCCATGGCCAGCCACTGCGAAGTGGTGCTGGCCGGCGTGGACAGTGCCGCTGAAGCGGAACACCTGGCCACCCTGGCGGTGCAGGAAGTGCTGCGCATCGAGCACAAGTACTCCCGCTACCGCCCCTTCAGCCTGCTCAGTCGTATCAACGCCCACAGCGGGCCCGTGGTCTGCGACGAGGAAACCCTCGACCTGCTCGACAAGGCGCAACTGCTGCACGCGCACAGCACCGGCCTGTTCGACATCACCTGCGGCGTGCTGCGCCGCGCCTGGGACTTCAAGGCGGCACGTGTCCCCCATGAGGACGAGATCGCGGCGCTGCTGCCGCTCATCGGCATGGGCGGCATCGAGCGCGAGGGCAATCAGGTGTGTCTGCGCACGCCGGGCATGGAGCTCGATTTCGGCGGCTTCGGCAAGGAATACGCGGCCGACCGCGCCGCCACCCTGCTGGCCGAGGCCGGCGTCACCCATGGCTATGTCAATCTGGCCGGCGACCTGCGCGTGATCGGCCCCAAACCCGACGACAGCCCCTGGACCATCGGCATCCGCCATCCGCGCGACGCCGCCCGCCTGCTCGCCAGCATCCCGGTAAGCGCCGGTGCGCTGGCCACCAGTGGCGACTACGAGCGTTACTTCGAGCACGGCGGCAAGCGCTACTGCCACGTGCTCAACCCGCGCACCGGCCAGCCTGCCGCGCACTGGCAGTCCGTCTCCGTGCTGGCGCCCAGCGCGCTGATTGCCGGGGCCTTCACCACCATCGCCATGCTGCTGGAAGAGCAGGCGCTGCCGTTTCTGCACAGCACCGGCCTGAGCTTCCTGGCGGTCGATCATTCTGGAATGCTGCATCAGGAGTCAGCCCATGCCTGAATCTCTCACTCGCGGTCTGCTGGCCGTGCTGCTCGCCTTCAGCGCCGCCACTGGGCTGGCCCAGGACGAGTTCCTCGACCCGGAAGTCGCCTTCGTGCTCAGCGTCGAGCAGCAGGCCGACGCCGCCACCCTGCACTGGGACATCGCCGAAGGCTACAAGCTCTATCGTGACAAGTTCGTCATCGCCACCGACGGGCTGGACGCCACTGCCATCGCCATGCCGCCCGCCGAGATTCATTTCGACGAGAACTTCGGCGAGGACATGGCCATCTACACCGAGCCGGTCAGTCTCGTCGTGCCCCTGCCCTCCTTGGCGGCCGCGCAGCCGCTGAGCATCACCTATCAGGGCTGTGCGGAAGCCGGCCTGTGCTATCCGCCCATCACCAAGCGCTACGAACTGGTGCCGGGCGCACGCGGCCAATTGGCTCTGCAGGGCGCGTCCGATCTGTTCTCCGCCCCCGTCGAGTCAGCGCCGGCACCTGCCGTGATGGCAGCAGCCGCCCCCGCCACAGCCAGCGCGCTGAGTCAGCCGGCTGACGATGAGACCAGCCTCGCCACACGCATGCTGCAGTCGCGCAATCTGTGGACCATCGCCGGCGGCTTCCTGGTGTTCGGCCTGCTGCTTTCCTTCACGCCCTGCGTGCTGCCCATGGTGCCCATCCTCTCCTCCATCATCGTGGGCATGGACAAGCAGGGGCAGAACAGTCGCCTGCACGGCCTGCGTCTGTCGCTGGCCTACTGCCTCGGCATGGCCCTGGTCTACACCGCCATGGGCGTGGCTGCCGGCCTGCTCGGCGAAGGGCTCGCGGCCTATCTGCAGGCCCCTTGGCTGCTGCTGAGTTTCGCGACGCTGCTGGTGCTGTTCTCGCTGTCGATGTTCGATGTCTATCAGCTGGAACTGCCCCAGGGTCTGCAAGCGCGCCTGAATAATGTCAGTGGCGGACTGCAGGGCGGGCAGATGGCGAGCGTGTTCGTGCTGGGCGCGGTGTCCTCGCTGATCGTCGGCCCCTGCGTGGCGGCGCCGCTGGCCGGAGCGCTGGTCTACATCAGCCAGACGGGCGATGTGGTGCTGGGCGGCACGGCCCTGTTCGCCATGGCCATGGGCATGAGCGTGCCGCTGCTGCTGACGGGCCTCTCCGCTGGCAGTCTGCTGCCCCGCGCCGGCGCCTGGATGGTGCATGTGAAGGAGTTGTTCGGCCTGCTGCTTCTCGCCGTGGCCATCTGGATGGTGACGCCGGTGTTGCCGGTGGCCGTCATCATGCTGTTGTGGGGAGCCCTGGCGCTGTTGAGCGCGATGTATCTCGGCCTGTTCGATCGCACCGCCACCGCAACCCCCACGAATTTCCGCTCTCGCGTCAGCGCCATGATGGCCGTGCTGTTGCTGATGATCGGCCTGGCCCAGATCATCGGCGCCGTCAGCGGTGCGCTCAGCCCGCTGCAGCCGCTGGCCCACTTTGGCGGGTCGAGTCCCGCTGCCGTGGAGGCCAATGCCGTGAGTTTCCGGCGCATCGCCAGCCTCGCGGACCTGGAACAGATTCGCGCCACAGCCACCCGTCCCGTCATGCTCGACTTCTATGCCGACTGGTGCGTGGCCTGCAAGGAAATGGAACGCTTCACCTTCAGTGACCCGCAGGTGGCCGCCACCATGGCACGCTTCGAACTGCTGCAGGTGGATGTGACCGCCAACAACGCCGACGACCGCGCGTTGATGAAAGCCTACTCGCTGTTCGGCCCGCCGGCCATCCTGCTGTTCGATCCCGCCACGCCATCGAGTGCACCGGCCCGCGTGATCGGCTTCACCCCGGCGCCCGCGTTTCTCGACGCACTCAATCCTCTGCTGCTCTGAAGGAGTCCAGCCATGGCTTATCTTGCCACCACGGGAAACAACACCTGGACCGTCCCCCGTTACGGCGACCCCAGCAACACCCTCATCGACGGGCTGGCCGGCATCGACCGCCTGAGCTTCGAGCGCCTGCCCCGCAGCCGCTTCCTGATCACCCAGGACGACGAGGGCATCATTCACGTGGACTCGGTGAGCGGGGCCAGCAGCACCTATCACCTGCGGCTGAAGAACGTGGAGTATGTGCAATTCAATGCCGACCGCGACGTGGTCGATCTGGCGGCCATGTTCAAGGACATCAAGGCGCCGGAGATCAGCAGCTTCAACTTCCACACCACCGGCTTCAGCGCCGCCGTGGATGCGAATCTGGAACTCGGGTTCAATGAGAACATCGCTCGTGGCACCGGGGCCATCGTGCTGTCCACAGCCAGTGGCACGGTGGTGGAGCGCTTTGCCGCCGGCAGCGCGCAGGTGAGCCTCAACGGGCGCACTCTGGTCATCAATCCGAGCGCCAACCTCCACTACGGCAACACCTACACCGTGACCCTGGAAACTTCCGCTGTCGCCGACACCTCGGCCAATGGCGTGGTGCAGCGCAGCCTGAGCTTCAACACCGTGGCCAACCAGATCCCTGTCGCCGCCAATGCGCAGGTCACCGTGCAGGAAGACAAGAGCGTGAGCGGCAGCGTGCCCGCCGCGACCGACAAGGAAGGGCAGACGCTGAGCTATGCCCTGCAGGCCGGCCCGGCTCACGGCACCGTCACGCTGGGCGCCGACGGCCGCTATGTCTACACGCCGCAACAGGAATACTCCGGCGAAGACAGCTTCAGCTATGTGGCCTCGGATGGCCTGGCGAACTCCTCGGCAGCGTCTGTCACGATCCGTGTGACGCCCGTGATGGACACGATCAACGGCAGCTCCGGGGATGACACCCTCGTGGGCAACGGCGACGGCGATCGCTTCACTGGCGGCGCCGGCAATGACCTCTTCAGCGGCGGTGGCGGCGTCGACATCGCCAGCTACAGCGCCAATGCGAGCAGCTTCCGCGTCAGCAAGTCCGGCAGCCACTGGCTGATCGAGGACACCCAGGGCACGCAGGGCCGCGACACGCTCGTGAGCGTGGAACGCGCGGTGTTCGCCGATCAGGGCATCGCCTTCGACCTCGACGGCAACGCCGGCATGGCCGCCAAACTGCTGGGCGCGATTGCCGGCAAGGCGGCGGTGCAGAACACGCTCTACATGGGCACCGTGATCGACCTGCTGGACAAGGGCATGAGCCCCACCGACGTCGCTGGCATGGCCATCAGCGTGGTGCGTGGCGGGGACATCAGCGCGCGCGGCATCGTCAGCCTGATCTATCAGAACCTGGCCGGCGCCGCGCCGGACGAGGCCACCCTGACGCAGTTCGCCGGCATGCTCGATCGCGGCGAGCTGAGCAGCGGCCAGCTCGGTGTGATGGCGGCCGAGCACGCGCTCAACACGGCGGCCATCGACCTCGTCGGGCTGGCGCAGACGGGCATCGCCTACGCGCTGGTGTAAGAGCGCGGGTGAGTGTGAGGCCCGGCACTGATCGACTCTCTGCGTGCCCGCGTATACTGCAGCCTGAGCCCACGCACTGCAGGAGAGACAACATCAGCGCCCCCGTTTGCATTCACTGGTTCCGCCAGGACCTGCGCCTCACCGACAACCCCGGCCTGTGTGCCGCCGCCGCAGCCGGAAGCGTGCTGCCGCTGTACATTCTGGACGATGTGAACAGTGGGGACTGGGCCATGGGCAGTGCCAGTCGCTGGTGGCTGCATCACTCCCTCTGCGCGCTCAATGCCAGCCTGGGCGGGCGCCTGCTGGTGCTGCGCGGTGACCCCTTGCACCTTCTGCCCGCGCTGGCGCAGGAAGTCGGCGCCACCGCCGTGCACTGGAACCGCTGCTACGAACCCTGGCGCATCGCGCGCGACAAGGCGCTGAAGGAAGCGCTGCAAGAATCCGGCGTCGCCGCGCACAGCCACAACGGGGCCCTGCTGTGGGAACCCTGGCAGGTCCGCAAGAGCGATGGCACGCCCTATCAGGTCTTCACGCCCTACTATCGCCGCGGCTGCCTGGGCAGTACACCTCCTCGTCCGCCCTTGCCGGCACCGGCGGCCCTCGCGCTGCACGCACATCCGGATGCGGGACAGGCCGGCATCGACGCGCTTGCTCTGCTGCCGCAGATCCCCTGGGACCGCACCATGCGGGCCACCTGGCACATCGGCGAGTCGGCCGCCCTGCAACGCTTGCAGGCGTACCTGGCCGAGGGCCTGGCGGGCTACAAGGAGGGCCGCAATTTCCCGCAACGCCCGAATGTCTCGCGGCTGTCGCCGCATCTGCATTTCGGCGAGCTATCGCCCCATCAGGTCTGGCATGCCGCGCAGCACGCCGGCATCGAACAGGGCGTGGGAGAGGATCTGGACTGCTTCCAGTCGGAACTGGGCTGGCGCGAGTTCTCGCATGCCCTGCTCTACGACCACCCCACCCTGAGCGAGACACCGCTGCAGCGCCGCTTCGCCCACTTTCCCTGGCAGGACGACCCGGCCCTGCTGCGCGCCTGGCAGCGCGGGCAGACAGGCTATCCGCTCGTCGATGCCGGCATGCGCGAGTTGTGGCAGACGGGCTATATGCACAACCGCGTGCGCATGGTCGTGGGCTCGTTCCTGGTGAAGAACCTGCTGACGCACTGGCGCCATGGCGAGGACTGGTTCTGGGATTGCCTGGTGGATGCCGACCTGGCGGCCAACAGTGCGAGCTGGCAATGGATCGCCGGCTGCGGGGCCGATGCAGCACCCTATTTCCGCGTGTTCAATCCGGTGACGCAGAGCGAACGATTCGACCCGGAGGGGATGTACATCCGCCGCCACGTTCCAGAACTGGCCGCACTGCCGGACAAGTATCTGCACGATCCGGCCAGTGCCCCCAGGCAGGTGCTGGCGGTGGCCGGCGTGACCCTCGGCATAACCTACCCGCACCCGGTGGTGGACTTGAAGGCCTCGCGGGAACGTGCACTGGCCGCTTTCAAGCAGTTGCAGGACACGACGCCCTGAAGGCCGGGGAGCAGGGCTTCGAGCGCGCAGAATGCCTCTCTGACCTCGGGCAGATTTCCAATCAGACCTGCAGCCCCTTGCCCGCCAGTTCCACCGCGCGGAAGATGGCCCGTGCCTTGTTGATCGTCTCTTCCCACTCCAGCCGGGGCACGGAATCCGCCACCACGCCGGCACCCGCCTGCACGTAGAGCCGCTCGTTCTTGATCACGGCCGTGCGGATGGCGATGGCCATGTCCATGTTGCCGTTCCAGCCCAGATAGCCCATGGCGCCACCGTAGATGCCGCGCTTGACCGGCTCCAGCTCGTCGATGATCTCCATGGCACGCACCTTGGGCGCGCCGCTGAGCGTGCCCACCGGCAGCGTGGCCTTGAGCACGTCCAGCGCGGTCTTGTCGGCGCGCATCACGCTCTCGACGATCGAGGCGATGTGCATCACGTGGGAATAGCGTTCCACAAACATCTTGCGTGGCACGGTCACACTGCCGGTCTCGGACACCCGGCCTGAATCATTGCGACTCAGGTCGATCAGCATCAGGTGCTCGGCAATCTCCTTGGCATCGGCCAGCAGCTCCTGCTCCAGGGCCAGGTCTTCCTCTTCCGTCTTGCCACGCTTGCGCGTGCCGGCCAGCGGTCGCACCGTGATCTTGCCCTCTTCCACTCGCGCCAGGATCTCGGGCGAGGCGCTGACGATGTGGTGATCGCCCATGTTGAAGAACACCATGTAGGGCGAGGGATTGGTGAAGCGCAGGGCACGGTAGACATTCATCGGATCGCCCGCGAAGGGCACCGACATGCGCTGGGCGATCACCACCTGCATGACATCGCCGGCGAGGATGTAGTCCTTGATGCGCTCCACCGCCTGCTCGAAATCGGCCTGCGCGAAGCGGCGCTTGAAATCGGCTTCCTGCACCTGCTGCGGCGCGCTCTGCAGCGGCAGCGGCACACTCTTGCGCAGCCCGGCTTCGAGGGCGTCCAGGCGCTTCTGCCCGTCCTCCCAGGCCTCGGGCCGGGACGGATCGACGTTGACGATCAGCGAGAGCGTGCCGCGCAGATTGTCGAACACCACCACTTCCTCGGACACGAGCAGCAGGATGTCGGGCGTGCCGATCTCGTCCTCGCCGGGCGCGGCGCCCAGGCTCGGTTCGACATAGCGCACCGTGTCATAGGCAAAGTAACCGACCAGTCCACCATTGAATCGCTGCGTGCCCTGCAGGGGCGCGACGCGATAGCGGGACTTGAAATCCTCGACGAACACGAAGGGGTCGTCGCACTCCAGGCTCTCGACCACGGCGCCGTCAGTCTCGACGGTGATCTGCTGGCCGCACACGCGCAGCACGGTGCGGCAGGGCAGCCCGATGATGGAATAGCGGCCCCATTTCTCGCCGCCCTGCACGGACTCGAAGAAATAAGTGTGCAGCCCGCGGCCCAGCTTCAGGTAGGTGCTCAGCGGGGTCTCGAGATCGGCCAGCACCTGGCGGACCAGAGGAATGCGGTTATAGCCCTGCGCGGCGAGCGCGGCGAATTCTTGTGAGGTCATGGCGGCGTGCACGGCGTCAGTGGTTGATGGGAGTGTGGCCGAGTTCGGCGCGCATGGCGGCGATCGTGGCGGCATAGTTGTCGGTGCTGAAGATGGCCGAGCCGGCGACGAACATGTCGGCGCCCGCACCGGCGATCTCGGCGATGTTCTGCACGGTCACGCCGCCATCCACTTCGAGTCGGATCGGGTAGTGACTGTCATCGATCAGCTTGCGCACCTGAGCCAGCTTGCGCAGCGTGGAAGGAATGAATTTCTGCCCGCCGAAGCCCGGGTTCACCGACATCAGCAGGATCACGTCGAGCTTGTCCATGAGGTACTGCAGACAGTCCAGCGAGCTGGCCGGGTTGAACACCAGGCCGGCCTGGCAGCCCAGATCGCGGATCAGCTGCAGCGAGCGATCGACGTGAGGGGTGGCTTCCGGGTGAAACGTGATGATGCTGGCGCCGGCCTTGGCGAAGTCCTGGATCATCTGGTCCACGGGGCTGACCATGAGGTGTACGTCAATGGGCGCCTTGACGCCGTAATTGCGCAGGGCCTTGCAGACCATGGGGCCGATGGTGAGATTGGGCACGTAGTGATTGTCCATGACATCGAAGTGTATGACGTCGGCACCGGCGGCGAGCACGGCGTCCACTTCCTCCCCGAGACGCGCGAAATCGGCGGACAGGATCGAGGGGGCGATCAGGTATTTCATCATGGGGCAGACCTGTGGGTTGGCGAGTTGGGCGGCATTTTACAGGGAAAGTGGCGCTCTGCAGTAAATGTTTGGGTGCGGGAAGTGGTGTCAGGCGGCAGCACTGCGGACCGTTGGCCGCCAGGACGGCGGCCACCGAGCCTCCACGGATGGATTCACGGCGTGTCCGCAGGGCTGCTGCCTGGCACCACTTCGTCGACCGAAGCAATGTCTTCCTTCAAAATTTCGTCCAGCTCCTGCAGCCTCTGCGGCGTGCCGATATCGAACCAGCGGCCCGCGTACAGCGCGCCGGCCACCTGCCCTGCCGCGATGGCGGCATCCAGCACCGGGCGCAGCGGCAGCGGCTGCGCCGACAAGCCCGCGAACAGCGCCGGGTGCATCACGCTGATGCCGCTGTAGGTGCAGCCTGGCGCGGCCTCCTGCGTGGCACGCAGCTGCAAGCGACCGGCGGCATCGAGCACGAAATCTCCCGTCGGATGGTGGGGTGGATTGGGCACCATCACCAACCGCGCCAAGGTGTCGCGGCCATCCACCGGCTGCAGCCGGGCGAAATCGTAATCCGTCCAGATGTCGCCGCTCACCACCGCGAAGGCGTCCTCGCCCAGCAGCGGCAGGGCATTGACGATGCCGCCGGCCGTCTCCAGCCGGACCGCCTCGCGGGACCAGGCGATCTGCACGCCGTAGCGACTGCCATCGCCCAGCGCCTCTTCCAGGCGCTCGCCCAGATGAAAATGATTGATGACAACCTCGCGGATGCCCGCCTGCGCCAGATTGCGCAGATGGTATTCGATGAGCGCACTGCCCCCGGCCTGCAGCAGGGGCTTGGGCAGATGATCGGTGAGCGGCCGCATGCGCGTGCCCAGCCCCGCCGCCAGAATGATCGCCCTCATGCCACGCCTTCCGGCAGCGCGAACGCCTGCAGCAAGGGGTTTGCCAGGGGCAGCACGCGATTCTGGAACCAGTGATTGAAATTGGCCATCTCCGGATGCCGCGCCGCGACACGCAACACATAGTCGATCACCAGTGGCACATCGGCCATGTAGCGCGGCTTGCCGTCGCGCAGGTTCAGGCGGCAGAAGATGCCGATGACCTTGATGTGACGCTGCAGGCCCATCAGGTCGAAGTCGCGCAGGAAGGCGGCCTCGGCGCCGGCATCGACCGCCGGCAGGATGCCGCGCGCCACGGCGAGACGGCGGAACTGCAGCGCCCAGGCCTGCACCTGTGCGTCGGGCCAGACGATGTAGCAGTCACGCAGCAGCGACACCAGATCATAGGTGCAGGGGCCGAACACCGCGTCCTGAAAGTCGATCACGCCCGGGCCGCGGGCCGGGTCTGCGTCCAGAATCATCAGATTGCGCGAGTGATAATCGCGATGCACGCACCCCTGGGGCTGGGCCAGGGCGGCATCCTCGAGGAAGGTCCAGGTGCGTTCGAGCAGGGCGCGCTCCCCGGCATCGAGCGTGAGGCCCAGGAAGCGTTCACAGAACCAGTGATCGAACAGCGTCAGCTCGGTGCGCAGCAGCTGCCGGCTGTAAGGGGGCAGGTCGCTGCCATTGCCGCGTGCCTGCAATTCGATGAGCGCCTGCATCGCCGCGCCATAGAGGGCATCGACGCCGCTCGCGCTCTGCAGCGCGGGCAGATAGAGCGCGTCACCGAAATCCTCCAGCAGCATGAAACCCTGCTCGAAATCGGCGCGCAGCACGCGCGGAGTCTGCATGCCCGCGGCACGGAACAACTGCGCGACCCGCACGAAGCGCCGGCAGTCCTCGTGGGCCGGCGGCGCATCCACCAGGATGAAACGCGTGGCCTGCATCAACTCCTGCCAGTGCGGCTCCACACTGCCCGGCGCTGCGGGCAGCACGATGCGGAAATAGCGCCGGAAACTCGCGTCTCCGGACACGGTGTGCACACTGCCCTCAGGCAGCCCATTTCCAGCCATTTCCTGCAGACACTGGCGTGCCCAGGCGGCCAGTGCGTCCCTTCGTTGATCCATTGCCCGCGCGCTCCGCAGTGTTTCTATCCGCAGGCCGATGAATTACCATGCCGACCTGATTTCAAAGCCATTCTATTGGATTGCCTGCGACAATGCAGTTTCGAAAAAGCCCTTTGTGCTCCCGCATTTCCCTGCTTCTTGCCACCGGCACCCTGCTCGCGGCCCACGCGCCTGTCAGCCTTGCCCAGAGTGTGGCCGACGGGGGACAGTGGACGTGTCAGGCTGACGCCGCAGGCAACTGGCAGTGCACCGAGAACCCGGCCGCAAGCCGCAGCTCGGGGAATGCCGGCGTGGTGGTCACGCGCGGGGAGCGCCCGGTGGCCGGCCAGCGCAGCGGCGCATCGACCACGCAAGGCGCCAGCGTCGCCGCTGGCAGCCGGGCAGCCAGCGACTGGGTGCCCGTGGAGCAGATGACGGCAGCCCAGCGCGCCAGCCTGCCCGCCAACTGCTGTGGCGCCTTCATCGAGCCGGCCCGCACCGGCCTGGATGGCCAGCCGCTGGACGCGAGCGCCGACCCGACCACCGCTCCCACGCTGTTCACGGCCCCGGGTGCCATCGACCAGGACACCGACCAGCGCGTCAACATCGACGGCGCGGTCAGCATTCAGCAGGGCAATCGCACCATCCGCAATTCCGCGGCCACGCAGATCGACCAGCAGGCCGACACCATCACGCTGACGGGTGACGTCGAGTTCCGCGAACCCGGCGTGCTGCTCACCGGCAGCGGCGCCTTCATCGACCAGAGCAACAGCCAGAACCGCATCGACGGCGCGTCCTATGTGCTGCACGACTACGGCGTGCACGGCGCTGCCAGCGTGATCGTCTACGACAGCGCCGGCGAGGTGCTGGCCATCGAGAACGGCGAGTTCAGCCGCTGTGAGCCGGGCAACGAATTCTGGACATTGAGCTCCGAGCGCATGCGTCTGGACACCGCCGCCGGCATCGGCACGGCCGAAGGCGTGACCCTGCGCATCAAGGATGTGCCGGTGTTCCACTACCCGTTCACGGTGCCCTTCCCGCTGGGCGATCAGCGCGTGTCCGGCTTCCTGGCGCCCAGCATCGGCTCGACCAGCGCTGGCGGGGCCGACATCGCCCTGCCCTATTACCTGAACCTGGCCCCGCATTACGACGCCACGCTCACGCCACGCCTGATCGCCGACCGCGGCCTCATGGCCAGCGGCGAGTTCCGCTACCTGGCCGACTGGTCCATGAACACCCTGAGCGCCGCACTGCTGGCGGGCGACAAGCGCTTCGATGCCGCCACCGCGGGCGTGCCGGGCTCGAACTCGCCGGCACGGGAAGACCGCTGGTTCGTCGGCCTGCAACACAACGGCCAGCTGGGCGAACGCGTATCCACGGCCATCAATTACGAAGCCGTGAGCGACGATCGCTATTTCCGCGACCTGGGGTCCAGCGGTCTCACCGTGTCGAGCCGCACCCACCTGCAGCGCAACGGCGCGCTCAATTACCGTGCGGACCACTGGTATGCCGGCACCCGCGTGCAGCGCATCGACATCATCGACCCGTACATCTCGGCCAGTGACCTCAACATCCCCTTCGACCGCCTGCCGGAACTCACCCTCGGCGCGGCGCACAACCTGGGCGGCCTGCAGCTGAAGGTCGACGCCAGCCATGTGCGCTTCGACCGCAGCCTGAGCCAGAGCGGCCTCACCCAGGCGCAGATCGACGCCGGGGCGCTGGTCACCGGCAGCCGCCTGCATGTGGAGCCCGAGATCAGCTGGCCGCTGCGCCGCGAGGCCGGCTTCTTCGTGCCGACGGCGCGCTATCGCCACACGCAGTGGGATCTGGACCAGCAGGCCGTGGGCACGCTGGCGCAACCCGAGCGCGGGCTCGGCCTGTTCAGCCTGGACACCGGGCTGATCTTCGAGCGCCCGCTGGCCGGCGGCAATGGCGCCATCCAGACCCTGGAACCGCGCCTGTTCTATCTGTACAGCGAGCAGGAGGATCAATCCCTGCTGCCCACCTTCGACAGCGCCCAGGTCAACTTCAACTACGGCCAGCTGTTCCGCCACGACCGCTTCAGCGGCCTGGACCGCATCGGTGATGCCGACCAGCTGAGCGTGGCCGTGACCTCGCGTTTCATCAGCGCCAGCGGCGAGGAACGCGCCCGCCTGAGCCTGGGCCAGATCCTGCATTTCGAGGACCGCCTCGTGGCGCTGGACAGCCCGCTGCAGACCTGGGTCACGCTGCAGCCGCGCAACACCGACCGCTCGGCCCTGGTGGCGGAGGGCGCGGCCCTGCTGAGCGAGCAGTGGCGCATCACCAGCGACGCGCAGTGGAACGAGCAGCAGCAGGACATCGACGAGGGTTCTCTTTCGCTGCGCTACATGGGCGACGAGAGCCACATCCTCAACATCGGCTACCGTTTCCGCCGGCTCGTGGACCTCTACGGTCCGGTGCCCGCCGGGCTCGACCCTCGCATCAAGCAGAGCGATGTCTCGGGCGTCTGGCCGCTGAACAATCATTGGCGTTTGCTGGGTCGATGGCACTATGATCACAGCAACAGCCGCAATCTGGACACCTTCGCCGGTGTCGAATACAGCAACTGCTGCGCCACCATCCGCCTGGTAGCCCGCGAGTGGATCGACGACGACGAGTTCTTCCTTCTGCGCGATGACACCGACACGGGCGTGTTCTTCCAGGTCACCCTCAACGGGCTTGGCAATGTCAGCGGCGGCGGCATCAGCCGAATGCTCAGTGACGGCATCCTGGGCTTCAAGGAGTACGGAACCAATGAATAAGACTTCCTGCCTGCGCGTGCTTGCGCTGGTGCTGCTGATGGTGACGACGGGCTCGGCCCTGGCCCAGCGTCAGGTGCTGGACAAGGTCGTGGCCATCGTCGACGAAGGCGTGGTGCTGCAGAGCGAACTCACCCTGCGCATGGACGAAGCCCGGCAGCAGATGCAGGCCAGCGGCCAGCCCGTGCCCCCGCCCGATGTCCTGCGCGAGCAGGCGCTGGAATCCCTGATCGTGGAAAACCTGCAGATGCAGCTGATAGAGCGCATGGGCATCCGCTATGACGACGACACCGTGAACGGCGTCATGCAGACGCTGGCGCAGCAGAACAACCTGAGCTTCGACGAGTATGTCGCCACGCTCGAGGCCGCCGGCCGTTACACGTTCACGCGCGAACAGATCCGCAAGGAACTCTCCATGCGCGACCTGCAGCGCGGCATGGTCAATCGCCGCATCAACATCACCGATCAGGAGATCGACAATTTCCTCAACTCCGAGATGGGCCGCGTCACCATGGCGCCGGACTATCTGGTGGACCAGACCCTGATCCCCGTGGGCGAGGACGATTCCCCCGAGCTGATCGCCGCCAAGGAGGCCTTCGCGCAGCAGATGTTCGACGCCATCCAGGCCGGCACCGACTTCGTGCAGGCCCGCACCATTGCCCAGCGCGGCGCGGCCACCACCCCCCCCTCGGCCTATCCGGCCACCGGCGGCGAACTGGGCTGGCGCAAGGCCGAGGCCCTGCCCACGCTGTTCGTCGACATCGTGCCGGGCATGAAGGCCAATGAAGTGCGCGGCCCCATCCGCAGCCCGAGCGGCTACCACCTGGTGAAGCTGGTGGCCGTGCAGGGCGACATCCAGAGCATGGTGAACCAGACCCGCGCCCGCCACATCCTGATCACGCCCAACGAGATCCGCACCGAGGAGCAGGCCGAAGCCCTGATCCGCACCCTGCATGCCCGCATCAAGGCCGGCGAGGATTTCGGCGACATTGCGCGGCAGAATTCCGACGACTCGGCCTCGGTCGTGGCGGGCGGCGACATGGGCTGGGCCGCCGAGGGCGGAATGCCGCCGGACTTCGAGGCGCAGATCAAGGATTTTCCGATCGGCCAGCTGAGCGAGCCCTTCCGCACCAGCTTCGGCTGGCATGTGGCCGAAGTCATGGAGCGCCGCGTGCAGGACATGAGCCGCGAGTTCAGCCGCCAGCAGGCCGAGAACGCGCTGCGTGAGCGCAAGTTCGAGGTCGAGCTGCAGAACTGGCTGGTGGAAATCCGCGAAAAGGCCTACGTCAAGATCAGCCCTCCATGAGTGGCAGGCCCCACGTGATCGAACGCATCGTCATCACCGCCGGCGAGCCTGCCGGCATCGGCCCTGACCTGTGCATCCAGCTGGCACAGCAGGCAGACACCACCCTCGAGCGCGTGGTGATTGCCGACCCACAGCTGTTGAAGGAGCGCGCCCGCCTGCTTGGCCTGCCGCTGCAGCTGCTGCCCTTCACTCCCGAACTCCCGCCTGCGGCCTCTGCCGCCGGCACTCTGCGCGTGCTGCCCGTGAACCTGCGCGCCCCGGGGCAGGCAGGCGTGCTGAACCCGGCCAATTCGCCCTACGTGCTCGACACCCTGCGCAGCGCCGTGCAGACCTGCCGTTCCGGTCAGGCAGCTGCCATGGTGACGGCGCCGGTGCACAAGGGCGTGATCAACGAGGCCGGCATTCCCTTCACCGGCCACACGGAATTCCTGGCGGAAGAATGCGGCGTGGACCTCACCGTGATGATGCTGGCCACCGAGGGCCTGCGTGTGGCGCTGGTGACCACCCATCTGCCGCTCTCCCAGGTGGCCGCCGCCATCACCGCCCCGCTGCTGGAACGCATCCTGCGCATCCTTGAGACGGACCTGCGCACACGCTTCGGCATCGCCCGCCCGGCGATCCTGGTCTGCGGCCTCAACCCCCACGCCGGAGAAGGCGGCCATCTGGGCACCGAGGAGCGCGACATCATCGAGCCGGTGCTGGAAGCGCTGCGCGCCGAGGGCATGCACCTGCTGGGGCCGCTGCCGGCCGACACGCTGTTCACCGCCAAGTATCTGGCCCATGCCGATGCCGTGCTGTCGATGTACCACGACCAGGGCCTGCCGGTGCTCAAGTACAAGGGCTTCGGCAATGCCAGCAACATCACGCTGGGGCTGCCGATCATCCGCACCTCGGTGGATCACGGCACGGCACTGGATCTGGCCGGCACGGGCAAGGCGCAGATCGGCTCGCTGGTGGAGGCCATTGCCGTGGCGCGTCTGATGGCCGGATTCGCTGGGAAGCAAACTCTCACAGGGGATGCCCATGACTGACACCCCCCGCCACGAGCGCCCGCGCGGCCCCGATCTGCAGAAGGACGGCTTCCACCACCAGGCCCGCAAGCGCTTCGGGCAGAATTTCCTGCACGACCAGAACATCATCGGCCGCATCATCCGCGCCATCGCCCCTCAGGGCGGCGATCATCTGGTGGAGATCGGCCCCGGGCAGGGCGCCCTCACGCGGCATCTGCTGCAGCAGTGCGGGCATCTGGACGCGGTGGAACTGGACCGCGACCTGGCCGCCTACCTGCAGAGCACCCTCGGCACCGACCCGCGCTTCGCCCTGCACGAAGGCGATGTGCTGAAATTCGACCTGCGCTCCCTGCTGACGCAGGACGGCACCGCACGCCCCCACAGCCTGCGCGTGGTGGGCAATCTGCCCTACAACATCTCCACGCCCTGCATGTTCCACCTGTTGCAGTTCGAGCAGTGGATCGCCGACATGCATTTCATGCTGCAGCTGGAAGTGGTGCAGCGGCTGGCGGCCGTGCCCGGCGACGAGCACTACGGACGCCTCAGTCTGATGATGCAGTACCACTGCACGGTGGAGCATCTGTTCGATGTGCCGGGCACTGCTTTTGTGCCACAACCCAAGGTATGCTCTGCCATCGTCCGGCTGGTGCCGCATGCGCGCAAACCCGTGCAGGTGCTGGATGTCGGGTGTCTGCAGGACGTCGTGCGCATCGCCTTCACGCAGCGGCGCAAGACCTTGAAGAACAGCCTGCGGACCCTGATATCGGAGGCAGCGTTGAGCGCACTGCCCATCGACATAAGCCTGCGACCGGAGAACCTGAGCCTGGCCGATTACGCGCTGATCGCCGACTGCATCACCCGCAGCCGGCAGCCGTCGCCGCACCACGACGACCCAGCGACAGCACGACAGGAGGAGTCCCACGTTGACCACTGAACTTCGCCCCGCAGGCATCGACATTTCCGTGAGCACGCAGTATCTGCAGGAGCAATCGGATCCGCAGAACAAGCGCTTCGTGTTCGCCTACACCATCGGCATCGCCAACAAGCGCGAGCAGCCCGTGAAGCTGATCTCGCGTCACTGGATCATCACCGATGACAACGACAAGGTGGAGGAAGTGCGCGGCTCCGGCGTGCTCGGGCAGCAGCCCTTGATTGCCCCGGGCCAGGTGTTCCACTACACCAGCGGCGCGGTGCTGACCACCGAGTTCGGCACCATGCAGGGCAGTTACGAGATGTTGAGCGCGGATGGTGAGACCTTTGCGGCCCCGATTCCGGCGTTCCTTCTTTCCAGACCATTGACGGTGCACTAGACACCGGGAATCAGCAGGGCTTCATGTCAACGTATGTCATAGGCGACATTCAGGGTTGTTACAAGCCCTTGCGCAAGTTGCTGACCACAGTAGATTTCAATCCGCTGCGCGACCGGCTGTGGTGCGTGGGCGATCTGATCAACCGTGGTCCCAAATCCCTCGACACGCTGCGCTACCTGCGCGATCTGGGCAAGGCCGTCACCGTGGTGCTGGGCAACCACGACCTGCATTTCCTGGCCATCTATTACGGCGCCTGTCCCAACCGCGGCCGCGACACCCTGCAGGAGCTGCTCGACGCGCCCGACTGCGACGCCCTGAGTCACTGGCTGCGGCATCAGTCGCTGGCGCACTACGACTGCGTGGAACAGGCGAAGGGCCACCAGAACTACCTGATGATCCACGCCGGCATCGCCCCCAAGTGGACGCTGCAGAAGACGCTGGAACTGGCCGCCGAGGTGGAGCTGACCCTGCAGGGGCCGGACTTCCGCGAGTTCCTGACCCATATGTACGGCGACTCGCCGAAGCGCTGGAAGGAGAAGCTCACCGGCTGGGAGCGCCTGCGCTGCATCACCAACTACCTCACGCGCATGCGCTTCTGCGACGAGCGCGGCAATCTCAATCTGCAGGTCAAGGAGGGGCTCAACGCCGCCCCGGAAGGCTTTCGCCCCTGGTTCGAGTTCGAGACGCTCACCCCCGAGACCAATATCCTCTTCGGCCACTGGGCCGCACTGGAAGGCAAGACCAATCGCGCCCGCGTCTACGGCATGGACACCGGCTGTGTGTGGGGGCGCGAGCTGAGCATGATGCGTCTGGAGGACCATCAGCTGTTCAGCGTCTGAGGCCACGGGTTACACTCGGCCTGTCGTTCCTGCGAGTTCCATCCCCATGAAGATCCATCTGGTTGGCGGCGCTGTCCGCGATGCCCTGCTCGGGCTGCCAACATCCGACCGCGACTGGGTCGTGACGGGCGCCACGCCGCAAGAGCTGCAGGCGCTCGGCTATCGCCCGGTGGGGCGCGATTTCCCCGTCTTCCTGCACCCCCAGAGCAAGGAGGAATATGCCCTCGCCCGCACCGAGCGCAAGCACGGCCACGGCTACAAGGGCTTCGTGTTCAATGCCAGCCCCGAGGTGACGCTGGAGCAGGATCTGCAACGGCGCGACCTCACGATCAATGCCATCGCCCGCAGCGAGGACGGCGGGCTCGTCGACCCCTGGGGCGGCGTGCGCGACATCAAGGCCCGCCTGCTGCGTCATGTCTCCCCCGCCTTCGTTGAGGACCCGCTGCGCGTGCTGCGCGTGGCCCGCTTCGCCGCGCGCTTCGCGCCGCTGGGCTTTCGCGTGGCGCCCGAGACGCTGCAGCTGATGCGGCAGCTGAGCGAGAGTGGCGAGCTGAGTCATCTGGTGCCCGAGCGCGTGTGGCAGGAAATGGAGAAGGCGCTGGGCGAAGCCGCGCCCGAGGTGTTCTTCCAGGTGCTGCGTGACAGCGGGGCGTTGCGCGTGATCCTGCCGGAAGTCGACGCCCTCTTCGGCGTGCCGCAGCCGGCCCAGCATCACCCCGAGATCGACACCGGCGTGCACGTGCTGCTGTGCCTGCAGCACGCTGCCCGCCTGTCCGACGCGCCGGAAGTGCGTTACGCCACCCTCGTGCATGATCTGGGCAAGGGCACCACAGCGCCGCAGTACTGGCCGAGTCATCACGGCCACGAGGCGCGCGGCGTGGCCCTGGTGGAGGCCGTGGGCGAGCGGCTGCGCGTGCCCACCCGTTTCACCACTCTGGGCCGGCTGGTCAGTCAGTACCACACCCACTGCCATCGCGCACTGCAGCTGCGCCCCGACACAGTGCTGGAGCTGCTGGAAGCCCTCGACGCCTTCCGCCGGCCGCAACAGCTGATGCAGTTCCTGCTGGCCTGCGAGGCCGATGCCCGGGGCCGCACCGGCTTCGAGCAGCGCGCGTATCCCCAGGCCGACTATCTGCGCCGCGCCCACGCCGCGGCCAGCGCCATCGACATTCCCGCACTGCTGGCCGGCGGCGCTGAGGCCACGTCGGCGCGCGCCCCCCAGGACATCAAGCGGCTGATCGCCCACGCGCGCATCGATGCCATCCACCACGTACACAAGGAAGACACCCATGCTTGAAGCCGTCTGGGTCGGTTTTGCCTTCAGCCTGGGCCTGCTGGTGCGCATGACCAGCCTGCCCCCGCTGGTGGGCTATCTGGCCGCCGGGTTCATCATCTCGGCCATCTCGGACGAGATCGGCATGCCGGCCGCCAGCGGCGAAGTGCTGCAGCATGCGTCGCACCTGGGCGTGCTGCTATTGCTGTTCTCCGTGGGCTTGAAACTGAACGTGCGCGCCATGGGCAAACCCGAGGTGCTGGGCGGCAGTCTGCTGCACTTCATGCTGTCCATCGTGCTATACACCCCCGCCTTCCTGCTGCTGCTTGGCATCCCGGTGTTCAACGCCATGCTGCTGGCAATTTCGCTCTCTTTCTCCAGTACCGTGCTCGCGGCCAAGGTGCTGGAAGGCAAGCGCGAGCTGCGCGCCTTCCACGGCCGGGTGGCCATCGGCATTCTGGTGATGCAGGACGTGTTCGCGCTGGTGGTGATGAGCATGACCATCGGCAGCACGCCGTCACCCTGGGCCCTGCTCGTCTTCGCGCTGCCGCTGCTGCGCCCGCTGCTCTACAAGCTGCTGGATGCCAGCGGCCACGAGGACCTGCTGGTGCTCTTCGGCCTGATGCTGGCGCTGGTGGTGGGCGGCTTCGGTTTCGAGCTGGTGGGGCTGAGTTCCGAGCTGGGCGCCCTGGTGTTCGGCGCCATGCTGGCGAAGCATCCACGCGCAGGCGAACTGTCGAAGTCCCTGTGGAGCATCAAGGAATTCTTCCTGGTGGGCTTCTTCCTGCAGATCGGCATCGGCGGGCTGCCCGATGCGGAGGCCTGGCGCTTTGCCCTGGTCATGAGCGCCCTGCTGCCAGTCAAGGCCATGCTCTTCTTCCTGCTGCTGGTGTTCTTCAAGCTGCGGGCGCGCAGTGCCTTCCTGGCCGGCCTGAGCCTGACCAATTACAGCGAGTTCGGCCTGATCGTGGCCAGTGTGGCGCTGCAGGAATGGATCGTGCCACTGGCGCTCACCGTCGCGCTGTCCTTCGTGGTGTCCGCGCCACTCAACCGCCTGGCGCATCCGCTGTACGAGCGCGTGGCGCGGCGGCTGATCCCGATGGAACGGGACCTGCGCCACCCCGACGAGCAGCCGGTGTCGCTGGGCGACGCCGACGTGCTGATCATGGGCATGGGCCGCACCGGGTCTGCCGCCTATGACTACCTGAATGACAAGTGCCGGGTGGTGGCGCTGGATTCCGACCCGGCGCGGGTGGCCCTGCACCAATCCCTTGGCCACAACATCTTCTTCGCCGACGCCGAGGACCAGATGTTCTGGGAGAACCTGGACTACGGCAACGTGCGCGCGGTGATCCTCAGCCTGAACGAGGCCGAGGCCAAGCGCATCGCCACGCAGAAGCTGCGCAAGTCGGGCTTCACCGGCGTGATCGTGTCGCACAGCATGCATCAGGACGAAGCGCGGGAGATTCTGGCGGCCGGGGCCGACCAGGCCTATCTGACCATGTCCGAGGCCGGCGTGGGTCTGGCGGAACATGTGCGCCAGCGCCTGCTGACCGAGAAGCCCCCCGCCACATGAACGCGCTCGCCGACTTCCTGCGCCGGCACCCGCGTCTACTGGTGCTCACGGGGGCCGGGCTGAGTCAGCCCTCGGGCATTCCCGTCTATCGCGACAGCCAGGGCCAGTGGCTGCGCAGCACGCCCATCCAGCACGCCGACTTCGTCAACCGACCCGCCAGCCGCCAGCGTTACTGGGCGCGCAGCATGATCGGCTGGCCGCGCATGCGCCAGGCCGCGCCCAATGGGGGCCATCTCGCGCTGGCCGCACTGGAGCGCGCAGGCCACGTCGCCCAGCTGGTCACGCAGAATGTCGACGGCCTGCACCAGCGGGCCGGGCAGCAGGCGGTGATCGACCTGCACGGCAATCTCGACACGGTGTTCTGCCTGCAGTGCGGACTGCGCCTGCCGCGAGCGCAGATGCAGGCGGCGCTGCACGAGGCCAACCCGTTCCTGCACAGCCCGCTGGCGCAGAGCCGCCCCGATGGCGATGCCGACCTGCCCGACGCCCTGCTGCACGACGTGCAGGTGCCCGCCTGCCCGGCCTGCGGCGGCATCCTGAAACCCGAGGTGGTGTTCTTTGGCGGCTCCATCCCGCGGGAGTGTCTGGCGCAGGTGGAAGCGGCGGTGAAGGACTGCGAGGCGGTGCTCGTGGTGGGCAGTTCGCTGACGGTGTTTTCCGGCTTTCGCATCTGCCGCGATGCGCACGCTCAGGGCAAGCCGCTGGCCTGCCTGAATCTGGGCGTCACCCGGGCGGATGGTCTGTTCAGCCTGAAGGTGGAAGCGGATTGCGCCGCCACCCTGGCGGCGCTGCCCTCAGCGCTCGGGCTTTGAGATCAGCAGTCCCTGCCACTCGAACTCCACGGCCCAGAGTGCCTGGAGCCCCTTGTCGTAGTCACGCCACAGCTGGGCGAAGGTCTGCTGGTTGAGCGGGTGGCGCTGTTCGGGCAGCAAGGCCGCCAGCGGACGCAGCACATAGGCGTTGTGCAGGATCTCGGCGCGCGGCAGCTCGATGCCCTCGTGCACGCCGCACAGATCGCCATAGCAGAGGATGTCGATGTCCAGCGTGCGATCGCTGTAGCGCGGCGACAGACGGTCGCGGCCGTGGGCATCCTCGATGGCCTTGAGCGTGGCGGCCAGTGCCGCCAACGGCAGTGTCGACTCGAAGCACACCACCAGATTGAGGAAATTGGGGCCGATGAAGCCCACTGGCTCGCTCTCGAACACGGGCGACACCTGCAGCGCGCCAAGCTGCTGTTCCAGCGCCTGCAGGCCGAGGGCGAGAGAGCGGCGGGCGTCGCGATTGCTGCCCAGACTGAGACTGATCAGCGGCATGGCCTACCACACTCCCGAGACGAGCGCGCTCGAAGGCTCGGGCCGCACGCCGCGCTCGATGAGAATGCCGACATCCCGCGCCTCGGGCACGGCATCCGGTTTGCTCAGCTTCAGCCGCAGCCAGGGCACGCCGAAGCGGGTCTGCAGGCGCTGGGCGATCTGCTCGGCCAGGGTTTCCAGCAGGCGGCATTCGCTGGCCTTGATGAAGGCGCACAGATCCTTGCTGATGGCGTCGTAGTCCAGCGCCAGAGCGATGTCCTCGCTGTGGGCGGCGGGCCGGATGTCCGTGCCCATGTCCAGATCCAGCAGCACGGGTTGCGGGCGCGTGCGCTCCCAGTCGTGGATGCCGATGATGCAGTAGACGCGCAGGCCCTGGATGAAGACGATGTCCATCAGCTCGCCCTCGCCTGACCCAGCGGCGGCAGGGTGTCCAGCGGCCAGCGCGGGCGCACGTGCAGCGCGAGGGAGGCCGCTTCGCCCGCCAGCAGGCGCTGACAACCGGCATAGGCGATCATCGCGCCGTTGTCAGTGCACAACTGCGGCCGGGCGTAGAAGAGCTGGCTGCGCTCCTTCTCGACCATCTGCTGCAGGCCGGCGCGCAGGCGGGTATTGGCACTGACGCCCCCGGCGATGACGAGGGACTTCAGCCCGGTTTCCTGCAGGGCCCGGCGACACTTGATCACCAGGGTCTGCACCACGGCGTCCTCGAAGGCGCGGGCGATGTCGGCGCGGGTCTGCTCATCGATGTCCTGGGCCGCGCCGCCGTCCGGCAGGCCAGCCCGCGCCTCGGCCAGCGTGTTGCGCACGAAGGTCTTCAGACCACTGAAACTGAAATCCAGCCCGGGCCGGTTGGTCATGGGACGGGGAAACTCGTAGCGACCCGGCGTGCCCTTCTCCGCCAGCGCGGCCACACGCGGCCCGCCCGGATAGGCCAGGCCCAGCATCTTGCCCACCTTGTCGAAGGCTTCGCCAGCAGCGTCGTCCAGGGATTCGCCCAGCAGGCAATAGCGACCGATGCCATCCACCCGCACCAGCTGGGTGTGACCGCCGGACACCAGCAGCGCGACGAAGGGGAATTGCGGCGGGGTCTCTTCCAGCATGGGGGCCAGCAGATGACCTTCCATGTGATGCACGCCGATGGTGGGCACATTCAGCGCCATGCCCAGCGACCGCCCCACACTGGCACCCACGAGCAGAGCGCCCACCAGACCGGGCCCGGCGGTATAGGCCACGCCGTCGATGTCGGCGAGGGTGGCGCCGGCCTTGTCCAGCACGTCCTGGATCAGCGGAAGAGTCTTGCGGATGTGGTCACGGGATGCGAGCTCGGGAATCACGCCGCCAAAGCGCGCGTGCAGTGGGACCTGACTGTAGAGGGTGTCGGCCAGCAGGCCGCGCTCGCTGTCGTAGAGGGCAATGCCCGTCTCGTCGCAGGATGTCTCGATACCCAGAACACGCATCGTGTTGAAACCTTTGGGAAACTGCCTCGTTGCCCGGGCAGTGGACTGCAGGCGCGGCGGGCGGCCATCATAAGCCAGTCGGCCGCCGATTGACCAGCCGCATGCTGGGAAGCCCGCCCTCGGACAAGCAGAAAGTGGCTGCGCTGTCGATGATTTCTTTGTTTTTGGCTTTGCATTTGGCCATTTGCCGCATTACCATGTGCCCCCTTTGAATCAACCTTACATCGAAATCTGGAAGGTGTGCATTTTATGCCGATGGTAAAACTGAAAGAAAACGAGCCGTTTGACGTCGCTCTGAGAAGATTCAAGCGCTCCTGCGAGAAGGCAGGCGTGCTGGCGGAAGTCCGTCGCAAGGAGTTCTACGAGAAGCCCACCGCAGCCCGCAAGCGCAAGGCCGCTGCTGCCGTGAAGCGTCACCTCAAGAAACTGCAGCGCGAAAACAAGAAGACCAAACGCTTCTACTGACAAGCAGCCACCATGGCCGACAGCGCGCTCAAGCAGAAAATCACCGAGGCAATGAAAGATGCCATGCGGGCCAAAGACAAGGCCCGCCTCGGCACCATTCGTCTTGCGCTGGCCGAAATCAAGAAGATCGAAGTCGACGAACGTATCGAGCCCGATGATGTGCGCGTCACTGCCGTGCTCGACAAGATGATCAAGCAGCGTCGCGAATCCGTGAAGCAGTACGAAGCCGGGGCTCGTCAGGACCTGGCTGATGTCGAGAACGCGGAAATCGCCGTCCTGCAGGAATTCATGCCCCAGGCCCTGTCCCCCGAGGAAGTCGCCGCCATCATTGGCCAGGCCATGCGCGACAGCGCAGCCGCCAGTGTTCAGGACATGGGCAAGGTCATGGCGCTGGTGCGCCCGCTCGTCGTCGGCCGCGCCGACATGGCCGCCGTCAGCCAGATGATCAAGCAGCAGCTTTCCGAACGCTGAAACTGCTGGCACACTGCCCCATCCCCAAGCCTGTTGCCCCTCTGGACGCCTGACGATGGCCGGTCTGATTCCGCAAGCATTCATCGATGATCTGCTCGCCCGGATCGACATCGTCGATGTGATCGACAAGCGCATCAAGCTGCGCAAGACCGGCAAGAACTACTCCGCGCTCTGCCCCTTTCACACCGAGAAGTCCCCCTCGTTCAGCGTCGAGCCCGACAAGCAGTTCTACTACTGCTTCGGCTGCGGCGCCGGCGGCAATGCCCTGGGCTTCGTCATGGAATACGAGCGCATGGACTTCCCCCAGGCGGTGGAATCCCTGGCCTCGGACTACGGCCTGGAAGTGCCACGCGAAGAAGGCCGTCGCAATCAGAGCACGCAGAGTGAAAACAAGCCCCTCTACGACGTGCTGCACGAGGCCAATGCCTGGTACCAGCAGCAGCTGCGCACGCATCCACAGCGCGAAAGGGCAGTGGCCTATCTGAAAGGCCGCGGCCTGAGCGGCGCCATCGCCAAGACCTTCGGCATCGGTTTCGCCCCGCCCGGCTGGGACAATCTGCTGCGTGGCCTGGGCAGTTCGCCGACTGCCATCGAACACCTGCTGAGCGCCGGTCTGCTGATCAAGCGCGAGGCCGATGCCGAGAGGCAGGGTCAGTACGACCGCTTCCGCGACCGCATCATGTTCCCCATCCGCGACACCCGCGGCCGCGTCATCGGCTTCGGCGGGCGTGTGCTCACCGACGAGAAGCCCAAGTACCTGAATTCGCCGGAAACCCCGGTCTACCACAAGGCCAATGAACTCTACGGCCTCTACGAGGCGCGCCGAACCAATCCGCGCCTCACGCGTTTTGTCATCGTGGAAGGCTACATGGACGTAGTGGCCCTGGCTCAGCATGGCATCGACTATGCCGTGGCGACGCTAGGCACGGCCACCAATGTCACGCATCTGAACCGCTTGTTCCGTCTGGTGTCGGAAGTGATCTACTGCTTTGACGGGGACGCCGCCGGCCGCACTGCCGCCTGGCGCGGCATGCAGGCCACGCTGCCCGTGCTGGAGGACGGCCGCCAGGTGCGCTTCCTGTTCCTGCCCGAAGGCGAGGACCCGGACACCCTGGTGCGCAAGATCGGCAAGGAGCGTTTCAGCGGCCTGATCGACGGCGCCACGCCGCTGGCCGATTTCTTCTTCGACCATCTGGCCGAGGGGCTCGATCTCGCCAGCATCGAGGGCCGCGCACGGCTGAGTTCGCTGGCCGCGCCGCTGCTGCGGCAGATGCCGACAGGGCTGTACCGGCAGCTGATGATCGAGCGCCTGGCGGGCGTCGCCGGCGTGGAGAGTCGCGCCATCGAGGCACTGGTGCTCAAATCCACGCCGCCGCCTGCTTCGGCGCCGGCCGCCGAGGCGCCGCCCGAGGACTATCCGGTGCCGCCTGACTACGACGACGCGCCCCGCCGAGCGCCGGGCGAAGCCGGCAGGTCGGGTCGCATGGCGGCCAGCCCGGCGCAACCCAAGCCGCTGCCGCGCAGCCCCGGCCTGAAGGCCATCGAGCTACTGCTCTACCAGCCGGCGGTGGCAGACGGACTGCAGCGAGATCTGGAACCATTGCGCGAAAACGGGGACGAATACACAGACCTGCTGCTCGAGCTGCTTGAATTGGTAGCCCAGAACCCCACTATCAACACCTACACGATGCTGGGGCACTGTTATGGCACGCCCCAAGGCAATCAGCTCACGCAACTGCTCAAGAACGAGAAGATCACGCCGCTGGAAGGCGTGGCCAGCGAGTTCACGTATCTGCTCGACACCCTGCTGGGCGAAGCCCGCAAGAAACAGTTCAAGAAGCAGTTGCTGGAACAGTTGAAACCGCGTGTGCGCGCGACGGGCGCCGCGGATACGCCATGAACCGGTCGTTGGCACGACAGCCTCGATGAGGCATAATGCCCGGCCTTTTTACAGTCCACGCTCATCTGGTCGCCTGCGACCACCCACGGGAAGCCATGTCTGAATCTCGCCTCAACCAGCTGCCACAAACAGGCCTCAAGGCTCTGATCGCCAAAGGAAAAGAGCAGGGCTATCTGACTTACACCGAAGTCAACGACCACCTCCCCGAGTCCATCTCCGATCCGGATCAGGTGGAAGACATCATCCAGATGATCAACGACATGGGCATGAAGGTCTACGAGACCGCGCCCGATGCCGACACCCTGCTGATGAATGAAGGCGATGGCAACACCGACGAAGTGGCCGCCGCCGAAGCCGCCGCCGCCCTGGCCGCCGTGGAGAACGAAGCCGGCCGCACCACCGACCCGGTCCGCATGTACATGCGCGAGATGGGCACGGTGGAACTGCTGACCCGCGAAGGCGAGATCGTGATCGCCAAGCGCATCGAGGAAGGCCTGCGCGAACTGATGAAGGCCATGGCGAGCTTCCCTGGCACCGTGTCCCACATCCTCAAGGAATACAAACTCGTGGAAACCGATGAGCGCCGCCTGAGCGACATCATCTCAGGCTATCTGTCCGTGGATGACGCGACCGAAGTGCTGGTCGTGGCGCTGGCCGAGCCCGAAGCCGAAGAGGTTCCCCTGGTGGAGGATGAGGTCAAGGTCGATGACGAAGAAGAACTCACCGCTGCCGACGACGACGAAGCCGCTGCCGGTCCCGACCCGGAGGAGGCGCGCCTGCGTTTCGGCGAACTGCGCGAGCAGTTCAACGCCACCGAGGCCGCCATCAAGAAGCACGGCCGGCTGCACAAGAAGACCCTGGCCGAGCTGGACAAGCTGGGCGAAGCCTTCAAGACCCTGAAGCTGACACCCAAGCAGTTCGAGCCCCTGCTGACCCACATCCGCGCCGTGTTGCAGCGCGTGCGCCGCAACGAGCGCGCCATCATGACGCTGTGCGTGCGCAATGCCGGCATGCCGCGCAAGGCCTTCATCCAGCTGTTCCCGGGCAATGAAGTGAACGAGAAGTGGGTCGACCAGCTGATCGCCATGAACGAGCCCTGGTCCGCCTCCGTGGGCAATCTGCAGACGGAAATCCTGCGCGCCCAGAAGAAACTGGTGACGCTGGAAAAGGAAAACGGCGTGTCCGTGGCCGAGATCAAGGAGATCAACCGCAACATGTCCATCGGCGAAGCCAAGTCACGGCGCGCCAAGAAGGAGATGGTCGAGGCCAACCTGCGTCTGGTGATCTCCATCGCCAAGAAGTACACCAACCGCGGCCTGCAGTTCCTCGACCTGATCCAGGAAGGCAACATCGGCCTGATGAAGGCGGTGGACAAGTTCGAATACCGTCGTGGCTACAAGTTCTCCACCTACGCCACCTGGTGGATCCGTCAGGCCATCACCCGCTCCATCGCCGACCAGGCCCGCACCATCCGCATCCCGGTGCACATGATCGAGACGATCAACAAGCTCAACCGCATCTCGCGCCAGATGGTGCACGAGAAGGGCCGCGAGCCGACGCCGGAAGAGCTGGGCGAACGCATGGACATGACGGAGGACAAGGTGCGCCGCGTGCTCAAGATCGCCAAGGAGCCGATTTCCATGGAGACGCCGATCGGCGACGACGAGGATTCGCATCTGGGGGATTTCATCGAGGACACCACGGTGGATTCACCGGTGGATTCCTCCATCGACGAGGGTCTGCGCGAAGCCACGAAGGAAGTGCTGGCCAGCCTGACGGCCCGTGAGGCCAAGGTGCTGAGAATGCGCTTCGGCATCGACATGAACACGGACCACACGCTGGAGGAAGTCGGCAAGCAGTTCGACGTCACCCGCGAGCGTATCCGTCAGATCGAAGCCAAGGCGCTGCGCAAGCTGCGTCACCCGACGCGCTCGGACCACCTGCGCAGCTTTCTGGATGATTGAGCGGTTCGCGAAGTTGACGTTGATTTGATCCCGGTGGCGGGGGGCGGCAGACCCGTTCTGCGGCTGCCCCGCACCGCTCCCCGGTGCCCTCGCTTCACAAAAAGCCCAAGGTCTTTTTGCTCACTCGGTGCGGGGCTCTTATGCCGCAGAACGGGTCTGCCGCCCCCCACCCCCTCTTTCCCTGCCACACGATTGGCTTTCACCTTCGCGAACCGGGTGGGGAGGCCAAGATGGCACTCCGAGCCAAGCACCGCGTTGGATTCTGACTCTCTCTTCCAGCACGAAGATGTCTGCGAACCTTCGCTGGCAGCGCATACGTTGATGCCCTGCTGAGGTCAGGTCCCGCGTTGGCGGAAGGCCGAGCAGGACCGTGAGCCGCCTGGACGGCGGCGAGTCGAGCCCCCATGGATGGGTTCACGGCGTGTCCTGAACGGACTTGCGCCAACGCGGGACCGTTGTGCGACAGCGCAAGTCTTGACCATTTGAACTCGCAACGTGAGATAACGTTGCCAGTGAATTGTTCACAGCTGCGGCGCGCTCAGCCCCTCGATGCCCACCAGGCCCAGCGTCAACAGGAAGGCCAGTTGCGGCCCCTTGTGGGAATCGGTGGGGTCGTACCACTCCTCCGGCGCATGTTCCCCCCCGCTGCTGCCACCCCCGCCAATGGTGATGGCCGGCACCCCCAGTGACATCGGAATGTTCGAATCCGTGCTCGAGGTGCGCAGCGCCTCCAGCGAGGAGTCCACCGCGTCGAAGGCCAGCGCCGCCACCTGCACCAGCGGATGTTCCGCCGCCGTGCTGCCCGTCGGCCGGTCGCCGATCAGCCGGAAGTTCACCGTGATCTCGCCGTTGTTGTTCCAGCGCGCGTTCTCCTCTGCCACCGCCTGCGCCGTCACCTCCCGCACCCGCGCCTCCAGCCGCGCCAGTTCCGCCGCGTCGTTGGAGCGCATGTCCAGCTCGAACATGGCATCGGCGGCGATGGAGTTCACCGAGGTACCGCCCGTCACCGTGCCCACCGTGAAGGTGGTGCGCGGCGTCTGCGGCACCTGCAGATCCCCGATCTTGGTGATGGCGCGCCCCATGGCGTGAATGGCGCTGACCAGGCCGAAGGCGCTGAAGGAATGCCCGCCCGGGCCGGTGAATTCCACGGCGAAGCGGCGGCTGCCGGTGCCGCCGGTGGTCATGCGCGTGAGCCCCGAGCCGTCGATGGAGACGAAGCCGTCGATGTCCGGGTAGTCGCGGAAAATGGCCTTGATGCCGCGCAGGTCGCCCGGGCCTTCTTCGCCCACATTGCCCACGAAGAGGATGTCGCCCACGGTGCGGATGCCGCTGCCGGTGATGGCCTCGATCAGCGTCAGCAGCGTGGTGAGGCCGCGACCGTCATCGCTGATGCCCGGGGCGTAGTAACGCCCGTCGTCGCGGATCTCCACGCTGACATCGGTTTCCAGGGGGAACACCGTGTCCAGATGCGCGGCGATCACGAACAGCGGGCCATCGCCCGTGCCGCGCAGCAGGCCCACGGCATTGCCCTCGGCGTCGATGAAGGCATCCGGCAGGCCGCGCTGACGCATCTGCTCGACGTAGTACTCGGCACGCCGCTGCTCGCCAAAGGGCGGCGCGGGAATCTCGGTGATGCGCACCTGCTCGGCCAGAGTCTCGGGCTCGGCGGCCGCGATCTGCGCCAGGGTGGTCTGCACGCGCGGGTCGGCGGCCACGAGAGCGAACTGGGCGGCCACCTCGTCACTCACGCGGACGGGGTCGGCGGACTGGGCCAGGGCGCTGCTCGCACCGAGGGTGACAAGCAGGGCAGCCAGGGGAAAGCGCAGCGAGCGCCGAGGGTTCGCCTGCAAGCAGGCTCCAACAAAGCGTCTGTTGGAGCTTGCTTGCAAGCGAACTGAGCAAGCCTTGAGAATGAACTTGCGGATGACGGCAAACATGGGCGCTCCCTGATGAACACGATGAAGTGCCCGGATTGTACCCGACGCCGCCCCGCCGGGAAGCCACAGGCAGCAAACAGCAGCGCCCGGGTTCAGCCTGCCGCTCCTTCCTGCTACCCTTGCCGCTCCTGACACCGCCCCAGAGATGCACGAGCCCCATGCCCCACGCCGCCCCCAGCTCCCCGGCCCACGCCCTGCGCAGCGACATCGAAGGCCTGCGCGCCCTGGCCGTGCTGCTGGTGATCCTCTATCACTACCAGGTGCCCGGCATCAGCGGGGGCTTTGCCGGCGTGGACGTGTTCTTCGTCATTTCCGGCTTCGTCATCACCCAGCTGCTGGCGCGCGCCATGGCGGCGGGCAGCTTCCGCTTCGCTGAGTTCTACGCGCGACGTCTGCGCCGCCTGGTGCCGGCCTATCTGGTGGTGTGCACCGGCAGCCTGCTGCTGATCTCGCCGTTCTACCTGGACGACGACTATTACCTGTTCGCCAAGAGCGCCCTGGCCTCGCTGCTGGGGGTGAGCAATGTCTATTACCACGGCGAGCTGAGTCAGTACTTCGCGCCCGAGGCCCAGACCCTCACGCTGCTGCATACCTGGTCGCTGGCCGTCGAGGAACAGTTCTACCTGCTGTGGCCCGCGCTGCTGCTGGGCCTGTGGAAGCTGTGCGCCGGGCGGCCCGCGCTCTGGGCCTTCGCGCTGCTGTGGACGGCCTGCTTCGCGCTCTCGGTGGTGCTGGCCGAGAATGCCCGCGCGGCGGCGTATTACCTGCTGCCGGCCCGCGCCTTCGAACTGCTGCTGGGCGCCGGCGTGGCGCTCTACGGCGCGCAGGCCGCGGCCCTGAGTCGCCTGCAGGCGCAGGCGCTGTCGATCACCGGACTGCTGCTCATCGTGGCCACCGCCCTGCTGCTGGATGCCGACGCTCACTTCCCCGGCTACAACGCCCTGTGGCCCACCGCGGGCAGCGCCATGATCCTGCTGGCCGGCATGCATCACGCCGACACCGCCGTGGCGCGCCTGCTCAGCCTGCGCCCGCTGGTGCTGCTCGGGGGGCTGTCGTATTCGCTGTATCTGTGGCACTGGCCGCCCGTGGCCCTGCTGCACTACCAGCTCATCGAGATCACCTGGCCGCTGCGGCTCGGAATGTTCGCCGCCGCCCTCGGGCTGTCCTGGCTCACCTTCCACTTCGTCGAGCAACGCTGGCGCTACCGGCCCTGGACACTCAAGCAGTGCGCCGTGCGGCTGTTGCTGCTGCCCGCGCTGGCCCTGTGGGGGGTGCAGTCCACCATCCGCCTGGCCGACGACCTGAGCTTCCGCATCGCGCCCGAACGCCGCGAGCTGTACCGCATCATTGCCCAGCACAATGCCGCCGATCTCTACGTGGAATGCTTCAAGGGCGAGGAATACGCCTTCGATCAGAGCGAGGCCTGTCTGTTCGGCGCGCCCACCCCCGCCAGCGGGCCGAGCAGTGTGCTGATCGGGGATTCCCACGCCATTCACCTGATCGGCTTCATGGAGGAATTCCTGGCGGAGGCCGGCGAATCGCTGCTGCTGGTGACACGCGCCTCCAACCCCTTCGTGCGTGCCGACCAGACGCCCGCGGCCTTCGACGGCAATCAGGAGAAGATCGACCGCAACACCGCGCTGGAAGCCTATCTGCAGCAGCGCCCCATGACGGTGTACATGGGCGCGTGGTGGAACGCCTATCTCGAGAACCCGGCCTTCGAGGGCTATTTCCTCGATGCCATCGCCTGGCTGCTGCAGCACGATCATCGCGTGGTGATGCTGGAGGATGTGCCCGAGCTGCCCTCGGCCACCCATGCCCACTGCCTGCTCAAGGCCATGGACGACTGCAGCATTGACGCTGCGACCGTGCGAGAGCGCGGCGCGGCGTTCGCGCGCTTCAAGGCCGCCGCCCAGGCCCGCTTCCCGCAGCTGCAGTGGATCAACCCGGCCGCCGTGCTGTGCGATGCGCAGCGCTGCCAGACCACGCTCGACGGCACTCCGCTCTACCGCGACGAAAGCCACCTCAACAACATCGGCGCCGCCCTGATCGGCCAGCGTTACCGCGCGCAGTTCGGCAACCCGCTGCTGCCGCGGGTTGCCGAGCCCTGAGGGAGGCCGCGGCAGTGACAATTTGTCGCTGCTTGAACGATTTTTTCGTGTTAACGTGCCCGCCGATCATTCAGAGGGGCAACCGAGCCCCCGGCCATACAAAAACAAAGCAATCCCCGGCGGAGAGAACGCAATGCCTGTTATCCGATTCCTGTCCGGCCTGTTCGTGTGCCTGCTCGCCTTAGCCCTGCCAGCAGCCACCTACGCAGCCGACGCAGCCCCCACCCTGTCCATCCCCCTTCTGAACCAGGAACCCGAACTGAGCGATTTCGCCGGCATGAGCCCGAGCACCGCGCTGGCCCGGCAGATGGCGAAGATGGAGAATTTCGTTCAGCGCGAGCCCACTGACGGGGCTCCCGCGTCCCAGCGCACCGAGGTGTACCTGGGCTATGACCAGCGCGCGCTCTACGCCATGTTTCTGGCCTTCGATACCGATCCTTCCCAGATCCGCGCCAACCTCGCCTCGCGCGAGAACATCAGCGGCGACGACACCGTCGAGCTGACCATCGACACCTTCAACGACCAGCGCACGGCCTACACCTTCCGCGTCACCCCGCTGGGTGTGCAGTGGGACGCCCGCTGGACGGAGGGGTTCTCGAACCGTGCCGGTTTCGACACCACCTGGGAAGCCGTGTGGGACAGCGACGGCGAAGTGAACGAGCAAGGCTACATGGTGCGCATCCGCGTGCCGCTGCGTGGCCTGCGCTTCCCGGCCGTGCAGGATCAGGTGTGGCGCGTGCAGGCCAGCCGACAGATTCCGCGCCTGAGCGAGGAAAGCTTCTGGCCGCCCTACTCCAACAGCATCGACGGCCGTCTGAACCAGACCGCCCTGCTCACCGGCATCCGCAACGTGGAGCCCGGCAGCAACACCCAGATCATCCCGTTCGTGTTCGCGCGTGACGTGGAAGCGCTGGACATGCGCGCCCCCGGCGGCCCGCTGCTGGCCAGCGACAAGGAATACGACCTGGGCGTGGACGCCAAGTTCGTGTTCAAGGACTCGTGGGTGCTCGACCTGACCCTGAACCCGGACTTCTCCCAGGTGGAATCCGACGAACCTCAGGTGACGGTGAACGAGCGTTTCGAAGTGCAGTACCCGGAGCGCCGCCCGTTCTTCGTGGAGAACGCGGACTTCTTCGCCACTGACTCGATCCTGCTGTTCACGCGCCGCATCGTCGACCCGGAAATGGGCCTGCGCTTCACCGGCCGCTCCGGCCCCTGGGGCTTCGGCACCATGCTGATGAACGACGAGGCGCCGGGCCTGAACCGCGCCGCCACCGACCCGCTGCGCGGCGAGAAGGCCACCATCGGCGTGTTCCGCGCCTATCGTGACCTGCAGGGCCAGGACCGCGTGGGCATGATGTTCACCGACCGCGAGCTGGTGGACGGCTACAACCGCGTGCTGAGCACCGACGGCAAGTTCCGCTTCAACGAGAACTGGGTGACCAACCTGGAGTTCATCGCCACCGACACCGAACCGACCTTCGGCGGGGCGGAACTCACCGGCATGCAGCGCAACATCCGCGTGGACCGCGTGGGCCGTGGCTACAACACCCACTTCCACTTCGTGGACACCGACGCCGACTTCCGCGCGCAGCTGGGCTTCCAGAACCGCTTCTTCAAGTCGGACATCTCCGGCATTCACTGGCGCAATGACTACCAGTTCTATCCGGAGAATTCCGCGCTGAACAACTGGGCGCCGGGCATGATGTTCGTCTACCAGGACGACAAGGACGGCACCAAGGTGTACTCCGAAGTCTCGCCGAGCGTGAACTGGGTCTATGCCACCAGCCGCATCACCCTGGGCGCGCAGGACATCACCGAAGTGCTGCGTCCGATCGACTTCCCGGGCCTCTTCCGCCCCGAGGCCTATCGCTACGACAACGTGAACGCGCGTTACCGCAACACCTCGCTCTCCACGCTGACCTTCGACGTGAGCTACCGCAACGGCAGCGCGCTGAACCTGGTGCCGCGTCGCGGCACGCTGCCCTCCGTGACCGACACCCAGCGTTTCGACCTGAGCGTGCTGTGGCGCCCCATCGAGCGTCTGCGCGTGGACAACTCCTACGTCACCACCGAGCTGGATGGCCGTGGTGGCAAGGTGTTCACCAACGAGATCTTCCGCAGCAGCTGGAACTATCAGTTCACGCGCGAGATGTCCCTGCGTTTCATCACGCAATACGAGAAGACCGACGCCGGCCCCAACACGCGTCTGGTGGACGACAAGAACCTGAACTTCGACATCCTGCTGCGCTACGTGATCAACCCGTGGTCGGCGCTCTACGTGGGCTACAACAGCAACCAGAGCAACTTCGACATCATCGAGGTGGAAGACGAACGTGAAGTGGTGGTCACCAACGAGCTGAAGAAGGACGGCGACCAGATCTTCGTGAAGTTCTCGTACATGTTCCAGCCCTGATCAGAACCGGTGGGAGCCTGCCTGTAGGAGCTTGCTGGCAAGCGACCCTGCGCTTCACACCCCTGTCACAGAGCCCGGTCACACTGCAGGACATCTGTCCTTCCTTGTCACCGGGCTCTTGTCATGAATCGATTGCTTGTCACCTTCGCCGCTCCACTGCTGTTCTGCTGCTGTTCCCCCGCCTTCGCCCAGCCCACCGATGCCGCCGGCTGGTTCGAGCAAGGCCGTCAAGCCCTGGAAGCCGCCCGCGCCCGCACGCCGAACAATGGCAAGGCGCGCAATGTCATTCTTTTCGTGGGCGACGGCATGGGCGTTTCCACTGTCACCGCCGCCCGCATCCTGGAGGGCCAACAGCGCCAGGTCGACGGCGAAGGCAATCGTCTGAGTTTCGAAACGCTGCCCTATCTGGCGCACTCCGTCACGGCCAGCGCCAATCAGCAGACTTCCGACTCTGCTCCCACCGCCACAGCGATGGTGACGGGCATCAAGGCCAATGACGGCGCCCTCTCCGTCACGCAGGCCGTGGGGCGCAATGAGCCCAGCGCCGAGGTCATCGCGCAGCAAAGTGTGACGAGCATTCTGGAACAGGCGGAACAGCGCGGCATGGCCACGGGACTGGTGTCCACCGCACGTGTCACCCACGCGACTCCGGCAGCGAACTATGCCCACATCGGCAATCGTGACTGGGAAGGCAATGCCGCCCTGCCGGCCGGCGCCACCGTCAAGGACATCGCCCGCCAGCTGCTCGAATTCCCCCACGGTGATGGCGTCGACGTGGTGCTGGGCGGTGGCCGCAGCTTCTTCCTGCCCGAACAGAGCCAGGACCCGGAATACCCCGAGCACAGCGGCAAACGCACCGACGGTCGCGACCTGACGCAGGAATGGCTGGCGCAGCCGGGCGCGCGCTACGTGTGGAACCGCAGCCAGTTCGACGCGCTGGACACTTCTGCAGCCGGCCCGGTTCTGGGTCTGTTCGAGCCCTCGCACATGAAATTCGAGGCCGATCGCGCGGGCGATGGTGCCGGCGAACCGAGCCTGGCCGAGATGACGCGCACCGCCATCGAGCTTCTGCAGCGCAACGAGAACGGCTACTACCTGATGGTGGAAGCAGGCCGCATCGACCACGCGCACCACGCCGGCAATGCCTATCGCGCGCTGACCGACACCATCGCGCTCTCCGAGGCGGTGGCGGTGGCGCGGGAGTTGAGCAGTGCGGAAGACACCCTGATCATCGTCACGGCGGATCACAGTCATGTGTTCACGCAGGCCGGCTACCCGATGCGCGGCAACCCGATCCTGGGGCTGGCCGCCACCGAGGCGGGCCCGATGAAGGACGCGCTGGGCCTGCCCTACACCACGCTGGGCTATGCCAACGGGCCGGGCTTTGCGGCCGATGGCGATCGGCATGAATTCACGGGCGAAGAAGGTCAGTACAGAGCGGCAGAGTTCAGCGGCGACAAGGCGCGCCCCGACCTGAGTGCCGTGGCCACCACGGCGCCGGACTATGTGCAGGAGAGTGCGGTGCCGATGCTGAGCGAGACGCATGCGGGCGAGGATGTGGCGATCTACGCCTCAGGCCCCAAGGCGCATTACTTCGCCGGCACGCTGGAACAGAACGTGATCTATCACATCATGGCGGAGGCGCTGGAACTACGCTGAGTCCTTGTTGCGGCGCAGCCGACCATAGACCAGCAGTGCGGCAACCTGCAGCGGCAGCAGCAGCGCCAGGGTCCACACCGACGCGGTGACGCCCGCCAGCACGTACCCCCCAAGACACAGCACGCCATTGGCCAGCGCGTAGGGCAATTGCGTCTGGAAGTGTTCGAAGGCATCGCAGCCCGCGCCGGTGGACGAGAGGATCGTGGTCTCGGAGATCGGCGAGCAGTGATCGCCGAACAGGCCGCCCGAGAGCACCGCGCCGATGCACACGTACAGCGGCGCGTCGATGGCGACGGCCGCCGGCAGTGCCAGCGGCAGCATGATCGCGAAGGTGCCCCAGGACGAGCCCGTGGCGAACGAGATGCAGCAGGACACCAGGAAGATCATCACCGGCAGCGCCCACGCCGCCGCATTCTCGGCCGCAAGACGCGCCACATAGACATCCCCGCCCAGCGTCGCCGTCATGTCGCCCATGGCCCAGGCCAGCAGCAGCATCACGGCCACCTGCAGCATGCGGCTCATGCCGTCCAGATAGCGCTGCACACTCGTCATCACCCGCTGGGCGCCCGTCGCCGCCATCAGCGCGATCAGTGCCACCGCAGCGCTCAGGTACGCTGTGGACAGGCCGGCGCGGAAATCCGCCCCGCTCACGCGGCCGAAGGGAAAGCCCAGCGGCACCAGCGTCCACAGCAGCACCCCGAACAGCACCAGCAGCGGCAGCCAGATGAACGAGGCGCGGGCCTTGTCCTGTTGTCCCGGTTCGACGGTCGCCTGCTGCGACGCCGCCGCTTCCTCCGGCGTCAGACCGATCTCCGCCGCCCGGCGTTCGGAGCGCGCCATCGGGCCAAACTCCACGCCAGTCAGCGCCATCAGCGGAATCGACAGCACCGCGAGCCAGGCATAGAGCTGGAACGGCAGGGCCGCGATCAACGCCTGGAAGTCGGACTGTTCGATGCCCAGGCTGGTGAACTGCTGTTCCAGCAGACTCATGATGTAGACGCCCCAGCCAATGAAGGGCACCAGAATCGCCACCGGCGAGGCCGTGGAATCGATGATCCAGGCCAGCTTGGCGCGTGACACGCGCAGGTGGTCGGCCATGGGCCGGAAGGTGGGGCCGACGATCAGCGGCGTGCCCAGGTCGGAGAAGAAGATGACGATGCCGCCCAGCCAGGCCGAGATCTGCAGGCGTGCCTTGGTGGTGATGAAGCGCGCCACCTTCGCCGCGAAGGCCGCGCCCCCGCCCGAGCGCTCCATCAGCGCCACGAAGCCGCCAATGAACCCCAGCAGCACCAGCACCCCCGCGTTGTAGCTGTCGGTGACCTGGGGCACCAGGTAATCACGCACCATCAGGCTCACGCCCGAGAACAGCCCAGGCCCCTCCACCATCAGCACGCCGACGAAGAGCCCGAGAAAGAGCCCGACGATCACATTGCGCAGGCTGATGGAAATGACGAGGGCGAGCAGGACGGGCACGAGACTCAGAACAGTCGGTTCAGCGGCAGGCATGAGGGATCCACAACGAGAGGTGAACGAAGGTGAGACGGCGTCCTGCCTGCCTCGGTGTGGACGGATCATACCCCGGCGTCCTGTCGGGGCGACAGCGCGTCGCTAACGAAACCTCGCGTGGTGTCAGCCCCGGCGATGCGGTAGGCTCCGCCCATCATGACCGACACCCTCTTTCTCACCTTTGTCTTCCTCTGCGCCGGCGTGCTCGCGGTGCCCATCGCCTCGCGCTTCAAGCTCGGGTCGGTGCTGGGCTATCTCATTGCCGGCATCGCCATCAGCCCCGTGCTGACGCTGTTCAGCGTCGATGTCGTGGCGCTGCAGCACTTCGCGGAGTTCGGCGTGGTGATGATGCTGTTCCTGGTGGGCCTGGAACTGGAACCCTCGTTGCTGTGGCAGATGCGCGCGCGGCTCGTCGGCCTGGGCGGTCTGCAGGTGCTGCTGACCAGCGCGCTGGTCACCATGGTGGGCCTGTTCCTGGGGCTGCCATGGACGGTGGCGCTGGCCGTGGGCCTGATCCTGTCGCTGTCCTCCACGGCCATCGTGCTGCAGACGCTCGGCGAGAAGGGCCTGCTGAAATCCGATGGCGGCCAGGCCAGTTTCGCCGTGCTGCTGTTCCAGGACATCGCCGTGATTCCCATGCTCGCCCTCATGCCCCTGCTGGCCATGCCCGAGCTGTTTGCCGACCTCTCGGTCCAGAGCGCCAGCCACGGCGAGGACGCGGCCCACGCCAGCGGCCTGAGCCTCGTGGCCGGGCTCAATGGCTGGAAGACCGCACTCGCCACCCTGAGTGCCATCGTGGTCGTCGTCGTGGTGGGCAGTCGGCTGACCGCGCCGCTGTTCCGCTTCATTGCCTCCGCGCAGCTGCGCGAACTGTTCACCGCCACGGCGCTGCTGCTGATCGTGGGCATCGCCCTGCTGATGTCGCTGGTGGGGCTGTCGCCGGCGCTGGGCACCTTCCTCGCCGGCGTGGTGCTGGCCAACAGCGAATACCGGCACGAACTGGAAGCCGACATCGAGCCGTTCAAGGGCCTGCTGCTGGGGCTGTTCTTCATGACGGTCGGCGCCAGCATCGACTTCGCCCTGCTGGCCGCCGACCTCAGCACCATCCTGGCCCTGACCCTGGCGCTGATCGTCATCAAGGTGGGCGTGCTGCTGATCGTGGGCCGGCTGTTCGGCCTGCAGGGCGCCCATCGCTGGCTGGTGGCGCTGGGCCTGGCGCAGGCGGGCGAATTCGGCTTCGTGCTGCTGTCGTTCACCGTCGGCATCGCCGTGCTGCCCACCGAGGTGGCCGACCAGCTGCTGCTGATCGTGGCCCTGTCGATGCTGCTCACGCCGCTGCTGTTCATCGTGTATGAACGGCTCATCGCGCCGCATTTCGCGACGCAGAGCGAGCGCGCCGCCGATACCATCGAGGAAAAGTGCAAGGTGATCATCGCCGGGCACGGCCGCGTGGGCGGCATCGTCAACCGCATGCTGCGCGGCTCCGGCTTCGAGACCACGGTGATCGACTTCAGCGCCTCGACGCTGGAGATGCTGCGGGCCTACAACGTCAAGGTGCATTACGGCGACGCCACGCGGCCCGACCTGCTGCACGCGGCGGGCATTGCCGAGGCCGACCTGCTGGTGATCGCCATCGACGACAAGGCGCACATCACCGAGCTGACGCGCTACGTGATCGCGCACTACCCGCAGGTGCACGTGATTGCCCGCGCGGTGGATCGCCATCATGTCTATGACCTCTGGGCCGTGGGCTGCCGCGACATCATCCGCGAGACCTTCGACAGCTCGCTGCGCGTGGGGCGTTCGGCGCTGGAGGCGCTGGGCATGAGCCGCGAGCGCGCCCAGGCCATCAGCAACGAATTCGAGAAGGCAGACCGTCACTCCATGCGCGAGATGGCCGGGCTCTACAAGCCCGACGTGCCGAATCACCTGAACCCCGAGTACGTGGCGAAGGCGAAGGAACTGAACGCCGAGTGGGCGCGGCAGATCCGCAAGTCGAGCGAGGACTGAGCCTGCCCTGCAGGAGCACGCCCTGTGGGAGCCTGCTTGCAGGCGAACAACCCTCCCCACTCCACGACAACCGAACGCCCGCACGCCCGTTGAATCCGGACATGCCCCCGCCCCACAGCCCCTTGTCCGGAGCCCACCATGCCTCAGAGAATCACCCGCATCGCCGCCCTGCTTGCCCTGCTCTGCCTTGGCGCCGCCCCCGCGCAGGCCGATGATCGCAGCGACGCCATCGCCCTGTTCAATTTCGCGCAGACCACCTACCCCGCGTATTTCAGCCCCGCCAGCGACAGCGTGCAGGAGATCGAGGGCTATCTGGTGCGCTACTTCGCCGCCACCGACACCTATCTGGGCACGCGCGGGCAGGAAGTGTATGTGCGGGGTGACGCCTTCGGGCCCGGCGTGCTGCGCGTGGGCGTGATCAAGGACTTCATCGCCACCACCGGCAGCGGCGTGCTCGACATCACCAATGCCACACTGCTCAGCCGTGCCGCCACCTGTGCCGAGTACGCGGGCCAGTACGAAGCCTTCGTGCGCGATGTGCGCCGCAACGTGGCGTTCAACGCGACGCTGGACATCAGCGTGAGCGGCGGTCGCTGTACGTTTCGTTCCAACAACCTGCCGAACCACGACATGGGCGAGGGCGGCAGTTTCGCCACGCCGGTGGCTGCCGTCAGCCACACCTACAGCATGACGGCCACGCCGACGCTTGCCGCCACACCGGCAGCGCTGACGCTGGAGTGGGACAACGCGGTGATGCTCAACGGCGTGAAGGTGGATATCTGGGCGGCTGCCTGTTTTGGCGTGGGCGACGGCAAGATCGGCTGCAACAACCCGAATCAGGCCTGGCGCTACGACCCGATGTCGCCGCTCAACCACTTCGGCACGGACATCCACAACGCGCACACGCAGCCCAACGGGGCCTATCACTACCACGGCAATCCGAAGGCGCTGTTCAGTCAGCAGGGCGGCGCTGCCTCGCCGGTGGTGGGCTTCGCGGCCGATGGCTTCCCGATCTTCGGCAGCTGGTTCGACAGCGGCAGCGGCATCCGCAAGGCCACGAGCAGCTATCGCCTGAAGTCGGGCAGCCGGCCGAGTGGCGCGGGGAATCCGGGGGGCACCTACGATGGCACCTATCGGGATGACTGGGAGTATGTGCAGGGGCTGGGCGATCTGGATCGCTGCAATGGCATGACGGTGAACGGGGTGTATGCCTATTACGTGACGGACTCGTTCCCGTGGCTGATGAACTGCTTCAGTGGCACGCCGGACACAAGCTTCCGCAAGACGGGGGGGTGAGGGGTGGGTGGGAGCTTGCTTGCAAGCCAACAGCTTCTGCCGGGGGCTGCGACCCGGCCCCGGCCGCCGGGCCTGCCGTTCAGCGCTGCCGCATCACGGTCCCACGCCGGGGGGAGGCCGGTCAGGACACGCCGTGAACCCATCCATGGGGGCTCGACTCGCCGCCGTCCAGGCGGCTCACGGTCCTGCCCGGCCTCCCCCCGGCGTGCGACCTGGCTTCAGCAGTACATCGACGTCTGGCCGCGCTAGCTGAATTCTCTCCAGGCGGCGTCAAGGCTTGCAGGCTCCTACAATCTCGCGCGCCGCAGTATCATCGCGTCATGAACACACTCTCCCGCATTCTTATCGCGCGCCTCCTGCTCGCCCTTGCCCTGCTCACCGTGCCGGGTCTCCCCTCTCTGGCCCAGCCTGCCGACGACGCAGCCTGGCGCGCGTTTCAGCACGCCCTGGGCGCGCCGGCGCCCATTGGCGCGAATGCGGACCACGCGCTGGCCGCGGCCGTGACGCGCCCGTTCCCGGCGGTGGATGTGGAGGCCGTGAGCCCGCGCAAGTACCTGCTGGGCAGTGATCTGTTCGGGGAGCGCGCGCTTTCCGTGGATGGCAGCATCGGCTGCTTCATCTGCCACGCCGGGCCCATGAGCGGCACCGACGGGCGCACCATTCCCAGCGGCGTGGGCCGCGCGCCAGGCAAGGTGAACGCGCCCACCACCTTCAATGCCGTCTTCAACTTCCGCCAGTTCTGGAATGGCCGCGCCATCACGCTGGCCGATCAGGCCACCATGCCCATCGTCACCGCGCACGAGATGGCGAACACGCTCGACAACGTGCTGGCCATGCTGCGTGCCGATGCCGCTTATGCCGAGGATTTCAGCGCGCTCTACCCTGACGGCGTGAGCGCCGACAATCTGGCCGACGCCCTGGCGCATTTCGAGCGCAGCGCCTTCGCCGTCACCGACACCCCCTTCCAGCGCTATCTGCAGGGCGACACCAGCGCCCTGAGCGAGCAGGAGGCGCGCGGCTGGCAGCGCTTCCAGGCCATCGGCTGCAGCAGCTGCCACAACGGGCTCAACCTGGGCGGCAATTCGTATCAGAAGCTCGGCGCGTTCACGCCCTGGTTCCCCAATGTGCGCGAGCCCGGCCCTAATGACGCCGGCCTGGCCGAGCGCACCAATCGCCCGCAGGACCAGCACGTGGTGAAAGTGCCCAGCCTGCACAACGTGGCCGTGACCGAGCCGTATCTGCACGACGGCAGTCTGGACAGCCTGCAGAGCGTGACCGCCGCCATGGCGCGGCATCAGCTGGGCAGGGAATTGAGTGAGGAAGACCTGAGCGACATCGTCGCGTTTCTGGTGGCCCTGAACGGCCCGCCCGAAGGCCTGCGCCTGGAAGGCGAGATTGCCGTGCGCGCCATGATGGATCCGTGCGGGATTGGATCTGGCGGGACTGAACCTCGTAGGAGCGAGCTTGCTCGCGAACAATGCTGGCAACTGAACCCCTCGCAAACCCACACCCAGGCCTACACCACCACCCAGGCCGCCCTGCTCCCCACGCACACCCGCCTGCTCGCCGACGCCGAGGCCATCGACGCGGGCCAGGTGGCCCACTTCGACTTCCTGCAGGCCGAACACCTCGAGCTGATCCGCCA
>JAURIJ010000058.1 GCA_030832825.1 Gammaproteobacteria bacterium
GTCATTGCTCAGGCCCTGAAAGGCCATGAGGATGGCGTGGCCGGAGAAGCCCAGCATGACAACCTGCGGAACGACATACGTCATCACATAGGTGGTGCTGAAGTCGGGGGCGTTGCCGATGGTCAGCGAACCATAGGTGCGCAGGCCCAGATAGCTGAACGCCAGGGCCCATATCCAGCGCGGCACGGTGGCGTTGTCGACGAACAGGTAGCGTGACGTCAGCCACAGGACGGCCGGCGCGAGCGTGGCCATGCGATAGAACACCTGGGTCACCACGCCGTTGACGTGGGTCACCGGCAGATAGGTCAGCACATGGCAGATCAAACAGACGGCGTAGAGCGCGAGCAGGCGGCCGATCAGGTGTCGGCGATGGTAGAGCGCAAAGAAAAACGCCATGAAGGCAAGCTGGGAAATGGCAAGCCCGCCAATGATGTAGAGCGTGACGTTCATGGAAAACCTCGTCAGGGTGTCATGGTTGTTATGCGGCGTATGAGGCCACGAGCGACGAGGACTTGCAAGCCAAAAAAATGCCCGGCGGCAGTGGAGGAAAGGACACTGCGGCCAGGCACCAAAGCCCGTGGAGATGGCGTTCTACAGGCTTATTCGGTCACGTGCACCGTGATGTACTGGTCGTGGTAAAGGCCGCCGTCATCGGCACGGCCCCACAGCACATAGGTGCCGGGCGTGTCGAAAGTGACATTGGTGCGGTACATGCCGTCGGCGGGCACGGGGGGTGGTGTCCACAGCGCGCCCCAGGGCGAATTCGCCGAGGTGCGGGTGTCTTCCCAGGGCTTGACCTGGGGCGGGTCGAACGAGGCATTGCCCTCACCGCGGTAGATGTTCCAGGACAGGAACAGGCCGTTGGTCTTGCCCACCGTGGTGCGGCGTGGCGGCGCCATCCAGCGTGCCAGGCCCTGCTGTTCCGGGCGGTTGATGGAGGCGGCACGGGGCTTGGGCAGGCCGTCGTCCTCGACATGGGCCTCCACCAGCAGGGGTTCGCCCACGCGCACGCGGCGCACGATCTGATCCCCGGTGCGGTCGCCCTGCACGGTCAGCACGGGCGCGATATTGGCGCGGGATTCCGGGCTGCTGGTGCCGGCCCCCAGGGAGCCGGTCTCGGAGGCGATCACCACATTGTCGATCACGTAGTCGCGGGCCAGGGTGGCGAAGGCTGTCTTGGACACGCCATTGATGGCGACAGTCCAGGCCAGTTCCTTGTCGCCCCAGTCAGCCGGCACCACCACCTCGAAGGTGAAGCGGTTGCGACGGGGCAGGAAGTGCGTGGGCTGGCCACGATCGGCTTCCCCCGGCGAGAAGAAATTGGCTTCGCCCACGGGGATCTTCAGCTCTTCTTCCCAGTTCTCGTTGTGGTAACCGAAGATGAAGCTGAACGTGCCGTCGTCGTTCTCCCACCAGCCTTCATAGGCGGGTTCGACGAACTGCCCCTTGCGATAACTGGGCTCAGCGGCGTGGGTGCTCAAGGTGAAGAGAAGTGAAAACAGCAGAAGCAGCGGCATGGCTGCGGTGGAACGACGAGCGAACGTGTACATGGCAGACCCTCGTGGTGGCGCATCACCCGGCGCTGGGCGGGTGTGTGCAGTTTTTGTTTTTGTGCCAGTCGGCCTGGCGGCAGGCTGGTGCGAGGGAATCTAGCGGGGCGCGCGGGGGGCTGTCTGCCGCGAAGTGAAGAAGTGTTGACGGAAAATGAAGAATTGCGCTGGGTACAGTAGGAGCTTGCTTGCAAGCGAACCATTCGCCTGCAAGCAGGCTCCTACGGGTGATGGTTCGCCCGCAAGCAGGCTCCTGAGGTGTTACGCCACAGTCTGCGCGCCGGTCTCAAGCAGCTGCGGGGCCTTGCCATTGATCGCGATCTGGCGCGGCTTCATGGCCTCGGGGATCTCGCGAACCAGGTCGATGTTCAGCAGCCCGTTCTCCAGCGTTGCGCCGGTCACCTTCACGTGGTCGGCCAGCTGGAACACGCGCTCGAAGTTGCGGCCCGCGATGCCCTGATGCAGGTAGTTGCGCTCCTTGCGGTCCTCGGCCTTCCTGCCCTTGACAGTCAGGGTCTGGCGCTCGGACTGGATCTGCAGCTCGGCATCCACGAAGCCGGCAACGGCCATGGTGATGCGGTACTGATCCTTGCCCAGCAATTCAATGTTGTAAGGCGGATAGCTCGGCTGGCTCTGTTCGCGTTGTGTCACGGAGTCCAGCAGGGACGTCAGGTGGTCAAAACCGATGGTGGAGCGGTAGAGCGGGGCGAAATCGAATGTACGCATGGCAAATATCCTCGAAAGCAATATTGGTTGGGGTTTGGTGAACCCACCGAAGAGGTCGGGTCCTGTGGCCGGCCTCGCAGGAGCCCCGGCCACGTCGCTTATCTGCGGACGCCAATCTGCTTTTCAAGGGCGGTGTGTCATATCAGGAGCAGATCCATGAAGTCGTGCACCGGGGTGGCCGCCAGCGCCTGGGGGTCATTGCACAGGGCGACGATCCTCTCCACCCGTGCCGCCGGGAAACGCGTGGCCAGATGGCGCCGGAATTTCTCCTGCAGCAGCGGGATGCCTTCCGCCCGGCGGCGTCGATGCCCCAGCGGGTATTCCACCTCCACCTTCTGCGTGCAGCTGCCATCGGCGAAGAACACCTGCAGGGCATTGGCGATGGAACGCTTGTCCGCCTCGCGGTACTCCCGGCTGTAGCGCGGCTCCTCGACCACCTCCATCTTCTCGCGCAGCTGATCGATGATCGGGTGCGTCTGGTGGAAGTCGTCTTCGTAGTGCTCGGCCACCAGGGCGCCGAAGGCCAGCGGCACCGCCGTCATGTATTGCAGGCAATGATCGCGGTCGGCCGGATTGTCGAGCGGGCCGTGCTTGCTGATGATGCGGATGGCCGACTCGTGGGTGTGAATCACGATGCGCGTGATCTGGTCCAGGCGATCCTGCACCAGCGGGTGCAATTGCACGGCGGCTTCGGCGGCTGTCTGCGCGTGGAACTCGGCGGGGAAGGCGATCTTGAACAGGATGTTCTCCATCACGTAACTGCCGTAAGGCCTTGTGAACGCTAATTTATTCCCTTTGAACGATACATCCTGGAACCCCCAGGTCGGCGCGCTCAGCACGCTCGGGTAACCGATTTCGCCGCGCAGGGTCAGGTCCGCCAATCGCACCGCGCGGGAGGAGGCATCGCCGGCAGCCCAGGACTTGCGCGGCCCCGCATTGGGCGCGTGGCGATAGGTGCGCAGACTGGAACCGTCCAGCCAGGCTTGGGAGAGGGCGTCGATGATCTGCGCCTGGCTGCCGCCCAGCATCGCCGTCACCACGGCGGTGGACGCCACGCGCACCAACAGTACATGGCACAGCCCCACGCGGTTGAAGCTGTTCTCCAGCGCGATCACACCCTGAATCTCGTGCGCCTTGATCATGGCCGTCAGCACGTCGCGCATCAGCAGCGGCGCCTTGCCCGCGGCTACGTGGCGCTGCGAGAGGTAGTCCGCCACCGCCAGAATGCCGCCCAGATTGTCCGAGGGGTGGCCCCATTCCGCGGCCAGCCAGGTGTCGTTGTAGTCCAGCCAGCGGATGAGGCAGCCGATGTCCCAGGCCGCCTTCACCGGATCGAGCCGGAACTGCGTGCCCGGTACCCGCGCGCCATGGGGCACCACGGTGCCTTCCACGAGGGGGCCGAGCAACTTGGTGCACTCGGGAAAGCGCAGGGCCAGCACCGCGCAGCCCAGCGAATCCATCAGACAGAGGCGCGCGGTGTCCCAGGCCTCGGCCGAGGTGATGTCGTAGTCGGTGACATAGCGGGCGATGTCGACGAGTTCCTGGTCCGGGGCAGGGCGGGCGTTGTATTCCACAGTGGCGGACATCGGCAAATCCTCAGAAGAAAAAAGCTGGCGCCATGGTAGCTGAAAAGAGCGGTGGGAAAGCACGCGGGCTTTTTGGCAGGGGAGCAGTTCGTGTCCTACGCTTGGAGTGAACACAAGGAAGGTGTTGGCAAGCCTGGCAAGGATGGCAGGCGGGTCGGGCTGCATCCGGAACTGCTTCCTTCGCGATCGCACGCCCACAGGGGGCAGCGCTGCTGCCCCCGACTTTTCCAGCAGTTCGTCTGCACGCGTCACTCCTCCCGCGTGAACAACGCATCCAGCTTGCGTTCCCAGGCCAGATAATCCAGCACCTCGTACAGCTCGGCGCGGGTCTGCATCGTGTCGATCACCGCCTTCTGATCGCCTTCCTGCAGGATGCTGGCGTAGACCCGTTCGGCCGCGCGGCTCATGGCGCGGAAGGCGCTGAGCGGGTAGAGCACCATGGCCACGCCGGCGGCGGCCAGCTCGCGCGTGTTGAACAGCGGCGTGGCGCCGAACTCGGTGATGTTGGCCAGGATAGGCACAGGCACGGCGGCGCTGAAGCGGCGGTAATCCTCCAGCGTGGTGATGGCCTCGGGAAAGACGGCATCCGCGCCGGCCTCGACGCAGGCCAGGGCCCGTTCGATGGCGGCGTCCAGCCCCTCCACCGCGATGGCGTCGGTGCGCGCCATGATCACGAAGTCGGCATCCACACGGGCGTCCACGGCGGCCTTCACGCGGTCCACCATCTCGGCGCACGGCACGATGGCCTTGTTCGGCCGGTGACCGCAGCGCTTCTGCGCCACCTGATCCTCCAGATGCACGGCCGCCGCGCCGGCCTTTTCCATGGCCTTGATGGTGCGGGTGATATTGAAGGCGCCGCCCCAGCCGGTGTCGATGTCCACCAGCAGCGGCAGGTCGGTGGCGTTGGTGAGGCGGACCACCTCCGTCAGCACGTCGTGGAGACTGGTCAGCCCCAGATCGGGCAGGCCGTGCGAGGCATTGGCCACGCCCGCGCCGGAAAGGTACAGCGCCTGATGCCCCGCACGCTGGGCGAGCAGGGCGCTGTAGGCGTTGATGGCACCGACGATCTGGAGAGGGCGGTTGTCACGCAAGGCCGCACGAAAGCGGGCGCCGGCGCTGGGGGTGGCGGCCATGAAAGGCTCCTCGGGCTGGGGGTGGAAGGCTGCCGGCACGGTAGCCCAAAGCGGGGGACGATGTAAATTCAGGTGGCTTTCCCGGATGTGGGCTAGAGTTGAACTGAAGCTTGCCGGCGTGTTTCCGTGGTCGTAACGTTGCTACAAATTCTCGGGAGCCACCAGCATGCGCATCACTACCATGACGAGCCGAGAGTTCAATCAGGACACCAGCGGCGCGAAACGTGCGGCGCTGAGCGGGCCCGTGTTCATCACTGATCGCGGTCGTCCAGCGCACGTGCTGCTGAGTTTCGAGGAGTATCAACGAATGTCCGGCACAGCCCTTGAAGGTCGCAACATCATCGATCTGCTCGCCATGCCGGACGCCGATGACATCGAGTTCGAGATTCCCCGCCTGCCCGATGACTTCCTGAAATCGTCGGAGCTTTGACGCGAGTCCCGCCCATGTCCAAGGCCTTGTATCTGCTGGATTCCAATGTCGTGTCAGAGCTGCGCAAGGCGTCGTCCGGCAAGGCGGATCCGAAAGTCGTGAAGTGGGCGTCGAGCGTGACATCCGAGTCGCTGTGCCTTTCCGTGATCTCGATCATGGAGATCCAGTTGGGCATTCGCCTGCTGGCTCGCCGCGACCCGGTGCAGGCAGAGCTGATCAGGCGCTGGTTCACGTCGAAACTCGTGCCCACGTTCGGCAATCGAATCCTCAACGTCGACGTCGATGTCGCCCTGGCCTGCGCGTCATTAACCGTGCCTGACTCGCGCCCGGAGCGCGACGCCCTGATTGCGGCCACAGCGCTGGTGCATGGCCTGTGCCTGGTGACCCGCAACATGCGGGACTTCCAGAACACCGGCCTCACGCTGCTGGACCCGTGGGTTTCCCCTCACCCCTTGCGCACCGAGGCCCCGCGGCCGATGGCGTAGTAGGTCAGGCCGCGCGCAGCCACTTTGGCCGGGTCGTACAGATTGCGGCCATCGAAGATCACCATGTCGCTCAGCGTCTGTGCCAGGTGCTCGAAGTCGGCCGCGCGGAAGTGTTGCCACTCGGTGCAGATGATCAGTGCGTCGGCGCCCACCAGCGCCGCATCGCGTGTGCCCACCAGGCGCAGGTCGGGGCGCTGGCCGTAGAGGCGCTCCACTTCCTGCATGGCCTCCGGGTCATAGGCCTGCACCTGGGCGCCGGCGGCCCACAGTGCCTCCATGATCACGCGGCTCGGGGCCTCGCGCATGTCGTCCGTCTTGGGTTTGAAGGACAGGCCCCACACGGCGAAGGTCTTGCCCCGCACGCTGCCCGCGTAATGCCCCTGCACCAGCTCCACCAGACGCGACTTCTGCGCCGTGTTCACCGCTTCCACGGCATTGAGGATGCGCATCTCACGGCCAAGTTGCGCCGCCGTCTGGCTCAGGGCGCGCACGTCTTTCGGGAAGCACGAGCCGCCGTAGCCGATGCCCGGGTAGATGAACTGGTAGCCGATGCGCGGGTCGGAGCCGATGCCGTGACGCACTTGCTCGATGTCGGCCCCCAGGATCTCGGCCAGGTTGGCAATCTCGTTCATGAAGCTGATCTTGGTGGCCAGCATTGCGTTGGCGGCGTACTTGGTCAGCTCGGCCGAGCGGATGTCCATGAAGATCATGCGGTCGGAATTGCGGTTGAAGGGCGCGTAGAGGTCCAGCATCACCGCCTTCACGTCGGCCGAATCCGTGCCCACCACGATGCGGTCGGGTTTCATGAAGTCGCCCACCGCCGCGCCTTCCTTGAGGAACTCCGGGTTGGAGGCGATCTGCACCTTCAGGGTCGAACCGCGTGCATCGAGTGCCGCCTGGGCCGCCGCGCGCACCTTGTCCGAGGTGCCCACCGGCACCGTCGACTTAGTGACGATGATCTTGTCCTGCGTCATCAGCCGGCCTACTTCCGTGGCCACGGCCAGCACGTACTTCAGGTCGGCCGAGCCGTCCTCGTCGGGCGGCGTGCCCACGGCAATGAAGATCACGTCGGCGTATGCCACGGCGTCCTGTGCATTGCTGGTGAAGTGCAGGGTGCCCAGCGCTCGATTCTGTTCGACGAGAGAATCAAGCCCAGGCTCAAAAATCGGGATGTTTCCGTCATGAATTGACGCGATTCGTGACGCATCGCAATCAATGCACATCACGCTGTTTCCAGCCTCAGCCAGGCACGCGCTGCTCACAAGACCTACATACCCTGCACCGAAACAAGTCACTTTCACTTGGGGTTCCCTCGTGCGCCACAGTCGGGGTGACTGTTGTCGAGGTCAAGCTAACGACCTGCTGTTGCAGTGCTATTGCCGAGGCGTTGAGATTTTTTGACAGTTGAGCAAGTTTGAAGATGACATGCTCTCCATGCCGCAGGGTGCTGATGAGCCACTTTCAGGTATAGTACGGCCGGATCGACTCAGCTCAGGTTGCAGATATGCACAACAAGGACCCCCAAGTGTCAGTGAAAGGCATTGTTTTGGCCGGCGGCAGCGGCACCCGGCTTTACCCCATCACCAAAGGCGTTTCCAAGCAGCTGTTGCCCATCTACGACAAGCCCATGGTGTTCTACCCGATCTCCGTGCTGATGCTCGCGGGCATCCGCGACATCCTGATCATCAGCACGCCCGAGGACATCGCCGGCTATCAGCGCCTGCTGGGTGACGGCGAGCAGTATGGCGTGCGCTTCGAATACGCCATCCAGCCCAGTCCTGACGGCCTGGCCCAAGCGTTCCTGATTGGCGAGCGCTTCATCGGCCAGGATCGCGTGTGCCTGGTGCTGGGCGACAACATCTTCTACGGCCAGGGCTTCACTGGAAAACTGCGTGAGTCCGTGGCGCGCCCCAGCGGGGCCACCGTGTTCGGGTATCAGGTGAGGGACCCGCAGCGCTTCGGGGTCGTGGAGTTCGATGCTCAGCGTCGCGCCGTGTCCATCGAGGAGAAGCCCGCGCAGCCTAAGTCGAATTACGCGGTCACGGGCCTCTACTTCTATGACAACGATGTCATCGAGATCGCCAAGCAGGTGAAACCCTCGGCTCGCGGCGAGCTGGAGATCACCAGCGTCAACCAGGCCTATCTCACGCGGGGCGACTTGACCGTGGAAGTGCTGGGCCGTGGCTTCGCCTGGCTCGACACCGGCACCCACGAGAGCCTGCTGGAGGCCAGCATGTTCGTGCAGACGGTGGAACACCGGCAGGGGCTCAAGATTGCGTGTCTTGAAGAGATCGCCTGGCGCAACCAGTGGCTCACCAGCGAAGAGGTGCTGGCCCGCGTCGAGCCTCTAGCCAAGAACGGCTACGGTCAGTATCTGCAGGCGTTGGTGGCCCTTGGTGCGTGACGCTGCGACTTATGGCATGGAGCAGCGATTGATCCGCACTTTGAAGGATCAGCATGTGTAACGGTGCCGCTTAAGAAGTCTGCACTGCGCCTATCTATTCATCAGCGGTTGGATCTGGTGATTACAACACCCGGCGCTCACAACAAGCGCTGGCAATGAATATAGCCGCTTAGGCGAATGTACTAGGGGCCTGAACTGAGCATAAAGTGGCGAGTCATTGCATATTGGTATTGCTGCCATAAATTCTGATTATGACAACTGGATTCAACGAGGAATAACCATGAGTAAATACGCCGAAATCCGCGCCCGCATCACCGACCTGCAGAAGCAGGCCGACGATATCTATGTTGCCGAAAAGAAGGCGGCCATTGCCGACATCAAGGAAAAGATCAAGACGTACGGCATCTCTGCCGCCGAGCTGGGGCTGGTGAAGCGCTCGCGCGCTGCGGCGGCTGAGAAGCCCGCCGAGAAAGTGACTAAGGCGAAGAAAACAACCAAGGCCAAGTCCACGGCGAAGAAGAAAGCACCCGTGGTGAAGTACCAGGGCCCGAACGGCGAGACTTGGGCAGGCGGGCGCGGCAAGCGGCCGAACTGGGTGAACGAGATCCTCGCGGCGGGTGGGGATATGGATGACTATTTGGTGTCGTGATTTGGGGAATGTTCGCCTGCAAGCAGGCTTGTATGTTTCGCTCCGGCAGGTGATAAGGGCTTGCCGGGGGTGGATGGACGAAGCAAGCATCTGCAACGACAGACTGTAGGAGACATCGCCCCACCCTCTCACCGCAAGCGCCAATAAGGAATCTATCGGCCAAGACCGACGATTAGTGGCAAGCCAGCGTTCGCGTGAGCCCCGACAAGCATGGGTGACATTCACGTGGAGGTGAGTACATGGCAAATTCCGCAAAGGCGTTTCAGATCGGGGTGGATGTCAGCAAGCACGAGCTGGTGA
>JAURIJ010000002.1 GCA_030832825.1 Gammaproteobacteria bacterium
CCCAGCAAGCGCTGCAGGGCCTCGTCGATCACGGCGGGCTGACCGCCCACCGTCTGGGCCTGCACGGCTGGCCCACACAAGGCAAGCAGGAGCAGGGTCAGCAGCGTGTTCTGTCCTAGGGTCATCATGCAGGCAGTCTCCTGTGAAAGAGCAAGGCACCAGGCCTCAGAAAGCAATCGCCATGCGCGGGGCGCCAGGCGTCGATGGCCCGGCAACAATCGCCAGTGTCGACTCGTAGGGCCCGAGCGCGACGATTTCGGCGATCGCCATGGTGGCGACCAGATCGCCGTTGAGCGTGTCCTCGGGGCCGCTCCAGGGCGCTTCCACCAGCAGGAAGCGATCGCCGGGGCGCGCGCCGTTCTGGGTGCCCAGACGCAGTGCGTAGTGGGCCGGATCCTGGGGCGAGGGCTGCAGCGCAAACTGCCGCAGACTGCACTGATGGTCGATCTGCACAGCACCCAGGAAGTCGTCGATCTGTCGCTGCAAGTCAGCCTCCAGCACCGCCAGATCGTCGGCGCGGGCGACCAGGGCCGGTGTCCCGGACCACAGCGGGACACCGTGCGTCAGACTGCTGAGCACCTGATCGCGGGACAGATCCACCAGCTCGATGTGAAACTGCGCCACGACCTGAGGGGTGCGTGCAGCCAGATCAACAGGCACCAGCGGATTCGCCGCCAGCAGAGCGCGGCCACTGCTGCTCACGATTTCCAGCCCCTGCCGCAGGCGCTGGGCGGGCGTCAAAGCGGCAGAGGGCGCCTCGGTCAGCGTCCAGCGCAAGGCATAGTCGGTGGGCCCGAAGGCCCGCAGACCGCTGACAAGACGCTCATAAGCATTCGCTTGCGTCAGCCGGAGATCTTCGTGCACGGCCACCCACGCCGCGCTGCGCGCAACACTGGCGTCAATGGCGCGCGCGGTCTGTGCGATCAAGGCTGCGCCGTGCGCATCGTTCAAACGGCCCTGCCCCAGCGCCACCTGCGCGGACACCATCAGAGTGGGGGCGTAGTGGCGCTCGGGTGCCAAAGCACACACGCCGTCGCGCAGACCGGCCAGACTGGCCGGAAGACGTTCGGCCGGATCGGGCACAGCCGTGTCCTGCGGCAGATAGTCCAGCACGCGCACCCCGCGCACCACGGTTTCGGTATCGAAATAGGAGGACTCAATCAGGCGACCGCTGGCGTCGATATAGGCACTGCTGACCACGGTGACCGTGTCGTCCACTGCGGCTTCGACCAGCACCTGGCGTATGGTTTCAAGCAACTGTTCCGCCTCACCCGGCGTGGGCACGTCTGGCGCCTCCTGTGCAGTCTGCGCCTGCAGCAGCGGGGCGCAGGCCAGGCAGAGCAGGAGGCAGACTCGGTGCAGACGGCACGAACGCATCATGGCCATTCCTCTCATGCCCGCTGTTCGCGGCTCAGTTGCAGGTACAACCGGCGCAGATCATTCACCACGGAGCGGCGCAGGCTCAGGGTGACTTCATAGGTGTCGGCACCCACCGGAGTAATGCTCTCCAGCTCAGCACCATAGATTACGCCCTGTACGCGCGCCCGAAAGGCATCGCTGCTGACCACCAGATCGCGCACCGAGGTTTCCGAGTCGATCATCTGGCCGTAGACCTGTTCCGCCAGCGCCCGGTAGGCATCCAGCTTGGAAGCCCGGATTGCCAGCAGGCGGCGCTGCTCGGGCAGGTCACTCAGCTGCAGCTCGATGACGGCATAGCCGGTCGCCGTGATGGTGTCGCTGAGCTCCACGAGCTGCATCACAGAGCCTGGGGAACTGCGCTCGGCCACGATACAGCCATTGAGCAGGACTGCGCACAGCACGGCAAGAGCCAGGGCGCGGGCAGGGTGAGGGTGTTTCATGAGGCGCTCTCCTTCGGGATTCAGCAACACGATTGCTGTGACAGTCGGCACTTGGCTCTGCTGACTTTACGCCGGCGTCAAAATAAGTTGGCCAAGTTATTGCTTCTATTACCCAGTCGCCAATCGCGGATGCCCCGAAGCAGCCGAAATTAAAAATATCGTATTGATATACAAGGGTTTTAAATTGCAACCAATCGCACTGTCAATTTTCCGACAAGCCAGCTTTCAGGCAAGTCTGCGCGGCCTGGGGATTCCGCTGCTGATCCTGATCATCATGGCCATGCTGGTGGTGCCGCTGCCGCCGTTGCTGCTGGACCTGTTCTTCACGCTCAATATCGTGGTCAGCCTGATGATCATCATGATCGCCATCAACGTGACCAAGCCGCTGGAATTCTCGGCATTCCCTTCCATCCTGCTGCTCACCACGATGCTGCGCCTGGCGCTGAACGTGGCCTCGACGCGCGTGGTGCTCGTGGAAGGTCACAACGGGCCGGCTGCCGCGGGCAAAGTGATCGAATCTTTTGGTCAGTTCGTGATCGCCGGCAACTACGTGGTGGGGCTGATCATCTTTGCCATTCTCATGATCATCAATTTCATCGTGGTGACCAAGGGCGCCGGGCGCGTGTCGGAGGTGATCGCGCGTTTCACCCTGGACGCCATGCCGGGCAAGCAGATGGCGGTGGATGCCGACCTGAATGCGGGGCTGATTGACCAGGAAACAGCCAAACGACGACGCGAGGAAGTCAGTCAGGAAGCGGATTTCTTCGGCTCGATGGACGGTGCCTCGAAGTTCGTTCGTGGCGACGCCATCGCGGGGCTTCTGATCTTGTTCATCAACATCATCGGAGGTCTGGCCATCGGCATGACCCAGCACGATCTGAGCTTCGCCGAGGCCGGCGAGATCTATGTGCTGCTGACCATCGGCGATGGCCTCGTGGCACAGATTCCGGCCCTGCTGCTGTCACTGTCAACCGCCATCATTGTGACCCGTGTGACCACGGCGGAAACCATGTCGCGACAGGCGAGCTCGCAGATGGCCGACCCGAAGGCGCTGCTGATCGCCGGCGCAATCCTGTTTGCGCTGGGGGTCATTCCCGACATGCCCAACACGATCTTCCTGGGCTTCGCGGCGTTGTCGGGCGGGCTGGGCTATGTGCTGCTGCGCCAGAACAGCAAGCAGGCACGACAGACAGAGGCTGCTGCAAACGCGCAGCTGGCCGCGGCCCCTGCCGAGATCGAGGCGCTGGGCTGGGATGATATTGAACAGTCGGACACCATCAGCCTCGAGCTGGGCTATGGCCTCGTGGCCCTGGCCAGCCAGGAGGGCGGTGGCACCCTGCTTGGACGCATCCGCGGGGTGCGCAAGAAATTGTCGGCCGAGATGGGCTTTCTGCTGCAGTCCATCCGTGTGCGCGACAATCTGGAATTGCCGCCCGACGCCTACAAGATCCTGCTGCGCGGCATTGCACGCGGCAAGGGCGAGATCCGCATAGGCAGCGAGCTTGCCATCAATCCGGGCAACCTGAGCGTGCCCCTTGACGGGGTGCCAACCAAAGACCCGGCGTTTGGCCTGGACGCCTACTGGATTCAGCCGTCCAAACGCGACTATGCGCGCATGCTGGGGTACACCGTGGTGGATGCCTCCACCGCGATCGCCACGCACGTCAACATGGTGTTGAAGGAAAATGCGCCAGAGCTGCTGGGTCACGACGAAACCCGTCAACTGCTGGACAAGCTCGCAGAAAAGTCACCCCAGTTGATGGACGGCCTGATTCCCGAAAAAATCTCGCTGGCCACCGTCAATCAGGTGTTCCGCAATCTGGTGGCCGAGGGCATCTCGCTGCGGGACATGCGCAGCGTAGTGGAAAGCCTTGTGGTCGAGGTCAGCAAGAGCAAGGATCCCGACGAGCTGACAGCGCTGATCCGGCCGGCCCTCGGACGCTCGATCATGCAGTCGCTGGTGGACCTGGGCCAGACGCTGGCGGTGATCACCCTGGAAACCGAGCTGGAACATCTGCTCTCCAGTACGCTGCAGCAGAGCCGTAAGTCCGGCGAGCTGGTGATCGACCCCAAACTGGCGGAGAGCCTGTTCCGGGCGATCGACGACGAGAAACGCCAGACAGAGGAGAAAGGCCTGCCCCCGGTTCTGATCGTGTCGCCCGGCATACGACCATGGCTGGCCAAGGTGCTGCGCGGCCGCTCACGCGGCCTGAGTGTGTTGTCCTACACCGAGATTCCGGAAGACCAGGACATCAAGGTGATTGCGAAAATCGGCTTGAACGCCGCCTGAACAAGGAGTGAACCATGAGAATCGAACGCCTGGAAGCCGAGGACACCAAAAGCGGGCTGCGTGAGCTGGCGCATCGCTTTGGCGATGATGTCCTGATCATCGCCAATACGCGGCATACTGGAAAGAACCACTTTGTGTTCGCCGTGGACGATACCCCGGTTGCAGCGGCCAGCCTCTGGCAGCAGGACGAGCCACCGCTGGCGATCACATCCCAGGCGAGCGCGGTGCGCTTCGCCCTGGCGGCCGAGCCTGCTGCCAATGCTGGCGTTCCGGAGCAAGCCAGACCTGCCCCTGCCTGCCCGGCGGATGCCGGGCTGCAGGAATTGAGCCTGTTGATGAAGACAGAGTTCGAATCGCTGCGCAGGGCCCTGCGCGAGAGTCAGAACAGCTCCTCTCGAGAGAGCGCCCCTGCGGGCTTTCAATTGAGCGATCACCTCGAAGACGCCGCCATCTCGGCCCGCCTGATGAGGAAAATGGAAGCCCTGACCTTGAATTGCCCCTGCACCTCGGATGCGCGTCAGCTGTTGCAGGAATTTCTGCTGGAGAATCTCCCCGCCAGTACGATGCTTGCCCTTGAGCCAGCGGTGCATTTCCTGGTGGGCCAGGCGGGCGTCGGCAAGACCGTGAATGCCTTTCGTCTGGCATCGCATCTGCTGGAGCAGGGTCGCCCCGCCATCGTTGTGGGCTACAAACCGACACGCGACGGCACCTGGACGCAGTTGCAACTGCTCGGCGCAAAGCGCGGGGTCGAGGTCTACCAGGCGGCCGAATGGTCCATGCTGCTGTCGATCATCAACGAGCACATGGGGCATGCCAGCCTGATTGTGGAGCTGCCAAGCACCCTGGATTTCATGGAGCTGCAGCGCTTGCAAAACGACCTTACATTTGCGAACTTTCATCTGCTGGTGGCCAAGGATACCGCCAGCACGTCGTCGCGAGGATTCCGCCAAGGCACTGGCCTGTCGTTCGCGTCGACGTGGATTACCAGGCTCGACAGCCCGGGAGCATGCTGGCCGCTGGTGGAAACTCTCCTGGAAACGCGCACCCCTCTGCTTTTCGCAGGTGCCGGACCTCTGCCTGCAAGCCCCTTGATCACACTGGACAAACGTATGCTGGCCGAAGAAGTGCTGAAGGAAATCGCAGATTGATCATCGCGAATCATCCCTCACTCGCCGATCTTCTCCACGACACTCCAAGGCAGACACCATGCAGTCCAAGGCACTGAACAGCGGCACCCGAACCATCTGCATTGCCAGCGGCAAGGGCGGGGTCGGCAAGACAACACTCTCCATCAATCTCGCCACGGCGATCGCAGAGCAGGGGAAAAGCGTGCTCTATTTCGATGCCGACATGGGCCTCGCAAATGCCCAGATCGGCCTCGGGGTCGACTCCGTGGGGAACATCGGCCATGTGATGAACGGCCTGGTGCGGCTTGACGACATCATCGTGAAGTCCTCCTTCGGCGTGGATCTGGTCGCAGGCGCCAGCGGTGTCGAGGCACTGGCCTCGGTCGGCCGAGTCGAGTCTGCACGTATCATTCAGGCGTTTTCCGGGCTCTCCAACCGATACGATGTGCTGATCGTGGACTGCGCCGCCGGCATCTCCTCCAGCGTTCTGAGCTTTCTGCAGGCCTGCGAGGAGCGGGTGGTGGTGGGCACTGCTGAGCTTAGCTCCATCGCCGACGCCTATGCCCTGCTCAAGGTCATGGTGAACGACTACAGGCTGGATGATTTCATCTACCTGCCCAATCAAGTCGACAACGAGCAGCAGGGAGTCAGGCTGTTCGAGAGCATGGACAATGTCGTGGGCAATTTTCTCAATGCCTCGCTGCATTACCTGGGCTCGGTGAGCAAGGATCCCATGGTGAACCTGTCGTGGCAGAAGTCGACACCAATGCTGCGCCTTGCGCCCAGCGCCGTCATCGCCTCCAACTTCCGCCAGGTTGCAAAGGCGCTGCTGGCAAGGCCGGCGGCCACCCAGCCAAGCGGGGCAGTTCAGTTCTTCATGGGGCAGACCTGACGACAATCATGAGCATTGATGCCTATCAGGATGTGCAGAGTATCGGCAATACGGTGATGCCCATCACGCACTACCTCGCGATGGTACGTCGTATTGCCGTGCATCTGCGCCCGCGCATCCCCGCATACATCGAGCTTGACGACATGATCCAGCTCGGTACCCTCGGCCTCATGGAAGCTGAAAAAAGCTTCGATCCAGCCCAGGGGGTCAGCTTCGAGAGCTATGCCAAGGCGCGAATCCGCGGCGCCATCATCGACGAGGCCCGTCGCCTGAGCGATGTGTCCCGGCTGGCGATTCGCAACAGCAAGCTGCACAGTGAGTACAGCACACGGCTGGCCCATTCGCTCGGTCGGCAGCCAACCCACCGCGAAGTGGCCGACGCGCTGGGCATCGACGTGGCCACCTACGAAGAGCAACGTCTGCACGCGACTCAATTGAACATGCTGGAACTGGACGCATTATTGGAAGAAGATGGCTTCGATGTCGCCAGTGAAAGTCACGAGGCTTATGCCACGGTGGCGCAGGGCGACGTGAAATCGGTGATCGAGACGGCTATCGCCCAGCTGGACACGCGCAAGCAACTGATCCTGCAGTTGTACTATGTGGAAGAGATGACCTTGAAGGAAATCGGTGCAGTCATCGGCGTGAACGAATCGCGCATCAGCCAGATCCTCAGTGGGACGCTCAAGGAACTCAAGCCTTTGCTGAGTTCGCACTATCAATCCGGAGCACTCGACTAGTGTGGTTTAAAGCATCCAAAAACGAAAAGCTCAAGGCAAAGGCCCGCGAGGACTACGAAGAAGCGCTCGCCGTTGCCAAGTCCAACGCGCGCGAAAGTCGCGTTTACTGCGTCCGAGTGGCTCTGCGCTGTCGAGCCAATATCGACACCGCCTTCGTGCGCGCCGCGCGCGAGGTGGAAGTCTACGAGGAAACGCTGCTGCTCGCGCTGGCCAATGGTGCTGAAAAGCCAGAACCGCCGCAGGCCGATACATTCCAGCTGGTGAAGTCTGGTGCAGACTTCATGTTCACTTATATCCCTGAGCGCTTCGCGGAGAAGATCTTCAGCGTGGCCGGCGCATATCAGACGCAGAAAATCGCCAGGTCGCAGGCCATCACTCAGGTGCAGGCGGTGGCCGACGAAATGTGGAAAGAGCTGGGGCTCATCGAGAATCTGGAAGTGGTGCGCTTTCTGCGAGAGGAAGCCGGCGACGAGTCAGGCTCCGGCGATGCTGCCGATCCTGGCAACCACGACGGATGAGTGCACTGGGTTCACTTTCTCCCGAGGCCATGCCCATGAGCAATTTGATTGTCATGACCATCATTCTGATTTGCACGGCATCCATCACGGTTATGGTGCTGTATGCCGTCGGCAAGATTCGCAGCCTGGAGGAAATCACGCGTCAACTGATGGATCAGCATAGCGGCGGGAGTGGCGCCAGCGCGGGCGGCAATGCGCCCTTCCATGGCCTTGAAGGCAAGCCGCTATGGGACATGCTGGCGGGCAAAAGTGTTCCTGAAGGGCTGAACGCCACCGATATCGAACAGTTTCGGGAACAGTACGCGCCTGTGCTGTTGAAGACGATCCGGAGTTTGTTTGCCGAAGGCAGCAGTGATGGCAAGTTCGGAGCTGCACGGGCGACACCCAAGAGTGAACGTCTGGTGAAGACCTTGCGTTTTGCCCTGTCCAGCTGGCTGCCCGCGCAGGAACTGAACAGCCTCTACAACGTGGCCTATGACAGTGCCAGGGCCCAGAGCGACGAGCTGAACCGGCTGCGGATGGCGCTGGAGGAAACCATCGCCACGCTTTACAGCAAGATCAAGCTGCCCGTGCCGGCCGGCTTGGCAGGAAGTCTGCTGAGCGAAGCTCGCTCTGTCGAAACTGCCGCATCCGATAGTGACGCTGGCGACAGCGACGCCTGATGCACTGGCTGAACAGGCGACAGCGTCAGGATGAGCGTCCAGGCCGGGTCAATCGCCCCAGGCGATCGTAAAGCTGCACCCCTTCGCGAGATCCCGTCTGATACAAGGTCTGCAGCGCCTCGCGCACCACCGTCAACTTGCGGCTAATAAGCACTTCATTGCGCGCGAGACTGGCCTTGATGGCCTCTGCTGTCTCGACCAGACGGGCCCATTTCTCTGTGACTGCCACTGGCAAGCCGGCCGCTTCCCCGGCGCTCAACTGCGCCTGCACGCGTCGAAAGCGCGCATCTCCCAGTTGCGCCAACGCGCGCTCTTTGATTGGCTGAAGCGCTTCCAGGCGGGCGAGATCCTGGGCCTTCATGGCGTCAAATTCGTCGTCCAGCAAAGCACTGAACTGACTGACCTCTGAGCAAAGGCTTTCCAGTTCAGCAATCAGCGTCGTCATCTGGACAGTGTCCGCAGCCGAGGACATAGGTCTCTCCCTGGCCCTAGAGCAGCTTTTCCAGCTCGACGATACTTTCCGCTATCTTGCGCGGATCGAGAGGATAATTGCCGAGTCGCAGCATTTCCCTGATGTTGTCGACCTTGGCGGTGTCGTACTCCGCCGAGGCGGACTTGATCGCGGCGCTCACTGCCTCGGAGAGCTTCAGGTCTGGTTCGGTCCGGGGCAATTCATCCGGCGTTAGCCGCATGGAAGTGTCCTGGGCAGCCTTTTCCCGCAAGTCCTTCACACGCTTGTTGTCAGAGATGCTTTGCAGGCTGGATTTGCCAGGGTCTGTCGGATTGATTGTGTTCATAATGTTGGCCAGTTCATGAAATCGCGAAGAGTAATGGCACGCTACGTCAGGGCAGTCGACACTTGTTGCGCTGTGCTTTAGTGAATTGATGATTTTTTTTCGCCACGCCATCGCACCTGCGGTCAAAGCGGCTCGACGCGACGCACGCCGGTAACGATCGCGTTGAATCGTTCGCCCGACTCGCCGCTGCGCACCGTGATCTGATCGCCCGTCATGCCGTCATCCTCGGCAACGGCGTAAGACTCGATGCTGACCGGACCACGCCGCACGGCCACCACCACTTCGTCTCCCCGCACGACATCGGCGAGTGAGCGAATGCCCGAAAGACGCAGCGGCTGTCCGGGCTGCAACGGCCCCGTCGCCACCGCGCGACGCAGGGATTCCACCGAGGTGATCACATCGGCCGGAAGCGGCCCGTAAAATGTGGCGGGGCGGGTGTTGGCCTCGCTCAGGGCGGTGCCACGCGGCACAAGCGTGGTCACCGTCAGTGCCGTGCCGGCCTGCAGCACGTCAGCAGCCTGAAGCACCGAGCCCACCGCAAGATCGCGCGCCACCTTGGCACCGCGCAGTTGGGCAAGAGTGAGACCGCGCGCGACAGACACTCTGGCCGGGTCTACCTCTAGCACTTGCAGGTCCGCCTCGGCGATCAGATCCCCTGCCTGCTTCGCGACCGTGAGCTGATAAGCCTGCTGCCCTCCGACAACCCCCGCGCTGCTGCGCGCCGCGCCAGCCGGCGCGGCGAGTGTCTCCTCACGATTCATGCGCGTCACGATCGACCAATTCAAGCCGGGGCACTCCACCCTCAGCGTACGCCCGTCGTTGAACGGGAAGCTGAAAACGTAAGGCGTGTCGCACGCGGGCACACGGATGCGTCGATCCAACAGGTCCAGGCTGACGCCGCGCGCCTCTTCGCCCTGACTCGCGGCGAGCCAGACCTGCAACTGCACTACCATTTCGGCGCGCAGGTCGGCCTCTGCCGCCAGCGCTCGCGGCCCGCCGAGCAGCCACAGCAGGCTCAGGATCAGACTCAGCAACAAAGTTCTACTCATGGAGTTCCCTTGCGTCGGAACGCGCTGACCGGCCACGCCGGCAAAGCGGCATGCCGATGCCGGAATCTTGCCGCTTTGCCCTCGGGAGCCGACCCCTCCCCACAGGGGTATCGACACTTTCACCATCACACTCTAGGGCTTGCAAGGCTTTTCAGCATCTTACAGGAGGCCCGATGCCGTTTTCAAATGCTGGCACAGCTTGTGCTTATACACAGTCGTACCGACACAAAGGCAGACGTCTCATGGCATTGCTCGACTCTTACTTCTCGCTGCACAACAGCGCCCTGCAACTGCGCAACACGCGGCTTGAGCTGATTTCGCAGAATATCGCGAATGCTGCCACGCCAAACTATCGCGCGAAGGATCTGGACTTCGCCGCCGCCATGCGCAAGGCCGAAGGCAGTCAGGGGATGCAAGTACGCAACACCGATGAGCAGCACCTGGGTAGCTCTGGCAGCGGCCGACCATCCGTGAGCAACGCCATTGTCTATCGCGTGCCGCTGAACCCAAGTCTCGACAACAACACAGTGGAAATCGGCCTGGAGCAGGCCAAGTTCGGCCGTGCCGCCGCCGACTATCAGGCCTCTCTGCAGTTTCTTGAATCGCGCGTGAGCGGCCTGCGCAAAGCACTGCGAGGAGAATGAACATGGCACTTGATCGGATTTTCGATATTGCGGGCAGTGGCCTGAGCGCGCAGCTGATTCGCATGAACTCCACCGCCAGCAATATCGCCAACAGCAATGTGGTGGCAGGCTCGGAGGCGGAGGCATTCCGCGGCAAACGCCCGGTCTTTCAGTCCATCCTCAATCAGATGGTCAGCGCACAGGGCCAGTCGGCAGGCGGGGGGGTCAGAGTCGCGGACATTGTCGACGATCCCCGCCCCTTGAAGGAGATGTACAACCCGGGGCACCCAATGGCCAATGCTGACGGGTATATCTGGGGCTCCAATGTCAACGAAGTCGAAGAAATGATCGAAATGCTTGATGCCTCACGCGGCTATCAGAACAACGTGGAGGTCATCAAGACCGCCAAGGACCTGATGCTGCGCACCCTTGACATCACGAAGGCTTGACCTCCAGGAAACCGACCCTCATGAGCAATGTCACTCTTCCCAGCAACATCCTGACCACCGAGCAATTGGAAGCGCAGAAGTATGCGCCCAAGACCGTGGATCAGTCGCTAGGCCGTGATGCCTTCCTGAAGCTGTTTACCACCCAGCTGAAGAGTCAGGACCCGCTGAGCCCGATGGAAAACGAGGCCTTCGTGGCGCAACTGGCGCAGTTCTCCTCGCTGGAATCCATGAAGGCGATGCAGGGCGCCATGGAAACCATGTCAAGCAACATGCTGCAGGCACGCCTGATGGACAGCACCAGCATGCTCGGGCGCAGCGTGCCGTCCACCTCTGGCACCGTGATCGGCGGTGCGGGAAGGGTGTCACAGATCAGCGCCGACTTGCCGGAAGGAGCTGACAGTGGCCGCTTCGTGGTGAAGAATGCCGAGGGCGTGGTAGTTTTTGAACGTGCATTTGGCAAACAGCCCGCTTCCACGCTTGCGCTGGAATGGAAAGGAGTCTCGGCGAAAGGAGAAGAGGTGCCGCTGGGGCTTTATTCCGTCTCCGTCGACATTCAGCGCGCGGGGGTGGCTGGCGCGGCACGCGTGACCACCAATGAATTGATCACGGCCGTGCGCTGGGACGAGGATGCGTCCGGCCTGGTCGTAGAAACCGAGACCGGAAAAGAAATCAACCTGGCGCAGCTGCAGCGAATCGGTCTGTAGCGAAGCAAATCAATCACATCCGAAATTTCAAGAGGAACGCCACATGTCATTCTATACATCACTGACCGGACTGAACGCTGCGACAACCGAGCTCGCGGTCACCTCCAACAATATCGCGAACGCCGGCACCTCGGGGTTCAAGAAGTCCGGCGCCGACTTTGGTGACATCTTCGCGACGTCCCCGCTGCAGAAGGCCTCGAGCGTCGTCGGTAACGGCGTGTCGCTGAAGCAGGTTGTGCAGGAGTTCAGCCAGGGCAATATCGAGTTCTCGGCGAACTCGCTCGATCTGGCCATCACCGGTGACGGCTTCTTCGCCCTGCAATCGCCCGATGGTACCAAGATCTATACCCGCAACGGCGGCTTCGTGCTGAACGAGCAGAACCAGATGGTCAACAGTGCCGGTCAGTCCCTGATGTCACTGCCGGTGGATTCCACCAACAAGGCGGACTTCAGCAAGCCGCTGAGCGCCCTGACGATTCCACGCAAGACCGTCTCCGAATTCAAGGCCACGACCAATGTGGAGCTGGGGCTCAACCTGCCCTCCAGCAGCCAGCCCATCACGGCGGCTTTCAATCGCAACAAGCCGGACACGTATCACAAGACCACCTCGTTCACGATCTACGGGGCATCAGGCTCCTCGCACCTGGCGACCGCCTACTACGTGAAGACGGCCACGGCAACAGCCGACGACCCCTACAACAAGTGGCAGACCTATGTGTACATCGACGATCAATTCGTGACGCCGGAACTGATCCAAGCCTCTGACCGCTCCGGCGACCAGTATTTCGTCAACAAGTTCGGCGAGATCAAGACGGCATCCGAACTGGTGCAATTGCAGCGCACCAGCGCAGAAAGCGAGAAATACCTGATCACCACAGGAACGCTGTACAAGAAGTACTCTTACGACAATCTCTCCAGCCCGATCGAATCCACGCCAGCTACCGTGGAAACCCAAGTGGCATCGACCTCGCCCTACCGTGACAACCTGAATCTGACCAACAATCAGGACGGCGTCGACTTTTCGAACATGAGCCGAGCTCAGCTCACCAATATGTTCAAGGTCTCGGTGGATGGCTCGACCTCGTTCAATGTTGGCCTGGAACACCTGGCCGGGCGCGATGTCAAGATGTCCGGCACTCAGATCGCCTTCGAATTGACCAATCAGTTGAATACCCGGTTCGGTGACGGCCGGCGCTTCGATTTCTCGCAAGAGGACGCGGGCAATATCACGATCACCAAGGTCGAGTCTGACGGCAGCTTCAGCGAACTGGACCTCAATATCCGCGAGATCCTCGAGAATATCGGCACCGTAGAAGAGGTTAGCCTCATCGACAACGACGAGGCCGATCCTGAAGCCCTGACCTATGCCATCAACAAGTACCTTCAGTCGATCCCCGATGCCGACCCGGATGCCGTGTTCAAAGACCTGACGATCGAGTACGACTTCGTCAACCAGGGCTTGAAGGTGACGCAGAATGGCAGCATCGGTGAGATTTTTGTCCGCAAGACTGCGGGCGAAGGTGTCGATCCCATTTTCGGCGTCCGAACGGCGCCCGGAGAATCGGTGGATCCCGAAGTGCCGGATGACTTCGGCACACTGCTGTTGCCGCAGGACAATGATCCCGACGTGATTCTGCTGCGCGATATCCGTCCCAATGGCTCCGCGATTGCCGGCGCGCGAGAACAACGTTTCGGCATCAGCGTGACCTACTCCGACGGCAAATTCCTGATTCGCAGCGGCTCAACAGGCGACCAGTCCAGCCTGGCGGTGAGCCTGAATTACGAGCCAGATCCGATTACTGGCGAACCCTCAGATCTACTCACTGTGTCCTCGGAACTGGCCCTCGAACTGCTGGGCATCCCGGAGGAAGGGCTGGCCGTAAGTCCGCAGTCATCACAGATCAATAACGTCCCCACCGTTCGCGGTCAGCAATCGAGCCCGGCAGTGGTCTACGGCAAGCAGATGGGTGTTGACCCGCGCCGCTCGTTCTCGGTGACAGCAGCCAACCGCAGCCTGACCGTCATCATCGACGGCATCTCGTCGCAGATTCGGCTGGACCCGGGACAGTACTCCATTGGCACCTTCACCCAGCACTTGCAAGACCGCATCAACCTGATGTCGGACAGCCTCGGTCGCAGTGTCTCCGGGGTCAAGGTCGTGTTCGACGACAGCCGTGGCGGCTTGGTGATCACCGGTTCAACTACCACCGACGAGTCCTTCATCCAGATCGCGGGGCATCCAGACTTCGGTCTGGACGACATCGACGCCGTGTTCGGAAAGACCTCCACCTATATCGAACTGGAGCAGGAAATCGTGTCCGGCGGGTCGATGTATGTCTACCAGGACAAGAACGGCAAGTGGATAGAGACGTCCGACAAGGGCGAGTTCGACGACAACAATATTCCCTACTGGACGCCGATCTTCCTCGACAAGGGCGAGCTGACATTCGACACCAGCGGAGCGCTGGTGTCGCCGATCGGAGAATCGCGCCTCGAAAGCGCCAGCATCACCGGCACCGTTGTGGCGCTGGACTACGGCAAGAGCACCCAGTTCAACAGCCCGTTCGCCGTCTTGAGCCAGAGCCAGAACGGTGCGCCAGAAGGCGATCTGGTGGGCGTGAACATCGGCGATGACGGGCTGGTCGTGGCCAGCTACTCCAACGGCTCGCAGAAGTCGCTGGGCAAGATCATCATCGCGAACTTCGCGACGCCGCAGGGCCTGCGTCAGATCGGCGACTCCAGCTTCTATGCGACCTCCGAGTCGGGCGAAGCCACCTACGGAGAGCCCGGTGCCGCCGGCTTCGGCACCCTGCGTGCCGGTGCGCGGGAACGCTCCAATGTGGATTTGACTGCAGAGCTGGTGGATCTGATCACCGCGCAGCGAAACTTCCAGGCGAACGCCAAGGCCATCGAGACGACCAATGCGATGACCCAGGCCATCATCAACATCCGTGGCTGATCCTGACACACAGCAAGCGAGGACAGGGCAATGGACAGACTGATTTTCACCGCACTGGGCGCTGCATCGAGCCAGCAGTTCAACCGGGTGCAGCTGACCAACGACCTGGCCAACCTGTCCACGACAGGCTACAAGCGCGCAACCATGACCACGACCCAGTCGGTCTACCTCGACGGGCCAGGAATGCCGACACGCTTCCAGCCTATCGTGTCGACCGGGGTAGCGCAGGTCCGACTGGAGTCTGGGCCGGTGACCTACACCGGCAATGCCATGGACATCGCGCTGAACGATCAGACCGTGCTTGGCGTGCAGACGCAGGAAGGCACTATCGCCTTTACCCGTCGCGGCGACCTGCGCGTGTCGGCCACCGGCCTGCTGCTCACGGGGGCGGGGGATGTGGTGATGGGCGAAGGCGCGCCCATGACCGTCCCGCAGGGCTTTCTGATCGACATGAGCCCGGACGGCACCGTCTATGCCATGAACCCGGAAGACGAAGCAGCAGAGCCAGTCGTGGTCGGCAACCTGATGTTGCGTGATGCCAGCGCCACCCAGCTGGTGCGACGCGCTGACGGCCTGTACGAAGTGGAAGGCAGTGGTGGCCAGGGCGGCGATTTTCAGAGCGGCCCCTTGCCGGCCTCACTGTCGCCCGCCTCGCTGGAAGGCAGCAATGTCAACCCAGTGGAGATCATGGTGAGCCTGCTGGATCTGTATCGCTCGTTCGAAATGCAGATGAAGATGATCAAGAACTCCGAAGAAATCGACAAAGACGGCACGGCCATGATCAGTCTGCGTTGAACATTGGAATCACTTTTTAGCTGAGAGGAAAAAAATGGACGCATCAATGTGGGTCGCCAAGACCGGCCTTTCCGCGCAGTCGACGCGGATGACGGTGATCGCCAACAACCTGGCAAACGTGAACACAACCGGCTTCAAGAAAGACCGCGCCATGTTCGAGGATCTGCTGTACCAGCGCATTGCTCAGGCTGGCGCCCAGACTGACGTGAACTCGCAGAACCCCACCGGCCTCATGCTGGGGACAGGGACGCGGGTGGTCTCTACGGAGAAAGTACACCGCCAGGGCAATATGATCGCCACTGAGAACGCGCTGGATGTTGCCATTGCCGGCGACGGCTTTCTGTCGGTGCAGCAAGCCGATGGCACCATCGCCTACACCCGTGACGGGTCACTGAAGCTGTCCAACACTGGTGCTCTGGTCACCGCATCGGGCGAGGCCATCATCCCCGCCGTGACCATTCCGCAGGATGCGGCCAGCATCACCATCGGCCGTGACGGCATCGTCTCTGCGGAACTGGCCAACGGCGGTGGTTCAGTCCAGGTCGGCCAGCTGCAGCTGTCTCGGTTCGTCAACAACGCAGGCCTGCAGCCGATCGGCCGCAATCTCTACCAGCAGACCACTGCCAGCGGCACTGCCATCGTCGGCATTCCCGGCGCACAGGGCGCCGGCGTGCTGATGCAAGGCAGCCTCGAAGCCTCGAACGTGAACATCGTGGAGGAAATGGTGAACATGATCGAGACTCAGCGCGCGTACGAAATCAATTCCAAAGCCATTTCCGCGGCGGACGGGATGCTGCGCTTCCTCAACAACAACCTGTAATCGCGTTCCCAGAACGCCCGGATCCCATCATGAACAAGCCCTTCAGAGTCGTTGCCGCAAGCACCCTGCTCCTGCTCGCCGCCTGCACCGGGACACAACGTGTGCCGGACGCATTCGAGTCCGATATCGACCTGCTCTACCCCAGCACGGCGGCCGCGCCGCAGGTACGCACCGGCTCGATCATGGACAATGGCGCGCGGCTGTATCCCACGCGCAGGATCTATCAGAGTGGCAGCATCAAGGTGGGCGACATCATCACCATCGTGCTCAACGAAACGGCACAGGCCTCCCGATCTTCGGGACTGACGGCAGAACGTGAAACCTCTAACAACCTGCTGGGCGAGAACCAGGCGGCCTCCCTGTTTTCCGCCGGCAGCTTTCTGGATGGCGCCCCGGCGGGGGGATCGACACTCTCGAGCACCGGCGGCGGAACCGCGGATCAGTCGGCATCACTGACCGGCTCCATCTCCGCCGTGGTGGTGGACGTCATGGAGAATGGCAACCTGGTGGTTCTGGGCGAAAAGCAACTGACCCTGACGGAGGGCACGGAAACCATTCGCGTCAAAGGCGTGGTGCGCCCGGAAGATATCCAACCCAACAACACCGTGCAGTCGCGACGTATCGCCAATGCCCAGTTTTCCTACAACGGTTCGGGCGAGCTCGCTCGGGCAGCCCGGGTGCCCGTTGGCCTGCGCGCGCTGATCGGCTTTTGGCCCTTCTGAGGAGAATTGCCCATGCACACCCCCTTTCGTCTGTTTCTTGCGCTCAGCACGCTCTTGCTGACCAGCACCAGTCATGGCGACCGACTCAAGGATCTCGCCGATGTCGCCGGAGTGCGCAGCAATCAGCTCATTGGCTATGGCCTGGTGGCCGGCTTGTCCGGCACCGGCGATGGCAAGGACCTGCCGCTGACCGGACAGAGCCTGCGCGCCCTGCTGTCTGGCCTGGGCGTGAGCGTCGACAGCCCGATCAGTGAATTCGACCTGGGCGACAGCCTGGTGGCATTGGCACGCCAGAACGCCAATCAGGCGGTGCAGACCGACAATGTCGCCGCGGTGATCGTGACGGCCGAAGTACCTGCCTTCGCCAAGCCGGGGCAACGTCTGGATGTCCACGTGTCGGCTATCGGCACAGCCTCCAGCCTGCGCGGGGGCAATCTGGTGATGACAGAATTGCGTGGCATCGACGGGCAAGTCTATGCCCTGGCACAGGGGCCTCTATCAGTCACTGGTGTCAGCGCCGATGCGGCAGGCTCTACCCTCGAAATAGGCGTGCCGACGTCTGCGCGCATTCCCAATGGCGCCATTCTCGAGAATCTGATCGAGTCGCCCTTTGCCGACGCGGGCCACGTGGTCTTCAACGTCAGGGATGCGGACTTTTCCACGACGCACCGCATCACCAGTGCCATCAACTCGACATTCGGCGAGGGCACTGCCGTGCCCCTGGACAGCGTCTCCGTGGCCGTCATCGTGCCGCAGGACGCCACGCAGAAGATCAGCTTCATCAGCGAATTGCAGGAACTGGACATCGAACCTGGGGAGCCCACGGCCCGCGTGATCATCAACTCGCGGACAGGCACCGCGGTCATCAACCGTTCTGTCCGAGTGACGGCGGCTGCGGTGTCGCACGGCACGCTGACTGTCCGCGTCGATGCGTTCAACGAAGTCAGTCAGCCCGAGGCCTTCAGCCAGGGCGACACCGTGCCGGTACAAAACGCCGACATCGGTGTCGAGGAAGAAGTAAGCAGCATGTTCGTGTTCGACGCCGGAGTGGAGCTGCAGGAAATCGTGGACGCGCTCAACCAGGTGCGGGTGACTCCGTCATCGCTCATCGCAATTCTGGAAGCCCTCAAGCGTGCCGGCAGCCTGCGCGCCGAACTGGTGGTGATCTGATGAGTGACGCCAGCGGCATAGTCGGGAGCTTTTACGATTTCAATGGCTTGCGTCAGCTGCGTGCCAATGCCGCGAGCGACAACGCGGCGGCCACCACGCGCAAAGCTGCCAGCGAATTCGAAGCGGCTTTCATGCAGATCATGCTGCAGACCATGAAGCAGGCTTCGGAGCCGCTGAAAAGCGACCTGCTTGACGACAACTCAAGCGCCTACTTCCAAGACATGTTCTTCAACGAGATGGCGCATTTCATCGCTGCACGCCAGTCCATGGGGCTGGGCAAGTGGGTGGAAGACTCTCTGGCACCCCAGACCCCCGGGCAGCCCGACTAAGGATACACGTGCATGAGCGATCTTCTGGCGATTGGCACCTCAGCGACGCAGCTGTATCAAAAGGCCCTGACGACTGTCAGCAATAACGTTGCCAATCTGAACTCCGTCGGCTACTCGCGCCAGGAAGCCGTGCTGACAGAGAACACGCCGGCACAGTACGGGGTGCACTACCTCGGAGGCGGTGCTTTTCTCGAAGGCATCAAGCGCAGCTACGATCAATTCATAGAACAGAATCTGCGGACCTCGGCCAGCGAGGTGGCCACGCAGCGCCCGCTGGTGCGCTACACCAACCGCCTCATCGACATGCTGGGCTCGGAGCAGAACGCCCTGGCACCGGCCTTCGATCGCTTCTTCAACGTGGCGGAGCAGCTGAGTCTGAACGCCGATTCCATTCCGCTGCGGGTGGATCTGCTCAGTGCTGCGGATTTTCTAGCCGGCCGCTTTCGCAATCTGGATCAGCAATTGCGCGATCTGGATACCGAATCGGGCCGCGACATGACCTCCCTGGCAAGTCAGATAAACCGCCTTGCTGGCCAGCTCGCCTCGGTGAATCAGCAGTTGCAGAAGAATACCGTGCTGGAGGCTCAGGCGCCGGCTCTGCTGGATCAACGCGACCGCCTGCTGAATGAGCTGGCGGGCTTTACCGGCCTGCACGTGACGGAGGCGGCCAACGGCGAAGTCGACATCAGCATTGGTCAGCCCGGCAATCTGACGACCCTGGTGTCGCGCGGGACGCACACCGAACTCAGCGTGGAGTTCCCGGTCGACCGGCCAGGCAGCCAGCATCTGGTGCTCGACAAATACGGCCGCAACCTGACGCTTTCCGGCATCAGCCGGGGCGAACTGGGGGGTCTCGCGACATTCCGGGACGATGTTCTGGCGCCGCTGATGTTTCAACTCGATGTGCTGGCGGAAAGTTTCGTCAACGAGGTCAATGCGGCCCATCGCAGCGGCATGACCCTGGCCAGCGAGGCTGGCGGCGATCTGTTCACACTGACCAGGCAGTTCCGTGTCGATAATGGCAGCCAGCAGCCCGTTGCCGGCGTCAGGATCCAGGAAGCCGAGCCCCCGGCGCTGCAGGAACACGATCTGAGTGTGACCTGGTTTGGCGGTGAGCAGTGGCAGGTGCTCGATCACCGCAGTAATCGGGTGCAATCACTGCGCGGCAGCGTGCAGGGCGATGCCCTGGAATTGAACGTGGCCGGGTTGACTCTGCGTTTTGAGCAGCTGCCACTGCCGGGTAACGCCATGCGCGTGCGCTCCGACAGCCAGGCAGCGCAGGGCATTGGGCTGGCCCTGACCGATCCGCGGGCGCTGGCGGCGGCAGTTCAGTATGAAGTAACACAAGACATCGACAACGCTCAATCCTTGGCAACTCGCCTGAGCGCGGTGCCGGACAACGCGAGTCCGCTGACTGAGGACATCCTCTCGCTGGCAGAATTCAGCGGCCGCAACCGTCCGATCAGTCTCACGACAAGCAGGACGGAGCCGGCCTTGCGTGTGCCTGCCGGGCTCTCCGAGTTTCAGATCGAGTTCCTCCCGGAACCCGGCAGCACAGCAAGGATCGATCTGTTCAGCGCCCGTTTCAATCACTTGCTCGGGGACAGCAAGGCGGGCGACGACGCTGCCCTGGCGGCCATGCAGCCGCGCTTCGACAGCGCTGAGCGCTACCTGGAAACCAACCGCACGGCTGGCTCCGCTGGAAGCTTTTCCTATCGCGGACTGGAGTTGTTCTATGGCCACCGCGCAGCACAGTTCACGCAATCCGTGGCCATTCCCGCAGTGGTACAGCCTGTCAATACCAATCTGATCGATGCGGGCGACCTCGTGCTCAATGGTACCTCTCTGCCGGCGCTGCGAATTGCCCAAGGTGCCTCTCTGACCGCACAGGACATCGCCGACTGGGTCAACGGCAGCGGCTCGGCGGTGACCGCCAGCGTGGTGACCCTCGCGATGACCGACAGCGAGGGCAATCCCGTGACCACTCCCGACACTGGCGAGCCCATGACGCACGAGGTCGTGCGCTTTTCGCGTGCCATGGTGGAATGGCGTTTCGGCGCCCAGGGCACGTCCGGCGACCTGGCGCTGCTGGGGCTCAGCACCGGCCTCTACGGCAGCGGGACAGTCCCGGAAGATCTGCTGGTGTACATAGGCAGTTCCACGCCGGCGACAGACCCGACGCCTTTGCAGGTGCAGGTCAGCGCAGGGGCGCTGGCAGCCTCAGGCAGCGCTGCGCCGGGCGCTCTGGACGATCAGTTCACCGTCAGCTTCTCCCAGCCGGCAGGACAGCCTCTGCGTTATGAAGTACGTGACGCCAACGGGATCCGCCTTGCCATGCGTGACTTCGACATGCAACGCGGCGTTGCCTTGCCCGGCTTCACACTGCGCTTCGATCAGACCCCCGCTGCCGGCGACGAATTCACCGTGGCAGGCAATCGGGATGCGAGCGGCGACAACAGGAATCTGCTGGCCCTGATCGACCTGCGCAATGCCGAGATCGTGAATCAGCAAACCGTGCACGACTACTACGCGACGATTGTGAACACCATAGGCAACGTTCAGAAGATCTCGGCGCTTAACCTGCAAGCTTCTGAAATCATCCATGATCAGGCCGTCAACGAGAAAGCGGTGGTCGCCGGGGTAAATCTGGACCAGGAGGCGGCCGATCTGATTCGCTTCCAGCAGGCCTACCAGGCAGCAGCACAGATCATCACGACCTCCATCAAACTATTCGATACCTTGCTCAGCTCCTCACGCTGAGCCTTGCCGGAGCCCGCATGAAAGTTGCCACCAACCAGTATTTCCGCGAACTGACCCGACTGCTCACCGAGCAGGGCGGTGAGGTTGCCAGCCTGCAGGCAAGATTGGCCTCTGGCGAAAAGAACCTGCTGCCGAGCGACGACGTCAATGCTGCGGTGAAGGTGCTGGATCTGAACTCCCTGATGAGCCATCACGCATCCCAGCAATCCAATCTGAAAAATCTGGACAGCAGACTGGTGCAGGAAGAATCGGTGATGGCCAGTATTGGCAGCATGCTGATGCGGGTGCAGGAACTGGCCATCATGGGAGCCAACGACACCTTCAGCGCTGACAACCGACGCACCATGGCGGCGGAAATTCGTGGCTATAAAGAGCAGATGCTGATGCTGGCGAACAGCCGCAGCAGTGACGGCAGCTATCTGTTTGCCGGGGCGAAGTCCGGGACACAGCCCTTTGTGGTGGCCGAGGACGGCTCGGTGCAATACCAGGGCGATGGAACGCGGCTGCAGATGCAGCTGGATGCCGGCCAAGTGCTGGAAGTCAACACCACCGGCTTCGAGCTGTTTGCCGGAGGCAGCAACACCCGCAACACCACGCTCGACGCGGGGGGAGCCTTCACGGCCCTTGAGTCGCTCGCCCTGGCGCTGGAGAGTGGGGATCGCGACGGCATCGCTGCGCAGATGGAAGAGATCGACAGCCTGCGCCTGAACATGGAGCTGGCCCGCACCAAGATCGGCGTGCGGCGCAATGTCATCGAAGTGCGCGCCGACATCCTCGAGGAGCAAAAAGTGTCTCTTACCGGGCTGTTGTCGGAAAACAAGGATCTGGACTACACCCAGGCAATCACGGAACTGTCGTCGCGGATGCTGGCGCTGGAGGCAGCGCAATCCACGATGTCGAAAATATCCCAGTTGATGCTGTTCAACTATTTGCGCTGAAGTGTCGACTTCTGACACTGCAGAGCCTTCGTTCAGCTCCTCGGGACACCCACCATGGCAACAATAGACAAGACGACCCCTCAGACCACGCAGATTCTCAAGACGCTCGAAATGGGTTCAGGCGTGGATGTCCAAGGCCTGGCCAAGAGTCTGGCCGAGGCTGAGAGCGCCGGGCGGATCAAGACACTGACGGAGCGCAAAAGTGATGCGGAACGCTCAGTGTCGGGCTACGGGATCCTGGCGTCATTTCTCAGCGGGTTCAAGAGCAGCTTCGATGCCCTGAAGGATGTCAGCAAGCTCACCAATCGCTCGGTCGCATCGAGCGATCCGGCGGTGCTCGCTGCCAGTGTCACCGGATCGCCCGCCGCTGGACGCTACGAGATGACGGTGCAACAGCTTGCGGGAAGCACCTCACTCACCTCCAGCGGCTCCGCAGCCAGCGACACCTCGCTGAACGGGGGTGCCGCCCTGAGTCTGCAATTCGCTTTTGCAAGTGGCAGCAGCGAGACTGTCAGCGTCGCGGCTCAGAACGATACCCCCGCCGGCATTGTCGCTGCCATCAATGACGCCGACATTGGCGTCAACGCGCTGCTGGTCAACAAGAGCGCCACCGGCCAGGATTGGTATATCGTTCTGCAGGGACAAACGGGCAGCGCCAATGATTTCAGCGTCAGCACTGGAGTAGCAGGCAACTTCGGCTTCAGCGATGCAGGCGCACGGCTGTCCACAGCGCAGGATGCCATTCTTACAGTCAATGGCATGAGCGATGTCCGGCGCAGCAGCAACCGCGTCACTGATCTCGTGCCGGGCTTGACGCTGGATATCAAGTCGGCGCAGCTACAGAGCATCAGCGTTGTCGTGGATAGCAGCAACGACCCGCTGCGCGAAGGGCTGCAACGAGTCGTGGACAGCTACAATGAACTCAGCACTGTGCTGACAGAGCTGACCAGACTGCCAGACGAGAATTCTGAGGAATACACGGGCTCACTGCGCCGTGACATGCCGTTCGTCAATTCTCTGCGCGCTCAGCTGCGAGCCATGCTGACACAAACCTCGAGCACGCCGGAAAACAGCATCACTGGCTTGCGCGACCTCGGGCTGTCGTTCAATCTTGACGGCACGGTAGTGCTGGATGACGCTCAGCTCGACACAGTGCTCGCGGCGGATGCGGATGCCGTGGCCGTTATGTTGTCGGCGGGCACCGACAACGTCAGTGATTTTTCGACGGAAGCCAAAGGCTTCGCTCAGGATGTCAGCATCCTGCTTAAGACGATCCTGGAGCCAGCCGGCATCCTGCAAAAGCGCAAGGATTCCGGCAATACCCGCATCCAGCAGCATGACAAGGACTTGGAGGCACTCGAAACCCGCATGGAGGCGGTCTATCAGCGTTACCTGAAGCAGTTCGCATCGATGGAGAGCCTGGTCGAGCGCATGCAGGGCGTCGGCAACTACTTGAAAGGCCAGTTCACGGCAATGGAAAACATGTACAACGACTGAGAGCAACTCTACTCACGCAGGGACCCATGACAGAGCACAAAGAGAAACCCGACTGCGCGGTGTGCAGGCAAATCAGGCTCTACCTTCTGATTGCCGGGCCCCTGCTGTTCGCAATCTGGTCCAATCCAAATGCCGGTTTCCTTCAGGATATCGACCTCATCCGCCTGACCTCGCACGTGTTTGGCGGTGGGTGTGTGTTGATGATCCTCTGGAAGGCGTACGTGGAGTACTGGCGGAAATAGTGCCTTTCACTCGGGGCCGGAGACCAGCATGAAGGCATGGAGGGCCTCGGGTTGTTCACGACACGCGATCTGCCCTTGAAACGTGTAAGCCATACAGTGAATGTCAGTGCCAAGTGCGCCGTTGTCTGAAGTCCAGAAATTCTCGACAGGCAATTGCGGAAAAACATTCGTGTTCACAGCGGGGTTTCTGCAGGCGGCTTCCGTAATAGAGCGGTGTTCGTCATTGCTCGGCAGGCGCCAGTTGATATTCGAATTCTGAGAAAACTCAGCGATAAATTGCTGAGTTTCGCTCCAAGAGAGCAACAACGATTCACCCAAGCACTGCCCGTTGCTGAAGCGCATGCCGCCAGCACATCGATACCAGAGCACACCGGTATCAGCATGCAATGCGCTACCTTCTCCGCGCAAACTGAATCTTCCGAGATCATCGGCCTCGAAAAATTCTACGCAATCGGGATCCAGCCTGTACTCACCGCATGTGCTGAGCAGGACGGCAAAGCCGCAGAGTACTAAAGGCCTGCACACAAAGTGCCGACCGATTCTTGGGGAGTAAGACATTGTTGTATACTAATCACTCATTGGCGTTTGGTTTGGTGACAGAGATATATCACGAAATGAAGCGCGACAAAATTTTGGCCTGTAAGTATTTCCAGTTGGTTTTCGCTCGAGCGAATCGACTTTACCAAAGAAAACTGTATGTTCGCGAGGAGTACTGATTAATGGACATAGCCACTATCGTTGGATTGATAAGCGCATTGGGTTTGATTTATGTCTCGCTCGGAGACGGCGTGTCTTCTTTCATCGATATGCCCTCCGTCTACATCGTTCTAGGCGGCTCCATCGCTGTTGTACTTTTCCGCAGCTCTTTGAGTGAGTTTCTAGGTGCGATCGCTGTCATGGGCAAGACTTTTAAGAACAAGCTCGACAAGCCAGAGGCTTTGATCGAGAAGCTGGTTGAGCTGGCAGACATTGCGAGGAAGGACGGCATGATTGCCCTGGAGGGCCAGGAGATAAGTAATCCCTTTCTTGCGAAAGGGATCGGAATGCTGGTCGACGGATCCGACCCTGATCTGATCAAGAAGTCTCTTAACAAGGACATCCAGGCCATGCGTAGTCGTCACAAGAGTGGCGCAGATATTTTTTCGTCCTGGGGCGAAGTGGCGCCAGCCATGGGAATGATCGGGACGCTGGTCGGACTCGTGTTGATGCTGGGTAACATGTCAGATCCGAAGTCGATCGGACCAGCGATGGCGGTAGCGTTGCTGACAACGCTTTACGGGGCGATTCTCGCCAACGTCATCTGCCTTCCGATGTCACAGAAGCTGCGCAACCAGTCGGACTTCGAAGCGCAAAATTGTGAGCTCATCATCGAAGGGGTCCTCTTCATCCAGAGTGGAGGAAATCCACGAATTCTGGCAGATCTCCTGTCGTCTTTCCTGGCGCCCAAAGTTCGAGCCAAATTGAAGTCTGCCAACGCATGAATTCCTGTCTGACACTCTGGTGATGATGAATGGCCGAAGCAGCGGAAACGAAAAACGCGGACAGCTCGCAGTCCCCGGACCCCCTCGTTCTGGAGGAAGAGGACACCGAAGAGCTGGAATCGACACCTCCCGCAGAACCAAGCGAAGAAGAGTCTGAAGAAGAAGGATGCCCCGCCTGCAAAAGCGGTGCTCCCGCGTGGATGGCAACCTTTGCTGACATGGCCACACTGTTGATGGCATTTTTCGTGCTGCTGTTGTCATTCTCAGACACTGAAGTGCCCAAGTTCGAACAGATAAACGGATCAGTAAAGGCCGCTTTTGGTATCCGAAAGGTGATTCCCACCATTTCTATCCCAGCAGCTCGTAGTCTGGTGGTCGAAACATTTACACCAGCCATCGCTCAGAGAACGGTGCTTGACCAGCAGACGCAGCGCAGCGACGACATTGCTTCCGCCAATCTGGTCGTGCGTGACGGGCCTGCATCCGACGATTTTGAGCTGGAGCAGGAGCTTCGCAGGGTCGAGAGCGCGCTGGAAGACGCAATTGCGGCAGGCGATGCGGCTGTCCGCGTCGAAGATGGCGAAATTGTCGTGGAGGTGACTGCAAGATCGGCAGTCAGTGGCACAAACTCCAATCCTGCCGATGGCAGTGCAGGCGTGGTCAGTCAAACACTTGTCGAATTGGCGACGGACATTGTCGAGGCGCAATCGACCGTGACGCGAGAGCTGCAAGTCTATGTCACCACAGCACCTGGGGCTGATACCCCAGGGACACAGGCGGCAAACGACAGCGCTGAGGAAAGCCCGGATCAAAGGCTGCAAGAAGTGCGCTCGGACTTGAATACTCAGATCGAGCAAGGGCTCGTCGAAGTGGAAATGATAGATCGAGGAATCCTGATCAGATTGAATAGCCAGGACTCATTTTTATCAGGAAGCGCAGAGCTGCAAGCGGGATTTCTTGCGGTCTTGCGCGAAGTAGGAGACACCTTGGCACAGGACCAGGGTACCGTGCTTGTTGAGGGACACACCGACAGCGTGCCGGTGGTGTTCAGTGACCGATTCAATTCGAATTGGGATTTGTCTGCGTTGCGGGCAGCCTCCGTTGCAGACTACTTGAGTCAGGAGTCACAGATAGATTCAAAAAGACTCCGGGTCATTGGTCTAGCCGACACCGTCCCTCTCGAACCAAACACCTCGGCAAACGGGCGTGCTAGAAATCGCCGAATAGAAATCATCATGGTCAACGGTGGCTAGCGCATGGCTGAGCAGGACGAAGTCAAAGACGCACCTGTGGACAACACGAAAGGCTCTGCGGAGGAACCTGAGGCGCCGGATTGTCCGCCCTGTGCCGGCGGGGCACCCGCCTGGATGGCCACTTTTGCCGATATGGCCACCCTTTTGATGGCTTTCTTCGTGCTCATTCTATCGTTTGCGCACGTCAACGTGCCCAAATTCAAGAACGTCAGTGGCTCCATGCAGATGGCCTTTGGCGTCCAGACGCTGATCCCGGTCATCGAACCGCCCTCTGCGACCAATCTGATTGCGACCCAGTACATGACTGCTCAGGTCGAGCCGACCCCGGTGAATACTATTGAAGAGCAGCGAACAGACGAACCTCCGCCCGAAGATCCGGAACTCGACGTCGATGTCGGGGCCGGCCAGTCAAGCACCAATGACACGGTGGAAATCCTGCAGGCAGCTCTGGCCGATCAGATCGCCATGGGACAGGTCAGCGTGTCGGTCGAAAACGCTCAAGTCAAAGTGGAGGTGCTCGACCCCGAATTGACCGGCCAGTCCAGCGCAGATAACTCTGCCACACGGCCCGGACAGATTGACGCAAGCCTGCTGGAAGTGTTCGCCACGGTTGCCGATGTGGCGGAGCAGACGGCGACCTCCATCGAGATTTACGCCCCCTTGGAGCAGTCTGTGGGGCAGCCGTCTGCCGGCGACTCCGCCGAGCCGGCAGCGTCCGCGACATCGTCCTCATCAAGGGCTGAGGACCAGTACGAAATGATCAGGGCGAACCTTTCCACAGAGATTCGCAGCGGGTTGGCGGAAGTCACGCGCGACGGTGACGACATCATCATCCGGCTGGCCGAACAGGGCAGCTTTGACAGTGGCTTTGCCGATCTGAAACCAGAATTCACCCAGTTGCTCAACCGTGTGGGCAGCTCCCTTCCCGGGTCCAGCGGCATGATTTCAATCGAGGGCCACACAGACAATCAACCGATGGGCCCAGGCTCGCGCTTTCGCTCCAATTGGGATCTTTCGTCGGCTCGTGCAGCCGCCGTCGCGGACTATTTGCTCAATGGCGAGTATGTGAACGCAGGACAGGTTTCCGTGTCGGGGCTGGCAGACACGGAGCCGGTTTCGGACAACAGCACCGCTACCGGCAGGGCACAGAATCGTCGCATAGAAATCATTGTTTCGGGCAGCTGATACGCCGCGTCAGTCTGCACATTCGGCGTAACTGGTCTCCAGACAACGTGCGATTTGTGCGGCCGCAAGTTCCAGCTGCTGGGCTGTCAACATCAAGGCTGAAATCGAATGAATGTCCTGCGCACCCGGCAGGCCATTGCGCTCCGCCAGCTGACTCCAGATATAGGCGCGATAGGGGTCACCATCAGTTGCCCCCTCCCCCGCTTGCAACATGAAAGCGTACATGAACTGAGCCTCGGCATATCCGCTGCGCGCCGCCAGCGCATACCAGCGCCGAGCTTCCGCGAAATCCTGTTGCAAGCCTTCACTGGCGTGGTAAATCCGACCGATCATGTATTGCGAGGCCGCCAGCTTCTGATCGGCGGCCTGTCGAAACCATCGCAGCGCCTCACGCTGATTCTGCGATACCCCATAGCCATGATAGTAAAGCAGGCCGATATTGTGCTGCGCCTCAGCCAGACCCGAGTCCGCCGCCAAGCGATACCAGCGCATCGCTTCGGTGTAGTTCTGGACAACTCCCAGGCCTTCTTCATGCATGTGACCGATGTTGTTCTGCGCAGAAGCCATGCCACTTTGTGCCAGAGGCATCCACGCACGCAGGGCCGTGGCGTAGTGTCCGCGGTTTTTCGCGGCAAGGCCTGCTTCGAAATTTTCCTGCTGGGCAACAGCCACAGGATCTGTCGACAGAAGTAGAGCACTGATAAGAATCGCAAGTGTTCGCATCATGTGTGACATCAGGAACCTCTCCGAATGTTGACCATCTTTGGCAAGGGTACTACAGACTTAGTAGAGAGAATATCATTCGTAAGAGCATAGCCACGCACTAAAGCTGCGGACACTTACAGCCGATAGACTCTACAAGGCACGGGATGACCTCGGTTTCATCACCCTGACCTGAAATAGGAGGGTGCTGCACGATGAGCAGACAACAAGACGTGTTCAATCGCAAAGGCAAATTCAAGGCTTCATCCAACAGCCAAGCCGCAGGAGTCAGCAATGAGCGGCAAGAGCCATACATCGGCGAATTCCTGGATGACGTGGGCGTGGTCACCATCGCGCTGCAGCCTCCCCAGCAGGACACTGCAGGGGAAACCAGTCTGTTCCTGTTAAATCAATTGCGGGTCCGAACGTTGAAGCCGGATCTTGCCTACATCAACACGATCAACCAGCGCATTGCAAACCTCGAAAGTGGCGTGCAGGCACTGGAAGCACGACTTGAAAAAAAGGACTAAGCCATGGTCGATAAAAACCAGTCTGAGCCGGATACCGACGCGCTGACAGACGCCCTGGTGGGCGACGACGTGAACATCCCTGTCGACGCCAACGATGACAGCACGAGCAGGACCGGTGCTGAGTCCGAAACGGCCAATGCAAACGCGGAGAAAGTGCAGGACATCGATCTTTCCGAGATAGAAACCTACCTGAAGAATCTTGTGCCAGGCGTTCTGAAGATGTCGGAAACCCTGCTCAGTCTGTCTTCCCAGTTCCAGCGAATGACAAGCACACTGGAGAGCAAGGTTAAAGAGACTGATCTGAACATTCGACGCTACGACATGCTCCTGGTCAAGAAGAACAAATTGGTGCAGATGACTCTCCTCGGAAGTCTTGGCGCGGTTTTTCTGGCACTGACGATGATGCTGGTGGCAGGCTTCAATTACTCGAAACAAGTCAACAGCATGAACGCATTGTCCTTGGCGCTTGCCGGGCGCTTGTCGGAGGTGAACAGCGGACTCGTGACGTTCGAGCAATTGAATCAATCGATCTCAATGCTCAACTCAAGCATGGAACGCATGCAACTTGTGACAGAAAGCCAGACCGACACGCTGGCGGATGGCCTCGCGCAGATCACCGCTCAGGGCGCGACGGCCACTGCGGCCGTGGAGCAGTCTCTCGTCAATCTGCAAACTACCATCGAAGGGGGCGTGCGCGCCGGCATCGCAGAGCAGGAAGCGCTGGCAGCCAATGTCATACAGGCTCTGCGAGGGTTTGAAAACCAGCAGCAGGCGCTGCGCGAATCAACCGCGCCAGTACGGGAACTGTTGCAATTCAGCGAACAGATTGAGGCCTTGATCACTCTTGAGCGAGCACGCTTTCTGGAGGCCATAGCCGAGGCAGATGGTGCGCGCAACGCCCCGCCACCCCCGGCAGCAGCGCCGGAAGTGGACACAAGTCTGCGTTACCAGCGGCCCGACACCTCTCGAGACACGTCACTCTCGCAATGAGGACGGCGCCGAGGTATCCGGCAGCAAGGCGTGGGGGTTGACCTGGTGCACGGTGGGGCGATAGCCGAGATTGCGAATCTGCAGGATTTCCATGTAGGCCTCCTGCACAGAATCCGCAGGCGGTTGCAGCGCCGCGATACGCGCTTCTGATGCGGCGCTCTCATGAAGGAGCGCTGTCGGAGCCCGCGGGTAGGCGTAGACGGAAAAATAGGAAGAGGTGAAATTGCCAATCCAGCTGGAAAGCTCGACGAAGTTCTCCAAGGGCACAATGGCTCCCACGTCATTGCGATTGTTGAAGTCTCGCGTTTCTCGGTACGTCAGAATTTCGTCGATCAGCGCCTCATTGAGCCCGGGCAGCAGGCGCATCGCCTCCCGCGTGGCGAGGTTCAGATTGACTGTTTCGGTGGACCCGTAAACGGTGAAAGCAGCATCCAGATTCACGTCCTTGAACAACTCATCAAAGCCACGGATCAGCCTCAGATCCTCAACAGTCTCCAGTTCCGGGAAATTGCGCGGGATATACGGCACATCGAGTGCCTCGTAATAGTCTGCCTCCGCCCCATTCGGGCTGGTAAACGCATCAAGATCACGCCAGTCACGCCAGGCCGCAAGCAACTCGTCCGCCTGACGCGGGTCTGCGTCCGGGCCAAGCCAGTGCTGCAACAACAACAACATGCTTCGGTCTTCCAATCGGTTCAGATTGATCTTGCCCGCATGGTCGAAGATGCGCACCACGATGTCCTGGCCTGCCGGGTAGTGCAGGGTCAATGGCTGACCATTGAAGCGATAGGCAGGCAGTCGCACATTGCCCAAATCGTCCGTCGGTGGGACTTCGTCAAGCGGCGGCCGCATTTGTTCCAGCATCAATTCCATTTCAGCGAAGTGCATTGCCTCGGCCACTGCTGCCGCGTCGTAAACCGCCTGCTGATTGTGAAGGGCCGTTCGGGCGGAGAGCTGCACCCTGGCGGCCATGACAGTCACCAGTACAGTCAGGACAATGGATGTCCAGAGCACGACCAGGATGACAGACCCACGCTGCTGTCGCATTTCACAGTCCTCCGGACAGCAGGGCGGATGGTAGCACCGTGGCAGTCGGCGAAGACTGGCGTGTTGGCCGCAGATCGCGATGCTCGTTGGCCCGGATGCGCCCGATGAGGTTCAACGGGCGCTGACGCGGATCATCGCCGAAGGGCGTGAGCAGAATGTGCACGGCCAGCGGCAGCATTTGCAGCTCGTGTCCGGGCCAGTCCTCGCGCCATTGCTTGCTGAAATCCAGCTCCTCGTAGAGATAGCTGAAGCTGGCCGTGTAACCGGGAATCAGCAGCACCGGCTCGAAGCTCGCGAGGCGCTCACGCGGGTCGTCACTATTCGCCGGGGCCAGCTGCAGATAGACGCCTTCGTCCTCCACCGAGCTTAACTGCCAAGCGGTGAGGCCACCGCTGCGCTGCGGCGACACAGTGGAGACCCAGCTAAGCGACTCGTCCTCGCCTTGGAAATAGACCAGTCGGCCCAGCGCGTCCGGGTCCCGGTAGCTGTGCGGAAAGGCACCCTGCAGCGCGCGCTCCAGCTGAAGCACGGCCACGGTCTGGTCGAGCTGGCCGTCCAGCACTGCCGTATCGTTCTCCCAGTCGTTCATCACCGCAAACATGCCCGTGCTGAGCAGGCTCAGCAGCATGGCCGTCAGGGCCAGTGACAGCACGACTTCGATCAGCGTGAAGCCGCCGTCATTCCGGCAGTTCAAGCTTGATCCAGCGCGTTCCGGCAATCCGCTCATCTGTCTCTTCGTCCACAATCTCGTAGTGCTGCAGCTTGAAATACATCGGTTCCGTCTTGCGCGCGACGGGCTCCAGGTAGTCGTTGGCGCGAATCTCGAAGCGCTGCTCGCCTTCGAGAATCTCTTCCACCTCGCCGTACTCGTCTTGCAGCAGCGCGAACTGCACGGCCGCACGGGCCTCGATGGCCACGTCCAGACTTTCCCACGCCCGAAACGCCAGCTGCTTGCTGCCGCCCGCCAGCGCAAACAGGCTGCCCAGCACCATGCCGGTGATGGTGAGCGCCACCAGCACTTCCAGCAGGGTGAAGCCGCGTTCGCGTCGTTCGGGTCTCATGGCGCCTCCTCGGTCGTCACCTTGCCGGAGAAGGGGTCGATGCGGATCTCCACCTGGCGTGCGTTCTGCGCCAGGATCAGTGCGCCGCCCGTGCTCCCGCCCTCGGGAAAGAACGTGATGTCGAGCGTGTCCTCCACGGGCGTGACCTGCTCGGTGCTGTCGCGATAGGCCAGGGTGAGGCCGCGCGCGGTCCAGATCTCGTCCTGGCCCAGACGCGAACGGGCACCCGCAGCGGGCGTGGCGGCAAGCAGGGCCTCGTCGTCCCGCGGATCGGCCTGGAAGCGGGCTGTGGCGGCCTGCCCGGTGACCACGGCCGTGCGGCGCGTGTAGGTGAGCAGGGCATGGGCCTCGCGCACCTGAGCATTGAAGGTGCGCGCGCTCATGCCGGAAAGGCTGGGAATGACGAGCACACTGCCCATGGCGAGAATGGCGAGCACGATCACCAGCTCCAGCAGGGTGAAGCCGTGGGGCCGGGCGTTAGCGGCTGATGTCCGCGTCATTGTCCTCACCACCCGGGCGGCCGTCGGCGCCGTAGGACATCAGCGTGTAGGTGTTGCCATCGACGCTGTACTGGAACTCGATGCCCCAGGGGTCGCGAGGCACATCGTTGTTCAGGTAGGGCCCGTTCCAGGAGGCACGATCGGAAGTGTTCTCCATCAGGCCCTGCAGATCTTCCGGGTACTGCCCCACATCCAGGCGATGGGTGTCGAGGGCCGAGGCGATGGCCGAGATCTGCGACATCGCCGCATCGCGACGCGCGCCGTCAGCCTGGTTGAACAGATTGGGGGCCACCATGACCGCGAGCATGCCAAGAATGGCCATGACGATGAGCAGTTCGATAATGGTGAAGCCGCGCTGCTTGGCGCTGGAACGAGTGTGCATGGAGGTTCTCCTTTCGGGTCAGGTCAGAGGCCGGCGTCTTCGAACAGTTCGGCCGCCAGGGCAAAGCGCCGCAGGATCTCGGAGTAGGCCGCGGCGCCGTTTTCATTGAGGTTCACGACTTCGGGACGCAGGACGATGAACAGCTCCTTGCGCTCGGACACATCCTGCTGATAGCCGAACAGCCCGCCCAGCACCGGCACGCGGCTCACGCCGGGCAGCCCGCTGTTGAGATCGGAATTGCTCGACTGGATCAGCCCGCCCAACACCACGTTCTCGCCGTCGCGCACCACCACGGTGGTGCTGATCTCCTGGTTCTGGAACACGGGATTGCCCGCCACGCCGGTGTCTTCCTGAATGGAGGAGAGCACCTGCCGGATGGTCATGTTGACGACGCCATCGTCGTTGATGCGCGGCGTGATGTAGAGCTCGATGCCCGTGGGGCGGTACTGGATGCTGCTGATGATGTTGTCGCCGATGCCCGTGGTCTGGGTGCCCGACTGCACGGGCACTTCAGCACCGATCTGGATCTCGCCTTCCATGTTGTTCACCACGGTCAGGGAGGGACGCGCGAGCAGGCGCACATCGTTGTCCGACGCGATCGCTTCCAAGGTGGCTTCCACGCGCGCCGCGCCATCGAGGAAGGACTTGGTGAACAGCAGGCCGTCGAGTCCGCCGTTGGGCAGGAAACTGGTGCTGGTCTGGGTGGAGAGCGCATCGACGTTCACGTTGTCGGCCACGCGCGACCAGTCCACGCCGAAGCGCGTCTCGTCGGTGAGCGTGACCTGGGCGATGACGGCATTGATCATCACCTGCAGGGGCACGGCATCCAGCTGATTGATGGTGGCCAGCAGCTGACGGTAGTCGCGCGGGTTGGCGCGGATCAACAGACTGTTGGTGGCCTCGTCGGCGACGATGGTGACACGCAGGTCGGCGGACACGGCGACATCGCTGCCTGCTGCTGCAGCGCCGAACAGCGGTACGGTGCGCGTGACGGTGTCGCCGTCGGGCGTCACGATGTCCACGGTTTCCACCGCGTCGCGCGGCTGCTGCGGAGTGTCTTCTTCCTCCTCGTTCAGCGCAAAGACATCGGTCAGCGTGGTGGCGAGATCGACGGCAGTCAGGTTCTTCACGCGGTAGTGGAACAGCTGTTCCGCCTGCTCCTGACGATCAGCATCGAGTATGCGCACCCAGCGGCTGATCTCTTCGAAACCACGATTGGCCGGCGCCGTCACCAGGATGGCGTTGATGCGTTCGAGACCCTTCACTTGATAAGCGGGCGAAGCGCCTTCGATCAGTGTCAGTATCTCGGACAGCTCCGTGGCCACCTCGGCGGCGTTGGCATAGCTGAGCTGGTAGAGATGCAGACCCTGATTCTGGAACGGGTCTGCATCGACGACTTCCAGCAGCTCGTTGATGCGCAGCAGCTGGGAGGCACTGGCGGAGATTGCCAGAGTGTTGTTGTTGGAGATGCGCACCACGCGACCGTCCGGCTCCACCAGCGGCGTGAGAATCTCCAGCGCGGATTCGACACTGACATAGGTGAGCGGCGTGATCTGCATGATCATGCTGCCGCTGAGCGAGGCAGCGTCAGCCGGCGTGCTGATCTGTTCCGGCACATTGCCCACCTGCTTGCGCGCGGTGTAGACGGCGCCGTTGCGCTCGATGGTCACGCCCGCCTGGCGGGTCAGCAGACGCAGCAGGGGCCAGATGTCTGCCTGTGTCAGCGGACGATTGGCCGAGGTGCGCAGGCTGACGCGATCGGCGATGGTCGGGTCGATGATCAGCGTGATGTCCAGCGCATCGGCCAGCTCCTCGAGGATCACGCGCAGGTCGGCCTGCTCGTAGTTCAGCTCCACGAAATTGTCCGCGGGCGCGTTCAACGGGGTCGGCGCCTGATCGGCATAGCCGGGCACCGAGGTGGCGGCGCCAACGCGGTTGATCTCGTCAATCAGGCGCTGCTGTTCCTGCGCCCGCGCCGACTCACCCCCACTCGCGGGCGAGCTCACGGCCGCTGCCGGCGCATTGCCTGCCTGTGCACCGCGCGTCGTGCCGGCCGCTGCAGCAGCGCCATCGCCGCCGCCCGTGAGCGCCGCACAGGAGGACAGCCCCAGCGCGAGGCCCAGCAGGGCCAGTTGTCTTGTCGTGTTCACCATAGAACTCCCGAACTGCGTCTCAAAACTCCACAGCGTTCATGCTGAACACTGCGGAAAGCATGGTAATCGTGATGCCGCCCACGGCGATGCCGAGGAACAGGATCAGAGCCGGCTGCAGCGCGGCCACCAGACTGGACATCTGGTTCTTCACATACATGTCGAAGGTCGCCGCCGTCTTCAGCAGGATGCTGCCGGTGCGCCCCGACTCCTCGCCCACCGTGATCAGCTGATGCAGCAGGGTGGGGAAGCGATTGGTCTTCTCCAGCGACAGGCCGAGCCCGGCGCCGCCACGCACATCGTCTTCCACCTGCCGCAGGTGGCGTGTCAGCTCGGCATTGCCGACCACTTCCCGTGCCACGCGCAGGGCGCGGATCAGCGGGATGCCGGCCTCCAGCAGCGCCCCCAGGGTGCGGGCGAAGACGGCACAGTCCTTGTACAGCAGCAGCGAGCCTAGCAGCGGCACCCGCAGCAGGAAGGCGTGCTTCTGCAGCCGGCGCTGTGGGTCCCGGTCCAGCCACTTCCACCAGAAGCCGATGCCGGCCACGGCCAGGATGAACAGATAGCCATAGCGCGCGAGGCCCTCACTGAGCGCCAGCAAGAAGGCCGCCGAGGCGGGGATTTCCGTGCCCGCATCCTCGAACATGATGGCGAACTGCGGCACCACGAACACCAGCAGCAGGAACACGGAGATCACGCCGGTCACCAGCAGCACGATGGGGTAGATCATGGCCGACACGATGGCCGAGCGATTGCGCCCGCTGGTCTCCAGGAAGTCCACCAGGTCCGGCAGCAGCTGATGCAGGATGCCCCCTTCCTCGCCGGCACGCACGATGTTGATGTACATGCGCGAGAACACGTCAGGTCGCGCCTCCATGGCCTCGGCCAGGCTGCGGCCTTCCTTCACGTCGCGTCGCAGCTGCATCACGAGCTGGCGCATGGCGCTGGTCTCCGTGATGCCCTCGAGCAGGCGCAGAGCCTTGTCCAGCGGCACGCGGGCCTCGACCAGCGTGCACAGGCCGGTGGTGAAATCCAGCAGGTGCGCGTTCTTCACGCGGCGGCCGCGACTCGGCGTGCCATCGTCCTGCTCCGACGGGGTGATCTTCACCGGAATCAGTTTCTTGCCCTGCAGAATCTTCAGCGCCTCGCGCTCGGACTCGGCATTGATCTGCCCGGACTGCACATTGCCCTGGGCATCGTAGGCTTGATAGCGGAAGCAACCGGCACTCATAGCGCGCGCGTGACCCTCACGACTTCCTCGGGCGTGGTCAGCCCGGCGGCCAGTTTCTCCAGGGCATCCTGGCGCAGGGTCTTCATGCCCTCGCGGATGGCCTGCTCACGGATGACATTGGCATCGGCGCCACTGGCAATGTGGTGGCGAATGGCGTCGGACATCACCAGCAGTTCGTACAGGCCGATGCGGCCGCGATAACCGGTGCCGCCGCAGCGCTCGCAGCCCGTGCCGCGGTGCAGCGTCGGGTAGTCCTCGGCCTTGATCTGCAGCACATTGGCCTCGTCGAGGCTGATGGGCTGTGCCACCTTGCAGTCGGTGCAGACGCGCCGCACCAGGCGCTGGGCCTGGATCGCCAGCAGGCTGGAGCTGATCAGATAGCCTTCCACGCCCATGTCCTGCAGACGCGTCACGGCGCCGGCCGCGTCATTGGTGTGCAGGGTGGAGAACACGAGGTGGCCGGTGAGGGCGGATTCGATGGCGATCTCGGCCGTCTCGTGATCGCGTATCTCGCCCACCATCAACACGTCCGGGTCCTGCCGCACGATGGAGCGCAAGCCGGCGGCGAAGCTCAGGCCGATGCTGGCATTGGCCTGGATCTGGGTGATGCCCTCCAGCTGGTACTCCACCGGGTCTTCCACCGTGATGATCTTCTGCTTCTCGCTGTTGATCTTCTCCAGAGTGGCATAGAGCGTGGTGGTCTTGCCGCTGCCCGTGGGGCCGGTGATCAGGATCATGCCGTGGGGCTGGGTGATCAGCTGCTGGTAAGTGCCGAGAATGGCCTCGGGCATGCCCAGCTGCTGCAGGCTCACGGCGGTGTCGCTGCGGTCGAGGATACGCAGCACCACGGACTCGCCGTGCACGCCGGGCAGGGTGGAGACGCGCATGTCCAGCTGCTTGTTGCCGATGCGTGAGTCGATGCGGCCGTCCTGGGGCAGACGCTTCTCGCCGATGTCGAGCCTGGCCATCAGCTTCAGGCGCGAGGCCACGGCGGTGTGGATCTTGATGGGCAGGCGCTCGATGCGAGTCATGATGCCGTCCACGCGGCAGCGCACATCGAGGTGGTCTTCGTTGGGCTCAAAATGGATGTCGCTGGCGTTCAGGTCCAGTGCCCGGGCGAACAGGTGATTCACCAGGCGGATGATCGGCGCCTCGGACGCCATGTCCTTGAGGTCCTCGTCGTCCTCGAAGCCGGAGACGAACACCTCCGCGCCCTGATCGATCTGCGGCGAGAGCTCCGCCCGCCAGTGCTTCATCAGTCGCGACACCTCATCACCCTGGCCCCGGCGGAAGCGCACGCCGGCACCCACGATGAAGCGGATGCGGGCTCGCAGCTCGATGTCGGGCAGGGCATTGCAGACGAGCAGGCCGGAGCTGGCATAGTCATGCGCCGGCGCGATGCCTTCGGGTTCGAGCAGCTGACTGAAGAGGGGAAGCGTCAAGGGGCTCATGGGCATCACTCCGCCGAACCGGCGCGTGGGCTCTGGGACTGGCTGAAGCCCACCACGGTCAGAGTGCCGGCGTACTGATTGCGATTGCGGCGGATGCTGAAGCTGCTCACACCGAGCGAGGGAGTGGCGGTGTCAAGCGAGCGCAGCAGCTGCAGCAGGTTCTGCTGGTTGTCGGTGATGAGAGACAACTCCTGCTGCACCAGCAGCCAGCCGTCGGTTTGCATCGACTCCGCCAGCTTTGTCGAGGTGATGGAGATGCCGTGCTGAGCGGCCAGGTCACGCACCAGCCGTTGGATGCTGGCGCTGATCAGCGGAATGGCGGTTTCCTGGAACAGCATGGCCTCCAGCGCCTGACCGCGTGCCTCAACGCCGGCGCGACGCTCGGCCCAGTCGGCCGCGCTGTCCTGCAGGCGTTGTTCCCGTGCGATCTCGTTCTGCAATTGCTCGAGGCGCGCGGCACCATCGGCCTGCCAGGCGCGAGCCGCCGGCAGGCCCTGGGTGAAGGCGAAGACGACGCCTGTCAGCAGGGCCAGCGCCAGGATGTTCTTTTCTCGCTTGGTCATGGTTCGACAGTCCAGTGCCTGGGACGGGCCGCGCTCAGCGCCGCGCGTCCGGGAAATAGCGTTCGTGATACTGCGCGAAATCGACGGTGCTCAGACGCATCTCGATGTAGTAGCGGTTGTTGCTCGTGGCCCGGGCGAAGTCGACGCCGGTGAACATCGCGTCCTGCTCAAGGCGTTGCAACAGACTCTGCGGGTCTTCACTTTCCCCCTCGATCTGCAGTTCGCCTTCCACCAGCTCCAGCGAGGTCAGCACACTGGGGCTCAGCACACTCTGCAGCTGCAGCAGCACCTGCGCGACATCCTGCCGCGGAAAATCATTCAGCACGCTCCAGCGCTGCTCGAAATCGCGCACCACGGCCTGATCGGCGCGGGCTTCCACCGAGAAGGTCTGCTGTTCGGCCAGCGTGGCTTCCAGCCGCGCAATCTGGAGGGTCTGCCACAGGAAGGGAGAGACCAGCAGCAGCGCCGCCACCACCGCCGCCAGCGCGGCCTGGCGCAGGCCACGGGCCTTGCGCTGCAGCCGATACACGGCCTGGGCGCCGTCGGGAATGAAGCAGTGGAGGCTGTCCCAGTACTGCGGCAAGCCACGCTGTGTCCAGTCGTTCGCACCGTGCAGACGCAGCTGACGCGCACCGCTGCCCTGGGCGAGGGCACAGGCGTCCTGCCACTGGCTGCGCAGCTCCGGGTCGTCCAGGTCGGCGCGCTCCACCTGCAGCCAGGAATGCAGCACGCCCTTGCGATAGACCAGCTGGGTCACGCTGTCGCTGTCGGCATCCTCCACGGCCAGCGTGTCCTGGGTGAACGGGGTGTCGAACGCGGCCAGCGGGCGGGCGAGCACGGCGTCCAGCAGCAGCCCCTGCTGGGCGAAGGCGTCGAACAGAGTGTTCAGCCAGGCTTCGTCGGCCCACAGCGCGATGTCCGGCTGGTCCGCCTCGCGGGCGGCCGGGTTGATGGCCAGCGCCAGGCTGCCTTCGTAGGCCGGCAACAGCACGCTGGCCTGCAGCTGCAAGGCGGCATGCAGGTTCTCGCGGGCAACGCCTGGCAGCTTGACCGCGGTGGCGATGAAGCGGGAGGCCGGCATCAGCAGCAACACGCTGCGCGCCACCTGCCCCGGGGGTAGCAGCTCGCGCGCAGCGGCGGCGATCTGCTCGGCCGGGTTCTCCTGCCCCAGGCTGCGCCAGGCGCCAATGGCCAGGTCATGCAGACGATCCTCATGCACCATCAGCACGGCATTGACCTGGCGGCGCAGCCGGGCACGCGCCCCGTCGCGACGGCGCAGATCAGCCGGCAACAAGGCGACGAGACGATCCCGCCAGCGGGCGGCTTGATTGGTCAGGGCTGTCATGGGGCGAGGCGCAATTCCGCTTAAAGTGGCTGAAACGCGTCCTTAGGACTCCGGTTGGCGTCAAATAGTTTTAGCACGCAGACAAAGACTCAGACGGGACTGGCGGCGGCGGGGGGCAATTCGGCCACACAGACGCGATTGCGGCCGCCCTGCTTGGCACGGTACAGCGCCTTGTCGGCCCGCTCGAACGCTGTCTCGGGAAGCTCCTGCGGTCCGAATTCGGTGAGCCCGAAGGACATGGTGATTTGCACCTGCTTTTCCTTGAAGTGGAAGGGGCACTTCTCGATCTTCTGACGCACGGTGTTCATGAGCGCTTCCGCATCGGCCAGGTGGATGCCGTTGAGCAGCAGCACGAACTCCTCGCCGCCATAGCGGGCCACGAAGTCTGTCTGGCGCACGCGAGCACTGATTACCTTTAGGCTGCGGAGCACCTTGTCGACGGCAACACTGGCTACTACAAGTCCGCGGCGGAGCAAAGGAATGCTGTTGATGAAGGATTTTTCGAGGTGGTCGTGGGCTCCAAGGGCGTCGAGAAACTTCTTCTTCCAACGCGAAGCCTCGATGTTGTCAGCGTCCCTTTGGCTCATTTAGACGACCCGTGTGCAGAAAACTTTCAGAATTCGACGGCCCTGTCTGCCCGCGCGGCCGGATCGACCGCGCGGGACGTGAGGAAAGTCTGCGACGTGACGGCGGAAATCAGCTGGAGCTTCTTTCCAGATTCACCAGGTAGTCGACGACCTGCAGCATTTCCTGCTGCGTGGGCACGGCTTCACCGGTGGAAATCAGGTACTTGCCATTCACGATCATGTTCGGCGTGCTGCGCACCTGGTACTCACGCATCTTCGCTTCCGCCTGATTGACCTTGGTGCGCACGGCGAAGGAGTTGAACGCGGTGCTGAACTCCTCGGCAGTGACGCCGTGCTGCGTGAACAGGGCAGACAGCTGCTGCTCGTTCTGCAGGCGATTGCCCTGCACATTGATCGCCTCGAACATCGGGGCATGCAGCTCTTTCACCTTGCCCAGCGCTTCGGCCGTGAAGTAGGCCTGGGCATGGATCTTCATCAGATCATTCCACATGCCGGGGAAGCGCACGAAGTCCACATCCGCCGGGATGCTGGCTTCCCAGTTCTCGATCAGCGGCTCGAAGCGGAAGCAGTGGCTGCAACCGTACCAAAACACTTCGACCACCTCGATCTTGGCCGGGTCGGCCGTGCGCACCGCAGCGGGCAGGGTGACGTAGTGCGTGCCGTCAACATAGCGAGCCGGCTGTGCGAATGCGGAAAAGGCCAGCGGGGCCAGAACGAGAACGGCAAGTATCTGCTTGATGAGTTTTTGCATAGCGTTTGCTCCCTCTACCAGAAGTAGGTTCAGTTCAATCCAGCTGACTTCCCAAGACCGCGATCAGCCTGTTCTCAGTTCAGACCGGACAAGTAGCTCGCCAGAGCCTCGATCTCGCGATCGGTGAGGCGCTCGGAGACGATACGCATTGGCATGGAGTTGCCGTCGTTGGCGCGCGCGCCGGAACGGAATGCCTTCAGTTGATTTGCCGTGTAGGTGGCATGCTGACCGCCCAGTGCCGGGAAACCGGCCTGGTCGTTGCCCTGACCAGTCGGGGAGTGGCAGGCCGTGCAGGCAGCCACGTTCAGGCTGTCGATGCCGGAACGGTAGATGCTTTCACCCAGCTCGACCAGCTCGGGGTTGGCACCTTCCAGTGTCTTTTCCTGAGAGGCGTAATAGGCGGCGATATCCAGAATGTCCTGGTCGCTGGAATTGTTGAGCAGGCCGGTCATCAGGGGAACCGTGCGGGCACCGCTCTTGATGTCGTGCATTTGCTTGGCGAGGTAGCGAACATTCTGGCCCGCCAGTTTCGGGTTCTCGCCAATCGTGCTGTTGCCGGTGGCACCGTGGCAGGCGCCACAAACCACGGCCTTGCTTTCGCCTGCGGCTGCATTGCCTTGCGCCTGGGTCAAGCCGGCGGCAGAGGCCAGTACGAGCGTGGAGACAAGAATCACTGCTTTCTTGGTGAATAGATTTTTCATGGATAGTCCAAATTCCCAGTGTTTTCGGAAGTGCTTGAATTCGAATCGTCAGCGGTGGCTGAGGCAGCTGCAAGACCCGCCAGCGGGCATGCGTACCGGCTCCAGGAGCAATTTTCCACAAGCGGACGGGCGCGGATTATAACGCAAGACTTTGCATTACTCTATGAATGAATCAGCCCTCTGCAGCGCCTCGCCAGGACCCTGCGACGGGTCGGCGAGCTTGCGTAGACGGGAGGCTTGCTGTATCTAATGCGCCCATGAATTACAAAACAGCCCGTTTCACCACCAGTGCCGTCGGCCTGGACGACTGTCCTGCCGACAGCCTGCGCGAAGTCGCCTTCGCTGGCCGCTCCAACGCCGGCAAGTCCAGCGCCATCAATGCGCTCACCAATCAGAACCGCCTTGCCCGCACCAGCAAGACCCCCGGCCGCACCCAGCTGATCAATTTCTTCGAGCTTGGCGAACACCGCTACCTGGTCGATCTGCCTGGCTACGGCTATGCCCAGGTGCCGCTCAGCGTGAAAGGTCAGTGGGAGGAACACCTGAACCTCTATCTGAACCAGCGCGAGGCACTGGCCGGCCTGGTGCTGCTGACCGATGTCAGGCACGCCTTCAAGGACTTCGACATGATGATGATCGACTGGTCGCACCAGTCCAACATGCCGGTGCATGTCCTGCTGACCAAGGCGGACAAGCTGACGCGGGGGGCTGCGCAGAATGCACTGCTCGGGGCGCGCCGTCAGCTCGCGCAATACCCCAACGCCAGCCTCCAGTTGTTTTCCTCCATGACTCGCTTCGGGCTTCCAGAGCTGGAAGCAACGCTGGATCGCTGGATGGCGCTGCCCACCGAGAGTGGCGAAGCACCGTCAGCGCCCTGAGTCCTGAGTACCGAGGCGCCCTCAGTGCGCCTCGTCCCAGTTGTTCCCGACCCCGATGTCCACTACCAGCGGCACATCCATCGCCGCTGCGCTCACCATGCGAAAGCGCACGCCCTCGGCCAGCAGCTCGACGTCCTTCTCCGCCACTTCAAAGACCAGTTCGTCATGCACCTGCAGCACCATGCGGGCATCCAGCACCCCGGTGGCCAGCCAGTGGTCGATATCGATCATGGCCTGCTTGATGATGTCCGCCGCCGTACCCTGCATGGGCGCATTGATGGCGGTGCGCTGCGCGGCCTTGCGCAGCATGCCGTTACCCGCGTGGATGTCGGGCAGATAGAGACGGCGGCCGAACAGGGTTTCGACATAGCCCAGCTCGTCCGCCAGCGCCTGCGTCTGCTCCATGTAGCGCAGTACGCCCGGGTATTTCTGGAAGTACAGATCCACATAATGCTGGGCGCTGTGACGATCGATGCCCAGCTGGTTGGCAAGTCCGAACGCTGACATTCCATAGATGAGGCCGAAGTTGATGGCCTTGGCGCGACGCCGCTGTTCCCCGGTCACCTCGTCGAGCGGTATGCCGAACACCTCCGCCGCCGTGGCGCGGTGTACATCCTGCGCACTGGAGAACGCGCGCAGCAGGCCCGGATCACGCGACAGGTGCGCCATGATGCGCAGCTCCACCTGGGAATAGTCCGCCGCCAGCAGCTTGCAACCCCTGGCCGCCACGAACGCCTGTCGCACCTTGCGACCCTCGGCGGTGCGAATCGGGATGTTCTGCAGATTGGGCTCGGTGGAAGAGAGCCGACCGGTGGCAGCCACCGCCTGCTGGAAACTCGAATGGATGCGCCCGGTGCGCCGGTTGATGTCCAGGGGCAGCTTGTCGGTGTAGGTGGACTTGAGCTTGCTGAGCCCGCGGTGATCCATGATCAGGCGCGGCAGCTCGTACTCGAGAGCCAGCTCCTGCAGCACCGGCTCGGCGGTGGAGGGCTGGCCGGTGGGCGTCTTCTTCAGGACTGGCAAGTTGAGCTTCTCGTAGAAGATTGTCTGCAGCTGCTTGGGTGAGCCGAGATTGAACTCCTCCCCCGCCAGCGCGTAGGCCTCGCGCTCCACCTCGATCAGCCGTGCCCCGAGCGCCTGACTCTGCCGACCGAGCAGCTCCGGGTCCACCTGAATGCCACTGCGCTCCATGCGCTGCAGCACGGGCACCAGGGCGAGCTCGTAGTATTTGTAGAGCCCGGCCAGCTCTCCTGTCCTAGCAAGGATGTCGGTGAGCAGATCACTGAGCCGCAGAACCAGGTCGGCCTTGCGTCCGGCATGGTTCGATGCGGCCTCGAGATCGAGCTGACTGAACGCGAGCCGTGACTTGCCCTTGCCCAGCAAGGCCTCGGGGGTCTTCAGTTCCAGCCCCGCGTATTGGGCTGCGATACTTTCCAGCGCATGATCGGTGAGCACGGAATTGCAGACATAGGACGCGGTCTGCATGTCGAAGCGCGCGCCCGCCAGCCGGATGCCGGCATTCTCCAGTACATGCAGATGCTGCTTCAGATCATGGCTGAGCTTGTGGACCCTGGCGTCCTCCAGCACGGGTTTGAAACGCTCCAGCACCCTGTTGCGATCAAGCTGGGGCACAAAGTCCAGGGAGTCATGGCCCACCGGCACATACCAGGCCTGCCCGGGCGTGACCGACAGGGCAATCCCCACGATCTCGGCTTCCATGAAATGCCGCTCGTCGGTTTCCAGCTGCAGGGCGAAGCGAGCGGCCTTGCGCAAGGCGTCGAGACACGCCGAGAGAGCATCGTCATCCAGCACGCAGAGGACGGTTGTCACGCTCGTCGCAGCGGTCTGCGGCGTGGCTTGGCTGTCGGCTTCGGTCTCGCGTGCGGCAGCAGTTTCAGCGGGTGCGACGCCGGAGACTGCAACGGCACCAGCCTTGCCTTCCACTTCCCTGATCCAGGACTTGAACTCCAGGTCGGTGTAGAGCCGCAGAAGGGCGGCGGCATCCTCTTCGCCGTGCACGAGCTGCTCGATGTCCACGTCGAGCGCCACATCGCACTTGATCGTGGCAAGTCGGTGCGACAGCCACAGGTCATCCAGACTTTCCCGAAGACGCTCGCCGATCTTGCCGGGAACCTCTTCCTTGCGGGCAATAAGGCCTTCCAGCGAACCGTATTCCTGCAACCATTTCACGGCGGTTTTCGGTCCGACACCCGCGACGCCCGGGATGTTGTCGACCTTGTCGCCCATGAGCGCCAGGTACTCGACAATCCGCTCCGGCGGCAGACCGAATTTCGCAGTCACGCCCTCGGCATCCAGGTATTCATTGCTCATGGTGTTGAGCAGCGTGACCTGGGGCGAGACCAGCTGCGCCAGGTCCTTGTCGCCCGTGGAGATCAGCGTGCGAATGCCTCGTTGTGTCGCCTGGGTCGCCAGCGTGCCGATCACGTCGTCGGCCTCGACCCCTTCCACCACCAGCATGGGCAGGCCCATGGCGCGGATGATGGCGTGGATCGGCTCGATCTGGCTGCGCAACTCGGGAGGCATGGGCGGGCGGTGCGCCTTGTAGTCCGGGTATATCGCATTGCGAAACGTGTCGCCTTTGGCGTCAAACACGACGGCGATATGGCTGTCTGGATAGGCTTTCACCAGACTGCGGACCATGTTGATCACGCCCTTGATGGCGCCGGTGGGCTGACCACGGCTGTTATTGAGCGGCGGCAGCGCATGGAACGCGCGAAACAGATAGGAGGAGCCATCCACCAGAACGAGCTGGATGCCTGTGGGGGGAGTGTCTGTCATGTCCGGGTCCTTGGCTGGCGGCAGATCGGGCAGTGGGTCACCTGGGCGGCAGGCATTCTTCGAATGCATCAGCCAGGTGCATCAGCAGCAGAGCATAGCCTTGTTTGTCGGCAGAGAGGGAGTGGCCCAGCGGGTCGATGGTGATTCGTTTCACCGGCAGGTCGCGCAGGACAGTGCTGACCGTGGCGGGATTGGTGTTGACGTCTTCCAGCAGGCAGGCTGGCTGGTGCTCCTGAAGCATCTGCTGGATTTGCATGATGTGGCGCACGCCGGGTTGATTTTCGTGGTCGGGCACCATGACGAGCTGGTGACGCAGGCCGAATTCCTGTTCGAAGTAGGCGATCCCATCATGAAAGACAACGTAGTCGATGGCGGCGAGAGGGGCGAGACGCACCCGGAGCTGCTCTTGCGCCCGCGACAGCAGGTCACGGAAGGCCTCGAGATTGGCGCGGTAGACAGCGGCATTGGCGGTGTCACGCGCGACAAGTTCCGCGGCGAGCGCGACGGCGATCCGCAGCGCATTGGCGGTATTCAGCCACAGGTGGGCATCGTAGCGAGCTTCATCACCGGCAAGCGCGTCACCACCCAGTGCCTGCAGATGCATGCCGGGAAGATCAGCGGCTTCGATGACCACAGACTCCGGACCGACACCGGCGACGAGACTTGTGAGATAGGTTTCCAGCGGTTCGCCCACCCAGAGCACCAGATCCGCCTGATCGACCAGCGCCACATCGGAGGGCCGCAGCACGTAATGGTGCGGGGATTGATTCGAGGGGATCAATACGGCAGGCTGAGCGACCCCGTCCATGACGGCAGCCGCAATCAGCTGCAGCGGCTTGATGGAAGTCACCACGACGGGTTGCGCCAATCCAGCAATCGGGTAGAGCAACATCACCCAGGCCAGCAGGCAGGGCGCACAGGATCGCTTGAGCATGTAGGAAATTTGACCAGTCACTATGAGTAAAGATGATATAATATACTATTATACTGGTTCTGCAGCGACCACACTCTCCAGGACGCCGGAAAGGACAACGCGCGTGAACAGACCCTGCCTCATCGAGGCAACCGATATCGGCGTCACCTTCGGCACGCGTCAGGTGCTGGAACACGTGAGCGTGAAGGTACACGAGGGCGAAGTCGTCACCCTGATCGGCCCCAATGGGGCCGGCAAGACCACGCTCGTTCGCATCATGCTCGGGCTGGTGAAGCCGCAACGCGGGCGGGTGCAACGCCGCGACGGGCTGCGCATCGGCTACATGCCGCAGAAGCTGCACATCGAGCCGACCTTGCCGATCACTGTGCGGCGTTTCCTGGAGCTGGCACGGCATGCCGGCAAGACGCCGATAGACGAGGTGCTGGAAGAGGTCCGCATCGCGCATCTGCTCGACCGGCAGATGCGTGCGATATCGGGGGGCGAAATGCAGCGCGTGCTGCTGGCACGGGCACTCACGCAATCACCCCAGCTGCTGGTGCTTGATGAACCCGCGCAGGGAGTGGATATCTCCGGCCAGGCGGAGTTGTACGAACTGATCAACGAGATCCGCACCCGTCACCATTGCGGCGTTCTGATGATCTCCCACGATCTGCACCTGGTCATGGCGAGGACAGACGAAGTGATCTGCCTGAATCACCACATCTGCTGTCACGGGCGCCCGGAGCAGGTCAGCATCGACCCGTCCTACCTGGCGCTGTTCGGCCGCAAGGAGGCCGAGAGCCTGGCGATCTACACTCACCGTCACAATCATCATCATGACCTGACCGGCCATGTCGTGGAGTCCCGCCATGACTGATTTCATTCTTCGCGCACTTGCCGCAGGCCTTCTGATTGCCACCATTTCCGGACTGCTCGGTTCATTTGTCGTGTGGCGCCGTATGTCTTATTTTGGCGATACGCTGGCCCACTCGTCACTTCTCGGAATTGCTCTCGGCATCCTGCTCGACATCAACCTGCAGCTTGCCCTGATCGCGAGCGCGCTGCTTTTCGCCGGGATGCTGTTGCTTCTACAGCGCAACAAGTCAGTCGCCACCGACACCTTGCTGGGCATTCTGTCGCACAGCACGCTGGCGTTCGGCCTGCTGATTCTAGCGCTTTCCGACACCGTTCAAGTCAATCTCACCGGCTATCTCTTCGGCGACCTTCTGACGGTGAGCAACACAGACATCCTCTGGATACTGGCGTGCAGCGTACTGACATCCATCGTCCTGCTTGCGTTCTGGAATGGATTTCTGGCGATCACTGTGCACGAAGAACTGGCGAGGGTTGAGGGCGTTGCCGTCGAGCGCCTCAAGGCCCTTCTTGTCATGCTGATTGCGCTGCTGATCGCGGTGTCGATGAAGATCGTGGGCGTGCTGCTCATCACGGCACTGCTCATCATACCGCCCGCAGCGGCACGCAAGCTGGCACACACTCCGGAGCAGATGGCACTGGGCGCCAGTGTGATTGGCTGCGTCGCTGTCAGTGCAGGTTTGCTCATGTCCTGGGAATGGGATACGCCGGCCGGGCCGTCGGTCGTGGTAAGCGCATGCGGCGTGTTTCTGGTGCTGACGCTGGTGCAGAGCCTGCGTGGTGACGAAGCTCAGTAATCGGCGCGAATGGACTCGAATGCCAGGCTGATCTCGGGATCCTGAATCGCCGCATCCAGGAATCCGTGGTAATTCCCTTCCGGGTTGATGATCAGGATATTGCCACTGTGATCAATCAGATAGTCCTGCGCGGCTGGCATGGCGTGTCCGACGTGGTGGTCATCCGCAGCCGCCACGACAGGCGGCGGCTCATGCGACACGAACAATTGGCGCGCCAGTGCCGCCACATCGTCATACGGGCCGCTCAGCCCCACGAAATCCTCGTGAAAGGAATTCATGTACTCCGCCATTTTCTCTGTGCTGTCGCGGGCAGGATCCACGCTGACCATGATGACCTGCGGCCGATCCGCCCCGCCGGACTCGGTTTTCAGCTGGCGGTAGAACTGGCTCAGCTCCGTGAGTGTCAGGGGGCAGATGTCGGGACAGGAGGTGAAGCCAAAGAAAATCAGGCTCCAATGACCCTTGAGCTGCTCCTGGGTGAAGGCCTGCCCGCGATGATCCACCAGCGAGAACGGCTGCAGCACCACCGGTGCTTCGTACACCAGCGCGCCCACTTCCCGCAGAACTTCCGGACTCAGCGACACAGTGTTGTTGCGAGTGATGCGGAAATACGTGAGGACAAACACAAGGGCCACGAAAAGAAGGCTCAGGATGACGGTCAGGCGGATGTTCTTGTCCATGGATCGATGGCACTCCGGCAATGTCAGCAGGGGGGAGTTACAGGTAGTGGTCTGCAAGAAGAACCACGAACAACACCATCAGGTACACGATCGAGTACCGGAAGGTATCCATGGCGGTCGAGGCGTTGGGTTTGTACATCAACAGCAGTGACCACCACAGGAAACCCAGTCCCAGCACTACTGCCGCAAGCAGATAGATGGGCCCGCTCATCCCCGTCAAATAGGGAAGCAGCGTGGTCAGGAACATGATGACAGTGTAGAGAATGATGTGGATCTTGGTCAGGTGCTCGCCATGCGTCACCGGCAGCATGGGGATGCCCGTCTTTGCGTACTCTTCCTTGCGATGAATGGCCAGGGCCCAGAAATGCGGAGGAGTCCAGGCGAAGATGATCAGGACAAGGATGAGCGCTCCAGGCTCGATGGTGCCGGTGACTGCGGACCAGCCAAGTAGGGGTGGCATCGCACCGGATAGCCCGCCAATGACGATGTTCTGAGGGGTAGCCCGCTTCAGATAACCGGTATAGATGAAGGCATAACCGACAAAGGATGCCAGCGTCAGCCAAGCGCACAGCGGGTTGACCCAGAACAGCAGGATGAGCATTCCGGCGACACCGATGGCTGCCGCAAAGAAGGCTGCCTGTTTCTGGTCGACCCGGCCTTGAGGGATAGGCCGGTTGTGGGTGCGCTTCATGACGGAATCGACGCGGTAGTCGATCAGGTGGTTGACCACCGCGCCGGAACCGGCCACCAGGGCGATGCCAAGGTTACCGAGAATCAGGATGTCCCATGGCACCATCCCGGGTACGGCGAGAAACATGCCTACCATGGATGTGAGAATCATCAGCATGACGACGCGCGGTTTGCACATCTCGTAATAGTCACGCCAGCTGACTGTCTGCTTGCTTGCCAGTTCTGTCACTGCCACTTACTCCTGCATCCGGCAGCCGCCGGACTATGGTTTGATCTGGGACGCCTTGGAATGGCGCAGATTGTACTAAAAGTCCACGTCAAAAAGCTTCTGCAAATTGTGACAAGTCCTCACCTGAAGGGTGAGCGGTGAGTCCACCGGACGCGTGGGACTACCGGAAACAGCGACACCAGCTGGCCGGCTTGATGGGCTTCGCCAGGCAGCGGCATGCAGCGCCCTTGCAAATCGGCAGTTCACCCCCACCATCTGAAGCAAGTCCGGGAGCAGGCTTCAATGCCCGGACACTTCGTGAATGCTCGATTGCAAACCCGCTATCAACATGAAAGTTGTTGAGGACAAGCCAGCAGGAAATTTGTACATTCGAAATCGATTCAAGGAAGGAGCAAGAGAAGATTATTTTTTCAGCATGAATGACATCAAGTGAAGCAGGAGATTGATCATGAAGTGCATTTACTACGTATCGCCCAGCCTGAAGAGCACGGAGGAGATTTCTGATGACCTGCACGCAATTGGCGTTGATGACTGGTTCCTTCATATCGTGAGCAAGGACGAAAGCGGCCTTGCAAGGACCAGACTTCACTCCAGCAATTATCTCGAAACTCTCGATCTTTTGCGTAACGGCCTTATAGGTGCAGCCGTTGGTTTCGCTGCAGGTCTAGCGCTTGCCGGCATCAGCATGTCTGCTGAACTTTTGGGGCCGGATGTTCCACTTCTTGCATACGCAGCACTGGTCCTGGTGATCAGCTGCTTTGGTGCGTGGGTCGGCGGAATGGTTGGCGTTGCCAGCGAAAACAAGAAGATCTCGGCTTTTCACGACGAAATCGAGGCAGGCAAATACGTTATTCTGATCTATGCGAAGAAGGACCAGGAAGAGCGTATCAAACAGATGATGTCGTCCCGTCATCCTGAGGGACAACTGGCCGCTGTGGATTCCAGCTTCCTCAACCCTTTCGCGGGATTGAAAGTCATTTGATCTGAAAGGGTTCGCTCCAGCTCCGGCATCTGAAGGAGATGCCGGACGCTCCATTTCAGCCAAGGCTGGAATAGCGCAGCAGGGTTTCCAGGTCGGTCATGATCTCCACAGGAGTATGCTCTTCGGTGTAATACATCATGACATTGCCCACCGGGTCGATCAGAAGCACGTAGGACTGTGCGGCTGGATCGAGTGTGACTCCAGCGGCCAGCATGTTTTCCCGCAGGGTTTGCTTGTCCGTGTAGGCCAATCCCATGCTCGGATACTCCTCGCGGAAGTGCACGGCCGTTTCCTCTGAGAATGGGGCCATGTCTGTGTTGAGGTAGTAGCGTCGTACCCGCTGGATGTTCTTGCCCAGTGCAACGTGCAGCTGCTGCAGATAGTGAATCCTGTCCTCGCAGCTCGCATCGCAATCAGCCCCATTCACGTAGACCATCAACCATGGCTTTATCTCGTACTCCTGCCCTGGGGCGAGGGCGGCGATCTCGTCCTCGAAAGTCTTGAACACCGGCTGACCCTCGAGGTCACGCATGGCCAGCGCGCTGATGTCGGCAGGTGGATTGATGAGGTGACCCTTGTTCACGGTGGCGTTCAATGCCCCTTCCTCAATGGCGTCTCGAAATGAGAAGGTCGCCAGCGATACGGGCAGCGCTGTGATGAGCAAGAGAAAGGTGAGCTTCAGTTTATTCTTGAGATTCGCGTCCATAGTCACTCGTCGTTGGGTTTCGGGGTGTTTCTGCGTATTCCAAAGTAGACATACATGAGCAGTAGAGCGGCTGCCATGGCAAACCATTGCACGGCATAGCCCCTGTGCTTCTCCGGCTCCATGTTGACCGTGGGCCAATGGGCTGTCAGCGCCCCCGGGCTGGCCTGGCTGATTCTCACGGTGTGCGGCAAAAGGGGCGTCTGGAGCAGTTCACTCCAGGCTGTGACGTCGATCTTCTGCACCACGCGCGGCCACTCGTTCGTCTGCACTTCCTGGGCGTCGCTGAGAAGGAACGGCTCAGAGATGGGGACATACACACTGCCTGAAACGGTCACTGTGTCTTGGACAGGCACTACTACCGGCAATTGCTCTCGAGTGGCGCCCTGCGCAACCCAGCCCCTGTTGACGATGAGTCTTTGTCCGGAGGAGGTCTTGAATGGCATCAACACTTCATAGCCGACGCGGCCGTCCTGTATGCGGTTGTCGAGCAGCAGGTAGTGTTCATTGTCGAATTGGCCGGTCAGGATTACCGGCTGATACGCAACATCTCCGACTTGCCAGTCCAGCTCCTCAACCGGAACCGGAGCGGAGGACGTGCGACGCTCATGCAGCGACTGAAGTTCGATTTTCTCCGCTTCTCTGTCCAGTTGCCATGAGCCCAGTGTAAGCAGAAGGGGCAGCAACAGCGCTGTGAAGAGTGTCATTTTCCAGCCGGGCGAGAAACGCATGGTTGTGCCATATCCCAGTAGGGGCAGACGCCCCGTGCATGGAGGTGTCTGCTATCATGCCTGCAAATTTCTCACTGCAGAGGTTTGCATGCTCAAGACATTGATAGTGTTGTTGTTGATTGGAATTCTAGCCAGTCTGGTTGCCGGCTTCGTGTTCTTCTACCAGGACAAGGGCCGGTCGAAGCGAGTGCTGTACGCGCTGGGTGTTCGTGTGACCCTGGCGGTGATCATGGTGGTGTGCATCTTCATCGGGCTGATGACAGGGCAGCTCGCCCTGAATGCACCCTGGCTCTGAGTACAGCAGCGAAAGCGTTGTTGTTTTTCAGAAGATTCAGAGCATGAGGGCGCACTCCGAGGCCAACGCCCCGCAGTATGCCCTCTGCGTTTCTGCTCTCGATCAGAGCAGGTATACGAAGATGAACAGGCCTACCCACACCACGTCCACGAAGTGCCAGTACCAAGAAGCAGCTTCGAAACCGAAATGATCGTCCGGCTTGAAGTGGCCTTTCAGCGCGCGTGTCAGCATGACCACCAGCATGAAGGTTCCGAGGGTCACGTGGAAGCCGTGAAAACCAGTCAGCAGGAAGAAAGTAGAGCCATAGATGCCTGAGTCCAGTGTCAAACCGTAGTGATCGTAGGCCTCGATGTATTCCATCGCCTGCAGTACCAGGAAGAGCACACCCAGCGCCACAGTCAACGACAGCCAGCTGATCAGACCCTTGCGATTGCCTGCCTTCAGCGCGGTGTGGGCAAAGTGCACGGTCACGCTCGAGGTCAGCAGGATCACGGTGTTCCAGAAAGGCAGGAAGCTTGCGAAGAAGCTCACGCTCCACTCATGCACATTCAGGGCTTCATGTGGGCTGGTGAAAATCTGGCTGTCCGGGTTATTGATCACCGGCCATACGGCTTCGAACTCGGGCCAGAGGATCTCGCCGGTAATGCCCTTGTCACCCAGACCGCCGATCCAGGGCACCGAGAAGTTACGGACGTAGTAGAGCGCACCGAAGAACGCGGCAAAGAACATGACTTCAGAAAAGATGAACCAGGCCATGCCCCAGACGTAGGATCGCTTCAACTGGTCGCTGTTCAGGCCGGCGTGGTTCTCGCGGATCACTGTGCTGAACCACTGGAACAGGATGAAAGACAGCAGGGTAAAGCCAAACAGTGACATCCACGTGGCAACGGCAGTGCTTTCCGAAGCCTGGATATCATTGAGGACATTGCCCAGACCAAACACTGTCAGAAACAGACCGATGGATGCGAAGAACGGCAGTTTCGTCTGGTCTGGTACGTAGTAAGTTTCGTGGGAGCCGGTACTGGCCATTTGCTTTCTCCAATAAAGATCAGTTTGTGTCAGGCTATCGTGCCGTAATCTCGTCGCCGGAAATTTCGTAATCCGTGATATCAAACAGCGAGTAGGACAGCGTCAATTTTGTAATTTTCTCTGGAATGTTCTCGTCCACGAAGAAGCGGATCGCCATGTCCACTTCTTCACCGGGGGCGAGCGGTTGCTCCTGGAAGCAGAAGCACTCCAGCTTCATCAGGTACTGTGCTGCCTCGTTCGGGGCAACACTGGGAATCGCCTGGCCAACCATGGCAAAAGCATTGGGATTTCTCACCTTGTAGCTGACAACCTTGACCTCGCCAGGGCTGACAGTGACCTGCGGGTCATTCGGCTCGAAGTACCAGGACATTCCCTCACTGTTCTGGGCCATGAACTGAACCGTGATCTTGCGATCCTCGACCGGAGCAGGTTCAGCTTCCGCGTAGCGACCAGAGGTCTTGCCATTCAGCCCGGTGATGTCACAGATCACGTCATACATAGGAACCATGGCAAATCCGAACCCGAACATGCCGACCACTACCAACAGAAGTCGTTTGACGATTCTTATTGTCGATGCAGCAGGTGATTCGTTACGCATTTTCCATGGTCCTCTCGCAGTGATGATTACTGTGCGTGGATCAGCTTGGGGTCCGGCGGTGTTGCAAAGGTGTGATACGGAGCGGGCGAATCCAATGTCCACTCCAGACCCTGAGCACCTTCCCACACTTGCGGTGTTGCCTTCTTGCCACCTTTCACGCACTTGATAACGACCACCAGCAGAATCAGCTGGGATGCGCCGAACAGGAAGCCCCCGATACTGGAGATCCAGTTGAAGTCGGCGAACTGCAGTGCATAGTCAGGGATTCGGCGGGGCATGCCTGCCAGACCCAGGAAGTGTTGCGGGAAGAACAGCACGTTCACGCCGATAAAGGACAGCCAGAAGTGCAGCTTGCCCAGTCGCTCGTCGTACATGTGCCCGGTCCACTTCGGCAGCCAGTAGTAGGTGGCGGCCATGATGGAAAATATAGCACCCGGCACCAACACGTAGTGGAAGTGAGCCACCACGAAGTAAGTGTCGTGGTATTGGAAGTCAGCGGGCGTGATCGCCAGCATCAGACCAGTGAAACCACCCATGGTGAACAGCACTACAAAGGCGATCGCGAACAGCATCGGCGTTTCAAACGTCATGGAGCCACGGAACATGGTGGCAACCCAGTTGAACACCTTCACCCCTGTCGGTACGGCGATCAGCATGGTGGCGTACATGAAGAACAGTTCGCCTGCGATCGGCATGCCCACGGTGAACATGTGGTGTGCCCATACGATGAATGACAGGAAGGCAATGGAGGCCGTTGCGTACACCATGGAGTCATAGCCGAACAGACGCTTTCTGGCGAAGGTCGGGATGATTGCCGAGACTATACCGAAAGCCGGCAGAATCATGATGTACACCTCGGGGTGACCGAAGAACCAGAACACGTGCTGGAACAGGACGGGGTCACCACCACCGGCAGCATTGAAGAAGCTGGTGCCGAAGTGAATGTCAAACAGCATCATGGTCACAACGCCTGCCAGAACGGGCATTACCGCGATCAGCAGGTAGGCAGTGATCAGCCACGTCCACACGAACAAGGGCATCTTCATCAGGGTCATGCCGGGAGCACGCATGTTGAGCACGGTGGCGATGATGTTGATGGAGCCCATGATCGACGAGGCGCCCATGATGTGAATGGCAAAGATGAAGAAAGTCACCGTCGAAGGAGCGTATGTCGTGGACAGCGGCGCGTAGAACGTCCAGCCGAAGTTTGGTGCACCCGCATCCATGAACAGTGTTGAAGACAGCATGGCGAACGCGAACGGCAGAATCCAGAAGCTCCAGTTGTTCATTCGCGGCAGAGCCATGTCCGGTGCTCCGATCATCATCGGAATCAACCAGTTGGCAAGACCAACGAATGCGGGCATGACCGCTCCGAACACCATGACGAGACCATGCATGGTCGTCATCTGGTTGAAGAAGTTGGGCTCGACCAGCTGAAGACCCGGCTGGAACAACTCTGCCCTGATAACCATGGCGAAGGTACCGCCGAGCAGGAACATGGCAAAACTGAACCACAGGTAGAGAGAGCCGATGTCCTTGTGGTTGGTGGTGTACAACCAACGCGTCAAGCCCTTGGCTGGACCGTGATGATGATCGTCGTGTGATGCGCTCATTTATTCTACTGTCCTCTACTGTGCTGCTTGAATAAGTGTATTCACTGCGGCTGGCTGCACGAGATCACCCGTAGCGTTGCCGAAGGAATTGCGGATATAGGTCACGACGGCGGCCAGTTGTACCGGAGTCAACTGACGACCAAATGCCGCCATGGCCGTTCCAGGCACACCGTTGATCAGCAGGTTGATGTTGGCTTCCAGATCACCATTGACCACGCTGCTGCCGGCAAGCGCAGGGAATGCCGGCGGCAGACCTGTCCCGTTGGGTTGGTGGCACCCGATGCAGGTGGTGTTGTAGACCTGTTCGCCGGCTTCCAGGGACTCGCTCATGGTGACCACGTTGTTGGCCATCTCTCTTGCGACGCGAGCCTCATCCTGCTTGGCGGCGTACCAAGCGTCGTACTCCTCTTGCTCCACCGCGTGGACCACGACAGGCATGAAACCGTGTTCGATACCGCACAGCTCGGCGCACTGACCGCGATATATGCCCGGCTCTTCCACAATGGTCCAGATCTCGTTGATGAAGCCTGGGATCGCATCTCTCTTCACAGCGAAGTCGGGTACCCACCAGGCGTGAATCACGTCGTTGGAGGTCACCAGGAAGCGGACTTTGGTATTGATGGGGATGACCAGCGGGTTGTCGACGTCGAGCAGGTAGGTCTCATCTTTCGGCAACTGATTGTTAATTTGATCTCGCGGCGTGCTCAAGATGCTGTAGAAGGACACCTCTTCCTCATCACTGTCCTTCCGCAGGTAGCGGTACTCCCAGCGCCATTGATAGCCGGTGACCTGAATATCGATCTCGGACTCAGAAGAGTCGTAGGCTTCTGTCAGAACGCGTGTGGCAGGAATGGCCATGAGAATCAGGATCACGAAAGGAATGATCGTCCAGATGATCTCAACCTTGGTGCTTTCGTGGAAAGTGGCGGCAACAGCACCTTTCGACTTGCGGTGGTTGATGATGGACCAGAGCATAGCGCCGAACACGACCACCCCGATGGCGACACACCACCAGAGGATCTGCATGTGCAGGTCGTATGTGTCTCTACTGATTTGGGTCACGCCTCGGGGCATGTTCAGCTCCCAGGCTGCCTGAATCTGGGTGCTGAACAGAATTGTCGCGGCACCGATCAGGCTTAACCACAGCTTTGCTTTAGGCAACATTCGCCGTGTCTCCATTAGTTTAGAAAAGGCAGAGTTAAAGGTTTAGCTTTTATCTTTTTGACTCTCGCTTGGAGCCAATAGCAAAGATCACACCGACGATTGGTACCACGCCTGCCGAGTCACGAGGATTGCGACCCAGCGTCCATCTGTGTGGATTGTAGACAGGATTATTCAATCGATACCGCGTAGAGCGAGCAGGATTCTACTTGGAAAAGACCAAGCACAGTGTTGATCCAGCTCAAGATCACGCGGGCGTAATACAAGCGCCGGCATTATAGGAAACCTAATTTCAAAATGCCAACCTGAATTCCTCCCGAATTGACAACACTTTTACATATAGATCAAGCGCCTTAGCCGCGTAGTTCGTTGCTTTGTCTCAACAATCCGTCCTGGCGCAGCAAGGCCTCGATCTGCGGCTCACGACCCATGAAATCAGTGAAGAGCTCCAGCGGGTCGGCACCACCGCCTCTGGACAGCAGGCGCTGCAGGAATCGCTCGCCGGTAGCAGGATTGAACACCCCGGTATCCACGAAGCGCGAGAACACATCGGCAGAGAGAACCTCTGCCCACTTGTAGCTGTAATACCCGGCCGCGTAGCCACCAGCGAAGATGTGCGAGAAGCTGTTCTGAAACCTGTTGAACGCCGGCACCGCGTATACGGAAGTCAGTGCTCGCACGCGCTCAAAGACCTGCCTGACCGCTTGATTGTCGATGGACGAAGCGATCTGATGGACATCGAAGTCGAACATCGCGAACTCCAGTTGACGTACCATCTTCATTCCGGCCTGGAAGTTGCGGGCAGCGAGCATGCGGGAGAGCAGGTCGGCAGGCAACGCCGCTCCCGTCTCGAATTGGCCGGAAATCAGGGCGATGGCCGCCGGCTCCCAGCACCAGTTTTCCATCAGCTGGCTTGGCAGCTCAACAGCGTCCCAGGCGACTCCGTTGATCCCTGCGCTGCGCAGATAGGTCTCGGCTGTCAGCATGTGGTGCAGACCGTGGCCGAACTCATGAAACAATGTTGTCACTTCATTGTGCGTCAGCAGGGCAGGCTTGCCAGCCGTTCCTGAAGCGAAGTTGCAGATCAGGTAGGCGACCGGAATCTGCAGAGTCCCGTCGGAAAGTTGCCGCCTGGAGCGGCATTCGGCCATCCACGCGCCGGACTTCTTGCCTTCGCGCGTGAAGACATCGAAATAGAACCTTGCCACGGTGCGTCCATCGCGCTTGATGGCAAAAGCATCGACACGTGCGTCCCACACGCTCATCTCGGTATCTGGCACTATCTCCACACCATAGAGTCGACTGGCGGTTGCAAAGAGGCCCTGCTGCACCTTCAGGAGTGGAAAGTAGGGCCGCAGCTCTTCCTGCGACACATCGAAACTGTGTTTGCGCAGCTTCTCGCTGTAGTAGGCGACATCCCAGGCCTGCAATGCCGACATCCCATGGTGCTGCCGGGCGAAATCCTCCAGCTCGGCGTACTCGCGACGAGCGGCCGGGACTGCCAGCTGACACAGATCGTGCAGGAATTCGTTCACCCGGGTGACGGATCGGGCCATCTTGCGAGCGACTGACACCTCCGCATAGGACTCATAGCCAAGCAGGGAAGCCAACTGCGCGCGGCAGTTCAGGATCTCGACAATCAGGCCCTGATTGTCATGCTTCGGGTCATGCCCCCCCTGGTCCGAAGCGCGCGTGACATAGGCGGTGTAGACCTGCTCTCGCAAGGCCCGATTGTCGGCGTGAGTCATAACGGCGATGTAACAGGGCGCATCCAGCGTCAGCAGATAGCCCTGCTTGCCGCGTTTTTCAGCGAGGGCAGCTGCCGCCTGAATGCTCGACTCCGGCATCCCGAACAATTCTGCCTGGTCGGTGACAGGCAGGGCCCAGGCGGCCGCTGAATCCAGAACGTTGTTGCTGAACTTCGTGGAAAGGCTGCTCAGGCGTGCCTCGAGCTCAGCGAACTCCCGCTTGCGATCAGCGTCCAGATCGACACCGCTGAGGCGGAAGTCCAGCAGATAATCACGCAGTATCTTGCGCTGAGAGCCGTCCAGACTAAGAGTCTCCGCGCGGTCCGCAAGGCGCTGGACGGCATCGAACAACGCGCGATTCTGGCCGAGTTCGGTGTAATAGGCGGTTATTCTTGGCTGACAGAGGTTGTAGGCTTCGCGGACCTGCGGCGTGTTCTTGACCGCATTGAGATGGCTTGCGGTTGACCAGACCTTGCTCAAGCGATCCTCCATCTCCTCCAGTGGCAACATCAGGCTTTCCCAGACAGGCTCGGAATTCCTAGGATCCTCGAGCACTTGCTGCAATTGCGCTTTATTGGCCTGCAGGACCGTGTCCACAGCGGGCTCGATGTGATCTGCCGCAATGGAGTAGAAATCGGGCAGACTGGAGAAAAGGAGCAATGGATTGGTCGTCATGAGAGTGTCTATCCCCTTGGTAACTGTTGTTTATCACCCGCGACTCCGGCTGTCTTCCAGGTCACAGCCGCCCTATAGTACTTCATGCGCTGGTTGGGCCAGCTTCAATTTTCATCAGATAAGAGGGAGCGACGATGTCTCTGCGCCAGTTCGAAGGTTTCACCCCTGCCCTGGAATCCACGGTCTTTGTTGACAGCTCCGCCGTGATCATCGGTAATGTGAGTGCGGGGGCTGACAGCTCCTTCTGGCCTCTTGTCGTCGTTCGAGGCGACATACACCAGATCCGCATTGGTGCCCGCAGCAATATCCAGGACGGCACGGTCATTCACGTCACTCACGATGGGCCATTCAATCCGGGAGGCTTCGGCACCACCATTGGTGACGATGTGACCGTCGGACACAAGGTCATGTTGCACGGTTGCACCATCGCCGACCGCGTCCTGATCGGCATGGGAGCGATTGTCATGGACGGAGCGGTGATCGAAGCGGAGGTGGTCGTGGGTGCTGGCAGTCTGGTTCCCCCGGGCAAGCGCCTGGAAAGCGGCCATCTGTATGTCGGGTCTCCGGTGAAGCAGGTTCGGCCGCTGTCCGAGAGGGAGCGTGCCTATTTCACCTACTCGTCACAACGCTATGTCGAGCTGAAGGACCGGCACCTGCAGTCGCTGTCACGACCGTGAATCCGGGGAAGGCGCGGCCAACTCCTGGCGCAGGGCCTGAATGATCGCTGCGGTGGACGGATTGACTCCGCGCCAGATGAAAAAGGCTTTCGCCGCCTGCTCCACCAGCATGCCGAGGCCATCAATCGCCTTCTCGGCACCTGCCTGACGCGCCCAGCGGACAAAGGCGGTTTCTCCCTTGCCGTAGACCATGTCGTAACACCAGGTCTGTGCGTGCACGGCCCCTGCAGGAACGCGGGGCAGTTCACCCTTCAGGCCTGCCGATGTGCCATTGATGATCAGGTCAAAAGGCAGGGCAAACGGGTTTTCTGAAGGCCATGCCGTGATGTCGACGCGCCCGCGGAAGTGCTCCGCCAGCTGGATGGCCTTGTCGTGAGTGCGATTCATGATGCTGATGTGCGCGGGTCGTTGCTCCAGCAAGGCAGGGATGACGCCTCGAACAGCGCCTCCGGCACCCAGCAGCAGGATGCGACGGTCGCCAATGCAGGCCCCATGATTGGCGATCAGGTCCTGCAGCAAGCCATGACCATCGGTGTTGTCTGCACACAAGACCCCATCCGTATCCAGGTACAAGGTGTTGGCCGCGCCACACGCCTCGACGGCAGGGCTGCGTTTGCGCGCCATGGCACAGGCCCGCTCCTTGAAAGGGACAGTGATGTTGAGCCCGGCGCCTCCTTCGGCGAAGAAACGGCTGATCGATGCCTCGAATCGCTCAGGGTCGACATCCATCGCCGTGTATTGCAAGGCCTGCCCGGTCTGCACGGCAAACTGGCCGTGAATCCACGGAGACCGACTGTGGCTGATGGGATGACCGACAACGGAGTAGCGATCCACGACAGCCTCCTAGACCCAGTCGCGGAAACGCAGATAGTCGCTGTAAAGACGCGCTTCTTCTGTTCCCGGCTCCGGTATCCAGTTGTAGTCCCAGCGCACCACCGGAGGCAGTGACATGAGAATGGACTCGATGCGGCCGACGCCCGACTGCAGCCCGAAGAGGGTGCCACGGTCGTAGACCAGGTTGAACTCTACATAGCGCCCGCGCCGGTACGCCTGGAAGTGCTTGTGGTGTTCGCTGTAGGGCGTCGCTCGACGCCGCTCGACGATGGGCGCATAAGCCTCGATGTAGCTGTTGCCGAGCGACTTCACCATGTCGAAGCTGCTGGCGAAGCCCGGTTCGTTGAAATCGTCGAAGAACAGACCACCGACTCCGCGCGGTTCACCGCGGTGCTTGATAAAGAAGTACTCGTCGCATTCCTTCTTGAAGCGTGGGTATAGGTGGTCACCGAATGGCGCGCAGGCATTACTTGCCGTCTGGTGCCAATGCCGGCAATCCTCATCGAAGCCATAGTAGGGGGTGAGATCGTAGCCACCGCCGAACCACCAGACTGGCTGCTCGCCTTCCTTTTCCGCCACGAAGAAGCGGAAATTCGCGTGCGAGGTGGGCACGAAGGGATTGTCGGGATGAATCACCAGTGACACCCCCATGGCCTGGAAGGAACGCCCGGCCAGCTCCGGCCGCGTGGCAGAGGCCGACGGCGGAAGCCTGGATCCGAATACATGAGAGAAATTGACGCCGCCTTTCTCGAACACCGCCCCCTGACTGATCACGCGGCTGCGCCCGCTGCCGCCGGCGTCGCGCTCCCAGGCATCGGTGACGAAACGGGCACGACCGTCAATGGCTTCGAGACGATTGCAGATGGCGTCCTGCAGTCCGAGCAGGTACTCCTTGACTGCGCTGATAGTGACGGATTCCATCGGATTGCTGGTCATGGCAGGCTCCTGCTGCTTGAAAGGTGAAACGACTCTCAGGGGACAACCCTGCCTGAACGTGAGTCGATGATCGAGTCAGGCGGGGTCAAGCCCCCTGGTTTCCCGTGCAGGACACCATCGATGTCCTTGCCCAGGTGCTTGACTACCTGCAGGGCGCTCCTGGCCACAACAGCGGTGCCGCGACAAGCAGAAGTCGACACGACAGGCCCACCGAATTCGATACACAAGGCCTGGACAAGCGGATGAGCGCTTACATGAAGCGCGACGCCGTCGCTGGCTCCCTTGATCCAGGCGGGAATTTCATTGTTGACGTCGGGCACAAGCCACGTGGCCGGCCCCGGCCAACTGGCAACGATGACGCGCCGCTGCTTGCTGGTCAGACCGTCCAGGAGATGTTCGATCTGGGCGACCGAGCCGGCTGTCAGCATCAGGCCCTGTTCTGGCGAACGTTCCGTGATGGCGAGAAGTCTGAGGGTGGCAGTCTCGTTTTCGGGATCACAGCCAAGCGCCCAAATGGCGTCGGTGGGGTATGCCAGGACCTTGCCATCAAGCAGCTGCAGCGCAGCACGCTTGATCTTCCATTGTCCCGGCTGCACGCGCAGGTTCCTCTCGCTTACTTGCGGGATTCCTGCAGGGCACGATCCTGCGCCTGCACACTGGCCGCCTTCTGTTCGCGCTCTGCGCGAACCCTTTGCGCCAGGGCGGGGTCCTGCAAGGCCAGTATCTGTGCGGCAAGGTAGCCGGCATTCTTGGCACCAGTCTTGCCGATGGCCACGGTGGCGACAGGGATGCCCGCCGGCATCTGGACTGTCGAAAGCAGGGAATCCATGCCTTGCATGGGCCCGGAGTCGATGGGCACGCCAATCACTGGCTTCAGAGTGTGCGCTGCCACGGCGCCGGCAAGATGAGCCGCCAATCCGGCACCCGCGATGAACAGTGCGCAGCCTCGGGACTCGGCGTCGCTGATGTACTGCTGAGTCGCTGCCGGTGTCCTGTGTGCAGAGGTGATCTTCATTTCACAGCGCACACCCAGCCCGGACAGGACATCGCTGGCTCCCTGCATGACGGGCAGATCGGACTCGGAACCCATAAGAATCGCCACGAACGGACCGGACATTTTGCACCTCTGCTTGCGAAATTTGAGGCCGAGAAATTACAGGACTCTCAGTGGCCTTGCAAGGGTGCCACTCCGCACAGGACATAGCGGCCAGCCTCGCAACGAACCGCTCCCGCAAGCTCGAGGGTCAGCAATTCGGCCTGCAGTTCGAGCACATTTCTGCCGGTGCGGGCAGCGATCAAATCCATACTTGCCGGCTCGAAGCCTAGCTGGGCGAGCAGTTCGCGCTGCGCCTGCGTGAACGAACCCGTTCGTGCGACATCGCACGAGAGGTTCTTGCTCATGCTGACTGCAGCTGCCGCGCAAGTCGACAGCTCGAGCAACCCGTCGAGCGACGCCCAGAGATCCTCTGGCGTCCCGGCAAGAGTGGCACCGTCGCGGATCAGCCTGTGACAACCCTGTGCGTAGGGATTGCGGATGGCTCCGGGGACGGCAAAGACTTCACGATTCTGCTCCATCGCCATCCGTGCCGTGATGAGCGAGCCACTTTGAAGGGCCGCCTCCACTACGAGAACTCCGATGCTCAACCCGCTGATGATCCTGTTGCGACGCGGAAAATTCACGGGCAGCGCTGGATAACCGAGTGGAAACTCCGAGAGCAGAGCCCCGTTCTCCAGAATCCTGGAGGCCAGTCGGGCATTGGAGCGCGGATAGATCTGATCGACCCCTGTGCCAAGCACTGCATTGGTGATCCCCCCTGCATCGAGCGCTGTCGTATGAGCCACCGTGTCTATTCCGGTTGCGAGTCCACTGCATACACCAAGCCCCTTGTTCACGATCTCGCGGGCAAACATGACTGTGTTGTCGCGCCCGTCGACACTGCCTCGACGACTGCCCACTACGGCAATTTGAGGCAGTGGCAACGCATCTAGGTTGCCTCGCACGAAAAGCAGTGGGGGAGGATCGGCAATCTCGCGCAGGAGCGGGGGATAGCGAGGATCTGTCAGCACAAGCAGCCGATGGTCCTCCTGGCTGCTCCAGGCCAGGGCCGACTCTGCCCGGGCACGCGCACTGACTGACTGCAGCGCCTGATGAAGGAGAAGCGCGGCTTCGTTGCCAGTGCTGGCGGTAATGTGCAGCTGCTCGCGAAGCCCGCCGGGCGTTGCGCTTACCATCAGCAGGTGTCGCACGAGCGAGGAGGGGATGCTGTCGTCGTGAAACAACGTCAGCCAGTCGAACATCTCCTGGGAATTCATGCCTTTGATCATCCTTGATTCAAAGTGGAATTGTTGGCCGCCAGACTTCAGGGCGTGCGGACGAAGTCTCCTGCAGCCGAGGGCTCGATGAGCGTCAGGATGACACCATAGCTCATCCGCTCGAAGGTCTTGTACACCAGAAGCAGGCCGATCTCGGTCGCAGGCAGAGTGACACTGGTTCTTGCCACGACGTCCTCCACGACATTCCCCTTGCGCAGGATCGACAGCAGGTCCCCTTCGTTCAGTCCATTCGCCAAGCCGAGATCGATGACTACCGATTCGTATTGCGCCGCCTGACTTTCATTGTTGAGCAGGCCGATGATGCTCCCATCCAGAGCCACATCGGGTGAGCGCGGAAAATAGTTCAGGTCCAGGCGGTCTGCCTCTCGCGGCAACAAGCGGTCACTGGCCTTGAGCTCTTCGTCGCTCTGCACGATGAGTGCACGCCGCAAGCCATCACCTTCGTCGGAAATCACGGTGAGCTCGCCCAGCTTGATGGCTTCCTGCCCGATCAGCTCACCTTCGTCATCGCGATAGGTGGCGCCAAGTCGAAAGACATCGAAACCCGTCTCAGTGCCTGGCCACTCGCCTCGCACAAAGACTTCATGTCCGGCGCCCATGATCAGATTCCCCGTGGCGCTGGAGAGAATGTAGGGAGCCGATTCGAAGGTTTCCTTGTCGACGATGCGGTTCTCCACCAGAAAGCCTTGCAGGGCCTGACGTGGAATGGTGGGAATGGGGTTGAGCAGCGGGGACTCACGAACGGTGGGGCTGAGCCGGACCACCTGACGGCCCGCGCGCTCCAGAAGGATTCGGGGCCCATCCGCGGTGGCAACCAGCTGCAGGACATCGCCTGGGTAAATGAGGTCAGGGTCCTGAACTTCCGGATTGCCCTGCCATATCTCGGGCCAGCGCCACGGTTCCTGAAGAAATACCGACGCGATATCCCACAGCGTGTCGCCTTCCTTCACCACATAGGTGTCGGGAGATCCCGGCGCAAGGGTGAGTGTCTGAGCCTGGATGTTCGCCAGAGGCATGGCCGCCATGACGATACACGCGCATGTCAGGAGGAGCCTCTTCAGTCTAAACGCGTTCATATTTACAATCCGGCTCGTTTGGTAAAGGTGCCGTTTCTTAGCAATACGGTATACTCAGCACTAGAAACAGTTCACAGCCCTGTTTTAAATTTCAATCCTAAGTTCTCGCGCTAGCTGGTATTTGTCGCATATGGCCTTTCTGAGCATCCTGGAGTTTCCTGACCTGAGGCTGCGCCGCAAGGCGACGCCCGTGGTTGAATTCACGCCGGAATTGTCGCGTACCATCGACGACATGTTCGAGACCATGTACGACGCTCCAGGCATCGGTCTTGCGGCCACTCAGGTGAATATCCACAAGCAGCTCATCGTGATCGACATTTCGGACAACAAGGACACCCCTCTCGTCTTCATCAATCCTCGCATCGAAATTATAGACCAGACCCTGGAAGACTATGACGAAGGCTGTCTGTCCGTGCCAGGCTTCTACGAGACGGTGTCGCGTCCGCGAATGGTCCGCATTCATGCACTGGATCGTCATGGCGAACCCTTTGTCATCGAGACAGACGGCCTGCTGGCAACCTGCATTCAGCACGAGATGGACCATCTCAACGGCAAGCTGTTCGTCGACTATCTGAGCAGCCTCAAGCGCGAGCGCATTCGCAAGAAGCTTGAGCTGGCCCACAAGGAATCCGCCTGATTCACCCCTTGGATCAGCGCCGTCGGCAGGCGTCGGCTGGTCAGCTCCCGGAATGCTTATGAGCAGATTGAGAATCGTCTTCGCGGGCACGCCGCCCTTTGCTGCCGGAATCCTGGAGGCGCTGCTGCGCTCAGAACATGAGGTGGTGGCCGTCTACACCCAGCCCGACCGTCCCGCCGGCCGTGGCAAGCAGCTGCAGGCGGGCGCGGTGAAACAGGTCGCCACGGCACAGGGGCTGGCGGTCCTGCAGCCGCACACGCTGCGCACCGACACGGCTGCCGGTGAGCTCGCGCAATGGCAGGCTGATGTGATGGTGGTGGTTGCTTATGGACTCATTCTGCCGCAGGCCATTCTGGACACTCCCCGCCTGGGTTGCGTGAACGTCCACGCCTCTCTTCTTCCGCGCTGGCGCGGGGCAGCCCCGATCGAGCGCGCTCTCATGGCAGGCGATACGCGCACCGGTGTCACCATCATGCAGATGGACAAGGGGCTGGATACCGGACCGATGCTGTGCACCGAAGTGGTCGACATCACCGAGGAAGACGATCGCATCAGCCTCGAGAGCAAGCTCGAGCATGCCGGCATCAAGGCGCTGCTGTCTGCACTGGCCGATCTGGAAAAGTGCATCCTTCACGCCACAGTGCAGGATCACACCGCAAGCACCTATGCGGCCAAGCTGGAAAAGCATGAGTCCCTCATTCACTGGGGCCAGGATGCCCGTGTCATCAACCGACAGATTCGCGGCATGGTCGGGCGCCAGCCCACATTCGCTCAATATCGTCTCGACCGAATCCGGATCCTCGCGGCGTCCGTGCTGCCAGGGATCGCTGACTGCAGCCCAGGGACGCTGATCAGCGCGGATCGCGACGGGCTGCGCGTCGCATGCGTCGACTCATCGCTGAACATCACTCAGATTCAACTTCCAGGAAAGAACGCCGTGAGCATCCGCGATTTCCTCAATGCGCACAGAAGTTATTTCGAGCCAGGTTCGCAGTTCGATGAATTGATTGCCGCCGCACCATGAAACCCGGCCAACTTCGCGCACAGGCTGCCACGATTCTCAGCAGACTCCTGCAGCAACAGGGCTCCCTGGCCACCTTGCTGGAGCGCCCGAACGACAATGCCCAGGACTTCCCCTTGCTGCAGGAAATCTGCTTCGGCACCTGCCGCTGGTATTTCCTGCTCGATGCCGTCCTGTCGCAATTGCTCGAAAAACCCCTGAAGGCCAAGGATCAGGATGTTCGCTGCCTGCTGCTGTGCGGTCTCTACCAACTGCACGGCATGCGTGTTCCTGAGTATGCCGTGGTCAACGAAACCGTTGCTGCCACGCTGGTGTTGAAGAAGCAGTGGGCCAAGGCACTGGTGAATGCGGTGCTGCGCTCCTTCCTGCGAGACTCCGAGACCTTGCTTGCGCGAGCAATGAAGTCTGATGCCGCGCGTCTTTCCCACACTGAGTGGTTCATGCAGGCCATGCAGCAAGCCTGGCCAGAGCACTGGCAAGCGATTCTTGAGGCCAACAATCAGCATCCGCCGATGACGCTGCGAGTCAATCTCGCGCGAGTGTCCCGGCAGGACTATCTCGACAGACTGGCGCTGGCGCAATGCATGGCACGGCCGGGTGCTCTGGGGGAGAGCAGTGTCTATCTGGAGCACGCGCAGCCGGTGACCGCCTTGCCGGGGTTCGCCGAAGGCCTCGCCAGCGTGCAGGACGAGGCGTCCCAGCTGATTCCAGACTTGCTCGACCTTGCGCCTGGCATCAGCCTTCTGGACGCCTGTGCAGCCCCCGGAGGCAAGACCTGCCATCTGCTGGAACGAGGCGTTCCATTTGCACGCCTGGTAGCCCTGGACAACGACGCCAGACGACTCGAGCGTGTGCAGCAGAATCTGGACCGCCTCCAGCTGCAGGCCACGCTGGTGTGTGCCGATGCCGCAGAGCCCTCGAGCTGGTGGGATGGGCAACACTTCGACCGCATCCTGCTTGACGCTCCCTGTTCCGCCACCGGCATCATCCGCCGTCATCCCGACATCAAATTGCTGCGGCAGCAAGATCAAGTCCGGGCCTTGCAGAAAGAACAATTGCGGCTGCTTGGCGCGCTCTGGCCATGTCTGAAGCCGGGCGGCCTGCTCCTGTATTCCACGTGCTCCGTCCTGCCATCCGAGAACGCGGACGTCATCGGCCTCTTCGTTGCACAGCAGGGCGACGCAAAACACGAGGAAATTCCCGTCGCCTGGGGAGTAGAATGCGCCCACGGCAGACAGCTGCTGCCCGATGCCGCGGGCCACGATGGGTTCTACTTCGCGCGTCTGCGCAAGAATCCGGAGACATTGCTTAGATGAAGATCATCATTCTCGGGGCGAATCACGTCGCCGTCTCGCTCGCCGAAAATCTCGCCAGCGAAGCCAATGACATCACCATAGTCGATCCGGACGCCGACAAGTTGCGTGAGTTGAAGGACCGAATCGACATCGGCACGGCGGTCGGTCAGCCCTCTTACCCCGACGTGTTGCGGATGGCGGGCGGTGACGATGCCGACATGCTGATCGCCGTGACCGAGAACGACGAGGTCAATCTCGTGGCCTGCCAGATCGCGCAGGTGTTGTTCAAGACGCCTAAGAAGATCTGCCGTCTGCGCTCTGCGTCGTACATGTCTGCTGAGGGCCTGTTCGAGCCCGGTGCCATCGCGGCGGATGTCGTGATCAGCCCCGAGCAGCTGGTGTCCCACTACATCGAGAGACTCATCGATCTGCCCGGCTCCCTCCAGGTGCTGGACTTTGCGGAAGGCAAGGCGCAGCTGGTGGCAGTCAAAGCCTATTACGGCGGTCCGCTCATCGGTCAGGAGATCCGCTTCCTGCGCGAACACATGCCGAATGTCGACACCCGCGTGGCGGCCATCTTCCGACGTGACACCGCCATCATGCCAGAGGGTTCCACTGTCATAGAGGCCGACGACGAAGTGTTCTTCATTGCTGCCCAGCGCAATATCCGCAGGGTGATGGGAGAGTTGCGCCGGCTGGATCGCCCGTATCGTCGCCTGATCATCGCCGGCGGCGGCAACATCGGCTCTCGGCTGGCCGAAGCCGTCGAGTCCCGCTACCAGACAAAGATCATCGAGCACAACCCGGAACGCTGCGCCTATCTCTCCGAGCGCCTGAACAAGACGATCATTATCAACGGCGCGTCTTCCGACAAGGAGCTGCTGCTTGAGGAGAGCATCGAGGACACCGATGTGTTTCTGGCGCTGACCAACGACGACGAGGCCAACATCATGTCGTCGATGCTGGCCAAGCGACTCGGGGCACGCAAGGTCATGACCCTGATCAACAATCCCGCTTACGTCGACCTGGTGCAAGGAGGCGAGATCGATATCGCGATTTCACCCCAGCTCGCCACGATCGGCAGTCTGCTCACTCACGTGCGGCGCGGCGACATCGTGAACGTGCATTCCCTGCGCCGAGGCGCTGCCGAGGCCCTGGAGGCCATCGCCCACGGTGACAGCCATTCCTCCAAGGTGGTAGGCAAGGCCATCGAGGACATCGAACTGCCTCCAGGGACAACCATCGGCGCCATCGTGCGTGACGATGAAGTGCTGATCGCCCACGACAACATCGTCATTCAAACAGGGGATCACGTCATTCTCTTCCTGGTGGACAAGCGCCGTATTCCCGAGGTGGAACGTCTCTTCCAGGTCGGTCTGACCTTCTTCTGACACCATCATGCATCTGAGCGTCGTTTCCAAGATCCTGGGTGTACTGCTGATGCTCTTCAGCATGCTGGCGTATCTGCCTTCCATGCTTGTCTCTCTGCTCTATGGTGACGGCGAATTGTCCTCGTTCGGCGCGGCTCTGTTCATCACCTTCAGCACTGGGTTCATCCTCTGGCTGCTGACCTGGCGCGCGGCGAAGGAGCTGCGCACACGCGACGGCTTCCTCATCGTCACGTTGTTCTGGTCTGTTCTGGGCACCTTCGGCTCACTGCCATTCTATTTCTCGGCCGAACTGCCTCTTTCGATCACGGATGCCGTGTTCGAGTCCATCTCCGGCCTGAGCACCACCGGCGCGACGGTCATCGTCGGCCTTGAAAGCCTGCCGAAGTCTCTGTTGTTCTACCGCGCGCAACTGCAGTGGCTTGGCGGCATGGGAATCGTGGCGCTGGCGGTGGCCGTGCTGCCGATGCTGGGCATCGGCGGGATGCAGCTGTACAGGGCGGAAAGTCCGGGGCCTGTCAAGAACGACAACCTGGTGCCGAGGCTTGCCGAAACCGCCAAGGCGCTGTGGTACATCTATCTCGCCTTGACGGGCGCCTGTGCGCTGGCCTACTGGGCCGCCGGGATGAGTTTCTTCGATGCCATCTGTCACAGTTTCGCCACGGTCGCGATCGGCGGTTTCTCGAATTACGATGCCAGCCTCGGGCACTTCGACAGCGCGACCATCAGCTTGATCGCCACAGTCTTCATGGTGATCGCTGGCGGCAACTTCGCCCTGCACTTCACTGCCTGGCGCATGCACAGCGTGCGGCAGTACCTGCGCGATCCTGAATTCAAGTTCTACCTCACGTTCCTGCTTGTCTTGTCGGCAGTGACAAGCATCGTGCTCTACACCAGCGACACCTACAGCGGGGTCGACTCACTCGTGCACGGCATCTTTCAAAGCGTCTCGATCGCCACCACGACGGGGTTCACCACAGAGGACTTCAGCCAATGGCCCTCGTTCCTGCCCTATGTGCTGATCTATGCGTCGATCGTCGGCGCCTGCGCTGGCTCCACCGGCGGTGGCATGAAGGTGATCCGGATTCTGCTGATTCTGAAACAGGGGCTGCGGGAAGTGCAGCGTCTCATCCACCCGAACTCCATCATCCCCATCAAGCTGGGCAACACGCTGGTGCCTGATCGGATCATCGAAGCCGTCTGGGGATTCTTCGCCGTCTACGTGATGGTGTTCCTGGCGTTGCTGCTGGCCCTGCTCACGACCGGCCTGGATGTGGTGACCGCGTTCAGCGCAGTGGGGGCGGCCATCAACAATCTCGGACCAGGGCTGGAAGGGGTGTCGCAGAACTACAGTCTTCTCTCAGACCCAGCGAAGTGGATTCTCTGCTTTGCGATGTTGCTCGGGCGCCTTGAGATATTCACCCTGCTGGTGCTGTTCCTGCCGATGTTCTGGCGACGCTAGCGATACAGCGCATTCTTGGAGTGGTCTGGCTGGTGCTTGAAGCGCCGGTATTCCCACTGGTACTGCCCGGGCACCTCACGCACGCAGCGTTCCACCACTGCATTGAGGGCCGCCGCCGCGATCTGCGCCTCGGGATGGGCCAGGTCGGAACCCGCAGGTGCAATGCGAAGCGCAAATCCACGTCCCCCGGAAAGGCGCTGCGCGTACATGACCACGAGCGCTGCGTCGGTCCTCGCCGCCAGACGTGAGACCAGCGTCATGGTCAGGGCTGGAACGCCGAAGAACGGGGCGAAGACGCCACTGTCGAACGCTGGCTCTTGATCCGGGAGAATTCCCACGATCTCGCCGCGCTCCAGCGCCTTCACCAGCATCGCGACTCCCTTGCGCGTCGTCGGTGCCAGCTGTGCTCCGGCTCGCGCACGGTACGAGACCATCGCGGATTCGAAGCCCGCGAGTTTGGGCGGCCGGTACAGATAGGTAGTGGCGGCCCGGCGGTCCAGATGCAGGCCGCACAACTCCCAATTGCCGATGTGGGGGGCCAGGACGATCACGCCCTTGCCGCGTTGCAGCGCCTGCTCCAGAACGTCCTGGCCGGTGACCTCGACCACGCTTTCCAGCACCTCGTCTACCGGTCGAACCCAGACACGACCCAACTCACAGGCGAACTTTGCGGTTTCCAGAATGCTGTTGCGAGCCAGTTCCTCGCGCTCCTGCTCCGTCATCCGGGGAAAGCACAGCGCGAGATTGCGCAGCGTGATCCGTCGCGCATCAGCTGAGAAGCTCCAGACCAGGGCCGCCAATGGCACGGCCAGCGCATGGGCCTGGCGCAAGGGCAGCAGGGCGGTCGCGCGGAGCATGAGTTTGAGGAGCCAGACCTTGATGGATTGGATTTGCAGACTCCTGCCTGTGGCTGGGGTTAGGAGAGACGGGCGGGCAATGTGCGAGCCCGGCTCGACACGGGAGCCACAATTCTACCCCAGGCACACGAGCGCCGGCAAAACCACACAGCCCTGCTGGAATGGCGTAAGTATGGATATTGATTGAAGAATCAAGGATAATCCGGGCCTCTTCAAAACACGCTCCGGAGCTTTTTCTTGTCTGCCACCGATACGCGACCCGATGTGGGAACCTTTCAAGGCCTGATCCTTGCGCTTCAGCAATTCTGGGCAAATCAAGGCTGCGTGCTGATGCAGCCACTCGACATGGAGGTGGGCGCGGGCACATTTCATCCCGCAACCTTCCTGCGAGCAATCGGCCCCGAAAGCTGGAACACGGCCTATGTCCAACCAAGCCGCCGTCCAACAGACGGCCGCTATGGTGAGAATCCCAACCGACTGCAGCATTACTATCAGTTCCAAGTCATTCTCAAGCCCTCACCGGCGAATATCCAGGAGCTGTACCTCGAATCTCTTGCCAGCCTGGGCATCGACACCCGCGTGCACGACATCCGCTTCGTCGAAGACAACTGGGAGTCGCCCACGCTGGGCGCCTGGGGTCTCGGCTGGGAGGTCTGGCTGAATGGCATGGAAGTGACTCAATTCACGTACTTTCAACAGGTTGGCGGGCTTGAATGCCATCCGGTGAGCGGCGAGATCACCTACGGGATCGAGCGAATCGCCATGTACCTGCAAGGCGTGGACAGCATTTACGACATCGTCTGGACCAAGGGGCCCAACGGGGTCGTCACCTACGGCGATGTGTTCAAGCAGAATGAAGTGGAAATGTCGGCCTACAATTTCGAACATGCTGACGTGGACATCCTGTTCCGCAACTTTTCCGATTGCGAGCAGCAGTGTCAGCGGCTGATCGAGCGCGGTCTCGCGCTTCCGGCCTACGAACAGGTGCTGAAGGCTTCCCACTACTTCAACCTTCTGGACGCACGTCACGCCATCTCGGTGACGGAGCGTCAACGCTACATCCTGCGCGTGCGAACCTTGTCGCGCATGGTGGCGGAAGCCTACTTCGAAAGCAGAAAGGCGCTGGGCTTCCCCCTGGCCACGCCCGAATTGCGCCAACAATATCTGGATTGAGAGCTCACAGCACACCATGACTAAACGTGATTTTCTGGTTGAGATCGGCACGGGAGAGCTGCCCCCCAAGGCGCTGCGGCTGCTGTCGGAAGCGTTTCTTGCCAATACGCGAGCGGCCTTCGAGAGCGCCGGCTTGAGCTTCGACACCATCGAGGCCTTCGCGACCCCGCGACGGCTAGCCGTTCGGGCCCTTGGTCTGATCGATGCTCAGCCGGACAAGGTGATCGAGAAGACGGGGCCGGCCGTGGCGGCCACTTTCGACAAGAGCGGGGCACCGACCCCGGCAGCTCTGGGCTTCGCACGCTCGTGCGGCGTGGCGCTCGAACAGCTGGAGCAGGCTCAGAAGGACGGCGCGCTGAAACTCGTGTTTCGCAGTTTCGCCAAGGGCAGCCAGACCAGTGCGTTGTTGCCTGACATGATCAGCAAGGCGCTGGCGAGTCTGCCGATTCCAAAGAAGATGCGCTGGGGCTCGACCCGCGACGAATTCGTTCGACCGGTGCATTGGGTGGTCATGCTCTTTGGTGCCGAAGTCATTCCCGCACAGATCCTGGGGATCACCGCAGGCAATCAATCACGCGGCCACCGGTTCATGCATCCGGCGCCTGTCACGGTGTCTGCGGCAGCGCACTACGAGACTGCCTTGCGCGAGGCGAAAGTGCTGGTCAACTACGATGAGCGCAAGACGCTGGTGCGCGCACTGGTCGAAGCCGAAGGTGCCAGACTGAACGCTTCCGTCGTCATCGACGATGATTTGCTGGAGGAAGTCACCAGCCTGGTCGAATGGCCCGTGGCACTGACCGGTCGTTTCGAGAGCCACTTCCTCGAGGTCCCCAGCGAAGCGCTGATTTCCTCCATGAAGTCCCATCAGAAGTGCTTCTACCTGCTCGACAGTCAGGGCGCGCTGCTGCCGAACTTCATCACGCTCAGCAACATCGAGAGTGCCGACCCGGCCCAGGTGATCGCCGGCAACGAGCGTGTCATTCGCCCTCGGCTCTCGGATGCGAAATTCTTCTTCGACACCGACCGCAAGACCTCGCTCGAGGCGCGAACCGAGCAGCTCAAGAACATCATCTTCCAGCAGGAGCTGGGCACGGTATATGAGAAGTCGGCGCGTGTGGCGGCACTCTCCGGGTTCATCGCCACTGAACTCAAGGCAGACGAGTCGCTTTGTCGCCGGGCCGCGCTGCTCGGCAAGGCCGATCTGCTGACCAATCTGGTGTCCGAGTTCGCCGAGCTGCAGGGCATTGCCGGCTATTACTACGCCCTGCATGATGGGGAGCCGCGTGAAGTGGCACTGGCGCTGAACGAACAATACCTGCCACGCTTCTCGGGCGACCAGCTGCCCACCAGCATGACGGGTTGCGTGCTGGCGGTGGCCGACAAGCTGGACACCATCGTGGGCCTGTTCGCCATCGGCCAGCCGCCCACCGGCTCAAAGGACCCATTTGCGCTGCGACGCGCAGCCCTTGGCATCCTGCGGATCATCGTCGAGAAGCAGCTCAATCTGAACCTGCTCGGCAGCATTCAGGCGGCGTGTGCCAGCTACACCGGGCTCACCCTCAAGCCGGGCCTCGACACCCAGGTGTTCGACTTCCTACTTGAGCGCTTCAAGGCGTGGTATCAGTCGGAAGGCATCAGCGTGGAAGTATTCCAGTCCGTGCTGGCACTCAAGCCCGCCAGGCCGCTCGAGTTCCACCGCCGCGTACATGCGGTGCATGAGTTCAGCCGTCGTCCGGAAGCACAAGCGCTGGCTGCCGCCAACAAGCGCGTGTCCAACATCCTGCAGAAACAGGGTGCCGAGTTCAGCAAGGCCACGATTGATCCAGCGCTGCTGCGGCATGAGGCCGAGCGTCGGCTGGTAGCGGTGCTCGAACAGTGCCGCAAGGAAGCAACGCCCCTGTTCGCCGAGAGCCGCTTTGCCGAAGGCCTCGAGCTGCTTGCGGGCTCTCGTGACGCGATCGATGCCTTCTTCGACACGGTGCTGGTGATGGATGAGGATCTGGCCGTACGTCAGAACCGAATCAACATTCTCAGCGAGTTGCGCAGCCTGTTCCTGCAGGTGGCCGACATTTCCTGCCTGCAAGGCAATTGAGACGCCCTTGAAACTGATCATTCTCGACAGGGACGGCGTCATCAATCAGGACTCGGACGACTACATCAAGTCTCCGGACGAGTGGATTCCGATCCCTGGCAGCATCGAAGCCATCGCTGAGCTCAGTCGGGCCGGATATACCGTGACCGTCGCCACCAATCAGTCCGGCATCGCGCGACATCTGTTCGACGAGTTTGACCTGGCCGCCATGCATCAAAAGATGTGCGCGCTGGTGGAAGAGCAGGGCGGCGAGATCGCCGGCGTTTTCTTCTGCCCCCATGGCCCGGACGAAGGGTGTGAGTGCCGCAAGCCCGGCATCGGGCTGCTCAAGCAGATAGAAAGCGAGTTTGGGACTTCCGTCTCTGGTACGCCGTTCGTGGGTGACAGTGCCAAGGATCTTCTGGCCGCCAAGCTGGCCGGTTGCAAGCCAATACTGGTGCTCACGGGCAAGGGGGCGCTCACTCGCCTGGAGTGTGACGAAAGCGAACTGGCGGGCGTCGAGATCCACGCTGATTTGAATGCCTTCAAGGAAGCCCTGCTGCAGCGATCATGTTGAACTATCTTCGTTCCGTGCTGTTTTACGTTGGCTACTTCGTCGCCACCATGCTGACAGCCATCCTCTGCATGATCATCTTCTGGTTCATTCCGTTGAAGAAGCGCTTTGTCGTTTATTCCCTGTGGTGCCGGTTCGTTCTGTTCTGGCTGCGCATTGTGTGCGGGGTACGCTACAGGATCGAAGGTCTGGAGAATATTCCCCAACACCCGGTGGTGGTGCTTTCAACGCACCAAAGTGCCTGGGAGACCATCTATCTCTACTATGCAGCGTCGCCTGTGTGCCCGATCCTGAAGAAGGAGTTGCTGAGCATTCCCTTCTGGGGTTGGGCCATGAGACTTCAGAAGCCAATCGCGATCGACAGGAGCAAGCCGCGGGAAGCAGGCAGGACCTTGCTGGTAGAAGGAAAGAAGCGCCTGGAAGAGGGTCTTTCCGTCGTCATCTTTCCAGAGGGGTCTCGGAGTCCGGCAGGGGTGGTCAAACCATTCAGTCGCGGCGGGTCCAAGCTGGCGGTCACAGCGGGCATACCGGTGCTGCCCGTCATACACAATGCGGGGGACTGTTGGCCCGCGCATACCATCCTGAAAAAGCCTGGCACCATCCATGTGCGCTTCGGTCCATTGCTGAATGTGGAAGGGCGGGATTCGACCGAGGTGACTGACGCTTTCCAAGCGTGGGTGCAGGACAACATGGACGTCATTCGTACTGACATCCATGAGCCCGCCTGAAGACATAACTATCTGTTATATATCGAGATTTTGCGCCGCCAGCGCGTTGGCTTCAATGAATTCGCGGCGCGGATCCACCTGATCCCCCATCAGCGTGGTGAAGAGCTGATCGGCGGCAATCGCATCTTCGATGGTCACTTGCAGCATTCGGCGACTCTCAGGGTCCATCGTGGTTTCCCACAGTTGCTCCGGATTCATCTCACCCAAGCCCTTGTAACGCTGCAGGTAGTGACCTTTCATGGCATCTGAAGTCAGCCAGCTCAGCGCCTCGGCAAAATTGCTGACCTGTTGCTTCTTGTCTCCGCGCTGTACATAAGCGCCTTCTTCGATCAACCCGGCCAGGGTATTGCCAAGTTTCACGATGGCCTTGTATTCGCCTGAGTTGAAGAAATCCATGTTGAACTGGTAGTCCCGCGTCAAACCGTGGAACGACTGCCGAACGTGGGGCAGATAGAGACTGCGCTCCTTGTCCTTCCTGGCAGACAGCTGATAGCCGGCCGCTGCCTTGGGATGCAGACGCACGAGGCTGGCACTCAGTGCTTTCACCCATTCTGCGACCACGTCTTCACCGAGATTGGCTACGCTCAGCTCCGGTGTGAAGATCATGGCCTCCAGCACTTCGCTGGGGTACAGGCGATTCAAGCGCTTCACAATGGCATAGGTGCTGTTGTACTGCTTGACGATCATGTCCAGTGCATCGCCACTGATGGGCGGCGCTTCCGCATTGACGAACAGACTCGCTCCTTCCAAAGCGATATGCGTCTGGTAGCGGGCCAGCTCTTCGTCATCCTTCAGATACTGCTCGTGCTTGCCTTTGCGGATCTTGTACAGCGGGGGCTGGGCAATGAAGATGTGCCCGCGCTCGACCAATTCGCGCATCTGCCTGAAGAAGAAGGTCAGAAGCAGTGTGCGGATGTGCGAGCCATCAACGTCGGCATCGGTCATGATGATGATGCTGTGGTAGCGCAGATTGGCGGGGGAGAATTCCTCGTTGCCGATGCCGCAACCAAGCGCCTTGATCAAGGTTCCGATCTCGGCCGAACTCAGCATTTTGTCGAAACGGGCTTTCTCCACATTCAGGATCTTGCCCTTCAATGGCAGAATCGCCTGATTCTTTCGGTTGCGCCCCTGCTTGGCAGACCCACCCGCAGAATCACCCTCGACGATGTAGATCTCGGACAGAGCAGGGTCCTTCTCCTGGCAATCGGCCAGTTTCCCCGGCAGGCCTGCGATGTCCAGAGCCCCCTTGCGCCGAGTCATTTCACGCGCCTTGCGGGCGGCCTCGCGGGCACGGGCGGCGTCCAGCATCTTGTTGACGATGGCTTTCGCTTCCAGCGGGTTCTCCATTAGATAGTCCGTGAAGTGGGCCGTCATCTCCTGCTCAACGACCACCTTCACCTCGGAAGACACCAGCTTGTCCTTGGTCTGGGACGAGAACTTCGGATCAGGCACTTTCACGGAAATAATGGCTGTCAGCCCCTCGCGGGCGTCGTCGCCGGTCGTGGCGACTTCCTTGGTTTTCTTGGCGGACATTTCCTTGTCGATGTAGGTGTTCAAGACGCGGGTCAGTGCCGCGCGAAAACCTGCGAGGTGGGTGCCGCCATCCTTCTGCGGAATATTGTTGGTATAGGGAAAGATGCTTTCCTGATAGGTGTCGTTCCACTGCAGGGCAATCTCGACAGATATTCCGTCCTGAACGCGCTCGGCATTGAAGTGGAATATCTTGTTCACCGGTGCCTTGTTGGTATTGAGATAGTTCACGAAAGCCTTCAGTCCGCCCTCGTACTTGAACAACTCGGTCTTTCCCGTTCTTTCATCCTTCAACTGAATGGACACGCCTGCGTTGAGGAAGGCGAGTTCTCGAAGTTTCTTAGCCAGGATCTCGTAATGAAACTCGATGTTGGAGAAGGTTTCCTTGGAGGGCTTGAAGTGACATTCGGTACCCGTCACGTCGGTTGCACCAACGACGGCAAGCGGGGCTAAAGGCACGCCGTGCGCGTAGTTCTGTTCGTGAACCTTGCCGTCACGGCGAATGGTCAACTTCAGCTCTTCTGACAGCGCGTTCACGACGGAAACGCCTACGCCATGTAGACCTCCGGATACCTTGTAACTGTTGTCGTCAAATTTTCCGCCAGCGTGCAATACCGTCATGATGACTTCGGCGGCAGACACGCCTTCGGCGTGCATATCCGTAGGGATGCCACGGCCGTTGTCCGATACCGAGATTGTTTCGCCAACATGAATCGTGACCCGAATATCATCGCAGTAGCCCGCGAGTGCCTCGTCAATGGAATTGTCCACCAGCTCGAAGACCATATGGTGCAGGCCAGTGCCATCGTCGGTGTCACCGATGTACATCCCTGGTCTCTTTCTGACAGCATCAAGGCCTTTCAGCACTTTGATGCTGGACGAGTCATAGGTTGAGTCCTGAGCCATGCATATTCTCCTGTTCTTGTATCGGTTGCTTCGCGGGGTGTGCAGACGGAGGAGTGTGGATTTTCACGTCATCCCGGAGCTGCTTGAAAACGCGGACATTTTACCATGTTCCACGTGGAACTTTCTCATTGACGTGCCCGAACTCCAGCCTGTATCCAAGTCGTTCTCCCCGACGCAGGTCATGAAGGCTTGGCTATCAAATCGCTCCAAGAGACGGCATACCTTTACGCGATTGGGAGCATCCAGCTCAGACGGCAAGTCATCTACGAGATAGATCACGCTACCTCCACTAAGCTCTGTCAACAACCGACCCTGTGCGAGCTTGAGCGCGATCACCAGAAGCTTTTGCTGACCCCTGGATAGATAGTCCTCTGCGCGGAACTTGCCGATCCTGATCTGCAAATCGGCTCTATGAGGACCGATCTGAGTGGCACCGTAACGCGCGTCACGGTCGAGAGAACCACGCAGCAGTTCCAGAAGTGGAGATCCCTCGTCCCATCCGCGAGAGTATTTGATCGTCAGCTCCGGGACATCAAGTAAGTGGGCGAGGGTGTCTTCAATCAAGGGCAGCAGGCGCTGAAGATACTGGGAGCGGGAGTGGTCAATCCTGTCAGCATAGGTCGACAGCTCAACGCTCCACGCGTCGACCTGCCGCTCATCAATATGCCTACTCTTGAGAAGCAGATTGCGCTGGGCAATACAGCGAGAAGCGCCCCGCCAACTGGCAGCAAAATCATGTTCCACGTGGAACACACCCCAGTCGAGAAACTTTCGCCTGACCTTGGAGCTACCTTCGAGAAGGGAAAAGCTATCTGAATTGATGAGCAACAGCGGCAAAGAGCGGGCAGTATCAAGCCAACTGGACTGACGCTCACCCCGTAATTTCAAAGTATGTGATCCTGGACGACTCTTGCTGACGCCAATGCTGCTGCCAGAGACCAATTCGATGAATACGGTAGCCTCTGCTAAATCCGTGCAAATGACTGACTCGACTCGCGGGCTGCGAAAGGAACGGCCCAGTCCGGCGTAATGAATGGCTTCCAGAAAGCTGGTCTTGCCACTGCCGTTGGTTCCGAAGAGGATGTTGATCTGCTCAGAGGGGGCGAGCTGCGTGCAGGAGAGGTTGCGAATACCTTGCACATCAATCCGTCGAATCGCAGAATTACTCATGCTGAACCGGCATCTTTGTCTTCAGACGGAATGATGGCAACGAGCGTCGATCAAAGACGCATGGGCATCACAACGTAAAGGGCATCTCCATCAGCCCCCGCTGCTTCAAGCAGGGCGCTGCTGTTGGAGTCATGCATGCTGATCTTCACTCGCTCAGAAGACAGCACGCTCAACACATCGACCAAATAACTCACGTTGAAACCTATCTCCAGCGGCTCGCCAGCATAGTCCACAGAGACCGACTCCTCCGCTTCTTCCTGATCAGGATTGTTGGCCAGGATTCGAATTTCACCATCGGAAAGGAGAAGACGTACACCACGATATTTCTCGTTGGACAGAATCGAGGCACGGGCAAATGCCAGCTTGAGTTCCTGACGATCTCCCACCACGTGCTTGTCGCCGCCTTTTGGCAGAACACGGTTGTAATCAGGGAACTTGCCATCGACCAACTTCGAGGTGAACGTGTAGTCCTGCGTGCGGGCCTTGACATGATTCCTGCCAAACACGATGGCAACGGTCGCTTCATCACCCGTCAAAAGACGAGCCAGCTCGATGACACCCTTTCGCGGGAGAATGATCTGCAAGGGAGAATCAACAATGGCATGGGCGTACATGGTCTGCATAGCCAGTCGATGTCCATCGGTAGCCACGACGCGAAGATGCTGCGTCGAGACCTCGAACAACATGCCATTAAGATAGTAACGGACATCCTGCTGTGCCATCGCGAACGAGGTGCCATCCAGCAGAGCCTTGAGCGCGGACTGCGACAGTGTCAATTCACAGGTGCCAGGTTCCTCTTCCGTCACGGGAAATTCTGTTGCCGGCAACGTCGCCAGACTGAAACGACTGCGTCCGGACTTGATGACCATCTTGCCCTCATCAACCGAGAACTCGAGAGTGGCATCCTCCGCAAGCGACTTGCAGATATCTACCAGTTTGCGGGCGGGCACGGTGATGTCGCCGGGACGGGATGTACCGCTGACTGGAATCCTGCCACATAGCTCGACCTCCAGATCCGTACCGGTGATCGTCAACTGCGAATCAGCACTCAGGGAAAGCAGGACGTTCGACAGTACCGGCAGAGTCTGCCGACGCTCGACAACTCCGGTAACCAATTGAAGAGGCTTGAGTATTGCTTCCCTGGAAATTGAAAAATGCATGCTTTTACACTCTGTCATCAATATGTTGTCAATGGGCTGCGAGCAGACGAAATCTATTGTATCCGGGATCAGGTTGCCAGCGCTCTGAGAAGATTGTTGTAGTCCTCGGAGAAATCGAGAGACGTACTTCTCAGATTTTTCACCTGCTTGCAGGCGTGAAGAACCGTCGTGTGATCTCTCCCGCCGAAGGCATCCCCGATCTCCGGCAAACTGTGATTCGTCAATTCCTTGGAAAGGCACATCGCCATCTGTCTGGGACGGGCCACGGAACGATTGCGCCTCTTTGAAATCATGTCGGACATCTTGATCTTGTAATACTCGGCCACCGAGCGCTGAATATTGTCGATGGTCACGAGCTTGTCGTGGAGGGCGAAAAGATCTTTCAGTGCTTCCTTCACAAGTTCGAGGTCGATTGGGCGGCCGACAAATCTTGCGTGCACGATGACCTTCTTGAGCGCGCCCTCCAGCTCCCTGACATGCGAACGCAGGCGCTGCGCTATGTACATGGCAGCGTCGGCAGGCAATTCCACGTTGCTCTGTTCAGCCTTGTTGATGAGGATCGCGGCCCGAGTCTCCAACTCGGGTGGCTCTACAGCAACGGACAAGCCCCAGCCAAATCTGGATTTGAGCCTTTCCTCCAACCCATTGATTTCCTTGTGGTATTTATCGCTCGTGAGAATAATCTGCTGACCACCCTCGAGCAAGGCGTTGAATGTGTGGAAGAACTCTTCCTGCGATCGCTCCTTGCCAGCGAAAAACTGGATATCGTCAATCAGCAAGGCATCGACGGATCGATAGTAACGCTTGAACTCGTTGATCGCGTTGAGCTGCAGTGCCGTAACCATGGTCGCGACGAAAGTCTCGGAGTGCAGATAGACCACTTTCGCATCCGGCTTGCGCTCCACCAGATAATTCCCGATGGCATGCATCAGATGAGTCTTTCCCAGACCAACCCCACCATAGATGAACAGCGGGTTGTATGCGCCACCGGGATTCTCCGCAACCTGCATCGCCGCCGCACGCGCCAGCTGGTTGGACTTGCCTTCGATGAAGTTGTCGAAGGTATTCTCCGGGTTCAGGCTTCCTTTGTGCCTGAGCTTGCCATCAATGATGACCTCCATATTGCGGGATGTTCGACGGATCAATGAGGTCTTGCCGCTTGCGCCCGTCACCGGCACCGGCGTTTCATTCCTGGAGACCACGTCAACGGCAGGTGGCGGAGTGATACCCGCAGCAGTCAAAGAAGGAATGTCTTCGTTCGTACTCTTTGCAACAGCACCCTGAGCTGCTGACACTGCCGGCGACTCACCGACCTCGAATACCAGTTCGACAGACCTGTCCGGAATCTGTTCGTTCAGAAGCTCCTTGATGCGGCCGAGGAACTTGTCCTTGACCCAGTCCAGGATGAACCGGTTGGGAGCATACAATCGCAACTCGTTCGAACGGCTCTCTGCTTGCAGGGGGCGGATCCAGGTGTTGAATTGTTGAGCGGGGAGTTCGTTCTTGAGGCTGTTTACGCAAGTTTGCCAATACGCGGAGTTCACGCTTTGCTTACCCTTCAATGGATATTCTTATAAATGATCGAGCAGCGATGATAGCGTCTGATTACGGACTTATCCACACAATGCAATCCATATACGCCTCTTTTCGAAGCATTTTTAGTTGTTTAAAATCAATATGTTAAATTTTATGGTTGCGCTTTCATCGAGAATTTCAGGGACTTTCACTCCACGGGCCCTCCATTGAATTAGTTGTGGATAAACTGTTAGCAAGCAGGTATTTTCCGGTACAGTCCAGCGAGGGCGGATTTGCTGGCGCGACGAGCGCGACGCTGGCGTCTCTCAGTCAGCAATCGCTCAGGAATTCAATTGCAATGGCTGTACTAAACAACTAGAATTCGCGCTCATTTTGAAACCGACCCACTTCATAGCTATCACTGGGATACATCATGAAAAGAACCTTTCAGCCTAGCCTTCTGAAACGCGCCCGTACTCACGGCTTTCGCGCTCGCATGGCAACCAAGGGCGGCCGTCTCGTCATCAAGCGTCGTCGTGCCTGTGGCCGCGCCAAGCTCACCGCTTAAGCGAATCACTCTCCAAGCCCGAAGTGCCCACCACTGTAGATCCTGTGTCTGAACTGAGTTTCGGCAAAAACCGGCGACTACTGGGCGCTTCGGACTTCCAGCCCGTTTTTAAGAACGCTTGCTTCAAAGTCTCGTGCCAGCACCTGCTGGTACTCGCACTGCCTGCCAGTGTGGCCTTCAGCCGTGTTGGCCTGGTCGTCGCAAAAAAGAACGTTCGTCGTGCTGTGGACAGGAATCGCGTGAAACGCATTCTTAGAGAGTCCTTCCGGCACAATCAAGGTTTGCTCCCTGAAGTGGACATCGTTATCCTAGCTCGCAGCGGAATCGGCACCCTGAGCAACGAGGACCTTCGAGAGAAGATCGAAAAGCTCTGGCGGGACTTGATCCAGAAATCCGGACGACCCACGCCTTGCGAGGCCAGATAGATGTTGGACAGAATCGCGATCAAGCTGATTACCGTCTACCAGTTCACCTTGAGCCTGCTGATTGGCCGCCAGTGCCGCTTCTATCCCAGTTGTTCTCACTACACTCAGGAAGCCATCGAGAAACATGGCCTGCTCCGCGGTGTTCAGCTGGGCACAAGACGAATCCTGAAATGCCACCCCTGGCACGAGGGGGGCATAGACCTCGTGCCAGACAATCCACATTCCACAGAACCCTCCAGGTCACCGAGATAGCACTCTAAGAAAATGGAATCCCTCAAATACTTCCTGATTGGCGGCCTTGCGGTCGTGTCCTACATGCTCTTGCTCGCCTGGCAACAGGACTACCCGAGTGTTCCTGCGACTGAAGCAGTAAGCCAGGCAGCTGCGCAAATCACTGTGAGCGATCTGCCGGCAGCACCCGCTCAGACTGGCACCGCCGTCAGCGATGTGCCGAGCATTGCTGGGAGCGCATCGGTGCAACCGGTCGCGAGCGCGAACGCACGCATTCAAGTGACGACCGACGTACTGAATGTGACACTGGACCGCAATGGTGGCGACATCATCGAAGTGACTCTGCCGCAATACAAACGTCAGATCGATGTGGATAACGATCCCTTTGTGCTGCTCGAGAACAGCGCTCAACGAGTCTATGTTTCCAAAAGTGGACTTGTCGGTCGAAACGGCATCGACAGCACCAGCAGAGCGGTCTACCAAGCGAGTTCAAACTCCTACTCGCTGGCAGACTCAGCCAGCAGCATCAATATCGATCTCACTCATGTGACTTCCGACGGCGTGCAGGTCACCAAACGCTATACCTTTGAGCGCGGCAGCTATCTGGTCAAGTTGAGCTATATCATCAACAACACAAGCAGCAATGTCTGGCAAGCCAATCTGTTTGGACAGATCAACAGAACCACGTTCCCCGACCCCAGCAGCGTGGGTGGCGTCGGCATGTCTTCGTTTCTTGGATTTGCCGCCACCTCCGTCGATGATCCTTATTACAAGGTCGAGTTTGCTGACGTCGATGCAGGCATCACCCCTCATCAACTCACTGGTGGCTGGATTGCCATGAGCCAGCATTATTTCCTTTCTGCGTGGATTCCCTCCGCAGATGCGATGAACACGTTCTCCATGCGCAGAAGTCCGCAGAATGCTTCCGAGTACATTGCGGGTTTCACTGGTCCTGAATTCTCCGTGGCGCCTGGCAGCACTGTCACTCAGGAAGCCTCCATTTACGCAGGGCCGAAGGATCAATATGTATTGCGAGACATTTCGCCCAACCTTGATCTGACGATCGACTACGGCTGGCTCTGGTTCGTGGCCCAGCCTATCTACTGGCTCCTCACAAGAATCAACGAACTGGTAGGAAACTACGGCTGGTCGATCGTGCTGCTGACGTTGACGGTCAAGGGCCTGTTCTACAAGCTCTCGGCAACGAGCTATCGCTCCATGGCCAATATGCGTCGCGTCATGCCCAAGATGGCGCAGCTGAAAGAGCGATACGGCGATGACAAGATGAAGTTGCAGAAGGCCACCATGGAGCTCTACCAGAAGGAGAAGATCAATCCCTTCGGAGGCTGTCTGCCCATGCTCGTGCAGATGCCTGTCTTCATTGCGCTGTACTGGGTTCTGCTCGAAAGCGTTGAATTACGTCAGGCACCTTTCATGCTCTGGATCAATGATCTTTCTGTGATGGATCCCTATTTCATACTGCCTTTGCTCATGGGCGTATCCATGTATGCTCAATCACTGCTGAGCCCTGCGCCTGCAGATCCCATGCAAGCGAAGATCATGCGCTTCATGCCAGTGGTGATGACCATATTCTTCCTCTGGTTCCCTGCAGGTCTGGTGCTGTACTGGCTGTGCAACAGCGTGCTCGGCATCCTTCAGCAGTGGTACATAACTCGCAAGATCGACAAGGAATACGAGGCCAAGAAAGCCTGACACCGACATGTCGTTCGTTCTAGATAGCGACACCATATGTGCCATAGCGACTCCTCCGGGGAAGAGCGGCATTGGTGTCGTTAGAGTATCGGGGCCTCTCAGCAGGCAGATCGCAGAACGAATCCTCGGCTTCAATCCCACTCCACGCCATGCGCATTACTGCTCCTTCAATGACAAGAGCAATACTGCCATCGATCAAGGCATTGCTCTCTTTTTCTCTGCGCCGCACTCATTCACCGGAGAGGACATTCTGGAGCTCCAGGGTCACGGCGGCTATTTCGTCCTGGATTCGCTGCTCAAGAATATCCTTGCACATGGGGCGAGAATGGCTCGACCAGGCGAATTTACAGAACGTGCATTCCTCAACGGGAAGCTTGACCTCGCTCAGGCAGAAGCGATTGCCGATCTAATTGAATCCTCCAGCGCGCAGGCTGCTCGAAGCGCGATTCGTACACTGCAAGGAGAATTTTCACGACTCGTCAGAGAACTCTCTGAATCAATTGTCAGCTTGCGCGTCTACATCGAAGCAGCGATCGATTTCGCCGATGAGGAAATCGACTTTCTGACAGAGGGAAACACGCTTGCAAAACTTTCAGCGATACAACGCAGCATGGAGGATATCTTCAGCAAGGCGAAACAGGGCGCCTTGTTGCAGGAAGGAATGTCAGTGGTGATCGCCGGCAAACCCAATGCCGGCAAATCGAGCCTTCTCAATGCTCTTGCTGAAAAGGACGCTGCGATCGTCACCGACATCGCAGGAACCACTCGCGACACCTTGCGCGAGCACTTGAACATAGACGGCATGCCCCTGCATGTCACCGACACTGCAGGTCTGCGAGAAAGCGTCGATCCTGTTGAGCAAGAAGGCATACGACGTGCACTGGAAGCCATCGACAAGGCGGACAGGATTCTCCTGGTGGTCGATTCCCGAAATGACTCTCTGAATACGTCCAGGTTGAAAGAGTATCTTCATCAGATGGGTCCGTTCTTCAGGGAGAAATCCATGGATATGGCTCGCATCACCATCATCCGCAACAAAATCGACCTCCAGGAGCAGACACCACGACTGGTGCTCGAAACGATTGCTGGTGACCAACAGCTTGTCAACATTCATCTGTCAGCCAAGAAAGGGCAGGGGATCTCGTTGCTGCGTGATCATCTCAAGCAGTGCATGGGCTATCAGTCATCGGAGGAGGGCAGCTTCACGGCGCGCAGGCGTCACCTGGAAGCTCTGGAGGCGACGCGACAGCATCTGCAGAACGCCTGGCAACAATTGTCGATCGGCATGGCCCCGGAGCTCGTGGCTGAAGATCTGCGCCAGGCACACACGAGCCTAGGCGAGATCACTGGCGAATTCACTGTCGACGACCTGCTCGGACGCATATTCTCAAGCTTTTGCATCGGCAAGTGATCCTGTGCATGACATTGAGGATTGCAGCGGGAAAACCCCTGAACAAATCCCTGAACAAAATGGACTTTCAATTGCCTGTGGAAAACCGGCTTCCTTATTCACAGGCTGCCAAAGGGTTGCGAAGAGCTTCAACAAAGCCTATCAACGCTTTTATATATTCTTAACGCCATGATTTTAATGAATTAAACCTGCTTGCTAACAGAAACAGGCGTTACCATCATCAGTAACTTCATCTATATCTCTACTCTATACATACATGTATAAAAGTATTCCTTGATTTGTTGACAACCTGAAAACGCGCGGAATTTTTCCGCTTCAATTTTGAAGTTCTGGGCTTATACTGTCCGGCCCCTGTTCCCGGGCTCACTCTTCGGATTCATCATGATCTTCTCGAAAACATACGACGTCATAGTGGTAGGTGGTGGCCATGCAGGCACCGAGGCAGCGCTTGCTGCTGCCCGCATGGGTGTTCGTACCTTGTTGATCACGCACAATATCGAGACTCTCGGCCAGATGTCCTGCAACCCGGCGATCGGTGGAATTGGCAAGACCCACCTCGTCAAGGAGATCGATGCGCTGGGCGGGGCCATGGCATGGGCTACTGATCGAGCCGGCATCCAGTTCCGCATCCTGAACAGCAGCAAGGGACCTGCCGTGCGTGCCACGCGGGCACAGGCTGACCGTGCGCTCTACAAGGCCGCCATTCGAGGCCTTCTGGAGAGCCAGCCGAATCTGGACATCTTCCAGCAGGCTGTTGACGACCTGGTGGTCGAGAACGGCAAGGTGGCGGGCGTCGTCACGCAAATGGGCCTGCGCTTCAATGCAGGCCGCGTTGTTCTCACCGCTGGCACCTTCCTCGGTGGCAAGATCCACATCGGTCTGGAAAACAGTTCTGGCGGACGAGCCGGCGATCCGCCCTCGATTGCCCTGGCCAAACGCCTGCGAGAGCTGCCCTTCAACGTAGGGCGTCTCAAGACAGGGACTCCCCCCCGAATTGACGCCCGCTCAGTGGATTTTTCCGTGATGGAGCCGCAGGGTGGCGATACGCCGACTCCCGTGATGTCTTACCTCGGCAGCGCTGACGATCATCCGCGTCAGGTCAATTGCTACATCACTAGCACCAATGAACGCTGCCACGAGATCATTCGGGGTGGACTCGACAGATCGCCCATGTATACCGGCGTCATCGAAGGACTGGGGCCGCGCTATTGCCCCTCCATCGAGGACAAGGTGATGCGCTTCGCCGACAAGACATCCCATCAGGTGTTCGTCGAACCGGAAGGGCTCAACACGCATGAACTGTATCCGAATGGCATCTCTACCAGTCTGCCTTTCGATGTGCAGCTTGCGCTGGTTCGTCAGATCAAGGGTTTCGAGAATGCGCACATCACGCGCCCGGGCTATGCGATCGAATATGACTTCTTCGACCCGCGCGATCTGCATTACTCGCTGGAAACACGTTTCATCGCAGGTCTTTACTTCGCCGGTCAGATCAACGGCACGACAGGATACGAAGAGGCTGCCGCACAAGGTCTGCTGGCCGGCCTGAATGCCGCCCTTGCAGCACATGGCAAGCCCGCCTGGTGTCCTCGTCGTGACGAAGCCTACATCGGTGTGCTTGTCGACGATCTCATCAGCCTCGGCACCAATGAGCCCTATCGCATGTTCACCAGTCGTGCCGAATATCGGCTCATGCTGCGCGAGGACAATGCCGATCTGCGTCTGACCAGCATCGGACGTGATCTCGGTCTGGTCAGTGATGCGCGCTGGAATCAGTTCAATCGCAAGCGCGATGCCATCGACAAGGAGCTTGCCAGACTGCGAAGCGTCTGGGTTCAGCCAGCTTCGGAGAATGCCGAGCGCATCAATACCATGCTCGAAAAGCCCATGTCCCGTGAATACAGCCTTGCAGATCTGCTGGCGCGGCCTGAGGTCAGTTACGACAGACTGCTGACGGCAGCCGCCGAGGAACAGCCGGCTGACGACGTCTCGGTGGAAACCGCGCGACAGATCCGCGAGCAGGTCGAGATCCATATCAAGTACCAGGGCTACATCGATCGTCAGGAAGAGGACATCCAGAAGCTCAAGCGTCAGGAAAGCACCGAACTCCCGGAAGACTTCGACTATTCGCAGATGCAGGGGCTCTCCAATGAGCTGAAGCAGAAACTGCAGAGGACACGACCGGAAACCATTGCGCGAGCCAGCCGCATTCCCGGCATGACACCTGCTGCCATTTCGCTGTTACTGATCTACCTCAAGAAATACGACGCGGCGCGCAAGAAGTCCGCCTGAAGGGAGCATCCTGCGGGACATGGAGCAATCGGCATCTGGATACCGCAGTGGGCTGTGTGATGGATTGGCACAGCTCGAACTGTCACTGAGCGAGTTTCAGCAGGACCAGATGCTGAGCTACCTTGATCTGCTGTTCAAGTGGAACCGCAGCTTCAATCTTTCCGGTGTCCGCGACATGTCGCAAATGCTTTCCAGGCATCTGCTTGACAGCCTGAGTCTGGCCCCGCTGCTGACCGGTCAGTGCATTCTCGATGTCGGAACGGGGCCGGGATTGCCCGGCATTCCCCTAGCGATCTGTTTCCCTGAAAAGCGGTTCATCCTGCTGGACAGCAATGGCAAGAAGACGCGGTTTGTCTTTCAGGCGAAACTGCAGCTTGGCCTGAAGAACGTGGATGTCCACCATGGTCGTATCGAGTCATTCAAGGAAACCTGTTGGGTGGATACCATCGTATCGAGAGCCTTCTCCTCGTTGGTGGAAATGGTCACTCTGACTCAGCATCTGTTGCTGGCGAGCGGTGTGAGTGAGCCACGAAGAGTACTGGCCATGAAAGGCCAGCTGCCAGCCGACGAACTGGCATCACTGCCCTCCTGGATAGCGCCGGGAAGAGTGTTAAGTGTCAGCGTTCCAGGCTGTGACGGTGAGCGTCACATAGTAGAATTGCTGGTAAAGAATCCGGAGTAATCGCGAATTGGCCAAAATCATTGCAATTGCTAATCAGAAGGGCGGCGTTGGCAAAACCACAACCTCTGTTAATCTTGCCGCCTCTCTGCGCGCCACGAAGCGTCGTGTGTTGCTGATCGACCTGGATCCGCAGGGCAATGCGACCATGGGCAGCGGCATCAACAAGAGCGACCTCGCTCTGTCGGTCTACGAAGTGTTGATGGGTGAAGCCACGCTGGAGGAAGCCATCGTGACCTCGGCGGCCGGAGTCGACATCCTTCCGGCCAATGGCGACCTGACAGCCGCCGAAGTGACCCTGCTGCAGCAAGACGGGGCAGAGGACAGGCTTCGATCGCTTGTGGCGAGCGTCGATGAACTCTACGACTTCATCGTGATCGACTGCCCGCCGTCGCTGAACATGCTGACGGTCAATGCGCTGGTGGCGGCGCAGGGCGTGATCATCCCGATGCAATGTGAATACTATGCGCTGGAAGGACTGTCGGCACTGGTCGATACCATCCAAGCAATCGGTGCCGCCTTGAACCCTGCGCTGCAAATCGAGGGCATTCTGCGAACGATGTACGATCCGCGCAGCAAGCTGACGCTGGAGGTCTCCAACCAGCTCTTCTCCCATTTCGGCGACAAGGTCTACAGGACCGTCGTGCCACGAAACATCCGACTGGCAGAAGCGCCGAGCTTTGGCATGCCTGTTCTGCAATACGACAGGCAATCGCGTGGCGCAGTGGCGTATCTTGCCTTGGCAGGTGAAATGCTGAGACGTCAGGAACAGGCGCAGCAAGCGCTCCATTAGGGCATCCACTTTCTGAATTCAGACGAACGGAACTAAGATGACGACCAAGAAGAAACTGGGAAGGGGACTTGATGCACTGCTCAACGCGGGGAAGAGCCAGTCTGCTGGCGCGAAGCCAAAGGCCGGCGCCAGTCAGCCATTGCCCGCCGAAAAGGATGGTGACCTGCGCAATATTCCGATTGAGCTGATCCAGCGTGGTAAGTACCAGCCTCGCACTGACATGCACGAGGAAGCCCTGCAGGAGCTGGCGAGCTCCATCCGCGCACAAGGGGTGATGCAGCCGATCGTTGTACGTCCAGTCTCTGATACGCGCTACGAGATCATCGCGGGCGAACGTCGCTGGCGAGCCAGCCAGATTGCAGGATTGGACACCATTCCTGCCATCATCAAGCCGGTGTCCGATGAGTCCGCCATAGCCATGGCACTGATCGAGAACATCCAGCGCGAGAACCTCAATCCGATCGAAGAAGCCATGGCCCTGAAACGGCTCCAGGAAGAATTCGAGCTGACGCAACAGGAAGTGGCCGACGCTGTTGGCAAATCCCGTGCAACGGTCACCAATCTGCTGCGCCTCATTGCACTCAACCCGGATGTGCGGCTGATGCTTGAACACGGCGATATCGAAATGGGGCACGCACGCGCTCTGCTGCCACTGTCCGACCCTCAGCAAAGCGAGGCGGCGAAACTGGTTGCAGGCAAGGGCTTTTCGGTCCGACAGACAGAGTCACTCGTTCGTCGCATGCTCGCTTCTCCACAGCTCAAACCTGGCGCTGAACTTGTGGGCGATCCGGACATCCGACGTCTGGAAGAACAGCTCTCGGAAACCCTTGGGGCTCGCGTGCAGATCCAGCATACCTCAAGCGGTGCGGGCAAATTGACATTGAAATACAACAGCCTGGATGAATTAGACGGGATCCTCGCGCACATCAAGTGACGGACAGGTGAGGTTGCTTAAGAAGAGCAAACCCCCTATACTCGCACTGGATAAATGAAAGCGAAAGCGAAAGCGAAAGCGAAAGCATTGGCGTGGACGTCAATGGACAAGAAACAAAAACGTGCCAACCATAAAAGCTCCTCCCATCTACAAGATAATTGCCAGTCAGTTCATCGCTGTTGGTGTAATCGCAGCAGTTGGATATGCGACTCTGGGTTGGACAAGTGCTTACTCGCTACTCTTGGGTAGTTTAATTTGTGCGGTGCCGAATGCGTACTTCACGATCAAGGCATTTCAATACAGAGGCGCAAGGGCAGCACAAAAAATAGTTAGAGCCTTCTACTATGGTGAGTCGGTCAAACTCTTTTTGATGTGCGCCGGGTTTGCCTTGAGCTTCAAATTTGTCAGGCCCCTGAACCCTGCCGAATTGTTTTCTGGTTTCGTGGTGACATATTTGACAGGTTTGCTGGTTCTTGTTGCGTTACAAAGTGGATTCAGCAGAAACAACAACTCATAAATTACTTTCAAAAGTCTAGTTCATGGCAAATTCTCAAGAAACCGCGCAGACAGCATCTGAATACGTACAGCACCACCTCGGATTCCTCACATTTGGTCAAAAGAATGACGGCACATGGGGTTTCGCACACTCCATCGAAGAAGCCGCGGACATGGGTTTCTGGGCGATCAACGTGGATACAATGATGATTTCCCTCCTGCTTGGCACCTTCTTCTTGGGGCTCTTCCGCTACTGCATCAAGAGCGCCACTGCGAGCAAACCGGGTGGGCTACAGAACTTCCTCGAAATCATCGTCGAGATGGTACAGAGCAACGTCAAGAACAGCTTTTCCTCCAAGAATCAATTGATCGGCCCGCTGGCCCTGACCATCTTCTGCTGGATCTTCCTGATGAATGCCATGGATCTGATTCCTGTGGACTGGATCCCCCTGCTGGCACAGACCGTCGCCGGCGACCCACACCTTTATTTCAAGGCCGTTCCCACCACTGACCTGAACATTACGCTGGGCTTCTCCATCAGCGTGTTCTTCCTGATGATCTACTACAGCGTGAAGATCAAGGGTCTGGGCGGTTTCCTTGGCGAGTTCGCCTTCCACCCCTTCGGCAAGTGGGCACTACCGCTGAACCTGATTCTCGAACTTCCCGGATTCCTCGCAAAGCCCGTTTCTCTCGCTCTGCGGCTATACGGCAATTTCTTTGCCGGCGAAGTGATCTTCCTAGTGATTGCTCTGGTTGGCTACTGGCAACTTCCGCTGCACTTCGGATGGGCAGTGTTCCACATTCTGGTGGTCACGCTACAGGCCTATCTGTTCATGATGCTGACAATCGCCTATCTGAACCAAGCACACACGCACCACTGAATTAACGCTTCACTCAAAACCGTAAATCCCTAGTAAATTTTGGAGAGAAAACATGGAAACTGTACAGGCTTTTTCATTAATCGCTGCTGCTATCATCTTCGGCATCTGTGGTGCTGGGACTGCAGTTGGCTTCGGTAGTCTCGGCGGCAAGCTGATCGAGAGTTCGGCTCGACAGCCGGAACTTGCTCCGAAACTGCAGACCCAGTTCTTCCTGGTGGCAGCGTTCGTGGACGTGATCTCCATCATTGGTGTAGGTATGGCGTTCCTGTTCATTTTCGCGAACCCTTTCCTTTGATTGATTGAACGGATAGTCGGACTGTTAACGTCACGAGTGAGTTAACGACAACTATTTTTATTGAGGTACCTGCATGAATCTCAACGCAACGATAATCGGACAATCGATCGCTTTCTTCGTGTTTGTCTGGTTTTGCATGAAGTATGTCTGGCCTCCGATCACAGCCATTCTTGAAGAGCGTCAGAGGAAGATCGCTGACGGGCTTGAGGCCGCCGAAAGGGCTCAGCGCGATCTGAACCTTGCGCAGGACAAAGTTGCTGAAGAGCTGCGCGATGCAAAGAAGCAGGGTGCGGATTTGATTGAGCTGGCCAACAAACGCGCAAATCAGATCATCGATGAGGCGAAGGAGAAGGCTCGCGAGGAAGGCAAGCGCCTGATCGCCGGGGCCAAGGCGGAAATCGATATGGAGCTACAGCGTGCGAAAGAGGCCTTGCGTGCTCAGGTCGCAGCGATCGCGATTGCCGGCGTAGAGAGGATTTTGGAATCCTCAATCGATCAGGCAGCCAACGAAGAGCTGGTCAAGAAGCTCGCAACCGAGCTATAGGCGAAAAGCGATGGCAGAGACAATCACACTGGCTAGGCCCTATGCCAAGGCCTCCTTCGAGGTGGCACTGGCTGCGAAAGAACTTGGCGAATGGTCGGAAGCCTTGAAGCTGCTGGCCAGCGTGTCGGCGAATGAATTGGTCAGAAAGCATCTGCTTTCTCCGTCCCTGACGGCGACACAGCAGGCTGAAACCCTGATTCAGTTGTGCGGCGCGGAACTCCGCCCAAAGGCTCACAACCTGGTGCGACTGCTGGCAGAGAATAAGCGTCTGCCGCTGCTCGCCGACATCTCCGAGCTCTTCGATGCTATGAAGGCCAACCAGGAAATGACCTTGGCGGTGGACATGTCGACCGCGTTTGAACTGAACAAAGACGTTTTGAATAAGATCACTCAAGCGCTTCAGTCTCGCTTGAACAGAGAGATCAAGTTGCAGACCCGTGTGGACAGAGATCTGATCGGTGGCGCAGTCATTCGAGCTGGCGACACCGTCATCGACAATTCCGTCCGGGGAAAACTGACCAAATTAGCCGAAGCAATGAATTCCTAGCACGACTGGGAATGAGGGAATGAGTATGCAACAACTGAACCCATCAGAAATCAGCGAAATCATCAAGCAGCGTATTGAGAATCTCGATGTTTCCGTGCAAGCGAAGAATACAGGTACCATTGTCAGCGTTTCTGACGGCATCATCCGCATCCACGGCTTGGCAGACGTGATGTATGGCGAGATGATCGAGTTCGATGGTGGCGTCTTCGGAATGGCACTGAACCTCGAGCGCGACTCGGTGGGTGCTGTGGTACTCGGCGACTACAAGACTCTCGCGGAAGGCCAGACCTGCAGCTGCACCAAGCGCATTCTGGAAGTGCCAGTCGGTCCGGAGCTCGAGGGCCGTGTGGTGGACGCTCTCGGCAAGCCAATCGACGGCAAGGGTGCCATCAATGCCAAGCTCAGCTCTCCCGTGGAAAAAGTGGCTCCCGGCGTAATCGCCCGTCAATCGGTGGACCAACCGGTACAGACCGGTCTGAAGGCGATCGACGCGATGGTGCCGATCGGTCGTGGCCAGCGCGAGTTGATCATCGGTGACCGCCAGGTGGGCAAGACCGCTGTGGCGGTCGACGCGATCATCAACCAAAAGGGCAAGGGCGTTAAGTGCATCTACGTCGCGATCGGACAGAAGCAGTCCTCCATCGCCAACGTGGTGAACAAGCTGGAAGAGCACGGCGCCATGGAATACACCATCGTCGTGGCCGCCAGCGCGTCCGACCCGGCCTCCATGCAGTTCATTGCTCCCTACGCCGGCTGCTCCATGGGTGAGTACTACCGCGACCGCGGCCAGGACGCCCTGATCATTTATGACGACCTGACCAAGCAGGCCTGGGCCTACCGTCAGATATCCCTGCTGCTGCGTCGGCCGCCGGGCCGTGAAGCCTACCCCGGAGACGTGTTCTACCTGCACTCCCGTCTGCTGGAGCGCGCGTCACGCGTAAACGCCGAATACGTCGAACAATTCACCAATGGCGAAGTGAAGGGCAAGACCGGGTCGCTGACGGCACTGCCGATCATCGAAACCCAGGCGGGTGACGTGTCCGCGTTCGTTCCGACCAATGTGATCTCCATTACTGACGGCCAGATATTTCTGGAAAGCAACCTGTTCAACTCCGGTATCCGCCCCGCGATCAACGCCGGACTGTCGGTGTCTCGAGTAGGCGGTGCTGCACAGACCAAGATCATCAAGAAGCTGGGCGGCGGTATCCGTATCGCTCTGGCCCAGTACCGCGAGCTGGCGGCATTCGCCCAGTTCGCGTCTGATCTGGACGAAGCCACACGTGCACAGCTGGAGCACGGCCAGCGCGTGACCGAGCTGATGAAGCAGTCCCAATACTCACCCCTGTCCGTCGCCGAGATGGCACTGGTGCTGTACGCCGCGAACGAAGGCTTCCTTAAGGATGTCGAGTTGAACAAGGTCGTCGCCTTCGAGCGCGCCCTGCTGTCCTACGCCAACAGCGAGCATGCAGCTCTGCTGGCGAAGATCAACGAAAAGGGTGACTTCAACGACGAGATTGCGGCGCAGATGAAGGCAGCAATCCAGAAGTTCAAGGCAACACAGACCTGGTAAGACAGGAACACGGTGAGTTATGGCTGTCGGCAAAGAGATTAGAACCAAGATCTCCAGCATCAAGAACACTGCGAAGATCACCAACGCGATGGAGATGGTTGCGGCCAGCAAGATGCGCAAGGCGCAGGATCGCATGGCGCTGGGGCGACCTTACGCAACCCGCATTCGTGAAGTGATCGGGCATGTGGCCAATGCGACCCCCGAATACCAACACGTCTACTTTTCCCACCGGGAAGTGAAACGTGTCGGCTATATCGTGGTGTCTTCCGATCGCGGTCTTTGCGGCGGCTTGAACGTCAATGCTTTCAAGGCAGCCGTACGCTCCATGTCTGGCTGGAAAAGTCAGAAAGTCGGCACCGAATTCTGCGTCATCGGTGCCAAGGCGGCGTCGTTCTTCAACAACTTCGGTGGCAAGGTGGTCGCCTCCGTGCGCGGCCTCGGCGACTCGCCAAAGGTGGAGGACATCATCGGCGCCGTGAAGGTCATGCTGGATCGCTTCGAGAGCGGGGAAATCGACCGTCTCTTCATCGTCAGCAACAGCTTCGTGAACACCATGACCCAGAGCCCGGTGGTAGCACAGCTGCTGCCGCTGGAAGCTTCCGAGAACAAGGAATTCAAGCACCACTGGGACTACATCTACGAGCCGGACGCACAGGAGCTGCTCGATGCTCTGCTGGCCCGTTACATCGAGTCTCAGGTTTACCAGGCAGTGGTCGAGAACATCGCCTGTGAGCAGGCCGCGCGCATGATCGCCATGAAGAACGCCACCGAGAACGCCGGCGACCTGATCAAGGAACTGGGGCTGATCTACAACAAGGCGCGTCAGGCATCGATCACGCAGGAACTGTCCGAAATCGTGGGTGGCGCAGCAGCCGTCTAAGCCGCCCGAACATGGCCTGTCCCAGCGACCGGCCCACTAGACAAGCAAGATTCTGGAATTCAGTACTCAAGAGGAACCGAACATGAGTAGCGGTCGTATCGTTCAAATTATCGGCGCGGTGATTGACGTGCAATTCCCGAGGGATTCCGTCCCGAAGGTCTATGACGCACTGCTGGTTGAAGGCAAGTCCACCACTCTGGAAGTGCAGCAGCAGCTGGGCGACGGCGTGGTCCGCACCATCGCCATGGGCAGCACCGAAGGTCTGTCCCGCGGTTTGAACGTGACTGACTCCGGCGCGCCGATCTCCGTTCCGGTAGGTCTGGAAACCCTGGGCCGCATCATGGACGTACTGGGCAACCCGATCGACGAGCGCGGCGCCATTGGCGAGCAGGAGCGCATGCCGATTCACCGCAAGGCACCGTCCTACGAGGAGCTGTCTGCTTCCAACGAACTGCTCGAAACCGGCATCAAGGTAATTGACCTGATCTGCCCCTTCGCGAAGGGCGGCAAGGTGGGTCTGTTCGGTGGTGCGGGTGTGGGCAAGACCGTGAACATGATGGAACTGATCAACAACATCGCCAAGGCACACTCCGGTCTGTCCGTGTTTGCCGGTGTGGGCGAGCGCACTCGTGAAGGCAACGACTTCTACCACGAGATGGCGGAATCCAAGGTTATCGACCTGGACAACCTGACCAACTCCAAGGTGGCGATGGTGTACGGCCAGATGAACGAGCCGCCCGGCAACCGTCTGCGCGTGGCGCTGACCGGTCTGACCATGGCCGAGAAATTCCGCGACGAAGGTCGTGATGTACTGCTGTTCGTCGACAACATCTACCGTTACACACTGGCCGGTACCGAAGTGTCCGCATTGCTGGGCCGTATGCCTTCTGCGGTAGGTTACCAGCCGACACTGGCGGAAGAGATGGGCGTTCTGCAAGAGCGCATCACCTCCACCAAGACCGGCTCCATCACCTCGATTCAGGCAGTATACGTGCCTGCGGACGACTTGACCGACCCGTCACCGGCCACCACCTTCGCGCACCTCGACGCCACCGTGGTACTGTCCCGCTCCATCGCCGAGCTGGGTATCTACCCGGCGATCGATCCGCTGGACTCCACCTCCCGTCAGCTGGACCCGCTGGTCATCGGTCAGGAGCACTACGAAGTGGCCCGTGGCGTGCAGTCCGTGCTGCAGCGTTACAAGGAGCTGAAGGACATCATCGCGATTCTGGGCATGGACGAACTGTCCGAAGGCGACAAGCTGATCGTGTCCCGTGCGCGCAAGATCCAGCGCTTCCTGTCCCAGCCGTTCTTCGTGGCCGAAGTGTTCACCAACACCCCGGGCAAGTACGTACCGCTGAAAGACACGATTGCAGGCTTCAAGGGCATCCTGGCTGGCGACTACGACAACATCCCGGAGCAGGCCTTCAACATGGTGGGCAGCATCGACGAAGCTGTCGCCAAAGCCAAGAACATGTAATCGGGTCCCGGCACTGACACCTGCAAGCAGAGAGCAATGATTTATGGCCATGACAATGCACTGTGACATCGTAAGCGCGGAGGAGAAGATATACTCCGGCATGGTGGAGCTCCTGGTGGCCACCGGCACACTCGGCGATCTGGGCGTGGCTCCCGGCCATGCACCGCTGCTGACGGCGCTGATCCCCGGCCCCGTGCGCATCGTGCTGCAGGACGGCGCCGAGCAGATCTACTATGTGTCTGGTGGTTTCCTTGAAGTCCAGAGCGGTGTTGTCACCGTGCTCGCGGACACTGCCCTGCGCGCCGACGACGTGAATGAGGCTGCAGCGCTGCAGGCCATTCAGGATGCGAACGACGCCATCGCCAACAAGGATGCCGAGTTCGAGTACTCCCGCGCCGCGGCCCAACTGGCCGAGGCCGCAGCCCAGCTGCGCGCACTGCGTCAACTGCGCAAGTAAGCAGCCGGAAGGCAACGGAAAAGGGCGGCGTGAGCTGCCCTTTTTTTATGCAGTGCAAAACCCATCGCCTTATTCTCAGTTAAGATAGCTGCCAATTCAGACTTCCAGAACGGCATTGCCATGAGTTCATCCCCCGCTTTCCCCCTCAACGTCATCATTCTGGCTGCCGGCAAAGGCAAGCGCATGCACTCGGACATTCCCAAGGTCCTGCACAAGGTGGGCGGACGCTCGCTGCTGGCGCATGTAGTCGACACCGCACTGAGTCTCGATGCCGCCGCTGTGCATGTGGTGGTGGGACATGAGGCCGAGCAGATTCGCACCGCCTTCGAGTCAGCACCCCTCAGCTGGGCCCTGCAGGCCGACCAGCTCGGCACCGGCCACGCCGTCGCTCAGGCCATGCCGAACGTCAGCGATGACGCGCTGATGCTGGTGCTCTATGGCGATGTCCCCCTTATTCAGGCGGACACCCTGCGCCAATTACTGGCGCAGGCCGGCGCAGGAGCACTCGCGGTGCTTACGCTGAACAGCACCGACCCTCACGGGCTGGGCCGCATCCTGCGTGACGCCGAGGGCAGAGCCATCGCCATTGTGGAAGAGAAGGATGCCACTGCCGAGCAGAAGGCCATCAAGGAAACCAACAGCGGGATCATGGCGGTGCGCAGCGCAGCTCTGCGCCAGTGGCTCGGACGGCTGAAGAACGACAATGCCCAGTGCGAGTACTACCTCACGGATATCGTTGGCCTGGCCGTTGCCGATGGCATTGCCGTGGAGACCCTGCGGATCAACGACGAGCTGGAAGTGCTGGGGGTGAACAACAAGGTGCAACTCGCTCAGCTGGAGCGTCACTACCAACGTCTCATGGCGGAGCGTTTGCTTGAGGCCGGCGTAACCCTGGCTGACCCTGGTCGCTTCGATGTGCGCGGCGAGCTGACGTGCGGCCGCGACGTGGAGATTGACATCAACTGCATTTTTGAAGGCAAGGTCGTGCTAGGCAATCGCGTGCGCATTGGTCCGAATGTCTGCATCAAGAATGCCGTGATCGGCGACTACACCGTGATTCACGCGAATTCGCACATTGATGGCGCACAGGTGGCCGCTCAGTGTGCGGTCGGACCCTTCGCCCGCCTGCGTCCCGGCACCGTTCTGAACATCGGTTCCAAAATCGGCAATTTTGTGGAAACAAAAAAGGCGACACTTGGCGCCGGCAGCAAGGTCAATCATCTCAGCTATGTGGGCGACGCGACCCTTGGCAGAGACGTCAACATCGGCGCCGGCACCATCACCTGCAATTACGACGGGGTGAACAAGTTCGAGACGCGCATCGAGGACAATGTCTTCGTGGGCTCTAACACCGCCTTGGTGGCTCCGGTGAAGATCGGCGAGAACGCCACCATCGGCGCCGGCTCGACCATCACGGGCGATGTTCCCTGCGAGCATCTCGCGATCGCCCGCGGCCGACAACGCAATATCGAAGGCTGGAAAAAGCCCTCCAAAAAATAGGCCCGACCAGGGCAATGGTGACGCGGCGACGCTGTGCACGCCGTCACCGTCGATTCATTTCAAGGGAGCAGGAACATGTGTGGAATAGTGGGCGCTGTGGCGCAGCGTGATGTGGCCGGTATTCTTCTGGAGGGTCTGCGCCGGCTGGAATATCGCGGCTATGACTCCGCCGGCATGGCGCTGCTGGATGCCGCCACCGGGGCCATCGACTGCATCAAGGCTACTGGCAAGGTCGCCAAGCTGGAAGAGTCCATGGCCGCCCGGCCCTTCGAAGGCCGCATCGGCATCGCGCACACGCGCTGGGCCACGCACGGCGAGCCGAGCGAGCGCAACGCCCACCCGCATCTTTCCGCCGACGATTTCGCCCTGGTGCACAATGGCATCATCGAGAACTACCAGGCGCTGCGGCAGGAGCTCACGGCGCAGGGCTATGTCTTCGTCTCGGAAACCGATACCGAGGCGGTGGTGCATCTGATTCACCAGGCCTGCCATGGTCGGGGTCTGACGCTGATCGAGGCCGTGAAGCAGGTGGTGCCGCGTCTGCATGGCGCCTATGGCCTCTGCGTGATCAGCCGACGTGAGCCTGATCGCATTGTCGTGGCACGCAGTGGCAGCCCGCTGGTGATAGGCGTGGGCATCGGGGAGAACTTCATCGCCTCCGACGCCCTCGCGCTTGGGCAGGTGACGGACCGCTTCATGTATCTGGAAGAGGGCGACATTGCCGAGCTCACCCTGAAGGACCTGAAGATCTGGAACGCGGGCAAGCGCGTGCAGCGCGACGTCACCCACATCACCAGCGAGAGCGCAGAAGTCGAGAAGGGCGAGTACGGCCACTTCATGCTCAAGGAAATCCACGAGCAGGCTCAGGTCATCCGCAACACCCTGAATGGCCGCATCAGCGACACCCATGTGCTGGAAGAAGCGTTCGGTGTGAAGGCACGCGGTATTTTTGACCAGGTGAAACAAGTGCAGATCGTGGCCTGCGGCACGAGCTATCACGCCGGCATGATCACCAAGTACTGGCTGGAAAACATCGCGAAGATCCCGTCCCAGATCGACATCGCCAGCGACTATCGCTACCGCCACATCATCGTGCAGCCGGGCACGCTGTTCGTCACCATCTCACAGTCGGGCGAGACCGCTGACACCCTGGCCGCCCTGCGCTTCGCCCGCGATCTGGGCGGCTATGTGGGGCACCTGGCTATCTGCAACGTCGCCACCAGTTCCCTGGTGCGCGAGTCCGACTTCTGCCTGCTGACCAATGCCGGACGCGAGATCGGCGTCGCTTCCACGAAGGCCTTCACCACGCAACTGTGTGCGCTGCTGCTGCTAACCCTGGTGCTGGCACGACGCACCGGCATGAGCGATGAGACCGAGCAGCAGTACGTGCGCGACCTCAACAGCCTGTCCGCTCTCGTCACACGCGCTCTGTTGCTGGACAAGCAGGTCAAGGCGGTCGCCAAGGCGCTGATGGACAAGCACCACGCGCTGTATCTCGGGCGCGGCGTGCAGTACCCCGTCGCCAAGGAAGGGGCGCTGAAGCTGAAGGAGATTTCCTATATCCACGCTGAGGCCTATCCGGCCGGCGAGCTCAAGCACGGCCCGCTGGCGCTGGTGGACGAGAAGATGCCGGTGATTGCCGTGGCCCCGAACGACGAGCTGCTGGGCAAGCTCAAGGGCAACCTCGCGGAAGTCAGGGCCCGCGGGGGCAAGCTGTTCGTGTTTGCCGATGAGTCGGCCGGCTTCGAGGCCGATCGCAGCTGCAAGGTGGTGAACGTGCCGAGTGTCCCTGAAGTCCTCGCGCCGATCATCTACACCATTCCGCTGCAACTGCTCTCTTATCACGTGGCGATCTACAAGGGCACGGATGTCGATCATCCGCGCAATCTGGCCAAGTCGGTGACGGTGGAGTAGTCTGCCTGCGTCTCGATGCGCGATGACAAAGCGAATGGGCGTTCACCATGTATATTCCATCCACATTTTCTGAAGCCGATGCAAAAGCGCTGGCCGGGTTGATATCACAGTATCCGTTGGGATTGCTGATCTCTTCCGGAACGTCTGGCCTCCTGGCGTCACCGATACCGTTTCTTTATCGAGAAAACGAGAACGCGCCATCGCTTGTCGCCCACCTGGCAAGGGCGAACCCGCATTGGAAGGATCTTGCAGGGCTCTCGGAATGTCTGGTGGTGTTTCAAGGCGCGGCCAACTACGTCAGCCCTGATTGGTATCCCTCAAAGCAGACCACTCACAAGGTAGTTCCGACTTGGAACTATGAAATGGTTCAGGTGAAAGGCGTTCCCACGATCATCGAATTGACGGACTGGCTCGGAGGTCAGGTCGGTGAATTGACCGAGTCAATGGAAAAAAGACGGCAAACGCCGTGGAGGCCAGGTGATGCCCCCTCCGATTTCATTGAATCTCAAATGAAGGCAATCGTTGGGCTTGAAATCAGAATCACCGACATGAAGGGCAAGTGGAAGATGAGCCAGAACAGACTGCCCGAGGATGTGCGGGGCGTTGTCCATGGCATGTCGGACCCGACCGACCCTTATTTCAATTTGCGCGCGGCCGAGATTGTCTCTTCCAGAAATCCTGTCAAGTAAGGCTGGGCATGTGCCGACAAATTCGACCGCTCCTGAACGTCAGTGCAAGCCGACGGTCTCAGGTACGCAGCATGCGCAGGCTCTTGTTCATGCGCTTCAAGTGATCCTTGAGCATGGACTTGCGGTAGCGCGCCACGCCCATGGCAAGCACGTCGATCACCAGCAGATGCGCGATGCGCGAGGATACCGGCGTGAACTCGTGCTGATCGTCTTCCACGTTGACGTGAATGGCGATGCTGCACAGTTCGCTCAGCGGCGTTTTCTGCGGCGTCAGACCGATGACGGTGGCGCCGGCCTCCAGCGCGAGGTTGACGCTCTGGATCAGCGCCTTGGTGCGCCCGGACTGGGAGATTGCCACCACCACGTCCTTCTCGCTCAGCGAGATGGCGGACATCAGCTGGATGTGCGGATCGGTGTAGGCCGCAGTGGACACCTGCAGGCGGAAGAACTTGTGCTGGGCATCGGCGGCCACCGAGCCGGAGGCGCCGAAGCCGTAGAACTCCACGCGACCGGCATGGCTGAGTTTGTTGATCGCCTCTTCCAGTACAGCTGGGTCGAGCTGATCCCGCACTTTCAGCAGCGAGCCGATCGTGGAGTCGAACACCTTGCTGCACAGATCCGCGGCGGTGTCGTTGTCGTCGACGGAAAACTGCGAGTAGCCGCTGTTGGCGCCCAGGTGCTGGGCCAGCTGCAGCTTGAAGGACTGGAAGCCGTCATAGCCCAGTGCCCGACAGAAACGCAGCACCGTCGGCTCGCTGACCTCGGCGCTGGAGGCCGCATCGACGATACGCATGTTGATCAGTGCAGCACTGTTCTCGAGGATGAAGTCGGCCACCTTGCGTTCAGACTTGCGCAGGCTGTTGCGGTGTTCCCTGATCTTGTTGATGGGGTTGTGTGCTTCCACGCGGTGCGTTCCTGGTTCGCTCATGGCCGCAATATAGCAGGAAATACAGACATTTAACTACCGTGTGTCTGGGCGAGAGCGACTTCCTCCATGGCCTGCATCACCCTGCACCAATCGTCCATGCAGGCGTCGCCCATCTGTTGCCTGAGTTGTGCAAACACCTCTCGCTGCATGCCGGAAATCTTCCGCTCCAGAGCCTTGCCGTCACCACTCAGAGACAAGCGTCTGCGGCGTGCGTCGCTGGTGTCGATATCGGTCAGCACCAAGCCCTGGCGCAGAAGTGGCTGCAGCGTCTTGTGCAGCGCCTGATTGGTCACCGCGAGGTGCGCCGCCAGCTCCCCGACTGTCACCGTGCCTGCGCGGCGGATCATGAACAGAGCCCGGTGATGTGCACGGCCAAGTCCATACTGGGCCAGAATCGTGTCAGGCCCTCGCACCAGCTCGCGAAAAGCCCGGTGCATGAGCCCCAGATAGTTGTCGAGATCCACGTCCTTCACGTAACGCACTCCGCCGTTTGGCCTGGCCAGATATATCAGGCATGTTGATATAAATTGACTCGAAGATATATATTAACCAAGTTGATATAAAAGGAGCGTCCCATGAAGACGATTGGCAGGCTTGCCTGCTGTTTGCTGCTATCACTCACCGGAGCCATTGCCATGACGATCCACGCTGCAGAGGCCGCAGGCCAGAAGCCCCTCACCCAGGCATTCGCCGAAGCCTTTGCCCGGGACTGGGTGGACACCTGGAACAGCCACGATATCGAGCGCATTCTTTCGCACTACAGCGCCGACTTCGAGATGCGCTCACCTCTGATTGCGCTGCGTGGCTTCGACGCCAGCGGGCGTCTCAAGGGCAAGCAGGCGGTGCGCGCTTACTGGGAGCCGGCTGTAGGACCGGCGTCCACGCTGCAGTTCGAGTTGTTGCAGGCCTTCGTGTCGGTGGACAGCATCGCCATTCACTACCGCTCCAACGGCTCGGGTGGCCGGCTGTGTGTGGAGGTGCTGCAATTCAACGCCGACGGACTGGTCATTGCGGGGGCCGCCCACTACTACCCTGCCATCGAGCCGTCCGCGAATTGATGACTCGTCTGTTGCCACGCCGCGGTGCCCTGTACAGAATGCCGGGAGCAGTTCATCGAACCAGACGGGGCAGCGCGTGGCAGCAGCATACGAATTCCAGTTTCATTCCGGCATCGGCGACATCGACGCGAGTGTCTGGGACGCCCTTGCCGGGAGCCTCAGTCCGTTTCTGCGCCATGCCTTTCTCTTTGCCCTGGAAGCCAGCGGCTGCGCGACGAAAGCGACGGGCTGGGAACCACAGCACCTGCTGGTGCGGCAGAACGGCCGCCCGGTTGCTGCGCTGCCGCTCTATCTCAAACACCATTCCTGGGGCGAATATGTGTTCGACTGGTCCTGGGCGGATGCCTATCGTCAGCATGGCAGGCGCTATTACCCGAAATGGGTGACGTCCGTCCCCTTCACGCCAAGCACAGGCCCGCGCCTGCTGCTGGCGAAGGGCATGGACCACGCCGAGCTGACGCAGGCCATCGTCGCCGCCGTGCTGACCAGGGCGAAAGCACTTGGCGTCAGCAGCTGGCATGTGCTGTTTCCCACACCTGCCGAGCACGCGCTTCTGAACGCCGCCGGCATGCGGCCGCGCGTCGGCTGCCAGTATCACTGGTACAACCGCGGCTATGCCTGCTTCGACGACTTCCTGGCGACCTTCAACTCGCGCAAGCGCAAGAATCTGCGCAAGGAGCGCGCTGCCGTGCACGGCGCCGGCATTCGCTTCCTGCACCTGGACGGGCACGCCATCACACGCGCTCTCTGGCAGATCTTTCACGGCTTCTACCAGAACACCTACGAAGTGCGTGGCCAACAGGGCTATCTGAGCCTGGCGTTCTTCGAACAGCTGGGGCGTACCATGCCCGAGAATCTGCTGCTGGTGCTGGCTCTGCACGAAGACACGCCCATCGCGGCCGCGTTGAGTCTGCGCGACGACACCACACTGTATGGTCGCTACTGGGGCAGCCGCGACGATTATCAGTTCCTGCACTTCGAGACCTGCTACTACCAGGGCATTGACTACTGCATCTCCCACGGCCTGCAGCATTTCGATTCCGGCGCGCAGGGCGAGCACAAGATCCAGCGCGGTTTTGAACCGATCATCACGTATTCGAATCACTGGATCGCCGACCCGCAGTTCGACGCCGCCATCGGGGATTTCCTGTTGCGTGAGGCGGAACATGTGCGGCAGTATCAGGGCGAAGCGGCACAGATGCTGCCGTTCAGGCTGTCGGAGCCGTCATCGTGACAGACAGGAACCCATCGACAAGTGCACCGGAGAAAACAGGATGAACCTGCACCTCTGGATGATGCGCGGCGCAGTGTGTCTGGTGGGCAGTCTTCTCGTGTCGCCGGTGTCGGCCCAGCCGGCTGGGGATGCCGCACTTGCAGAGCGTCTTGCTTCCCTGCAGACACTGCGTGCGGCGGCAGCGCCGACACCCCTGGCTCACGAGCAGCTGCAGAGCCTGTGCCGAGGATTGGACGGCGCACGATGGTGTGAAGGCTTCATCGCGGCATTTCTGGAGATGCACCAGGTGCCACTGGACTGTCTGCCGCGCACGGACATTGCGCCGTTCATGCACGGCCAAGTGTGGGAAATGACGCTGGACTGGCTGTCGCGCCAGCCGCGCGATGAGCGCTTTACCGTGCTGCAGTCGCTCAATGGGGCGTTCGCCGAGCAGACACGCTGTCCGATGGGTGGCTTCGTCTTCCAGTTCGGGGGATTGACGCCGTACACCACCGCGGAGTTGGAGGAGTTGCGACGCTGCCTTGACATGCTCCCACTGGAAGAAGTCGCGCCGGTCTACCCCCCGCAGGCCCTGGATGCCGCACAGCACTTGCAGTTTCGTGTGTGCACCCGAGATGGCGTCGCCCGTGAAACGCCTGATGTGCAGCATGTGTTCCGCTTCGCGCCCAATGTGCCCTGACGACAGGCTTCCTTCAGAGATCAAGCGCAGTCAGGCAGCGCCGAGCGGTATCTCGTCGCCGCGCCCGACACGCTAGACTGGCGTATCGACCACGCGCCCACTCATTCACAACATCCGCACACCGGAGACGCCTTGAAAACAACAAGAACCGGCATGACCCCTTCAACCTTGCTGCTCGCCGCCGGCCTCTGCAGCCTCAGCCTTGGCGCTGCGGCCCAGCACGGCGTGAACGACGGGCAGTGGCCCACCTACGGCGGCGACGCCGGCTCCACCAAGTACACCAGCCTCGACCAGATCACTGCCGCGAACTTTGCGCAGCTGACGCCCCAGTGGCGCTGGCAGTCCCTCGATGGGGAGCTGGACCTGTCGAACGTCGGCCAGGAGGTCTCCTTCGGCCGCATGCAGGGTACTCCCCTGATGGTGGACGGCGTGCTGTACATGATCACCTCGCTGAACCAGGTGGCGGCCATCGATGCCCGCACGGGTACCACGCTGTGGCAGTTCAATCCGCAGATCTACCTGAGCGGGGCCCCCGTGGGCGCGCTCGGCTTTCATCAGCGCGGCGTGGCTTATTGGACGGACGGCCAGCAGAAGCGCGTGCTGGTGGCCACCCAGGATGGCTATGTCTATTCCCTCAACGCCGAGGATGGCAGTGTCGACAACGGCTTTGCCAACGGCCGCGTGGACATGACTGACGGCATTCCCCGTGCGGTGCGCGGCGAGCTGGACTGGCAGGGAGCCCCGCCGCTGGGGGCCGTCTCGCCGCCCATCGTGGTGGGTGACATCCTCGTGGTCTCGCAGATCACGTCCAACCGGCCACGCTTCAAGGAACGCCCGCCGCTGTGGATTCGCGGCTACGACATTCGCACGGGGGCGCTGGTGTGGACCTTCCACACCATCCCGCTGGAAGGCGAGGTCGGCAACGACACCTGGGAGGACGACTCCTGGCGCACGGCAGGCAATGCCGGCGTCTGGTCGATGATGAGTGCCGACCTCGAGCTGGGCTATGTCTACCTGCCCACCGAGGCCGCGACGGACGATTTCTACGGCGGCCACCGCCCGGGGGACAATCTGTTCAGCGAGAGCATCGTGGCGCTGGACGCCCGCACGGGCGAGCGCGTGTGGCACTTCCAGACCGTGCATCACGGTGTCTGGGACTTCGACAATCCCGCCGCGCCCAATCTGCTGGACATCACCGTGGACGGCCGCGTGATCAAGGCCGTGGCCCAGGTGACCAAGCAGGGCTTCACCTATGTGCTGGACCGCGAGACGGGCGAGCCCGTCTGGCCCATTCCCGAGACCCCCGTGCCGCAGAGCGGTGCGCTGGCGGGCGAGCTGCTCTCGCCCACGCAGCCCATTCCCAGCAAGCCGCCGGCCTTTGCGCGGCAGGGCATGACCACGGATTTCCTGATCGACTTCACGCCGGAACTGCGCGCCGAGGCCGAGGCCATCCTGCAGGAATACACCTGGGGCCCGTTGTTCACGCCGCCCAGTGAGACGATCCAGGGCGGCAATCGCGGCACGCTGATGCTGCCGGGTGCCAGCGGTGGCGCCAACTGGCAGGGCGCAGGTGTCGATCCGCAGAATGCCATCCTGTTCGTGCCGTCCACCGACAGTCCGAACGCTCCGCTGATCACCACGCTGGACCCGAGCGAGTCCAACTTCGCCTATGTGCGCCTGTCGAACCAGTCGGTGCGCGGCCCGCGCGGACTGCCGCTGCTCAAGCCGCCTTATGCCACGATCACCGCCTTCGACATGAACAAGGGCGAGATCCTCTGGCAGGTGGCCAATGGCGACGACTTCGCCCCCGTCACCAATCATCCCGACCTCGCCGGCATCGACCTGCCGCCCCTGGGCGGCGGCGGCAAGCACGCCGTTCTGGTGACACCCGGCCTCTTGATTCACGCCCAGACCACCCTGGACGGCGCCGGACTCGTGGCGCGCGACAAGTTCACTGGCGAGCAGCTGGCCAGCATTGCGCTACCGGCCAATGCCGGTGGCGCGCCGATGAGTTATGCCATCGACGGCCGCCAGTACATCGCCCTGAGCATTCTCACCAACCCGGTGCCGGAGTTGCTGGTGCTGGCCCTGCCGGAGTAAACGGACATGAGCTTTTTGCAACGCCTGTTCCACCATTCACGCCTGCTCGTCTGCTTCGCGCTGCTGCAGACGGCAGTCGCGCAAGACTATGTCGAATGGAGCACAGAGACGCGCACGGCGCTGAGCTTTCGCGTCAATGCCGCGGCGGTGTCACCGCTGCTGCCGGAGGGCTGGCTGCTCACGCCGCTGGAGAACGCACCGGGCCAGGTGGCCCTTTCCGTGACGTTCATGGATCGCCATGTAGTGCTGGATGCGCAGGGGCAGGCGGTGCGCACGGGCAGCAGTCGTTACATGGTCATGTCGGTGCAGGCCCGCAACGCACAAAGCGGCGAGGCCGGCACCATGATCATCAACGGCATCTCGCCGGAAGGGCCGGGCGCCTACGAGGTGTACCAGCCGGCCATCACGGCGGACGTGACACGCATGACAGCCGGGCAGGGCGAGCAGGCCGGACGCTCGGAGGAAACCTGGACGCTTGCCGCGCAAGGCGGTGACCGTGTGCGCATGACGCTGCGCTATCAGAAGGCGGCGGCGGTGCGCAGACAGTCCTCGGTGGTCATTCGTTCCGGCCGTCGACCGGCGTTCACTCGCACCTATCAGATCGACCAGGCCACCGACGCGCTGGGAGTTCCCGGTGCGGCAGACAGTCGCATCGAGCAGGTGTCATTCGAGGCGACAGGCCCGCTCTTCTCGCGCATTTTCGACGGGACGCAGGTGCTGACAGGAGTGACGGCGATACCGTGGTACAGCCGGGAAATCTTCGTGCCGTGAGCGCTTTGACGCCGCGCAGCGTATACAATGCCCGTCACTTCCGCTGCGCAAGACTGCCCATTCACCAGACAGGAGGGCTTATGGCCTATCAACTCACCATCAACGGACACACCCACGAGCTCGACGTGGACGGCGACATGCCCCTGCTGTGGGCCGTGCGCGATCACTTGAATTACACCGGCAGCAAGTTCGGCTGCGGCGTGGCCCAGTGTGGCGCCTGCACCATGCAGATCGATGGTGTGGCCACCCGCACCTGCGTGCTGCCCGTCTCCAGTGCCGTCGGCAGGAACATCACCACCATCGAGGGGCTGCAATCGCCCCAGGCGCGCGCCGTGCAGGCGGCCTGGGTGGAGCTGCAGGTGCCGCAGTGCGGCTACTGCCAGTCCGGTCAGGTGATGTCCGCCACGGCGCTATTGGAGACCAACAGTGCCCCCACCGACGCGGACATCGACGCCGCCATGTCCGGCAACATCTGCCGCTGTGGCACCTATTCCCGCATCCGCGCCGGCATCCACATGGCGGCCGCCCAGTTGAAGAATTCCGGAGGAGCCGCGCAATGAACCTGTCTCGATTCCTGCAAGGCAAGGCCCCGTCGCTCGACCGTCGCGCCTTCCTGAAAGTCTCTGCCGGCAGTGCGGCCGGCCTCATGCTCGGCGTGAACTTCGGCGGCGTCGCTGCCCAGGCGCAGGGCGCCGGCGAGGCGGCGCTGGAATTCAACGCCTTCGTCAGCATCACGCCCGACAACATCGTCAAGGTCATGATCAAGCACCTGGAGATGGGGCAGGGCGTCTACACCGGCCTGGCCACCTGCATTGCCGACGAACTCGATGCCGACTGGGCGCAGGTGGTGTGTGAGCACGCGCCCGCCGACACCGAGAAATACGCCAACCTGCTGATGGGTCAGCAGGGCACCGGCGGCAGCACGGCCATCGCCAACAGCTTCATGCAGATGCGCCAGGCAGGCGCCGCCGCCCGCGCCATGCTGTTGAACGCCGCCGCCGCCCAATGGGGCGTGCCGGCCAGCGAAATCCGCGTGTCGCGTGGCCTGGTGACGCATGGCAGCCACAGCGCCAGCTTCGGCGACCTGGCCGTGGCGGCGGCACAGCAGAGCGCGCCGGATGTGGCCGCGCTGACGCTGAAGACGCCGGACCAGTTCACGCTGATCGGCCGTGACGACACGCTGCGCAAGGACACCGGCAAGCACGATGGCACGGCCATCTACACCCAGGACGTCAAGCTGCCGGGCATGCTGACCGCCGTGGTCGCCCACCCGCCGCGCTTCGGCGCCAAGGTGCGCTCTTTCGATGCCACGGCTGCGCTGGCCCGTCCCGGCGTGAAGCGCGTGTTCGCCATCGACACCGGCGTGGTGGTGCTGGCCCGCGATTACTGGTCTGCCACCAAGGGTCGCGAACTGCTGCAGGTCGAGTGGGATGACAGCCAGGCCGAGACTCGCAGCTCCACCGACATCCTCGCGCACTACCGCGAGCTGGTGGACACCCCCGGCGCCGTCGCAGCCTCCGAGGGCGATGTGGCCGCCACGCTGAGCCAGTCCCGCGAAGTGCATGAACTGGTGTTCGAATTCCCCTACCTGGCCCACGCCCAGATGGAGCCGATGAACTGCGTCGCCCAGGTGAACGGCAATGCCGCCGAGATGTGGTACGGCTGCCAGAGCGCCACGGGTGATCAGGCCGCCATCGCGCAGCTGCTTGGCACTGGCATCGAGAACGTGAAGATCAACACCGTGTTCGCCGGCGGCGGCTTCGGCCGACGCGCCAACCCGGCCTCGGACTACGTGCTGGAAGCGGTGCGCATCGCACGGGAAGTGCAGGGCACGCCGGTGAAGCTGGTGTGGTCGCGCGAGGACGACATGCGCGCCGGCTACTACCGCCCGGCCTATGTGCACAAGCTCACTGCCGGCGTGAACGTGAATGGCCGCCCCACCGCGATCCAGGTGCGTGTGGCCGGACAGTCCATCATCGACGGCACGGCGATGGCGGAAATGATGATGGTCAACGGCATCGACATCACCTCGGTGGAGGGCCTGTCCGATCTGGCCTACGAGATTCCCGAGAGGCAGGTGGAGCTGCACTCGCCGCGAACCGGCGTGCCGGTGCAGTGGTGGCGCTCCGTGGGTCACACCCACACAGCCTTCAGCAAGGAGGTCTTCATCGACGTGCTGGCCCGCAAGGCAGGGCAGGACCCGGTGGCCTACCGTCTCGGGCTGTTGCGCAACAACCCGCGTGAAACCGCCGTGCTGCAGCTGGCGGCGGAAAAGGCCGGCTGGGGCAGCACCGAGCTGCCGGCAGGCTGGGGCCGCGGCGTGGCCGTGCACACTTCCTTCGGTTCCACCGTGGCCGAGATCGTCGATGTCTCCGTGCAAGGCACCAGCTTCAAGGTGGAGCGCGTGGTCGCCGCGATCGACTGCGGCATTGCGGTGAACCCGAATGTGGTGCGGGCCCAGGTCGAGAGCGCCATTGCCTACGGGCTGTCGGCCGCGCTGGCCGACGAAGTGACGCTGACCGGCGGCAACGTCGATCAGGACAACTTCCACACCTATCGCGTGCTGCGCATGAGCGCGATGCCCCAGGTGGAGGTGCACATCGTGGCGTCCACCAATGCGCCGTCGGGCGTGGGCGAACCGGGCACACCGCCCATCGCGCCGGCCGTGGCCAATGCACTGGCCGCCGTCACCGGACAGGTGCTCACGCGCCTGCCCCTGAAGCTGGCCTGAAGGGGAGCCTGACGATGCCCCGAATCGTGATGATCACCGGCGCGTCTTCAGGCTTCGGCGAGGCCGCCGCGCGGCGCTTCGCCCAGGATGGCTGCGCGCTGATTCTGGCGGCGCGCAGTCTCGACAAGCTGCAGGCACTGGCCGCCGCGCTGGCGGGCCAGTGTCCGGTGCACGCCGCGGCACTGGATGTGACCCAGCAGGATTCCGTGGACGCCTTCTTCGCCAACCTGCCCGAGCCGCTGCGAGCCATCGACGTGCTGGTGAACAGTGCCGGCCTCGCGCTCGGACTTGAACCGGCACACAAGGCGGACTTCAGCGACTGGGAAACCATGATCGACACCAATGTCACCGGCCTGCTGCGCGTCACCCGCGCGGTGCTGCCGGGCATGGTGGAACGGAACAGCGGCCACGTCATCAACATCGGCTCCACGGCGGGCAACTGGCCCTATCCGGGGGGCAACGCCTACGGGGCCACCAAGGCCTTCGTGCAGAATTTCTCCCGCGCCCTGCGGGCCGACCTGCTGGGGCGGCACGTGCGCGTGACCAATATCGAACCGGGCATGTCGGACACCAATTTCTCCACCGTGCGCTTCAAGGGCGACGTGGCACGGGCCGATCGCGTCTATGAAGGCACGCGTCCGCTCAGCGCCGACGACGTGGCGCAGATCATTCACTGGGTGAACTCGGTGCCGGCGCACGTCAACATCAACACGCTGGAAGTGATGCCGACCTGCCAGGCCTGGAGTGCCCTGGGCGTGAACCGCAGCATGGAGGCCGACGCCGGCGGCACGGACTCATGAGCGACGCCCATCCGCATTACCACGCTCTGTTGCAACAGCTGCACACCCTCGACGATCTGCACAAGGCGGCCGCCGTGCTCTACTGGGACCGCGAAACCGGCATGCCGGTGCAGGGCAATGCGGGGCGCACGCAGCAGCTCACCACGTTGAACCAGCTTGCCCATGAGCTGGCCACCAGCACTCGCATGGCGGATCTGCTGGCCGTGGCCGAACAGGAGCAGGCCAGCGCGGCCCCCGACAGCGATGCGGCCTGCCTGCTGCGCCATGTGCGGCGGCAGTTCGATGAGGAGCGGCGTTTTCCTGCCGAGTTCGTGCGCTGGCGCAGCGAGGTCACTGGCGCGGCAGGCGCCGCCTGGGCGGCTGCGCGCGAGCGCAATGACTTCGCGTCGTTTCAACCCCACCTGGAACGCACGGTCGAGATTGCACGACAGAGCGCGGAGATCCTGGGCTACATCGATGAGAAATACGATGCTCTGCTGAACCAGTACGAGCGCGGCATGAAGACGGCTGCCGTGCGCGAGATCTTTGCCACGGTCAAGCGCGAGACGGTGCCGCTGATCCAGGCCATCAGCGCGCGGCTCGATGTCATCGATGACGGCATTCTGTACCAGGATTTCAGCATCGACGCGCAGCGGGCCTTCTGCCGCCACGCCGCCGAGTCGGTGGGCTACGATTTCACGCGCGGGCATCTGGCCGAGGTGCAGCACCCGTTCAGCACCAGCTTCGGGATTGACGACGTGCGCATCACCACGCGCTATCAGGCGGACTTCGCCACCTCCGCCATTTTCGCCACGCTGCACGAGAGCGGCCACGCGCTCTACGAGCAGGGCATCGCCCCGGCACTTGCGCGCACGCCGCTGGCCCAGGGCACGTCGTCCGGCATCCACGAGAGTCAGTCGCGGCTGTTCGAGAATCAGGTGGGCCGCAGCCTGGGCTACTGGCAGAAGCATTACACCACGCTGCAGGGCCACTTCCCGGCGCAGCTGGGCCAGGTGTCCCTCACGCAGTTCCACCGGGCCATCAACAAGGTGCAGCCCTCGCTGATTCGCGTCGAGGCCGACGAGCTGACCTACAACATGCACATCATCCTGCGCTTCGAACTGGAGCAGGCGCTGGTGCGCGGCGACCTGCAGGTGCGGGACCTGCCTCAGGCCTGGCGCGACGGCATGCAGGCGCTGCTGGGCATCACGCCACCCGATGACACCCAGGGCGTGCTGCAGGACGTGCACTGGTCCCAGGCCGCGTTCGGCTACTTCCCCACCTATACCCTGGGCAATCTCTACGCCGCCATGTTCATGGCGAGCGCGCAGCAGCAGGACCCGGGCATTGCCGACGAGCTGGCCCGTGGCGAGGTGACGCGTCTGCTGGCCTGGCTGCGCCACCACATTCACCGGCACGGCAGCCGCTTCGATGCGCCGGAGCTGTGTCGCCGGGCCACTGGGCAGGAACTGACGGCCGCGCCTTTCGTGCGCTATGTCCACGCCAAGTTCGGCGCGCTCTACCGCCTGGATGTCTGAGGCGCGGCTGACATGAGCGTTGCTGCCTTCGCGGCCCTGGCTTGCCCCCTGTGTCATCTGCCGCTGGAACGCGCGGGCGGGAGTTGGCGTTGTGGCAGCGCGCACAGCTTCGACTGCGCCCGCGAAGGCCATGTGCATCTGCTGCCAGTGCAGCACAAGCGTTCCCGCGACCCGGGTGACAGCAAGGAAATGGTGGCCGCGCGTCGGCGCTTCCTGGCCGCGGGGCATTATCAGCCGCTGGCCGCGGCCGTCTGTGCCAGCCTGCTGCAGGACGCCCCGCAAGCGGCGGATGCGCCACTGCGTGTGCTGGACGCCGGCTGTGGCGAAGGCTTCTATCTGCGGGCGCTGGCCGCCGCCACCACGCGGCCCCTGGCCCTTCTGGGGCTGGACATCTCCAAGTGGGCCGTGCTCGCCGCCGCGAAGCAGCAGCACGAGGCCACCTGGGTGGTGGGCAGCAATGCCAACCTGCCGGTACAGGCGGGCGCGCTGGACCGAGTGCTGTGTCTGTTCGGCTTTCCGGTGTATCCGCAATTTCACCGCGTGCTCGCGCCGGGCGGCCTGTTGCTGCAGGTCGACCCCGGTCCCGGCCATCTGCTGCAGCTGCGCGAACAGATCTACCCGCAGTTGAAACCGGAGCGCGACACCCCGCCCGCACTGCCCGAGGGCTTTGCCCTGCTGCGGGAAACGCCTGTGCGCTTCGACCTGACGCTGGCGACGCCACTGGAGATCGCCGACTTGCTGCTGATGACGCCGCATCTGTTTCGTGCCAGCGCCGAGGGCAAGGCCCGGGTGGCGGCCCTGCAGACACTGCCTCTGAGCGTGGATGTGCGCCTGCAGACCCTGCAGAAAATCTGCTGATAACGACGTACAAGAAGCGAGCACTGTGCGTATACTGCCTGCGCGCCCATCCGGGGCGCGTGCAGCCCGTGGCCTGTCCCGCAGGAGTCTTTCGCCCCATGCCCGTCTTCACCAATGTCGCCGTTGCGCGTGCGCTGCTGCTGCTGATTATTGCCGCAGGCGTGTATTTCTTCATCGGCTTTCTGGTGCCGGTGCTGGCTGCACTGATCATCTGCTTCGCCAGCTGGCCCCTCTACCTGCGACTGCTGCAGCGCTGCGGCGGCAGCACGACCTTGGCCGCCTCCATCGCGGTCACCGCCATGGTCCTGGGAATCCTGATTCCCCTTGCCATCGCCTTCTCCTTTGCGCTCAACGAATTCGACACGGCAGTCAGCTGGCTCACCCACGCGAACCAGTATGGCGCCCCGGCCCCGCAGTGGGTGCAGGCCCTGCCGTTGGCGGGGGAATGGCTGGCCGAGCAATGGACGCAGTACCTGGGCGAACCGCAGCAGCTGGGCGTGGTCGTGAGTCTGGTGAGCGGCGAGCAGATCACCGGCATCTCGCGCTTCGTGCTCAGCGCGGGCTGGGGGCTGGCGGGACTGCTGCTCACCCTGGTGTTCATGCTGATCACCCTGTTCTTTCTCTACAGGGACGGTCAGTCCCTCTCGAGCCAGCTCGACACGGTGGGCGAGCGTGTGCTGCCGCAGCGCTGGCAGCGCTATTCGCGCGTGGTGCCGGCCACGGTGACCTCCACCGTCATGGGCATGACCATCATCGCCATCGGCGAGGGCGTGGTGCTGGGCATCGCCTACTGGATCGCGGGCGTGCCGTCACCCGTGGCCTTTGGTGTGGCGACCGGCTTCATGGCGCTGATCCCTGGCGGGGCACCGCTGACCTTCACGCTGATCTCGATCTACCTGGTGGGCACGGGGGACATCACGGCCGGGCTCGGCCTGCTGGCCTGGGGAACCATCGAGCTGTTCATCGTCGACAAGACGCTGCGCCCGAAACTGGTGGGCGGGCCGGTGAAGCTGCCCTTCCTGCCGACCTTCTTCGGGCTGATCGGCGGAGTGAAGACGATGGGGATTGTTGGCCTGTTCATCGGGCCGGTGCTGATGGCGCTGCTGGTGTCCATCTGGCGCGAATGGATTCGTGAGACCACGGTCGAAATGCCACCCCTGCGCGAGGGCTGATTTCGCACTGCAGCATTTCGCTCAGGCCGCGTTGCCCCGGCGCCACACCAGCAGCTGATTGTTCGCGGGCATGGCGTTGTCCTCCACCAGGCTCAGCCCTGCCGCTGCCGCCAGTGCCTGCACTGTCTCCACGTCCCGAATCCCGCTCGCCGGGTTCCTTTCCTTCAGCCACAGATCGAACTGCGCGTTGCTCGGCGTGGTGAATTCGCCGCCGTATTTGAACGGACCGTATACACAGACGATCGCGCCGGGCGCCAGCACATCGGGCAGCGGCCGGAAGAACTCCACCACCGCGCTGGCGGGCATGATGTGCAGACTGTTGGCGCTGAACAGGTAGTCGATGCCGTGCTGTCCCCAGTCGGCCTGCGTGACATCCAGTGGCATCGCCAGCGGCAGGTTCGGCAGCGCAGCGGCAGCCAGACGCAGATTCAGCGTGGCGACATTGGCGGGCACATCCGTGCTCTGCCACTGCAGCCAGGGCATGGCCGCAGCGAAGTGTTCGGCATGCTGGCCGGTGCCGCCGGCAATCTCCAGCACGTGACCGGGACGTGTGAAGTGCCGCTGCAGCACGGCCAGGATCGGCGCCTTGTTGTTCTCGCAGGCCTGACTGAAGGGCAGCTCCATGACTCAGGCCTCCCGGCGCAGGAACACCGGCGCATCGGCTGTGGACTGTTCCGGGTCGTAGCGATAGCCCTCGACATCGAAGGCCAGCAGGTCCTCGGCCTTGCGGGGCCGCTCGCGGATGATCCACGCGCTCATCAACCCGCGCGCCTTCTTGGCGAAGAAGCTCACGATTTTGTACTGTCCGTTGCTGAAATCCTTGAACACCGGACTGATGACGCGCGCCTGCAGCTGCTGTGGACGCACGGCCTTGAAGTATTCGATGGACGCGAGGTTCACCAGCAGCGGCTTGCGCTGCGTCTGCAGTTCCTGCCGCAGAGCGTCAGTGATCTGCGTGCCCCAGAAATCGTAGAGTGACGCGCTGCTGCCCATGCGCAGGGCGATGCCCATCTCCAGCCGGTAGGGCTGGATCAGATCGAGCGGGCGCAGCAGGCCGTAGAGCCCGGAGAGAATGCGCAGATGGTCCTGCGCCCAGGCGACGTCGCGGGCGGGTAGTGACGGCGCATCGAGGCCGAGATAGACATCCCCCTTGAATGCGAACAGGGCCTGCCGGGCATTGTCCCGATTGAAGGGCGTCTGCCAGGTCTGGAAGCGCGCACGATTGAGTTCGCCCAGCGCGGGACTGATGGCCATAAGCTCGGACACCTGTACCGGGGTCAGTTGTCGCAGATTCTCGATGAGCTCGGCGGAGCGCTGCAGGAACTGCGGCTGCGTGGCCGTGCGAATGCGCACGGGGGTGTCGAAATCGAGTGTCTTGGCAGGGGAAATGACGATCAGCATCGCGGTCTCGGGGCTGCAGAGGGTTCAGACGGGCGCGAGAAATTCCTGCCACCAGTCCAGGGGCGTCACGCCGTCGGCCGGGTCGTAGACGTTGCCATAGTACCAGACGGTGCCCGGGAACTGGCCGACGATACGGTCGAGAAGGACCTCCAGCGTCTGGAAGCCGGTCGACACATGAATGCTGTAGACCAGCAGGCGCGGCGTCTGCAGATCAAGGCTGCCGTCCAGCAGCTCGATCTCGGGCGTCAGGGCCAGGGACACGCTGTCGAGATCGTCCCGCCGCAGCACCCGGATGCACAGATTGCCGCTGCGGCGCAGCAGCTCGTAACCCGCCTCGTTGCGCGCCGGGAAGCGGATGCGGTCGCCGCTGGCAAGGCCGCGCAGAAACGCCGGCGACTGGCGCAGGCGGAATTCGTCGCGGGCATCGGGCAGGGCCTCGACGTTCAGACGCTCCATGATGGCTTCGCCGTCGCTGCGATAACCGGCGATCAGGTCGAGGGTCTGTGCTGTGCGGGTGTCTTGCTGGGGGGACGGGTTCATTCGCGGGTCCGGAACAGGTAGGCTTGGCGCCATTCTAACCCGCGCCCCGGAGCGCCACGCAATGCTGGAAACCCTGCAGGGAATCGCCCGCCGCTGGCAGCGTACCCGCCCCTTGCTGCTGCTGGGTGCGGTGCTGGCCCTGGCTGCCGCGCTGCGCGTGCTGCTCACCTCCAGCACCCAGGCGGGCGACATCTTCCTGATTCCCTCGCTGCTGCTGTTTCTGTGGTGCCTGATGCTGCATGCCTTCCTGAGCCTGTTCGCCCACGTGCCGCCACGCCCTGTCGCCGCCCTGCCATGGCGGCGGCGCATGCTGGCCAACAGCAGGCGTGCGTTCCATTACCTGTTTCTGTTGATGTTCGCGCTGCTCTCGCTGGGGCTGCTGCTTGCCAGCTGGCAACTGGCCGGGGCCTGGCGCATGATGTACTGAGCCCGCTGCCGATGCGTGCAGCAACCCCGGAGAGACCATGAGCCTCACGAATGTGGAAGACCTCGACCTCGATCCGGTGCCTGTGGGAGAACTGGCACTGCAGACCCTGGCCATGCCGAAGGACACCAATGCCAACGGCGACATCTTCGGGGGCTGGCTGGTGTCGCAGATGGATCTCGCCGCCGCCATCGCCACCAAGCAGGTCACGCGCGGCCGCAGTGCCACGGTGGCGATCAAGAACGTGGCTTTTCTCGCACCGGTGAGTGTCGGCTCCATCGTCAGCTGCTATGCCGAGATTGTCGAGATCGGCCGCAGCTCCATGCACATCAACATCGAAGTGTGGAACTCCAATTCCCTCACGCATGCGGGCTTGCGCAAGGTGGCCGAAGGCTTGTTCGTGTTCGTGGCGATTGACGAGAACGGCCGCACCCGCCGCATCGAAGTGTCGCGCCGCAACGAGACGCCCTGACGCCCAGTCCCTCAGTCGTGATCGTCGCCCTTGGGTCGGCGCAGTGCCTTGATGTGCCCTCTCGCCTGTTTTTCCTCCACCCGCCGGCGCTGTGAGCCAAGCGTCGGCTTCGTCGGCGTGCGCGGCTTGCGGATGGCGGTGGCCTCGCGAATCAGCGCCTGCAGCCGGCGCAGGGCGTCCTCCCGATTGAGCTCCTGCGTGCGGTGCTGCTGGGCCTTGAGGATGATCACCCCGTCCTTGCTGATGCGGGAATCCTGCAGGTGCAGCAGCCGGTGCTTGTAGAACCAGGGCAGGGACGAGGTGTGCACATTGAAGCGCAGGTGAATGGCCGAGGAGACCTTGTTGACGTTCTGGCCGCCGGCGCCCTGGGCGCGAATGGCGCTCAGTTCGATTTCGTCGGCGGGAATGCTGACGCTGGGGGTGATGTGCAGCATGGTCGGGCTCCTGTGTCGGCTCTGCCGATTAGACCACGACAGCGCGACCCTCGCACGCTTGCAGTGGCAAGGGCATGGCACCGGGTTGCAGCAAGGCTTCCACCCGCGTGCGATCCTCCGGCCACAGCGCCAGGCTGGCGCGAATGCCGAGATGCGGCGCCTTGTCGTCCAGCGGAGCGGGCGTTTGCATCGCACGCTGCAGACGCTCGCAGGCGTGTCGGGCCGTGTCCGGTGTGGGCAGGGACGTCACGATCACCAGAAAGTGCTCGCCGTCGAGTCGACCGTGAATATCCCCTCCGCGCGTGCACTCTCGCAGCCGACTGGCTGTGTGCTGCAGCAGCAAATTGCCTGTGACGCGGCCAAGCAGGGCATTCACCTCGCGCAGCCGTTCCACGCCAAGGTCGATCACGGCGAAGCGCGTGTGGTAGCGTTCGGCCAGAGCGATCTGTCGGGCGAGCGCCTCCTCCAGACTGCGCCTGTTGGGCAGGCCCGTCAGTGCATCCTCGCGGGCCAGTGCCGCCGCCTCGCGCCGTGCCCGCTCGCCGCACAGCAGTGCCATGCACAGCGTCAGGCCGACGTGGGCGATCATGGTCAGCAGCAGGGGCAGCATCGGCAGGGTCTGGGAGGCCGAGGGCAGCACACCGCCGAGCTGCCCCAGCATCAGCGCGCTGCCCAGTGCCAGCAGCAGGGCGAATCCGGCACTCAGCTCGTGCAGCGGCCAGCGCCGCCGCAACGCCCAAGCGATGGCCAGCAGCAGCGGCGTGACGAGCAGGTCGTGGAGCAGCGTGCGGCCCAGGGTACTGGCATTGAAGGACCAGAACAGCCAGGCCGGCACCAGGGCCAGCACGCCAAACAGGCGCCATCGCCTGTCAGCCTCGCCGCCGCCAAGTCGCCTCGCTCCCTCCAGCATGCACAGTAGTGCGATCACGGTCAGCCAGTCCCCCACCGGCAGCAGCACGAGTGGGTCGGCCAATACAATCTCGCCCAGCGCCAGCCCCACGGCGAGGGTGTTCAGCAGCGTGGCGGCAAGCCATTGCGCCATGCCGGGGATGCCCGGATGAACGCGCCAGAGCGCCCACATGCCGAGCAGGCACATGGCAAGCACTATCCAGACCAGCAGCGTGAGCGTCGGCAGGTGGGGGGCGAACATGGCGGGCACCGTCCCGAGGGAGTGATCAGCGTGTCGCCATGGTGCGCAGGGCGCGAGCAGCGGTCAATCGCGGGCGGGCGGGTTTGTGGGGCCGAAAGGCGGCTCGAATGTTCAAGAATCGAACAAACCCCGCCGCTGCAGGTCTAGAGCACGTCGAGCTTGGCATAGGACAGCACCAGCCACTTGCTGCCAACGTCATGGAAATTCACCTGCACCCGCGCATTGGCGCCGTGGCCTTCGCAATTGAGCACCACGCCTTCGCCGAACTTTCCGTGGCGCACGCGGGCGCCCAGGCGGATGCCGGAGTCGGGGATGTCCTCGTGTCGCAGCATCGGTGCCGGACGCGCCCCGAAGCTCGGGCGCGTGATGCTGGCCTTGAGGCGGACGTGCTCCACCAGATCGGCAGGAATCTCGCGGATGAAGCGCGAGGGCCGGGTGATGTTCACCTCGCCGTGCAGCCGGCGCGATTCCGCATGGGTGAGGTAGAGCTTGCTGCGGGCCCGGGTGATGCCGACATAGCAGAGTCGGCGCTCCTCTTCGAGACCGGCTATGCCGTCCATGGACATCTTGTGCGGGAACAGCCCTTCTTCCATGCCGGCCAGGAACACCAGATGGAACTCCAGGCCCTTTGCCGAGTGCAGCGTCATGAGCTGCACAGCGTCGTCGGATTCGCCCGCCTGGCCTTCTCCGGCATCCAGCGAGGCCTGGTCCAGAAAGGCGGCCAGGAACTCGCGTGACTCCACGGCCATGGCCTCGGCATCGGCGTCCAGTTCGTCATGGCTGCCGGCGGCGTTCACCAGTTCCTGCAGGTTCTCGATGCGCGCGGCGGCTTTCTCGCCGCCTTCCTTCTCGTGATGTTCGATCAGGCCGCTGTGGGTGATGATGTATTCCACCTTCTTCGCCAGCGGCAGCGGGTCGCAGGCGTCATCCAGCGCCTGGATCAGCTCGAGGAAGCGCTGCACGGCGCTGGCCGCGCGGCCCGCAAGAAGACCATGCTCCAGTGCCTTGACGCAGGCCGCCCACAGCGAGAGCTCCTCGCCGCGCGCCACACTGCGCAGGGTTTCGATGGTCTGATCGCCGATGCCGCGCGTGGGGACATTGATGACGCGCTCCATGGCCGTGTCATCGTGCCGATTGATCAGCAGACGCAGATAGGCGAGGGCGTTCTTGATCTCCAGGCGTTCGTAGAAGCGATGTCCACCATAGATGCGATAGGGCATGCCGGTGCGCAGCAGCGCATCTTCCAGCTCGCGCGACTGCGCGTTCGAGCGGTACAGAATAGCGGCCTCGCTCAGGCGATGCCCGCTGTGGAGCCAGGCCTGCAGGCGCTCGACGATGAAGCGCGCCTCGTCCTGTTCGTTGAAGGCCTCGTACAGGGAGATCGACTCGCCTTCCTTGTCCTGCGTCCACAGCTCCTTGCCGAGGCGCCCCTGATTGTTGGCGATCAGCCGGTTGGCCGCTTTCAGGATGGTGGACGTGGAACGGTAGTTCTGCTCCAAACGCACGATCTCGGCGCCCGGGAAGTCCTGGGTGAAGCGCTGGATATTCTCGATCTTCGCGCCGCGCCAGCCATAGATCGATTGATCGTCGTCGCCCACCACCATGAGGGCGTTATCGCGCCCGGCCAGCACGCGCAGCCACGCGTACTGCACGGTGTTGGTGTCCTGGAACTCGTCCACCAGGATGTGGCGGAAGCGGCGCTGGTAGTGCTGCAGGATCTGCGGGTGATTGAGCCACAGCTCATGAGAGCGCAGCAGGATCTCGCCGAAATCCACCATGCCGCCGCGCTGGCAGGCGTCTTCGTAGGCGGCATACAGCGCCACGAGATTGCGCGTGTACTCGTCGCCGAAATGCTCGATGTGGTGCGGGCGCAAGCCTTCGTCCTTCTGCGAGTTGATGTACCACTGGCATTGCCTGGGCGGCCAGCGCTCCTCGTTGAGGCCGAGATTGCGACACAGGCGCTTGATCAGCCGCAGCTGGTCATCGCTGTCCAGGATGTGAAAATTCTCTGGCAGATTCGCCTCGCGCCAGTGCGTGCGCAGCAGGCGGTGGGCCAGGCCATGGAAGGTGCCCACCCACATCGGGCCCACGGGCTGCTCCAGCAGCTGTTCGATACGGTGTCGCATCTCCCGCGCCGCCTTGTTGGTGAAGGTCACGGCCAGAATCGAGAAGGGCGAGGCGCCCTCGATCTGCATCAGCCAGGCGATGCGATGCACGAGCACCCGGGTCTTGCCGCTGCCGGCGCCGGCCAGCACCAGTAGATTGCTGGCGGGAGCGGCCACTGCCTGACGCTGGGGATCATTGAGGGAGTCGAGAAGGTATGAAACGTCCATGGGGCGGCATTGCTCTCTCTAATTGAACAGATAGTGCAGAAAAATTCCCGCGAACACCGCCGCGCCCACACGGTGATTGTGCAGGAAGGCCTGGAAGCAGCCCTCGGGTGAGCGCGAGCGCGTCATGGCCGCCTGCTGCACGAACATCACGGCCGCCGCGACCAGGCCCGCGTAGTAGAACAGGCCCAGCTCGAACTGCCGGCCCGCCAGCAGCATGGCCAGCAGGAACAGCGCCTGCAGAGCCCCGATGATCAGACGGTCCGCCTCGCCAAAGAGAATGGCCGTCGACTTGACGCCGATCTTCAGGTCATCGGCGCGATCCACCATGGCGTACTGCGTATCATAGGCCACTGTCCACAGGCAATTCGCCACGAACAGCAGCCACACCTGCACCGGCAGTTCGCCACGCTGCGCCGCGAACGCCATCACGATGCCCCAGGAGAACGCCACGCCCAGCACGAGCTGCGGCAGATGCGTGACACGCTTCATGAACGGATAGAGCGCCGCGATGGCCACGGCAAAGAAAGACAACTGGATCGTCAGCGCATTGGTGAACAGCAGCAGCACGAAGCCGAGCGCGCACAGCGCACCGAACACAAGAAGGGCCTCGTGGCGCTTCACCGCGCCGGTGATGAGCGGACGCGCGCGTGTGCGCTGCACGCTGCCATCGAAACGTGTGTCGGCGAAATCGTTGATAGCGCAGCCCGCCGAGCGCATCAGCACGGTACCCAGCGCGAAGATCAGCAGCAGGTGCAGATCGGGCAGGCCCTGCGCCGCGATCCACAGCGCCCCGAGGGTTGGCCACAGCAGCAGGTAGATGCCGATGGGACGGTTCAGGCGCGTGAGCTGCACGAAGGCGGGCAGGCGTGCGTGCGCGGCGGGAAAGCGGCGTGCAAAAGCGGCCGTGGCTGTGTTCAGTACGGCGTGCAGACGCTCGCGCAGCGAGTCGAGTGACGTGCTCACGGCTGCCTCGTCATTGGAAGTGGTCGGCCATCTTGCGGATGTCCTCGGCCGCGGCCAACACCTTGTCGATGGCGGCGGCCACCTTGACCGGGTCGAGCCCGTAGCGCTGATACAGCGGCAGGGGAATCTCCTCGGGCGGCGCATCGCCGATGGCGTGGTGACGCATGACTGATGTGAGGATTGACCACAAAATCTCGGCCGAGGGACGAGAAGTGCGGCGGGAAGATGAGTGCAAGCACCAGGTACCCGAAGGTGTGCAGCAGGGCTTCGCGCAGGGTGCTCAGGGCGACTTCCTGACGCTCCACGCCATCGACGGTGATGATGTCGTACTGGCAGTGCGTGTGCGCCGCGACGGCCTCGTCGAGAATCGTCGGCAGCAGGAAGAACACGGGCGCACTCTCGACCTGCGTGAGCTTGCCGGCCCGGGTCAGGTCCACGATGTCGCGCAGGCGCATGGGCACGAGCTCGCGCTCCACCAGGCTGTTGAGCAGCTTCAGGTCCAGCAGATGCGAGACGGGCACGACCACCTGACCGCGGCCACGGCCATCGGCAAGCAGCACGACACGAACGGGATTGGTGGGTTCGGCATACATCCGAGGGGCCTGCTGTGTGTGCATGGTGCGCCTGACGGTTGTGGTGGGGGAGGCGGGGCACGCGGCCTGAGGGCGGCGGTCCGCGAGGTGTTCGAAGTGGCGGCATTATAGCCACGCGAACGCTGTGCCGCCTACCCGGGAAACGCGGGGTCAGACATTGCCGTACAGCTCGCGCTCGCCCAGCCAGCGCCGGATCAGCGGCTCCACATGCGCGGGGTGGTCCTGCAGCAGGATCTCGGCATGCTCGCGCACCTGCTCCAGCATGCCGGCGTCGCGCACCAGGTCGGCGATGCGGAAACTCATCAGCCCGGTCTGCGCCGTGCCCAGCACCTGACCGGGGCCGCGCAAGGCCAGGTCCTTCTCGGCGATCAGGAAGCCGTCGGTGCTGTCGCGCATGATGCCGAGGCGCTCCTGGGCCAGCGCGGAGAGTGGCGCCTGATAGAGCAGCACGCAGTGACTGGCCACGGCCCCGCGGCCCACCCTTCCGCGCAGCTGATGCAGTTGCGCCAGCCCCAGCCGCTCGGGGTTCTCGATGATCATCAGGCTGGCATTGGGCACATCCACGCCCACCTCGATCACAGTGGTCGCCACCAGCAACTTCAACTCGCCAGCCTTGAAGGCGTCCATCACGGCGGACTTCTCGCGCGGCTTCATGCGCCCGTGCACCAGACCGATGGCCAGATCCGGCAGCTGCTGGCGCAGGGCCTGGGCACTGGCTTGCGCCGCCTGACACTGCAGGGCCTCGGAGTCCTCGATGAGCGTGCAGACCCAGTAGGCCTGGGCGCCCTGACTGCAGGCATGGTGGATGCGCGCGATGATCTCGGCCCGGCGGGCGCTGGAGATCACCAAGGTGTTTACCGTGGTGCGACCGGGCGGCAGTTCGTCGATCACGCTGCAGTCCAGGTCGGCATAGGCGCTCATGGCCAGGGTGCGGGGAATCGGCGTCGCCGTCATCACCAGCTGATGCGGCACCTGTTGCCCGCTGGCCCCTTTCTCGCGCAGTGCCAGGCGCTGGTGTACGCCGAACCGGTGCTGTTCGTCGATGACGATCAGCCCAAGGCGGGCGAATTGCACCTGGGCCTGAAACAGGGCGTGGGTGCCGACCACCACCTGGGCCTCCCCGTTCGACATGGCCTGCAGCTGGCCCTCGCGCTGACGACCCTTGAGCTTGCCACTGAGCCAGCCCACCTTGAGTCCGAGAGGCTCCAGCCAGCGGGTGAAATTGAGGTGATGCTGTTCGGCGAGCAGCTCGGTCGGGGCCATGATGGCCGCCTGCAGCCCGCTCTCCACCGCCTGCAGCGCGGCCAGCGCCGCGATCAGCGTCTTGCCTGAACCCACATCGCCCTGCAGCAGCCGCAGCATGGGGCGCTCGCGTCCCAGATCGGCGGCGATCTCCTGTGCCACCCGTTGCTGCGCGCCTGTCAGTGCAAAGGGCAGTGAACGCAGGAAGGCCGCTCGCAGGGTGCCGGGGGCGCGCAGCAGCGGCGCACTCTGCTGATCGGCCTGCTGACGCAGGCGGCGCAGACACAGGCGATGACTGAGCAGTTCCTCGAAGGCCAGCCGGCGCTGGGCCGGATGCTGCCCATTGGCCAGGCTGTGCAGGGTTTCGTGCAGCCGCGCTGACACCGGCGGGCGGTGCAGAAACTGCAGCGCCTCGGCCAGCGAAGCGAAACCCAGGGCCTGGCGCAGCGGCGCGGGCAGCCAGTCGGTGAGCTGCAGCTGCGAGTCGAGCAAGTTCAGAGCCTGGTCCACCAAGGCGCGCAGTCGCGTCTGCTGCAGGCCTTCGGTGACGGGATAGACGGGTGTGAGCCGAGCTTCCAGGGGCGGCGACTCCTGCGTCTTGAGCACCTGATACTCGGGATGATAGAGCTCGAGCCCGGTGGTGCCGCCGCGCACCTCGCCGTAGCAGCGCACGCGCGTGCCCGGGGCCAGCGCGCTCTTCTGCGCGGCGCTGAAATGGTAGAAGCGCAGGGTGATGAGGCCGGTGCCGTCCTTGATGCGGCACAGCAGGCTGCGGCGACGGCCGAAGCTGATCTCGCAACCCAGCACCTCGCCTTCCAGCAGCAGCTCACTGCCGATGCGGCAGGCGGCGATGGGGCTGATGCGGGTGCGGTCCTGATAGCGCAGGGGCAGGTGGAACAGCAGGTCCTGCAGGGTATGCAGATGCAGGGCAGCCAGGCGCGCGGCGATGCCGGGCCCGACGCCCTTGAGCATGGTGAGCGGCGCCAGTTCGGCCGTCATGGCGAGCGCTCAGCGGGTGCCGGGCGCCGCCATGATGGCTTCGATCTCGATGCCGACACCACGGGGCAGGGCGGCCACCTGCACGGTGGAACGCGCGGGATAGGGCGCCTCGAAATAACGCTTCATGGTCTCGTTGACGACGGCGAAGTCAGCCAGATCGGTCAGGAAGATGGTCAGCTTGATGACGTCCTGGAGGGAGCCGCTGGCCGCCGCCGTGACCGCGCTCATGTTCTCGAGCACACGCACGGCCTGGGCCTGGATGCCGCCGCTGACGACTTCCATGCTTTCCGGGTCCAGCGGGATCTGGCCGGACAGGAACACCAGGTCGCCGTGTCGGACAGCCTGGGAGTAGGGGCCGATGGCCGCCGGTGCGAGGGTGGTGCTGATGATTTGGTCTGGAGCCACGGTGTCGTCCTGCCTTGGGCGCGGGTGATGGTCGAAAGGGGTCAGGTTCTGGCGGGTCGCGTGGTCTTGCGGCTCTTCACCCGCGTGACCTTGCTGACCGGCTTGATCAGGCGGATGCGTTTCATCACGCGCGCCAGATGGATGCGATTGCGCACATTCAGCGAGAGATTGACGATGCTGAAGCGGGCATCACGCTCAACGGTACTGATCTTCTCGATGTTCGCCTCGGCCCCGGTGATCGTGGTGGCCAGCTTGGCGATGATGCCGCGCTCGTTCTCGAGCTCGACGCGGATCTCCACCGAGAACTCGCCTTCGACGTTCGGGTCCCAGCGCACGGACACGCACTTCTCCGGATTGTCGCGGATCTCGGCGATGTTGTTGCAGCTCTCGGTGTGGATCACCATGCCGCGGCCGGAACTGATGTGGCCAATGATCGGATCGCCGGGAATCGGGTGGCAGCACTTGGCGTAGCTCATCACCATGCCCTCGGAGCCGCGGATGGCCAGCGAGCTCTGCTTGCTCTCACGGCCGACTTCGGCCCCCACTTCTGTATCGGCCTGTCCGGGCAGCATGAGTCTGGCCACCACATGGGCCATGCGATTGCCCAGGCCGATGTCTTCCAGCAGGTTGTCCAGCTCGGCGCTGTTGGTGAGCTGCAGCGCGGCCTTGATCTGCGCCGGGGGAATCTTCTCCAGTTGGGAACCGAAGCCGCCCAGCACCTTGTTGAGCAGGCGCCGCCCCAGCGCGACGGACTCGGAGTGGCGCTGGTTCTTCAGGAAGTGACGGATGTTGCTGCGAGCCTTGCCCGTGACGACGAAGCTCAGCCAGGCCGGATTGGGCTGGGTGCCGGGCGCGGTGATGATCTCGACGGTCTGTCCGCTCTCCAGCGGTTCGCTCAGCGGGGCCAGTCGCTTGCTGATGCGGCAGGCCACGCAGGAATTGCCCACATCGGTGTGCACGGCATAGGCGAAGTCGACGGCGGTGGAACCGGCCGGCAGTTCCATGATGGTGCCCTTGGGCGTGAACACGTAGATCTCGTCGGGGAACAGGTCGATCTTGACGTTCTCGATGAATTCCATCGAGTTGCCGGCATGCTGCTGCATCTCCAGCAGGCCGTTGACCCATTGCCGCGCCCGCACATGGGCGTTGCTGGGGCTGTCGTCGTGGGACTTGTAGAGCCAGTGGGCCGCGATGCCGTTGTTGGCCATGGCCTCCATTTCCTCGGTGCGGATCTGGATCTCGATGGGCACGCCGTGCATGCCGAACAGCGTGGTGTGCAGCGACTGATAGCCGTTGGCCTTGGGAATGGCGATGTAGTCCTTGAAGCGGCCGGGCACGGGCTTGTAGAGATTGTGCACGGCGCCGAGCACGCGGTAGCAGGTGTCCACCTTGTCCACCACGATGCGGAAGGCATAGACGTCCATGATCTCAGAGAAGGACTTGCGCTTGGAGCGCATCTTCTCGTAGATGCTGTACAGGTGCTTCTCGCGCCCGAAAATGCGGCCCGGCATGCCTTCGCGCAACAGACAGGCTTCCAGGGCGCTCTGAATCTGCTTGACGATTTCCTTGCGGTTGCCGCGGATGCTCTTCACCGCCGCGTTGATGCGGCGCTTGCGCATGGGATACAGGGCCTCGAAGCCCAGCTCCTCGAATTCGATGCGCACGGAGTTCATGCCCAGCCGGTTGGCGATGGGGGCGTAGATGTCGAGTGTTTCGCGCGCCACGCGCCGACGCTTCTCGGGGCTCAGCACATCCAGGGTGCGCATGTTGTGCAGACGGTCGGCCAGCTTGACCAGGATCACGCGGATGTCCTTGGCCATGGCAAGCGCCATCTTCTGGAAGTTCTCGGCCTGGGCCTCGGCGTGGCTGCTGAAGCTGATCTTGTTGAGCTTGCTGACGCCGTCGACCATCTCGGCGATGGTCTCGCCGAACTGGCTCTTCACGGCCTGCTTGCTGATGCCGGTGTCCTCGATGACGTCGTGCAACAGGGCGGCCACCAGACTCTGGGGGTCCATGTGCATTTCGGAGAGGATGCCGGCCACGGCGAGAGGGTGGGTCACATAAGGATCACCACTGCGCCGGAACTGGCCATCATGGGCCTGTTCGGCGTAGTAGTAGGCACGGCGGACAAGATTGACCTGCTCTCCTTCCAGGTAGTTGGAGAGGCTGCTGGCGAGAGAGTCGATTGTGTTCACAAGCCGACTCCTGCCTCACTCAGAGGTCTTCGCCGAAGGCGTCGTCATCGTCATTGTCGAGCAGCTGGGGTGGCGGCGCTTTCAGATCATCGCGGGTCAGGTTGATGATGGGGGCCGGAGCGCGCGCAGTCAGGATGCTGGCATCCACCAGGCCGGCGGCGACTTCGCGCAGGGCGATCACCGTGGGTTTGTCGTTGTCGGCAGGCACCAGCGGGTCCTTGCCCCCGGTCTGGATCTGACGGGCTCTCTTGCTGGAGATCATCACCAGCTGGAAGCGATTGTCGACCATTGCCAGACAATCTTCGACGGTTATACGGGCCATAGCTACACCTGTGGTTGAGACGGGGCTGTTGAAAAGACCGGCGATTCTACTAAAAGAGCCTCGGCACTGCCTACTTTAATCTTGTCCTTTACAGCATTTAAGGGCCTTGGCGGCCTGTTTCAGGCCGTTTTCAGCAGGGCATCCAGCAGGCTGGCGTTGTTCTGCTGCTGCTGGGCACGTTCCAGACGGCAGGCGCGCACGATGGCGCGCAGGTCCTGCAGGGCCGTGTCGAAGTCCTCGTTGATGACCACGTAGTCGGCCGCGTCGTAGTGAGAGATCTCGTCCGTGGCCTGGCGCATGCGTCGGTTGATGGTCTCGTCGTCGTCCTGGGCGCGGCCCGTGAGGCGTTCGCGCAGACTGGCCAGCGAGGGCGGCAGGATGTAGATGCTGCGGCTGCGGTCCATGCGCTGACGCACCTGCGCGGCGCCCTGCCAGTCGATCTCCAGGATCACGTCGAGCCCCTGTTCCAGCTGTGCCTGTACCCAGGCGCGCGAGGTGCCGTAGAGATTGCCGAAGACTTCCGCGGACTCCAGGAAGGCGTCGTCGCGCTGCATGGCGCGGAAGTCGTCCACCGTGACGAAATGATAGTTCACGCCGTCGACTTCGCCCGGGCGGCGGGCGCGTGTGGTGTGGGAGATCGACACGCCCAGCAGCGGATCGCTGCCATCCTTGAGCAAGGCGTTGACCAGGCTGGTCTTGCCGGCGCCGGAAGGGGCGGAAATGATGAAGAGGGTGCCTCGGGCCATGGTGCTGCGTTCCACATTGCGATGAGTCGCGCGCACTATACCATCAAGTCCGGCAGCTGCCGGCACGCCAGCCCGATTTGCATCCGTCTGCGTGCATCCCTGCACTCCGGCCAGAACTCACGCGATCCCCGGCGGATCAGGCACAGGATCTCTGCATGCGTGCGCATCGATGGAATGAGAAAGGCCCCGCTCTGTGTGCCGTTGCAGCACTCTTGCTGCCTGCGTCCGCACTGCAGGCGCAACCGGAGCTCATCGCTTTCGGCGGCTGCAACCATTGCCCCCCGATTCATTCCCTTGACGATTCCGGCACCGCTACCGGCTTCGACGTGGAGGTCCTGCGCGCCGCCGTGGCTGAAGGCGTGTAAGACGAAGACACCGTGGCCCTGCTGGTGCAAAAAGGCTGCGATGTGCTGCAGGGCTACTGCATCTGCCGGCCCATGCCGGCCGACGAGTTCGTGACCTTTTCGGAAGACTTCAATCGTCAGTCAGGACAGACTTTTGCGGGTTAGCCTGCGCTGACTCACCGCCCCTCCGGGCGCTTCTTCGTGCGGGCACTGGGCTCCGCCTGCAGCGGGTCCTCCGGCCAGGGGTGACGCGGATAGCGCCCGCGCAGATCCTTGCGCACCTCGAAATAGCCGGTGGCCCAGAAGTTGGCCAGATCCCGTGTGACCTGCACCGGCCGGCGCGCCGGGGAAAGCAGATGCAGCAGCACGCTCACGCGGCCCTGCACCACGGTGGGGGTCTGCTGCAGGCCGAACAGTTCCTGCAGCTTGACTGCCAGCACGGGTTCCGGCCCGGTGTAATCCAGGGCGATGCGATTGCCACTGGGCACACCGAGATGCGTGGGCGCGAGCTGAACAAGCTGCTGCTGCAGCGACCAGTCGAGAGACTCCAGCAGCAGACGTCCCAGTGGCAGCCGGTCCACCTGCTCCAGCCGGCTCAGCCCTTGCAGATGGGGGCCCAGCCAGTCTTCCAGCGACTCCAGCAGGGCCTCGTCGCTCAGCGCAGGCCAGGGCGCGCCGAGCGTGCGCTGCAGCAGGCGCAAGCGGCCCAGCAGTTGCCGATCATCGTCCGACCAAGCCAGGCTCCCGCGCTGGCGCAGGGCCGCCAGCAGACCCTGGCGCAGCACCTCCGGCGGGACGTCGCGCAGCGGGCGGCGTTCCAGCGCCAGGGCGCCAACGCTGCGCACTTCCTCCGCGAGCATGCGGCCGCTCGCCGTGTCCCAGCGCACATCGGCCCGCCAGCGGGCACTCTCGGGGAAGCAGCGCTCCACTTGGGCCGGACTCATGGCCACGGCGTGGAAGAGGCGGGCGCCGCTGGCATCGCCGTCCAGTTCGACCGCCAGCAGGAACTCCGCCCGTGCCAGCGCGTGAGTCTCGGGCAGCAGGGCCTGCCCGCCGCTGACGAGCTTGAAGCGGGCGCGGCCCTGATCGCTGCTCTGCCGCTGATTCTGCGCCAGGCGATCGGGCCACGCGCGGGCCAGCAGCAGCGGCAGGGCGTCCGCCGTGCCAATCTCCAGCCCACAACCCGCGCGGGTGGCCCACTGCCGGGCGGCGCGTTTCCAGCGCTCGTCGACGCGAGCGTGACCCCCGTTCTCCAGAGCCGCGAAGAGCAGCGCCAGGTCGATGTCCTGCCCGCCAATGTCCTCCTCCAGCCAGGCCACCAGCCAGCAGGCCAGGCTCAGCGCGTTCAGCTTGCCGGCCTCCTGCAGCAGCACGGCCAGTCGCGGGTGAGTGGGCCAGCGCCCGCAGTCACGGCCGAAGCGGCTCAGGCCGCCGTCCGGTGCAAGCAGCCCCAGTGACTTCAGCAGCGCTCGCGCACTGTCCAGTGCTGGTCCCGGCGGCGGGCTGACCCAGCTCAGACCGGCCGGGTCCTGCACGCCCCAGCGCAGCAGTTCGAACAGCAGCCCTGCCAGATCCGCCTGCAGCATCTGCGGCTCGCGATGCGGAGCCAGCATGGTTTCCTCCGCCCACAGCCGGTAGCACACGCCCGGGGCCTCGCGGCCGGCGCGGCCGCGGCGCTGATCGGCGCTGGCCCGGTTGACGCGGCGAGTGTCGAGCAGGCTCAGTCCCGTGCGCGGCTGGAACACCGGCACGCGCTCCAGCCCGGCGTCGATGACGATGCGCACGCCCGGCACGGTCAGACTGGACTCGGCGATGGCGGTGGACAGGATGACCCGTCGGGACGTCGTGTTCGCCGGCCGTCGCAGCACGGCCTGCTGCTGCGCCAGGGTGAGCTGGCCGTGCAGCGGGTAGACTTCGACATGGCCGGGAATGCTGCCTTCCAGTTCGCGCTGCAGGCGGCGGATCTCGGCCTGACCGGGCAGGAACACCAGCACATCGCCGTCGTGGTCGGCGAGCGCTTCGCGCACGATGGCGGCCTGATGCCGCTCCGCGTACTCGCGCAAGGGGGGTGAACGGTGTTGCGTGCTGACCGGCCAGACGCGCCCGGGGCAGTCGATGACGGGCGTGTGCTCGCCGAGCACCTGCAGCAGCGCGCCGACGTCCAGCGTGGCCGACATGATCAGCAGCTGCAGGTCTTCCCGCAGGCCCTGTTGCACATCGAGCGCCAGCGCCAGGCCGAGGTCGGCCTCCAGGCTGCGCTCGTGGAATTCGTCGAAGATGATGCCCTGCACGCCAGTGAGGCCCGGGTCGTCCTGCAGCATCCGCGTGAGGATGCCCTGGGTGACCACTTCCAGCCGCGTGTCCGGGCCGACGCGGGACTCGCCCCGCACGCGATAGCCCACCGTGTCGCCCAGCGACTCGCCGAGCTGTTCGGACATGTAGCCGGCCGCCAGGCGCGCCGCCACCCGGCGCGGTTCCAGCAGCAGCCAGCGCGATCGTCCGGTGGCATCCGCCTGCAGAAGGTCCAGCGGTACCCGGGTGGTCTTGCCGGCGCCGGGCTGGGCGACCAGCAGGCAGCGATTGTGCCGCGCGAGCGCACGGCGCAGATCGGGGAGGACGGCCTCGATGGGCAGTGTGGCATTGGCGGGGGCTGGGCTGGTCACGCGACGGACTCGGGGCAATGGGTGTCGAGCCGGAATTGAAGCACGCACCGCCCCGGACTCGCCAGTGCGCCGCTGCGGGCTTATCATCGAGCCATGTATCACTTTCTGGACGCAGCCCCTTGAAGTCAGCCCAGCGCAAGCGTGAACAGCCTGTCGCCCCCCCGCAGTGGCATGCGCGCTATCTCGTCGACACCAATGTGCTGATCGCGGCGAGCGCCGCCATGGCCCGCCGCAAGGGGGAGACGCTGCTGCCGCATCACCGCGAGGTGAGTCCGCCCGAGCCGGCGCTGCAGGAGCAGGTGCTGCGCTGGCTCGAAGCCTTTGCGGCGAGCCCGGCGCATCTGGTGCTCGATCTCGCCGGTGCGATCAACGTCGAGTATCACCACAAGCTGGACTTCCACGACTATGGCATCGAGGTGGTGATGGCGAAGCTGTCTCGGGATGAAGTCGATCGCGTGTCGGTGGACTACGACCGTGATGGTGCGGGCATCCTGCCGCAGCCGCTGGACGAGGTGGTGCACGATCTGGCCGATCGCAAGATGGTGGCCGCGGCCCTGCAGGCGTTGAGCCTGCCCGGCAGCAGTGCCATCGTGTTCGCCGGCGACACCGACTGGCACGACTGGGAGAGCGAGTTGACCCGCACGGGGCTCACCCTTCTGCCATTGATACCCGTCTGGTCCAGAACCCGCCATGCCGAGAAACAGAAACGCCTCCACAAGGGACATTCACATGACTGACTTCTTCCGCTTTCCTCACACGCATCATCTGATCTGGCTGGGCGATGGCGAGCCTCGCGGCGACAAGGTGCTGGCGCCCCCTGAGGTGGAGGACATGCTGCAGCACGAACTGATCATCGAAGAGAAACTGGACGGCGCCAACCTGGGCCTGTCTCTGGACGAGCATGGCGAACTGCGCGCGCAGAATCGCGGCAGCTATCTGGAGCAGCCCTTCAACGGCCAGTTCTCGCGCCTGAATGCCTGGCTCGGGCAGTACGACCACGTCTTGAAGAGCCACCTGACCCCTCAGCTCATCCTGTTCGGCGAATGGTGTGCCGCGCAGCATTCGCTCGACTACCACGCGCTGCCCGACTGGTTCCTGCTCTTCGATGTCTATGATCGTGGCGAGGGTCGCTTCTGAAGTGTGGCGCGACGTGCGCAGCTGGCGCAGGACCTGGGACTGGCGCAGGTGCCCGAGCTCGGGCGTGGCAGGTTCACGCGCAAGAGTCTGACGCAGTTTCTGGAACAGGCCACGAGCCGCTATCGCGCAGGACAGGTGGAAGGGGTGGTGCTGCGCCATGACTCGCCACTGTGGAACGAGTCACGCGCCAAATTCGTCAACAAGGGTTTCGTGCAGGCCATCGAGGAACACTGGCGCAGCAGGACGATGCAGTGGAATCAGGTGCGGCAACCCTGAGGGACGCCGCCCTTCAGGAGGGCGTGTAACCCGCCTCGGCAATCGCGGCACGCACGGCCGCGTCTGCGGCATTCGTACGGACTTTCACTGTCTTCGCTTCGAGATCCACCTGCACCTCGGCCATGGGGTCCAGTGTCGTCAGCGCTTGCATGATGGCCTGGACGCAATGGCCGCAGGACATGTCGGGCACGTTCAATGTCAGCATGGGTCTTTCACTCCTACTCTGATGCATGTCGGCCATCGCCGGTGGCGTGGCCCCAATGGGTGCCATCCGTCACCTTCTAGCGGACCCCACCACTGGCGCGCAGCAATCTGTCGATGACGTCCGCCCACTCCTCGGTGGCGGGAGGCGTCTCCACCCAGATTTCCTTCACCTGCAATCGATCCGCCTCGTGCAGCGCCCGGTAGAGCTGCCGCGCGTAGTCAGGTTTACCACGCGGCATCACCCGTGTCAGTGCGGAAGTGGTGTCGAGTTGACCTGCCTCAAGGCTGAGCAGGATTCTTGCCACGGGGAAGTCCACGTGCTGTGCGATCTGCTGTGCGTTCTTCAGACGCACGGGCGTGCGCGGCTGATAGTGCTCCGGCATGTTGCCCGGCACCGCCACCGTGTGCTGACTCGGGGTGGCCACGGGGCAGCCAAGCTGTTCCGCAATCGCGCTGGCAGTGACCGGCCCCGCGCGCAGCACCTGAGGCACGTCACCGGTCAGATCAAGAATCGTGGATTCGATGCCGAGCGTGCAATCGCCCCCGTCCAGCACCGCCGCAAG
>JAURIJ010000016.1 GCA_030832825.1 Gammaproteobacteria bacterium
GTCATTGCCACTGGTGAAGCATTCGGGCTCGCCGTGCAGCAGGATGACGCGCACGGCCGGGTCGGTGTCGGCACGGCGCAGGGCCTCAGCCAGCGTCTGATACATGGCGCGGGTGAGGGCGTTCTTCTTCTCGGGCCGGTGAATGTGCAGGACCTGCACGCCAAGTTCGAGGCTGCTGAGAATCTCGGAGCTGTCGCGTTCGTGCATGGGGACCTCCTGGGGAGTGGTTCCCGGGGAGGCCTGCAGGCAGGCTCGCGCCGGGCGGTTCTGCTCGCACTCTATGCTAGAATCCGCCGCAAATTCCACCACCGGCGGCTGCGCGCCGCGCCATTCGTGCCTTCGAGGACAGCATTCTCATGACAGTCATTCGCCAGGAAGACCTGATCCAGAGCGTCGCCGACGCCCTGCAATACATCTCCTACTACCATCCGCTGGACTTCATCCAGGCCGTGAACGAGGCCTACGAGCGCGAGGAATCGCCCGCCGCGAAGGACGCGATGGCCCAGATCCTGATCAACTCGCGCCTGTGCGCCGAGGGCAAGCGCCCCATCTGCCAGGACACGGGCATCGTCACCGTCTTCCTGAAGATCGGCATGCAGGTGCAGTGGCAGGGCGACATGAGCGTGGCCGACATGGTCAACGAAGGCGTGCGTCGCGCCTATCTGCATCCGGACAATGTGCTGCGCGCCTCCATCCTCAATGACCCGGCAGGGGCTCGCAAGAACACCAAGGACAACACACCGGCCGTGATCCACATGGAAGTCGTGCCCGGGCACGAGCTGGAGGTGATCGTGGCGGCCAAGGGTGGCGGCTCCGAGAACAAGGCCAAGCTGGCCATGCTCAACCCCAGTGACAGCATCGTCGACTGGGTGCTGAAGACCGTTCCCACCATGGGCGCGGGCTGGTGTCCGCCCGGCATGCTGGGCATCGGCATCGGCGGCACGGCCGAGAAGGCGGCGGTGCTGGCCAAGGAGGCGCTGATGGACCCGATCGACATTCACGAGCTGCGTCGTCGCGGCCCGCAGAACCGGGTGGAAGAGCTGCGTCTGGAGATCATGGACAAGGTCAACGCGCTGGGCATCGGCGCGCAGGGGCTGGGTGGCCTCACCACCGTGCTCGACATCAAGATCAAGGATTACCCCACCCACGCGGCCTCGCTGCCCGTGGCGATGATTCCGAACTGCGCCGCCACCCGTCACGCGCATTTCACCCTGGATGGCAGCGGTCCGGCGCACCTCGAGCCACCGCGTCTGGAAGACTGGCCGCAGATCACCTGGGAGGCCGGCCCGCGCGCCCGCCGCGTGAATCTGGACACCGTGACTCCGGAAGAGGTGGCCCAGTGGCAGCCGGGGGACACGCTGCTGCTCAGCGGCAAGATGCTGACGGGGCGCGATGCCGCGCACAAGCGCATGAGCGAGATGTTCGCCCGCGGCGAGGCGCTGCCGGATGGCGTGGATCTGAAAGGGCGGTTCATCTACTACGTGGGCCCGGTGGACCCGGTGCGTGACGAGGTGATCGGTCCGGCCGGCCCTACCACAGCCACGCGCATGGACAAGTTCACCGAGGAACTGCTGAGCAAGACCGGCCTGCTGGGCATGATCGGCAAGGCGGAGCGCGGCCAGGTGGCCATCGATGCCATCAAGAAGCACAAGGCGGTGTATCTGATGGCGGTGGGCGGCGCGGCCTATCTGGTGTCCAAGGCCATCCGCAAGGCGCGCGTGGTGGCCTTCGCCGATCTGGGCATGGAGGCGATCCACGAGTTCGAGGTGCAGGACATGCCGGTCACCGTGGCGGTGGATGTCAACGGTACCTCCGTCCACCGCACCGGGCCGGCGCAGTGGCAGGAGATCATCGCGCACAAGCTGACGGTGAAGTAGGGCTCAGTCGCAGTAGTCGGCGTAGGGGTTGGGCAGGTCAAGGTTGACTGCGGTCTGCCTGCCCTCGATGTGCAGCGACTGGCCGCTCAGGCACACGCCCTCGCTGTCCACCACCTGATGATCGAAGCGGTAGATCGGCGCGATCTGCCCGGCGGTCATGCCTTCGTCATAGGCCGCGATCGCGGCCTGCACCGGTTCGTTGCGCCGTGCATGTTCTGCCATGGCTGCGCGGCCGTGTTTCCTCTCCAGCATGCGCAGGGCCACGTGCGGCGCCAGCACTGAGGCCGTGGCGTTGTTGCCGCCGAAGCCCTTGGAATTGATCAGCACCGCATCCATCCCCTGTGCACCCACCTCGCGGTGCTGCAGCACGAAGTCCAGACCGGCCGTGTGCACATCGTCGGCGACGCGCTCCGTGCTCAGAATCCCCGGCAGGATGCCGTAACGCCACAGCCCCAGGGCACCGCTCAGCTGATCCCCGGCCGAGCTGGCCAGGGAGTGGCCCAGGTGTGCCTTCAGCGCCGTGACGGCCCATTGCTCGATGCCGAAGGAGGCGGCCACCGTGCTCAGGATGTGCGACTCGGTGACGCGGTTCTGTGGCGTGCCGGTGCCGTGGGCCTGCACATAGCTGCGCTCGCGCAGGCCGCGTTCGCCAATCAGGTTGCGCGTGGCAGCCGCTGCCTTGGCCACGGTGATGTAGTTGCCGGCCCCGGGGCTGGAAATGGACTTCTTGTAGCCATCGGCATTCACGAACACATCGTTCACCGCGCCAAGGATGCTGGCCCCGGTCTGCAGGGCCAGGTCGTCGGCGCACAGCACCACGAACTGGGCCGATTCGGCCAGGGTGAAGCCCGCGTTGCGGCCAAAGGGGCGACAGGCGCGGCGATGATCGGGCTGGGCCACATCGTCCAGCTCGCGCAAGGCCTCGTCGCTGGCCAGTGCGCCCATGGCGTAGTAGCCCTCCATCACCTCTGAGGTGATGGGAGCTTCACTGGCGCCCACGATCACCAGGCGGTGCGAGCCGTCCTGGATGTCGCGAATGCCCTGGCGCAGGTTGTAGAGGAAAGTGGCACAGGCGGCCACCTGCGTGCCCGTGGTGCCGACATTCCCGAGCACATAGGCGTTGATGAAATCGGCAGGCATCTCGGCGAGTCCCAGGGGCAGCTGCTTCGAGGTGACTTTCTTGCCCAGCAGGCGCGACTGCAGCAGCCCGCCATTGCCGTTGAAGTCCAGTTGCGACATGCAGCTGCCGGCGTAGACGGCGATCTGGTCCGGCGCCACATGGCGGAGCAGGGTGTCCCAGTCGATGCCCAGGGACTGCACGGCATCGCTGGCGCCGAAGACAGTCATCTGCAGGCCGCGCGGGTGGTTGCGCGAGGGGTAGAGTGCCTTCGGGTCGAAGCCGCTGGGCAGCTGCCCGGCCGTGTTGACCTCGCTGCGACGCAGGTTCTCGGTGAGGATGTCGAAGCTGCCCTGCACCTGCACGCGCACCAGGCCGTCCGGCCCGCCGCTCAGCTGCCAGTGCGCCGGCACGGCGTCGGGCAGATGCTGGGTGCGCAGCAGGAAGCTGATGGGCGCATCGGCGGTGGATTGCAGGGTGGCGCGCTTGTGATAGGGCACGGCCTGCGGGTCGAACAGATTGCTTTCCAGGCGCCGGATCAAGGTGCCTGCGCGCAGCGCCGGGTCGAGCGCGTGCAGATACGGCCCGAGTTCCACGGGCGTGCCCTGGGCATCGCACCACTGACCGCTGTTCTGCTTTAGCAGGCCCATCAGGGAGGCCAGGCTGGCTCGCGTCTGCATGGCATCGTGTTCGTTCAGGGCATCGAGCACGAGGCGCCGATAGGCGTGGTGCAAGGAGCTGCGGCCGGCAGGATTGATGCCGCCCATGCCGATGATGACGGGAAGGTGTGCCATGTGGAGTCCCCTGTAGCGCGAAGGCGTAGCTACTATAGTGAGACGCCCATGCCCGGAACTATGGCAAAAGAGACAGTTTGCTGTCCATTCTGGCCACAAGGTGCTCATCCGGACGACCGCCTCATCGCCGCCTCGCGCATTGCACGCGCGCGCGCTGGCGCTATAGCATAGCCCCATGACCACTGCCGACTATCAACAACGCCTCCGCCATCTGCACCAGACGCTGGGCATCCCCTCTGACTACGCCAGGACCACTCGTCTGCGCCTGTACGAGGAAGCCGTGACTCTGGTCGACACCGAGCCCGACGTGCACGGGCGCGTGCTGCGCCTGACGCCCGAAGCCCTGGACGCGTGGCAGGCCATGAAGCAGACGGCGGCGGCAGACGACGTCGTGCTGCATCTGGTGTCTGCCTTTCGCAGCGTCGATTACCAGGCACAGCTGATCCGCCGCAAGCTCGTGTCCGGCCGCAGCTTGGAGCAGATCCTGCTGGTCAACGCGGCGCCGGGCTACAGCGAGCACCACACCGGCCGCGCCATCGACATCGGCACGCCCGGCTGCCCCGACCTCGAGGAAGCTTTCGAGGACACGCCCGCCTTCGCCTGGCTCATGTCTCGCGGGGCCGCCTTCGGCTTCACGCTGAGCTATCCGCGAGGCAACCACACGGGCATCTGCTACGAGCCTTGGCACTGGTGCTGTTCGACTTGAACAAGTTTGAAGCAATAGGGTAGGCTGCAGGTGAAAGTTGAAGAAGGAGAGGGAATGCAAACCGCTCGACTCGCCGCAGTGAAGTGTCTGCTGGCATTGCTGATTCTCGTCAGCTCCCTGAGTGCTCTGGCGCAGGAGCCGCAGATGCAGTTCGAGGACTGGCTGGCCATCGTCATTGCCGAGGCGCGCGAGCAGGGCATTCGTGAAGACATCATCCAGCAGGCGCTGGTGCCCGTCACCCCCATCCCCCAGGTCATCAACAATGACCGCAGCCAGGCCGAATTCACCGAGACCTTCGAGCAATACCTCGAGAAGCGCGTCACCCAGTGGCGCATCGACACCGGGCGTGCCCGCCTGGCCCAGCACCGCGAACTGCTCGCGCAGGTCGGCGCGCATTACGGCGTGGAGCCGCGCTTCATCGTTGCGTTCTGGGGCATCGAGACCAACTACGGCAATTTCACCGGCGGCACTGATGTCATCCGCGCGCTGGTGACGCTGGCCTACGACCCGCGCCGCGCCGACTATTTCCGCCGCGAACTGTTCAGTGCGCTGCAGATTCTCAACGAAGGCCACATCACGCATGCCGACATGAAGGGCTCCTGGGCCGGCGCCATGGGGCAGAGCCAGTTCATGCCGTCCAGCTTCGTGCAGTACGCCCAGGACTTCGATGGCGATGGTCGCCGCGACATCTGGACCACGCCGGCCGATGTGTTCGCCTCCATCGCCCAGTACCTGAAGGCCGCCGACTGGCGCGACGACCAGACCTGGGGCCGCGAGGTGCAGTTGCCCGCCGACTATACGGCACGCGCCAGTGAGTGGCAGCAGCCACCTGCCCAGCACTCCTGCAGCGTGGTGCGGCATCACACGCAGTTGCTGCCGCTGGCGCAGTGGCAGGAGATCGGCGTGCGCCGCATCGACGGCAGTGACCTGCCGGCCAATGACTTCGTGGCGTCCATCATCCAGCCCGATGGTCCGGAGGGGCGCGCCTTCCTGACCTACCAGAATTTCCGCGCCATCCTGCGCTACAACTGTGCGAACAATTATGCGCTGTCCATCGGCCACCTGGCCGATCGATTGGCCGGGTATTGAATTGCGGGCGACACACACCACATTCATCAACAGGCGTCGCAGAGTTTGCGACAGATCAACGACGAGGAGGGCACGACAGAAGCAGCATTGAGTCAACAAGCAACGTGTAACGACAACAAGGAGACTTTCGCCATGACCAACGAATTCCAGATTGTTTTTCACAATATCGACCAGTCACCCGCATTGACCGAGAACGTCAACAAGCGCATCCAGAAGTTGCAACGATTCAGCAACGACATCATCGGCGGACGCGTGGTTCTCGATTGTCCTCACAACAATCACCACAAGGGCAAGGTCTTCAGCGTTGCCATCGAGATTCACACCGCGTCGCGCGAAGTGATCGTCAAGCAGGGTCAGCATGACAAGCCAGAGCACGAGGATATCTACGTGGCCGTGCGCGATGCCTTCAATGCCGCCGAACGTCAGCTCAAGGCCATCGACAAGAAACATCGCAAGGCCACCCTGGAAGTGGAGAACTTCGAGGTGGTGCCCGATGTCCCCACTACGCAGAGCGTTGCCGCCTGAGCAGCGCAGAACAGGAACGCAGGTATGTCACTGACAGAACAACAGCGCATGGAACTTGAAGCCGCGGCCTTCCGCCGCCTGCTCAAGCACCTGGATGACAACAAGCAGGTCCAGAACATCGACCTGATGAACCTCGCCGGGTTCTGTCGCAACTGCCTGGCCAAATGGTATGCCGCTGCCGCCCAGGACAAGGGGCTGGCAGTGGACTACGAAGCGGCCAGGGAAATCGTCTACGGCATGCCTTACGCGCAGTGGAAGGAAAAGTTCCAGCTGCCCGTCACTCCGCAATAGTTCACAAGGGAGAGACCCTGCAGGGTCGTGCTCAGTGCCTCTGGCGCTGGTCACGGCTCTGCAGCGTCTACACACCCGCCGAGCCTTCCCGCCTCAGAGCGTGTCCGTTTCCACGTTGAACAGTTTCGTGCGCACCAGATGCCGGTATTCATTCGGCGTGATGGCGTTGACGCGCTTGAACAGCGCGGAGAAATGACTGGTGTCCTGATAGCCCACCGCAAACGCGATTTCCGCGATGCTCAGGTTGCTCTGCTTGAGCAGCGCCTTGGCTTGCTGCAGGCGCACTTCCTGCAGGTACTGCAGCGGTGTCTGTCCCGCGGCCAGACGAAAGCGCCGATTGAACGAGCGCACGCTGATATCGAACTTCGCCGCCAGACTTTTCAGTGTCACCTCCTTCTGGAAATGCTTCTTCAGCCACTCCTGGATCTTGATGATCTGCTCGTCATGGTGGGTGTCCTTCTCCTCGCTCGCCAGCAGCATGGATTCGTAGGAGCGCTTGAGTTCGTGCGTGAAATGGTGCGACACCTCGTCTGCCACCGCCGGCGTGAACAGCCGTTCCACAAAATGCAGCATGACATCGCGCACCGCGTTCACGCTGCCGGTGCAGTAGAGCCGGTCGGCATGGGTGATGAAGCGCTTGCGCTGCAGGGTCACGTGCGGGTAGCGCTTGCGGAAATCATCGAAGTAGTACCAGTGCGTCGTGGCGTTGCGCCCGTCCAGCAGGCCCGCTTCCGCGAGGAAGTAGCTGCCCGTGCCGACACTGCAGATGGTGGCGCCCTGGTCATACTGCGTGCGCAGCCAGGCGGTGATGCCCGGATTGGCCTGCACCACGGCATTGGGGTTGCCCCAGAGCGCGGGGATGAAGATCAGGTCGGTGCGAGGGATCTCGGCCAGACTCAGCTCGGGCTGCACGCGAATGCCGCCGACCATGGGCAGCGGCTGCCCGTCGGCGCTGGCCACCACGAAACGGTGCAGGTCCGCGCGGCGTCGCCGGATGCGCTGGATGACCTCGGCGGCCTGAATCATCTCCAGGGGAATGGTGATGCTGGAGGCCAGCGCGCTCTCGATCGCCAGCAGGGTGACGTGCTTCATCGCGCACCCTGATAGGACACGCGCAGCACATACCACTCGCGCGGCCCGCCCGGGGTTTCGATGCTCACCTCGCTGTCCTGCGCCTTGCCCAGAAGGGCGCGGCCCAGGGGGGCATCCACGCTGATGTAGCCGGGCTTCTCGGCGATCTCGTCCTGTCCCACCAGACGGAATTCGTGCTCCAGGCCCTCTTCGTCCTCCAGGGTCACCCAGGCACCGAAATAGATGCGCGAAGGGTCGCTCGGCGGCTTGTCCACCACGGTGAGCAGCTCCAGGCGCTTGCGCAGATGGCGCACACGGCGGTCTATCTCGCGCAGCCGCTTCTTGCCATAGATGTATTCGGCATTCTCGGAGCGGTCGCCCAGCGCGGCGGCATCGGCCACCTGCTGCGTCACGATCGGGCGCTCGACGCGCCACAGGTGATTGAGTTCGTCGCGCAGGCGTTGCTCGCCTTCGACGGTGATGTAGTTGGAGATGCGGGGGCGGGGCTTGTCGTCTGCCATCGTTCACTGCGGCAGGGCCGCTTCCTGAGGTCAAGGCGCTGGCGGCCGTGCATCGGCCGCCGCGATCAGGCTGGCACGATAGCCGAATTCCGCGGGCTTGGCATCATTCCAGGGGCAGGGGCAGCTGCCGGCGCGCGGGATGCAGGGCGTAAGGGGACGCACTTTCCTGCACGCCTCCCAGCGGTTCCAGACGCACCCCCAGGCCGATCAACCGCACGGCACGGTCGCCGCGCGCGTGGGCCTCGCGGCACAACTGTTCATAGCCGGCGAGGTCCGTCTCCAGCGAGCTGGACTCGATGGTGGTGGACACGAAATTGTCGAACTTGAGCTTGAGGTACTTCTTGCTGACCCGGTACTGCGCAAGGGCATTGTGGAGGCGGGCGAGCATCTGGCGATGCAGCTCGGGCAGTTCGGCCAGCACGGAATCGAGCGAGAGTAAGTCGGCGGGAAAGGTGTTCTCGACACTCAGGGACTTGCGCGTGCGGTCGGTCACCACCGGCCGCTCGTCGATGCCGCGGCAAAGCCGGTGCAGGCTGCTGCCGAAGCTGCCGAAGTGCTCGGCCAGGGCGGCCTCGTCGAGGGCGCGCAGGTCCTCGCAGGTGTGGATGCCCAGGGCATGGAGGCGCGCGGCGGTGACCTTGCCCACGCCGAAGAGCTTCTGCACGGGCAGGGCGCGCACGAAGGCGTCGACCTCATGGGGTTTGACGACGAACTGGCCGTCGGGCTTGTTCCAGTCGCTGGCGATCTTGGCGATGAACTTGTTGGGGGCGATGCCGGCCGAGAGCGTGATGCCGACACTCTCGCGCACGCGCTGCCGGATCTCGCGGGCGATGAGGGTGGCGCTGCCGTGGCAGGCCGTGGTGGCGCTGACATCGAGATAGGCTTCATCCAGTGACAGCGGCTCGATGAGCTCGGTGTAGTCGCGGAAGATGCGGTGCACCGCCGCCGAGGCTTCGCGGTACTTGTCCATGCGCGGATGAATGACGATCAGCTGCGGGCACTTGCGCAGCGCGGTGGCCATGGGCATGGCGGAGTGCACGCCATAGCGGCGGGCTTCGTAATTGCAGGTGGCGACGACACCTCGCTGTTCCGGTCGACCGCCCACGGCCACGGGCTTGCCGAGCAGTGACGGGTTGTCGCGGGTCTCGATGGAGGCGTAGAAACAGTCGCAGTCGCAGTGAATGATCTTGCGGGGCGACTGAAGTGCAAAGGGGTCAGGGACACTCGCCTGGATAAGTGCCTCTGACCCCTTTGCAGCGCGGGAGTCGGGTTCGCTCACCGCGGCTCAGCCGTGGCGGCGCTCGAAGTCCTGCATGAAGTCCACCAGTGCCTGGCAGCCTGCCAGCGGCATGGCGTTGTAGATGGAGGCGCGCATGCCGCCCACCACACGGTGCCCCTTCAGGGCGTACAGGCCGCGGGCTTCGGCTTCGCTCAGGAAGGCCTTGTCCAGGGCGCTGTCTGCCAGCGTGAAGGTGATGTTCATCTGCGAGCGGTGGGCTTTCTGGGCCGCGCCGCGGTAGAAGTCGGTGGCATCGATCGCGTCATAGATCAGCTTCGCCTTCTGCGCATTGATCTTCTCGATCGCCGGCACGCCGCCCTGATCCTTCAGCCACTTCAACACCAGGTTCATCATGTACACGGCAAAGGTGTTGATGGTGTTGGGCATGGAGTGGTTCTTGGCATAGGTGTCGTAGTTCAGCAGATTCGGGGTCTGCGGCATGGCGTGGCCGATGAGGTCCTTGCGGATCATCACGGCGGCCATGCCTGACGGGCCGAGGTTCTTCTGCAGGCCGGCGAACACCACGCCGAACTTGTTGTAGTCGATCACACGGGACATCAGCTCGGAGGTCATGTCGGCCACCAGCGGGATGTCGCCGGTGTCAGGGAACTCGTTCCAGCGGCTGCCGAACAGGGTGTTGTTGCTGGTGATGTGGACATAGGAGGTGTCCGCATCCAGCGTGGACACATCGTAGTCGGGGATGTGATTGAAATTGCTCGCCTCGCTGGTGGCGACGGTCACGGCCTGGCCGTAACGGGCGGCTTCCTTGCGGGCCAGCACAGTCCAGTGACCGCTCTCGATGAAGGCGGCCTTGTGCGCAGGCTTGAGCGGCATCAGGTTCAGCGGGATGGCCGCGAACTGCATCTGCGCGCTGCCATGCACGTACAGAATGTCGAAGTTGTCCGGCAGGCCGGCCAGCTCGCGCAGCAGGTTGTCAGTCTCGGTCAGCAGGGCTTCGAACTCCGCGCTGCGGTGGCTGACTTCGATGACGGACATGCCCAGACCGTTCCAGTCCAGAAACTCGTCTCTGGCCTTCTCCAGCACGGGCAGTGGCAGCATGGCCGGACCGGCCCCGAAGTTGTATACACGTTTCATGGTGATTTCCTGTTGGCAATGGATGATTCGGTATGCCGGTGGCGCGCTCTCAGAGCACGCTCACCTTGATCACATCCTGGACCGCCGCAATCTCGGCCAGCACCGCATCGGAGGGGCGTGACTCGACGTCGATCAGGTTGTAGGCAATCTCGTTGCGACTCTTGTTGATCATGTCCACCACGTTGAGGTTCTGGTTGGCAAGAATCGACAGGATCTGGCCCAGCATCTTGGGCACGTTCTTGTTGCTGATGGCCAGACGCGTGCCACGGGCGGCGCCAGGCGCGCGGTCGAGCGACACGCTCGGGAAATTCACCGAGTTGCGGATGTTGCCGTTCTCCAGGAAGTCCATCAGCTGGTCGGCCGCCATGACGGCGCAGTTGTCCTCGGCCTCGTCCGTGCTGGCACCGATGTGCGGCATCAGGATCACGTCGTCGCGGCCGATCAGTTCCTTGCAGGGGAAGTCGCTGACGTACATGCGCAGGCGCTGCTTGTCGAGGCCGTCGACAATCGCCTGGTTGTCCACGATCTCGTCACGCGAGAAGTTCAGCAGGCACAGGCCTGGCTTCATGTTGGCCACGGCCGCCGCGTCGATCAGGTTGCGAGTGGATTCGAGCACCGGCAGGTGCAGGCTCACGAAGTCGGAGTTCACCAGCAGGGCGGTGAGGTTCTCGATCTTGCGCACCTGGTTGGGCAGGCGCCAGGCGGCGTCCACCGACAGCGCGGGGTCATAGCCCAGCACCTTCATGCCCAGGCCGATGGCCATTTCCGCCACCAGGGAGCCGATGGCACCCAGACCGACGATGCCCAGTGTCTTGCCCGCGATCTCGGAGCCCTTGAAGCGACTCTTCTCCTGCTCCAGCAACTTGGACATGGCGGCGTTGTCCTGCATCTCGTGCAGGGAATTGACGTAGGCGATGCCCGGCAGGATGCCGCGCGAGGACAGCAGCAGACCGCACAGCACCAGCTCCTTCACGGCATTGGCATTGGCGCCCGGCGTGTTGAACACGACGATGCCTTTCTCGGTGTAGCTGGCCACGGGCACATTGTTCACGCCGGCGCCGGCGCGTGCCACAGCCTTCAGATTCGGATTGGCATCGCTGTCCTGCAGCTTGTGGCTGCGCACGAGGATGGCATCGGCCTCGCTGATGCCGGCACCCACTTCGTAGCTGCCGCTGAAGCGCACGAGGCCCTTGGGGGAAATCTGGTTGAACGTCTGGATCTTGTACATCGTGGTTACCTTGAATGCGCTGTGAGCAGCGATCTGGGCACGTATGGAGCGGACAACTTCGTCAAAGCCCTGAGTGTAGCCAGGTGCACGGAGGACAGGAAAAAGGATCGATCGAGATACGCGCCGGGGTTTTTAAAGGCGCACTTTATATCCCGAAACCGGCTCGAAAGCCAGCGCCGAACGTGGGTGGCGAGGAGGCCGCGAAGGTGTCCGGACCCCGTTTCTCGCTCCGTCGCAATCCGGCTATCATGCGTCGCATCGCGGGCGGCAGCCCGTTTGTGCGGAGTGCGGGGGATGATCGCAGGCATGCCAGAGGCGGTGGGAATCGGCAGCGTGCCGGTGCAGCGCCTGCTCGCCCGCAATGCCGGGCCGATGACCGGGCCGGGCACCAACACCTATGCCATAGGCGCACGCCGCCTGGCGGTGCTCGACCCGGGGCCGGTCGATCCTCAGCACCTGCAAGCCATCCTGGATCTCGCCGGGGAGCGTCCCATCGACTGGATCTTCGTCACTCACACCCACGGGGATCACTCGCCCGGAACTGCACCACTGCAGGCGCGCACCGGGGCGCAGGTCATCGGCCTGCCCCCGCCGCCTGAAAGTGGCCAGGACCCGTCCTTCCGCGCCGCGCGGCCCTGCCATGATGGCGAGCGCATCGACTGCGGCGAGTTCAGCATGCGACTGATCCACACCCCGGGGCATGTCTCCAACCATCTGTGTTTCCTGCTGGAACAGGACGCGCTGCTGTTCACGGGCGACCACATCCTGGATGGCATGACGCCGGTCATCGCGCCACCCGATGGCTGCATGCGGCAGTACCTGCAGGCGCTGGAAAGGCTGAAGACCCTGCCCCTGCGGGCGCTGGCCCCGGCGCACGGGCGTGTCATGCACGAGCCGCTGCAGGTCATCGAGACTCTGCTGCGCCACCGGGCGCGTCGCGAAAGCAAGCTGCTGAGTGTGCTGGCTGCGCAGTCACAGCCACTCTCCCTGCAGGCGCTGGCTGGCCTGGTGTACGACGACATCACTCCAGCCCTGCTGCCCCTGGCCTGTCGCACCTTGCAGGCGCATCTGTTGAAGCTGGAGGCCGAAGGCCGGGCACGGCAGGCCGACGATCTCTGGGCGCGAGGGCCGCATGGGCGCTGACGCGGGCTGGCATCTGTATCTGATCCGTTGCCGTCGCGGCACCCTCTATGCCGGCATCACCACCGATGTCGAGCGCCGCTTCGCCGAACATGTGCGAGGTGGCCCGCAGGCCGCGCGTTATCTGCGTGGCAAAGGTCCGCTCGAGCTGGTATACAGGACGGCAGTCGGGACGCGCGCGCAGGCAAGCGTGCTGGAACACCGGCTGAAGAAGCTGCCGAGAGAGCAGAAATTGCGATTGATTGCAGGCGAGTTGACTATCGCGTCGCTGGGCTGGGCAGCGACTGACCCGTCGACGCAAGGAGAGGACGACAATGAGCAAGGCCGCTGACTGGATGAACCTGTCCGCCAGTATCGCTGTCATCATGGGTATCGTGTTCCTGGGGCTGGAGATTCGCCAGAACACCGACATGATGCGCTCCCAGACCAGGGATGCTATTTCCGAGAAGCAGATGATGTTCTCCGAGTGGGTGGCCACCGAGATCGAACTGGCCAACACCATTGCCAAGGTAAATTCCGGCGAGCCACTCACGCCCGGCGAAGCCACCCAGCATGCCTACTTCCTGGCGGGTGTCTGGCGCGAGTGGGAGAACTCCCATTACCAGTTCGAGCAGGGGCTGTTCGATCGCGATGAATTCGAGCCGCGCATGAATCGCTGGGTCGCCACGATGCGCGTGAAGTCGGTGCGCGACGCCTGGGTGGCCACGCGCATGAACTACTCCCCGTCCTTCCGCTCGGAGGTCGACCGCATCGTGGCGCAGTATTCCGACTCGGCCGAGGCCATCGGGCCGCAGGCGGCGCGCTGATGTCGCTTGAACGCATTCCCGTGGGCATCAGCAGCCGTCTGCTGGGCCAGAAAGTCCGCTTCGACGGCCAGCATCAGCTCGACAGTTACGTGGAGAAGACCCTGGGCCGTTATTTCGAGTTTCGCGCCTTCTGCCCGTAGGTCGCCATCGGTCTGGGCATTCCCCGTCTTCCCATCCGCCTGATCGCGGTGGGCGAGGGCGTGCGCTGCGTTTCCACCGTGGACGAATCCCTCGACTACACCCGGGCCCTGACGGATTGCGCCGATGCGCAGTGCGACTGGCACGTGCAGCTGTGCGGCTACATTCTCAAGAAGGCCTCGCCCAGCTGCGGCATGGAGCGGGTGAAGGTCTACGAGACCCACATGGCGCGCCGCGATGGCACCGGCATCTACGCCGCCACGCTGATGCGCAACTTCCCGGATCTGCCCGTGGAGGACGAGGGGCGGCTGGGGGATCCGGTGCTGCGCGAGAATTTCATTCAGCGGGTCTACGTCATGGCGCCCTGGAAGGCGCTGCTCGCCGAGGGGCTGACCGTGGCCGGCCTGGTGAGTTTCCATGCCAGGCACAAGCTGATTCTCATGTCTCACTGCCCGCAGACCTATCGTGAACTCGGCCCCCTGGTGGCCGGCACCACGCGCGCCAATATTGCCGAGGTGGCGCCGGTCTATCTGCGCTCGCTCATGGCGGCGCTCAAGCGTCGTGCCACGCGCGGGCGTCATGCCAATGTGTTGCAGCACGTGCTGGGCTATCTGAAAAAGCATCTCGGGCCGGACGACAAGGCCGAGATGAGCGAGGCCATCGCGGCCTATAAACAGGCGCAGGTGCCCCTGATCGTGCCCATCACCCTGCTCAATCACTTCTTCCGCAAGCACCCCAACGACTACATCCGCGATTCCTGGTACATGCGGCCGTATCCTGCTGAATTGAGTCTGCAAAACGATATTTGAGATCCTGCTGACTGTTTCTTTGTCGCGCGGCGGGCCGCGGGGCTATAATGCGCCACTTTTTTCATCAGGCGGGAACGGCAATGACAGGCACGACGGCAGCGGCGGCCACCAGCGACATCGATCACTACATGACGGCACTCGGTCGTCAGGCGCGCGCAGCTGCACGTGAAACGGCCAGGGCGGGCACCGCGCAGAAGAACGCGGCCCTGCGTGCCATGGCCGAGGCCGTTGCCGCTCGACGCGAGGACATCGCCCGCGCCAATGCGCAGGACCTGGCCGCCGGACGCGAGAAGGGTCTCGATGCGGCCATGCTCGATCGGCTCGCCCTGACTCCTGCGCGCATTGACGGCATGATTGAAGGACTGCTGCAGGTGGCGGTCCTGGAAGATCCGGTCGGCGCCATCACCGATCTGCGCTTTCGTCCGTCCGGCATTCAGGTGGGCAAGATGCGCGTGCCGCTGGGTGTGGTCGGCATCATTTACGAGTCGCGCCCCAATGTCACCTGCGAGGCGGCGAGTCTCTGCCTCAAGTCGGGCAATGCCGTGATCCTGCGCGGCGGCTCCGAGGCCCTGCATTCCAACCAGGCGCTGGCCCGCTGCATTGGCGAGGGTCTGCGTGCCGCCGGCATTACGGAACATGCGGTCCAGGTGGTGGCCACAGCGGATCGTGCCGCCGTGGGGCGGCTCATCACGATGCCCGAATTCGTCGACGTGATCGTGCCGCGCGGCGGCAAGTCGCTGATCGAGCGCATCAGTGCCGATGCGCGCGTGCCCGTGATCAAGCATCTGGATGGCAACTGCCATGTCTACATCGACGACAAGGCCGACATCGACAAGGCGCTGCGCATCGCGATCAATGCCAAGACGCATCGCTATGGCACCTGCAACACCATGGAAACGCTGCTCATCGCCGAGGGCATCGCCGCACAGGTGTTGCCCGCCCTCGGGGAAGCCTACGCCCGGGCCGGCGTCGAGCTGCGTGGCTGCGAGCGCACCTGCGCCGTGCTGCCTGGGATCACGCGCGCGGTGGAGCTGGACTGGATCACGGAATACCTGGCGCCCATCCTCGCCATCAAGGTGGTTGCCGACATGGACGAGGCCATGACTCACATCGCCCGCTACAGTTCGGCGCACACTGAGGCCATCGTGACGGAAGACTATTCCCGCGCGCAGCGCTTTCTGCGTGAAGTGGATTCCAGTTCCGTGATGGTGAATGCCTCGACGCGCTTCGCCGATGGTTTCGAGTACGGCCTTGGTGCAGAGATCGGCATATCCACCGACAAGCTGCACGCCCGCGGACCGGTGGGACTGGAGGGGCTGACCTCCCAGAAATACATCGTGCTGGGCGATGGCCAGATCAGGGAGTGAGATGAGCGCGCTCCGCATCGGGATGCTGGGGGGCATGTTCGATCCCGTGCATGCCGGGCACCTGCAGCTGGCCCGCGTGGCCCTGGACGAACTCGCGCTGGACGCGCTGCACATGGTGCCCTGTCATCTGCCCAATCATCGCGCCGCGGCGGCGGCATCGCCGCAGGCGCGACTCGCGATGCTGAGTCTGGCCACGCAAGACGAGCCCCGCATCGTGGTGGATGATCGCGAGTGTCGGCGTCAGGAGATTTCCTACACGGTCGACACCTTGGTGTCGCTGCGTGCGGAGTTTCCCGTTGCGGCTCTGGCGCTGGTGCTGGGCGAGGATGCCTTCGCAGGGCTCGAGCGCTGGCAGCGCTGGACACAGCTGCTCGAACTGGCGCATCTGCTGGTGGTCAGTCGGCCGGGGGTGACGCAGGCATTGTCGCCGACGCTCAGTGATCTGGTCGACAAGTGCCAGGTCAACACCGCTCAGGCCTTGTTCGAACGCCCCTGCGGCGCCCTGCTGCGCAGCAGGAAAATGCAGATGGACATTTCGTCCACCGCCGTGCGCGAGGCCCTGCAGGCCCGGCGTGATACCCGCATGCTGTTGCCTGCCTGCGTGCAGGAGTACATCGACGTGCACGGACTCTATACATCCAACGGAGCGGGCCTTGCCCGTTCCCCGCAACCATGAGGAATGACCCGGTTTGAATACACAGGAACTGTCGGCGCTGGCTGTCCACGCGCTCGAGGAAATGAAGGGGCAGGACATCGTCTGCCTGAATGTGCGGAAACTGACGCCCATCGCCGACTACATGATCATCGTCACCGGCACATCGACCACGCATCTGCGTTCGTTGGCCGATGAAGTCAGCAAGCGCGCCAAGGAGGCGAGTCAGCCCGTGCTCGGCGAAGAGGGCCGGCTGCAAGCCGAATGGATACTGGTGGACCTGGGCGCGGTGATCGTGCACGTCATGCTGGCGCGTACTCGCACGCTCTACAGTCTTGAGGATTTGTGGAACTTCGATTCCAGCGCCGCCAAGTCTGCACGCAAGAGGGTCCGGGATGAAGATCACTCTGCTTAGTGTGGGCGGTCGAATGCCTGCCTGGGTGGATGCCGGAGTCGCCGAGTACAGCAAGCGACTGCCGGCGGATTTCGCACTGCAGTTGAGCGATGTGCCGCTCGGGCGGCGTGGCAAGGGGCAGGATGTCGAGCAGGCGGTAGGCAAGGAAGCCGAGGCGCTGCTCGCTCGCGTGCGACCGCAGGAGCATGTGGTGGCGCTTGAGGTCACCGGACTGCGCTTGTCCACCGAGGCACTCGCGCAGCGCCTCGACGCAATCCGTCGTGATGGTCGCAACATCGTGCTGCTGGTGGGCGGGCCGGATGGACTGGGCGAGGCCGCTCTGCAGCGTGCCGACGAAAAATGGTCCCTGTCGGCGTTAACATTGCCACACCCATTGGTTAGAATTGTCGCCGCTGAACAAATCTACCGGGCATGGACCATGCTCAATGGGCACCCGTATCACCGAGCCTGATTCGAATTGCATTGCGGCGCTGACAAAACTTTCGCGCGAAAGTTTTGTCTCAGAGCAAGAAACGCCACCAGACTGAAGGAACCATGGCAGAAAAATTCAAGCTGAATGATCATGAGCGCGAGACCCTGATATTCAACAGGCGCATGATCGTCGCTGGAATTGTCGTCCTGCTGCTGCTCGCCGCCCTGGCCTCGTGGATGGCCTATCTGCAGATCTACCGCTACGAATACTTCGCCGCACGCTCGGACGGCAATCGCCTGCATTCGCAGTATGTCTCGCCGAACCGCGGACTCATCTATGATCGCAATGGCGTGCTGCTGGCGGAGAACCGTCCCATTTTCAACCTCACGGTGGTGCGCGAGACAGCCACCAACCTGGATGTCTCGCTCGATCTGTTGCGATCGGTCATCAATCTCTCTGACGACGACATCGAGCAGTACCGCACCCGCCAGAGTCGCCGCGCCGTGCCGCACACGTCCGTGCCACTGCGCTATCAGCTGAGCGAGGAGGAGATTGCGGCCATCGCGGTGAACCAGCACATGCTGCCGGGATTCGCCGTCGAGGCGCAACTGGTGCGACACTACCCCTTTGGCGGCATGTCCGCGCATGCCATCGGCTATGTCTCCGAGATCAACAAGGAAGAGCTCGAGGCCATGACGCCGGAACAAGCGGCGAATTACCGAGGCACGCATCAGATCGGCAAGACGGGCATCGAGAAGACCTACGAGGACATGCTGCTTGGCACCGTCGGCTACGAGACCGTCGAAAAGAACAATCGCGGGCAGGTGATGCGGGTGCTTGATCGCACCGATCCTCTGCCCGGGCGCGACATCGTGCTGCACCTGGACAGTCGCCTGCAGGCAGCGGCCGAGCGCGCCCTGGGTGAGCGACGTGGTGCCGTCGTCGCCATCGATCCCTCCACCGGCGGTGTCCTGGCGATGGTAAGCAAGCCGGGCTATGACCCGAACCTCTTCGTCACCGGCATCAGCCGCGAGCAACTCGCTGACCTGAACCGCTCCGGCCACACGCCGCTGTTCAATCGTGCCATCGCCTCGCGCGTGCCTGGCTCCACGATCAAGCCCTTCGTTGGTCTGGCCGGGCTCTACAACGGCGTCATCACCCCGGAGACGGTGATCGGTGACCCGGGCTACTTTCGCCTGCAGGGCCGTGCGCGTCCCTACTACGACTGGACGTGGTGGGTCGACAAGAGCGGGCACGGCGCCATCGATCTGCGTCGCGCCATCTACCAGTCCTGCAACACGTATTTCTATCAGCTGGCGGTCGATCTGGGCATCGACAGGATCCACGACTACCTGCTCACCTTCGGCTTCGGTCAGAACCTCGCAATTGACATTCCCGAGGCCAGCAGTGGCATCGTGCCGTCCGAAGCTTGGAAGCGCGAGAATCGCAACGAGCCCTGGTATGTCGGGGAGACTCCTTACGAGGGCATCGGCAACGGCATCTTCCAGGCCACCACTCTGCAGATGGCGTCGGCGGCTGCCGCCATTGCCAATCACGGGGTGATCAAGCAGCCGCGCTTGCTCAAGGGCACCATCGGCAGTGACGGCGAGATCACTGATGTCATCTTCGAGGACACGGCCGCCTCGCGTCAGCTGTTGCCCACGCAGGAGCAGATCGAACTGGTGCGCAATGCCATGGTCGACGTGGTGAACAAGCCTTATGACCCGAACGCGCGCCGCTATGAAGGCTCGGCCTATCCGGTGCTGCGCGAGAGCGGCCGTCCGCTGCCATACCCCATGGGCGGCAAGTCGGGCACTGCGCAGGTCGTGGAATTCCGTGTTGACAGCGCCGGCAACCGGGACGAATCCGAAGTGGACGAGCGTTTCCGCACCCATGCGATGTTCATCGCCTTCGATGCCTCCGAGAAATCCCGCATCGCCGTGGCGGTCTTCGTCGAGAACGGCGGCGGGGGCGGCAGTGTCGCATTCCCTGTGGCCCGCGAAGTGCTGGATGCTTACCTGCTGCCTGAGGGCGAGCAGTACCCGGAAGTCTCGCTGGCCGCCTATGACGCGGCCGACGAGCTGGATCACGACCACGACCATTGACCCGTGCCGCCGCAAGCCGGCGCCGCAGCACACCGTCAGGAAGGCTTGAACTCGATGGCAACCCGCAGCTCCAGTCGCCCGCTCGGCGACCGTTTCTACCAGCTCTCCACCGGCCGTGGCGAGCTGTGGCAGTCGCTGCGCATCGATCCGCCGCTGGTGCTCTCGCTCCTCTGCCTGGCAGCCTATGGTCTGCTGGTGCTGTTCAGTGCCAGTGGCGAGAACGTCGCGGATGTGCAGCGCCAGGCCGCCGCCATCGTGGTGGCCTTCGTGGTCATGACCGCCGTGGCGCAGCTGGAGGTGGACTTCTTCCGCCGGGGCGCGCCGCTGATGTTCGTCGGCGGCCTGCTGGTGCTGGGCGTCGTGCTGGCCATCGGCTCCGAGGTCAATGGCGCCAAGGCCTGGCTGGACCTGCCGGGCCTGCCCAGTTTCCAGCCCTCGGAGCTGGAGAAGTTCCTCGTGCCCATGATGCTGGCCTGGTACATGTCCACGCGGTCCCTGCCACCGAAATTCAAGGACCTGGTGGTATGCGGCGTGATCATCCTGATCCCGGCCGTGCTGATCCTGTTGCAGAACGACACGGGCACCGCGCTGATGGTGATCATGTCCGGCGTCTTCACCGTCCTGCTCGCCGGCATCAGCTGGAAGATCGTGTTCGCCGGCATCACGGCCGTGCTCGCCGCCTCGCCGGCCTGGTACATCTTCCTGGCGCAGCCGCACCAGAAGAACCGCATCCTGACCTTCTTCGACCCCTACCGGGATCCGACGGGCGCCGGCTACAACATCATCCAGTCCCAGATCGCCATCGGCTCCGGCGGCTTGCAGGGCAAGGGCTGGCTCAATGGCGCGCAGTCGCAGCTCGACTTCATTCCCGAGAGCAACACCGACTTCATCCTGGCCGTGCTGGCCGAGGAGTTCGGGCTGCTGGGGGTGCTGTTCCTGATCTTCCTGTATCTGCTGGTGCTGGGGCGTGGCTTCTACATCGCGCTGACGGCGCAGGACACCTTCAGTCGTCTGCTGGCCGGCAGCATCGTTCTGACCTTCTTCTTTTATGCGTTCGTGAATATGGCCATGGTGTCCGGTCTGATGCCGGTGGTGGGGCTGCCCCTGCCGCTGGTGAGCAAGGGCGGCACGTCCATCGTGACGCTGCTGATCGGCTTCGGCATCCTCATGTCCATACAGACGCACAAGCGTGTGCTGCCGCGTTGAGCCGGCACGCGCCATGACCCCATCGAGCCTTCAGGAGAGCAAGAGCCCATGACGTATCACCCCGTGCAGCGTACCGCCCTCAGTGCCGTGGCGCTGTTGCTGCTGGCGGCCTGTGCCAGCAGTCCCGCGCCACAGACCAGTGCGCCGACCATGTCGGCCTCCGATGCCTACCAGGCCAGTCGTTATGGCATCCTGCAGGATCGCGGGCCAACCGCGCCGTTCGACACGTCCCAGGTGCGGGAAGTCGAGACGGTTATCGAGCCTCGCACCCTGGCCGGCAATCGCAGCCCCTACACCGTCAACGGCCGCACCTATCAGGTGATGCCCAGCGAGCAGGGCTATCGCGAGCGCGGCTTCGCCTCCTGGTACGGCGAGAAGTTCCACGGCCATGACACCTCCAATGGCGAGGTCTACGACATGTTCCAGCTCTCTGCCGCGCACAAGAGCATGCCGATTCCCGGCTTCCTGCGCGTCACCAACCTGGAGAATAACAAGAGCATCGTGGTGCGGGTGAACGATCGCGGCCCCTTCCACAACGATCGCATCATCGACCTGTCCTATGCCGCCGCCTACATGCTGGATTTCCACAACAAGGGCACCGCCATGGTGGAGGTCGAGGCCATCATGCCGACGATCGTGTCCCGTGACGCTCCCGCTCCAACGCGCAGCGTGGCCGCGCCCATTGCCGCCACCGTGCCTGCCGCTGCGGTGGCCAGTGGCGAACAGTATCTGCAGGTGGGCGCCTTCGTTGATCTGAACGCGGCCGAACAGCTCAGTGCCCGCCTGCGCAACATGACCTCGCGTCCGGTGTTCATCCGCTCGGTCGAGACCAATGGCGCGCGGCAGATCATGCACCGCGTGCGCGTGGGCCCGATCCCGGATGCCGAAGAGCTGGCCCGCATCACGGACAGCGTGGTTGCCGCTGATCTGGGAAGCCCCTACACTGTCCGCGAATGAAAAAACATCGTGAATTACCGAGTGAGAACGCAATGACGCAGGAGAGAAACGCCATGCAAGACAGCACCGCCCCCGCACGCCAGCCCGGCTCTGCACGCCACCGCGGCACTGTTCTGTGGAGCGCCGTGTTGCTGGCATCCGCGCTGCTGGCCAGCTCGCTGCAGCCGGTCAGTGCGCAGCTCCCCGTGCCTGGCAACGGAGCCTCCAATGCCCCCGCCGCGGCGCAGATCGTGCCGCGTCCGCCCGAGATCGCGGCCAGCAGCTACATTCTCATGGATGCCGTCACCGGCAAGGTGATCGCGGAGCAGAACGCCGACGTGCAGCTGCCCCCCGCGAGTCTCACCAAGATCATGACGGCCTACATTGCCGAGGTGGAGATCGACAACGGCAACATGAGCCTCGATGACGAGGTGCACGTCAGCGAGAAGGCCTGGCGCACTCAGGGCTCCAAGATGTTCGTCGACGTCGACAGCAAGGTGCGGGTGGAAGACATCCTGCGCGGCATCATCATCCAGTCCGGCAATGACGCCAGCGTCGCCATGGCCGAGCATCTTGCCGGCAGCGAAGAGGCCTTCGCCGACATGATGAACCAGCATGCCCAGCGTCTGGGCATGACCAACAGCCACTTCATGAATGCCAGCGGCCTGGACACGGAAGAGGCCTACAACATCATGTCCGCGCGTGATCTGGCGATCTTGGCACGTGCCACGATCGTCGAGCATCCGTCACACTACAACATCTACTCCGAGCGCGAGTTCACCTACAACGGCATCACCCAGCCCAATCGCAACACGCTGCTGTTCCGCGATCGCACCATCGACGGCATGAAGACCGGCTGGACCACGGCGGCCGGCTATTGCCTGGTGGCCTCGGGCGAGCGTGACGGCATGCGCCTCATTTCCGTGGTCATGGGCACTGCCAGCGAGGACGCCCGTGCGGCCGAGAGCCAGAAGCTGATGACTTACGGTTTCCGCTATTTCGAGACCCACAAGCTCTACGACGCTGGCCAGGCGATCAGCGAGGCGCGTGTCTGGTCCGGGCGCGAGGACGTGGTCAATCTGGGCATCATCGAAGAGGTGGTGGCCACCATTCCCCGCGGTCAGGCCGAGCAGCTTCAGGCCAGCCTGAGCGTGGAAGAGACCATCACGGCGCCGATTGCCCAAGGGCAGGTGCTCGGCAAGGTGGAGATCCGTCTGGGCGAGGAGATCATCTACCAGGGCGACGTGGCAGCCTTGCAGGCCGTGGAGCGAGCTGGCTTCTTCAAGCGTTTCATGGACTGGCTGACCATGTTCTTCACCAGTCTCTTCAGTTGAGTGCGGCCATGACGGATATCGAACCCCCGCGCATTGCCTTCCCCTGTGCCTACCCCATCAAGGTGATGGGGCTGGCCACACCGCAGTTCCAGCACGAAGTGGTGGCGCTGGTGCGCCGTCATGCCCCCGAGGTGGGGGAGGAGCACATCAGCGTGCGTCCGAGTGCCAATGGCAACTACCTCGCCATCACCATCGTGATCGAGGCCACCGGCACGGAACAGCTGACCGTGATGTTCCAGGACCTCAAGGCGCACACGAGCGTCAAGATGGTGTTATGACCTCTCCTGCCGCCGTCCTGCGGGTGCGGCGTCTGTGCCGGGTGGGTGCTGAGTCTGCCGGCCACGCCGACGCCTTCACGCCCCTCGACTATGTGCCTGTCTGGGACGCCATGCGCGCCTTCACGGCCGCGCGCGACGCGCAGACCCCCGACGAGCTCTGGCTCCTCACGCACACGCCCGTTTTCACTCAGGGCCAGGCCGGCAAGCCTGAACATCTGCTGCGTACCGACGACATCCCCGTGGTCCAGATCGATCGTGGCGGGCAGGTGACCTATCACGGTCCCGGGCAGCTGGTGGCTTATCTTCTGCTGGATGTGCGCCGCGCCGGCATTGGCGTGCGTGAGCTGGTCGAGCGCATCGAGCAGAGCGTGATCGATGTGGCGGCGCTGCATAGCATCGCGGCCGAGGGCCAGCGAAAGGCTCCCGGCGTCTATGTGAATGGTGCTAAACTCGCCGCCCTCGGTTTGCGTATACGCAATGGCTGTTCCTACCACGGTCTCAGCTTCAACATTGACATGGACCTGGCGCCTTTTTCCCGCATCAACCCGTGTGGCTACGCGGGCATGGCGGTGACCCAGCTGCGCAATCTGCTGCCGCCGGGGCAGGCAGGCGCGACGCTGCTGCAGGACACGGCCAAGGCCTTGACGGCGGCGCTGGCAACGCGCCTGGGCTACCCAGTGGTGGAAGACGCCGAACCGTACATCTGAAGACTTTCACACCGCGGCATGCCGCAGAGGACCAACAGAGAAAATGGCAGACCAGCCCAGACGCAATGTCCTGATCGAAGGTGAAAAGCTGCGTGGCGCCGAGAAGGTGGCGCGCATCCCGGTGAAGGTCATCCCCACCGTGGATCTGCTGAAGAAGCCTGACTGGATTCGCGTCAAGATTCCCGCCTCGCCCCAGATCTCCCACATCAAGGACACGCTGCGCAAGCACAAGCTCGCCTCCGTGTGCGAGGAAGCTTCCTGCCCGAACCTGGGCGAGTGCTTCAGCAATGGCACCGCCACCTTCATGATAATGGGCGAGATCTGCACTCGACGCTGCCCATTCTGCGATGTGGCCCACGGCAAGCCCAAGCCGCTATCCGAGAACGAGCCCCGCGAGCTGGCCGAGGCCATCGCCGAGATGCGTCTGCGCTACGTGGTGATCACCTCGGTGGACCGCGACGACCTGAAGGACAGTGGTGCGCAGCACTTCGCCAACTGCATCAGCGAGACCCGCCGCCTGAATCCCGACATCCAGATCGAGGTGCTGGTGCCCGATTTCCGCGGCCGCATGGAGATCGCGCTGGACATCCTCGAGAAGACGCCGCCGCACGTGTTCAACCACAATCTGGAAACCGTGCCCAGGCTCTACCGTCAGGCGCGTCCGGGGGCTGACTACACCTGGTCGCTGGAACTGCTGCGTCGTTACAAGGAGCGCGTGCCCAGCGTGATGACCAAGTCCGGCCTGATGCTGGGGCTCGGCGAAACCAAGGAAGAGGTCATGGAAGTGATGCGAGACATGAAGGCCCACAACATCGATATGGTGACACTGGGACAGTACCTGCAGCCGAGTCGCGATCACCTGGCGGTGGCGCGTTTCGTGCACCCGGATGAATTCGAGGAGCTGCGCGCCTATGGCGAGGCTCTGGGCTTCGCCCATGTCGCCAGCGGTCCGCTGGTGCGCTCGTCCTATCATGCTGACAAGCAGGCAAAGGGCGAACTGATCTGAGCATGCTGCGTTGCACTGATGCACGCACACCCACAGGCCGCTGCCCCGCAGGCAGCCGCAGGAGCAGGAAGGGAGTTTGAATGGCATTACTCGGCAGGAATTTCAGTGCAGCAGTGCGCCGCACACTCGGTCGCGCAGGCCTCGTGGCGAGCCTCGTGCTGGCGGCCACGGCATCGGCCCAGGCCAACACCCTCGTGCGCGTCAGCACCACTTTCGGGGATTTCACGCTGGAACTGTTCGATGACGTGGCGCCGATCACCGTCCGCAACTTCCTCAACTACGTCGAGCGCGGGGCTTACAACGGCACCTATTTCCATCGTCTTGAGGCCGGCTTCGTGCTGCAGGGCGGCGGCTATCGCTTGATTCCCTATGAAGGCCCGCTGCAGGTGCCCGCTGATCCGCCCATCGTGAATGAGTACCGTGAGCCCAATGTGCGGGGTACCGTGGCCATGGCCAAGCTGGGGGGCGACCCCAACAGCGCGACCAGCGAATGGTTCGTGAATCTGGCGGACAATTCGGCCAATCTCAACACGCAGAACAACGGGGGCTTCACCGTCTTCGGCCGCGTGCTGGGCGACGGCATGAACGTGATGGACGCCATCGGCGGGCTGCCGGTGTTCGCATTGGGCAACGTGCAGTCGCAGATTCCGCTGCACAGCACGGAGTCCAGCGACGAGCTGACCGTCAACAATTTCGTCACCATGAATGCCGAAGTGGTGCAGCGTTACAGCGCGGCACTGGCGGTGTTCGAGAGCCAGACCGGCCTGCTGATGGCCTCGGTGGATGGCGGCGCCACGCTGGGGGCCTACAGCGTGAACCTGAGCCTGCAGCCGCAGCTGCCGGGCACGGTGTTCCGCCTGAATGCCGACAGCCTGGTGCGTCTGGCCATCCGTCCCATCGGCATGGCGACCTATGCCGACAACAAGCTGCGCATTCCCACGCTGGAAGTGAACGAGAACGGCAACGTCCGGGTGTTGCGCAATGTCGTGCTGGGTCTGACCGATGCCAGCCAGTGGCTGTTCAGCCTGGAATCCTACGAGCCCTGATCGGCGCACTCACCCCGGGAGTCTGACTCATGGCCGACAGAGGAGAATTCAGTTCCCGCTTCGGTTTTCTGATGGCAGCCGCCGGATCCGCCATCGGCCTTGGCAATATCTGGGGCTTCCCCACCAACGCCGCCAGCAATGGCGGCGCGGCGTTCCTTCTGGTCTATCTGGTGCTGGTGTTCGGTCTGGCCTGGCCTGCCCTGATGGCCGAGCTGATCATCGGCCGGCATGCCCAGGCCAATGCCGTGCGCGCCCTGCAGGGCCTGGCGCGCGGACCTTTCACGCGGCGTCTGGGCACCTTCGTGGGGTTTGCCGGCATTCTGACGGTCAGTCTGATCCTGAGTTTCTACGCCATCATCGGCGGCTGGATGCTGGCCTGGGCTGTCGAAGCGCCCGCCCGGCTGCTGGGGCTCGACGCGGTGTCGAGCTGGCTGCGCACGGATGCCGTCCCGCGCAACGCTCTGTTCGATGCCCTGTTCATGGGCCTGACTATCCTCATCATCATGGCGGGCGTGCGCAATGGCATCGAGAAATGGGGCACGCGGCTGATGCCCTCGCTCATCCTGATCCTGCTGTGCCTGATTGCTTACGTGTTGACGCTCGAGGGAGCCATGGACGGGCTGGCCGCGTACCTGATCCCCGATTTCAGTGAGGCGCTCGATCCGCAGCTCATCATCAACGCTCTTGGACAGGCCTTCTTCTCGCTGTCGCTGGGTGTGGGCACCATGCTGATCTATGGCTCCTACATCAGCCAGCGCGAAAGTCTGAGCACCGTGGGCTGGATGGTGGCGGCGCTGGACACCAGCTTCGCCTTCCTGGCGGGTCTGCTGATCCTGCCGGCGATGTATGTGGCTCTGGCCAGCGGCGTGGAGATATTCGATGCCGATGGCGCGCTGGTGGCAGGCCCCGGCCTGATCGTCGTCGTGCTGCCCGCGCTTTTCGACACCATGGGCGGGGCAGGGGGGTTCATCAGCTTCGCCTTCTTCATTCTCATGTCGATTGCCGCGTTGACGTCTTCCATTTCCATGCTCGAGGTGCCGGTGGCCTATGTGGTAGAGACGCGTGGAATTAGCCGCCATCGTGCCACCCTCGGGATCGGCATGCTGATCACCGTCATCTCGCTCACGATCGTGGCCAACTTCGGCGTGTTGTTCGACAGCGTGGTGACGCTGACCACGGAATACAGCCAGCCGTTGCTCGGGCTGTTCTTTGCCGTGTTCGTGGGGTGGATCTGGCATCGCAAGGGTGTACTGGAGGAGTTGCAGAAGGGGCACGCCGGTGTCGAGCACACCTTGTTCTGGAAGTGGTGGCCGTTCTATATCCGCTACATCTGCCCTCTGGCCATCCTGGCTGTTTACGTGCAGTTGCTGCGCGGCTGAGCGGCACGCGCCTCAGTACTGGCGCAGCGCCTCGCAGAAACGTTCGATCTCCGCGTCGGTGTTGTAGTAGTGCACTGACGCCCGATTGAGGTCGCCGAGTCCCTGTGCCCCCAGATCGAGCGGATTGTTGCGCACTCTCACCACAGACGTGTTGATGCCGCGCGCCAGCAGTCGCTGCTGCAAGGCGTCGGCCGTTTCGCGGCCGCTGCTGAAGGTCACGATACCGCAGAGATCGTGGCCACGCTCATGCACAGTGAGGTTCAGCACTTCCCGTAGACGCTCGCGCAGACGGGTCGCCAGTGTGCGCACGCGCGCCTCTATCCACTGCATGCCGAGGGCATTCGCGTAGTCCACGGCTACGGCGAGCCCGATCTTGCCGGCCACGAAACATTCCCAGTTCTCGAAGCGTCGCGCATCCTCGCGCAAGGCATAGTGCTGCGCATCGAGGAAGCGGGCGGCGTGCATGTCGATCCACGCGGGGTGCAAGGAGTCGAGGGCGCCGCGCCGCGCATAAAGAAATCCCGTGCCGCGCGGCCCGCGCAGATACTTGCGACCGGAGCCGGTGAGCAAGTCGCAGCCCAGAGTCTCGACATCCAGTGCCAGTTGTCCCGCAGACTGACAGGCGTCCAGCAGATAGAGAATGCCGCGTGCCCGCGCCATGGCGCCCGCCTGTGCAGCCGGATGCACCACGCCGCTCTGGCTCGGCACATGGGTCAGGGCGAGCAGCCGCACATTGCCGTCGAGCGCCTTCTCCAGCGCCTCAAGACACAGACTGCCGGTGTCGTTATTGGGTACCACATCGATGTGCACCTGGCACCTTTGTGCCAGATGCAGCAGGGAGAGGTAGTTGCTGGCGTATTCCGACTGGCCGGTGACGATGCGATCCCCCGGCTTGAAGGTGATGGCATGCAGCAAGGTGTTCCAAGCATGGGTGGCGTTTTCCGCCCAGGCGATTTCCTCGGCCCGACAATTCAGATGCGTGGCGAAGGCCGTGTAGAAATGCTCGATGGCGCCGTTGGCCGCTGCCGCCGCTTCGTAGGCACCGACGCGCTGTTCCTGCTGCAGATGTTCAAGCACGGCCGTGGTGACAGCGGCGGGATTCAGTGCGGCACCCGCGTTGTTGAAGTGCAGCAGATGCGACGTGCCAGGTGTCTGACGGCGCAGTTCCTCGATGTCGTGGGGCATGGGCGTGGGTCCTGGGCTGGTTGCAAGTGCCGGGGGGCTTCTGTACATTGCCGCCAGCACTATAACCCACCACTTCCCGGAGGACACCATGCTGACTATCTATGGCGGCAGTACCTACAACGCAACCAAAGTCCTGTTCACGGCAGAGGAGCTCGGTGTCCCCTATGAGTACGTGCACCTGAATTTCGCGGCCGGTGAGCACAAGAGTCCGGCCCATCTGGCTCGACATCCGCTGGGCAAGATTCCGGCCATCGATCATGACGGCCACTATCTTTATGAGAGCGCCTCTCTTTGCCGCTACCTGGCCAACATCAGTGACAAGCGACTCTACAGTGCCGAGCCTCTGGGTGCCGCGCGCATCGATCAGATGGTGGACATGATCTGCCATCACGTTGGTCGCTGGCTCGCCGTGTACTTCTATCAGGAAGTCGTGATGATGAAGTACTACAAGAAGGCGCCGGATGAGAAGGCCATCGCTGAAGCACACGGCTTTCTGGAACAGCAGTTGCCATTCGTGAACCAGACCCTGCAGGACAATCGTTTCCTGTGCGGCAATGAGCTTACGCTGGCCGACTCCATCGCCCTGCCTTACTTTCATGCGCTGGATGCCACTTCCTTCAAGCTCGACGCCTGGCCGGCCATTGCGCGCTGGTACGCCGAGCTGAAGACGCGTCCGGCATTCCTGCGCGCCCTCGCGAAGATGCCCGCCTGATTCCGCCCTGCGGCGTGCTGACGTGAGCCTGACGCTGCCTGCCGAGCTGCCCGTGCTGATAGTCGGTGCGGGGCCGGCCGGCCTGATGGCCGCCGAGCAGATCGCCGCCGCAGGCGTGCCTGTCCATGTCATCGACGCCATGCCGTCGCCCGGGCGCAAGTTTCTGCGTGCCGGCATCGGCGGACTCAATCTCACTCACGCGGAACCCGCGTCCGACTTTCTGCAGCGCTACTCGCCGTGCGCTGCGGTGACCCCCTGGCTGCAGTGTCTGGATGCCGAGGGTGTCCGCGCATGGGCGGCCGGCCTGGGCGTGGCTACCTTCGTCGGCAGTTCCGGCCGCGTCTTCCCCGTGGGACTCAAGGCCGCGCCCTTGCTGCGAGCCTGGCTGCAGCGTCTGCGCGCCGGCGGTGTCACCCTGCACATGCGCCATCGCTGGCTGGGGTTTGTCACGTCCGGTCTTGTCCCGCAAGATTGCAGAGCACATCACATCGAGACGCCAACGGGGGAACACCAGGTGTGTGCACGCGCCGTGGTCTTCGCGCTGGGCGGCGGCAGCTGGGCTCGCCTGGGCAGTGACGGACGCTGGCGCGAGCCCCTGCAGGCGGCCGGCGTGGAGTGTGCGCCGCTGCAGCCCGCGAATTGCGGATTCGACTACGCCTGGTCGGAAACTCTGTTGCAGCGCCACGCGGGCGCCCCCTTGAAAGGCGTGATGCTGCGGGTGTTCCAGAACGAGCAGGAGGTGTTCTCTCGCAAGGGCGAGGCCCTCATCAGTCGCCATGGCCTGCAGGGCAGTCTCATCTACGCCGCGTCGAGTCTGCTGCGCGAGGCCATCGCGCGCGAGGGCACCGTGACGCTGTGCTGGGATCTGTTTCCAAAGCGCGCGGAAGCGGATCTGCGGCTGACGCTGCAGGCGCCGCGCGGCAAGCAGTCCCAGAGCAGTTTCCTGCGCAAGCGTCTGGGGCTCGACGGCGTTCGGCTCGCCCTGGTGCATGAGCTGGCTGGCCCCACGCTGCGTGACCCGGCGCAGCTAGCCCGTGCGCTCAAATGCCTGCCCCAGACCCTGCGCGCCACGCGGCCGCTCGACGAGGCGATCAGCACGGCCGGTGGCGTCTCCCTCGCGCAACTCGATGGCGCGCTGATGCTCAGACACCGTCCAGGAGTCTTCTTTGCGGGAGAGATGCTGGACTGGGAGGCGCCCACCGGGGGCTATCTGCTGACGGCCTGTCTGGCGACTGGCAAACGGGCCGGGCAGGGCGTGCTGGGCTGGCTGCAACGGGCTGCCACGCCTGCGGCCTGATAAGGGCAGCACGTGGAAAAACACATAGCGCGCGTCGATGTCGACTCGGATCACGTGGCCGATCTCCCGCAGGTCGATGGCGCGGAACAGGGCCTTGTACTCCGGCTTGAGCGAGTTGTAGATCACTTCCTGGACGATCAGGATGATGTAGAACGACATGCCCAGCGAGAGCGCATGATCGTGAATGATGTGCTCGATGGCGGGGAGCTTGCGCATCTCCTCGTAGCGATAGGTCTGGATCAGCGCATCGCCGAACAGATCATAGGACTTGATGTCGCTGCTCTGGAAGTTGCCCTGCACGGAATTGAAGGCCAGTCCCATGGCGGCCTTGATGGGATTGCCGTAGCCGAAGCGTTCCACCTCTGCATTGAATTCTCGGGACATGATCAAGGCCGTCTCGACGGCATGGTCCGCCAGTGAGTGCGGATTATCGGCAATGAAGGGATAGCCGATGGAGCTGATGAAGCCGTCGCCGGTTTCCGTCAGGCGAAAGGCGCGTGCCTTCAGCGGATTGTGCTGATAGCCCTGCATGCAGATGTCAGAGAACGACCGGAACACATCCAGGAAGAAGTACTTCGTGCGCTCGTGCTTGATCTCGCTGGAGCGCTGCACGTCGAAGACATTGATGATGGCGCGCACTTTCTCCAATACATGATCAATCGGTAATTTCGCTTTGAAGGTATTCTCATACAGTTAGGGGAGCTAGGAGTCATTGCCGCATCCGCGTCTGAACATCATTGATTGCGAGTAAGCCGTGGTCCCCGGAGCACATTGTCGGCCAGTGTGGATTCCCTCTGACCGTCTTACAATTGCACCCGGCTTCAGGCGCGGACCATAATCCTGTCCAGTAGGGCGTGCGGCAATTGTGCATGCATGCCACGCGATCAGCATCAGCCATTCACGCCGCATGGGGAAACAGGATGAGTCAGGAAAGAATCAAGGCGTTGCTGCAGCAGTTGCAGCAGGAACTCGCGAGCACCACCACGGTGGATGCGGACACGCTGGCCCAGGTCAAGCGACTGGACAGTGACATCGACCAGTGGATCGAGGATGCCGAAGACGTCAACAGCCCGATCATGGAGGATGCCATCGCACTGGAGGCGCGCTTCGCGGCCAATCACCCTGTGGCAGAGCGCTTGATCCGCGAAGTCATCGACACGCTGGGCCGCATCGGTATCTGAGCCCGAACGCCCGGCTCAGTGGCCGGGTTGCTCCTGCCGGCAGAAGTGCAGGCTTTCGTGCTCGTCCACCTGGATGGCGCGATAACGTGCCTGCTCCGCTTCCTTCCACGCCAGCGCCTCTGCGGCGCTGCACAGTCCCAGTGTCACGGCGCTCGCAGCCGTGGTCTCCAGATCGGTGCGCGAGTCCAGCAGGCCCTTGCGTTGAGCCGCCTTGATGGCGTCGCGCGCCGGCTTGGTGGCGAGCACGCGGCGGAACGCATCCTCGATGATGAAGGCCGGGTCCTCGGTGCGATTGCCCAGCCAGGTGTGACGGGTGATGCGTTCCCGCAGGTCGTTGTCTGTCCACATGGTCTGCACCAACTCGTGATCCAGGCGGTCAGAAGGTCGTTCATAGGCATCGCCCCAGGGGAACACGACGCGCTTGAGGCTCCAGGCCACCGCCTTGCCGGGCAGATTGGCGAAGAACTCATTGAAGGCGATCTGGCAGTGATACAGCGCCAGATCCACGTTCCAGCGCACATAGGGCAGGTCTGCTGCCTGGCGGCCATTGCCCTCGTAGTAGCGCAGCACGGTGGAGGCCAGGTAGAGCTGGCTCAGGATGTCGCCCAGACGCGCCGACAGGCGCTCCTTGCGCTTGAGTTCCCCGCCGAACATCAGCATCGAGATGTCGGCAATCAGCGCCAGCGCCGAGCTCATGCGGGTCAGCTGTTGGTAATAAGCGCCTGTGGCGTCGGGCACTGGTCGGGCCGCGGTGCGCCCGGCGCTAAGGCCCAGACTCAGGGTGCGCACGAAATTGCTGATGCCATAGCCGATGTGGCGGAAGATCAGGCTGTCGAAGTCACGCAGCCCGGTGGCTTCGTCCGGGTTCTTGGCAGCCAGCATCTCCCGGGTGATGAAAGGGTGGCAGCGCACGGCGCCCTGGCCGAAGATCATCAGATTGCGGGTCAGGATGTTGGCGCCTTCCACGGTGATCCCGATGGGCATGCTCATGTAGGCATGAGCCAGATAGTTCATGCGCCCCATGATCAGGCCACGGCCGCCGTGAATGTCCATGGCGTCCTGGATGATCAGCCGTGATTTTTCCGTCATGTGGTACTTGGCGATGGCCGAGACCACGGCCGGCTTGATGTGCTGGTCCACCGCGCCCGCCGTGACGATGCGCGCCGCCTCCAGCTGATAGGTGTTGCCGGCGATGCGGGCGAGCGCCTCTTCCACCCCCTCGAAGTTGCCGATGGCCAGATTGAATTGTGAGCGGATGCGGGCATAGGCGCCCGTCATGCGGTAGCAAAGCTTGCCGGTCGCGGTGCCCAGTGCCGGCAGGGAGATGGCACGTCCCTCCGACAGACACTCCACCAGCATGCGCCAGCCCTGGCCGGCACGCTCGACTCCGCCGATGATCCAGTCCAGCGGAATGAAGACATTCTCGCCACGTGTCGGCCCGTTCATGAAGGTCATGCCCATGGGGAAGTGCCGATGCCCGATCTGCACCCCCGGGTGGCTGGTGGGAATCAGGGCCACAGTGATGCCACGGTCCTCGACCTCACTGAGCAGATGCTCCGGATCGTGCATCTTGAAGGCCAGGCCAAGGACGGTGGCAACGGGAGCCAGCGTGATGTAGCGCTTGTTCCAGGTCAGCGACAGGCCGAGGCACTCGCGCCCCTCGAACATGCCGCGGCAGACGATGCCAGTATCGGTCATGGCGCCGGCATCGCTGCCAGCTTCCGGGCCGGTGAGGGCGAAGCAGGGGATGTCCTGTCCGCTGGCCAGACGCGGCAGGTAGTGTTGCCGCTGTTCCTCGGTGCCGTATTTCATCAACAGCTCGGCCGGGCCGAGGGAGTTGGGCACCATGGCCGTGACGGCGGCGCTCGGGCTGCGGGTGGCGATCTTGGTGACAATGGTGGAATGCGCCAGCGCCGAGAAGCCCAAGCCGCCGTATTCCTCGGGAATGATCATGCCGAAGAACTTCTCGTCCTTCAGGTACTGCCACGCGGCTGCTGGCAGGTCCTTGTCCAGGTGCACGATGTCCCAGTCGTCGATCATCCGGCAGAAGGTCTCGGTCTGGTTCTGCAGGAAGGCTTCCTCGGCCGCACTCAACTGAGGCATGGGCATGGCAAGCCACTTCTTCCAGTCCGGCGCGCCCTTGAACAGATCCGCCTCCCACCAGGTGTCACCGGCCTCCAGCGCTTCCTGCTCGGTGGCGCTCATGGGCGGCAGCACGCGCTTGAAGAACTCGAACACGGGGCGGGTCAGCCGCTCCCGCCGCATGTCGTCCTCCAGGTAGAAGTAGACCACCGGCAGCAGCGCCAGCCATAGCAGCCAGGCGAAGCCGCCGAACCAGGTCAGGGCCAGCAGCGTCACGGCAACGCCGGTGAGAATGGTGCCCATGCGGGCGCGCCGGTAGGCCAGCACCCAGATGACGAGCAGCAGGACGAGGGCTTGCAACAGAGTGGACATGGGGCAGGGCTCCTAGCTGAGAGGTCAGCGCTGGTCTTGAGCAGTGGTCATGAGCGGGGTGCCGCTCAGGGCAAGCAGGATATCGGTCAGTTCCGTCCAGGCGTTGGCGGGGCTCATGCCCTTGACGGCGAGATCCACCTGTCTGGCCTGCTGCAGCAGGGCTTCCAGAGCGGGCAGTGACAAGCGTTCCAGGGCCGCGGCAATGGGCGCCTCGTGGGTCTTGCGGACGCCTTCCGCGCTCATGGCGGCGGCGCCGGCACTGCCGGAAGCGATGCGGCGCCCAACGGCGATCAGTGTGCGCAGTTCGCGGGCGAGCATGGCCAGCAGGGCGAGCACTTCGCTGCCTTCGGCCTGCAGCCCGGCCAGCACCTTGAGGCAGCGGCGGGCATCCCCCAGCAGGGCGGCGTCCAGCAGACTGAAAACATTGTAGCGGGAACTGTCGGCCACCAGGGCCATGATCTGCCGTCGATCCACATGCACCTTGCGTGCAGGAGTCGCGCCGGTCAGCACGCCGAGCTTCTCGATCTCCTGATCCGCCGCCAACAGATTGCCCTCCACCCGCTCGCAGAGCAGGCTGATGGCGTCAGCGTCGGCACTCAGGCCAAGACGCGCCATGCGGGCGGCGATCCAGCGCGGCAGGCCGCGCAGATCCACCGGCCAGACCTGCACGAACACGCCGGCAGACTCCAGGGCTTTGAACCACTTGGTCGAGAGCGTGGCGCTCTCCTGTTTCGGCGTGACCAGGATCAGCAGATTGTCGGGATTGGGCGAGGCCAGATACTGACCGAGGGCATCGCGACCGGCCTCGTCCAGCTTGCCGCTCACGCGCAGCTCGATGATCTTGCGATCCGCGAACAGCGACAGGCTGTTGCCCGACTGCAGCATGGTCTGCCAGCTGAAGCTGCGGTCGACGAAGAACAGCTCCCATTCGGTGAAGCCCTGCGCGCGACCGCGGGCCCGCAGGGCGGCAAGCGCTTCCTGCACCAGCAGTGTCTCGTCGCCGGCTATCCAGTAGAAGCCCTGCAGGGAACGCTGCAGATGGGAGTTCAGTTGATCGACATTAATGCGCATGGGGCCTGCTCGCCGGGCGCATCAGGCACCCTGATCCGTCAGCGCCGCGCGCAGACGGCGCAGCACCTGTTGCGCCAGTTCCTGACGCATTTCCTGCTGCAGCAGCGCCACTTCCTCGCTGCTGCCGGCGATGGTGGAAAGATCCTCGTAGTAGCTGCGCTGGGAAGCCACGCGCACTGGCCCTAAGAGGGTGGTCTCGCCTCGGGTCAGCGCGATCTCGACGCTCAGCTCGAGGTCGTGCTGCGCTGCCCGCGCTCGGCTGTTGACGCTGCCAGGTCGGCTGACCAGGGTTTCCGGACCGAGCTGCAGTTGCCAAGCGCTGGCCGTGGTGGCGGCGATCATGCCGGCCGACTGCAGGGCATCGTGCACGGCGCTGGCCATGGCGCCGGCGGGTTCGGCCGCCACCAGCAGCACGGGGCTGCCACCCGTGGCTGGAACGCTGCCCCGCAGAGCAAAGCCGCACGCGCTCAGGCTGAGGCTGAGCAGGGCCAGCAGGGCGATGCGGCGAAGGGTGTGTGTGTTCATCGACTGCGCTCCGTGGCATCCGCGGGCATTCTGGTGACCTTGAGCAGTCTGATCTGGCGACTGTCGCCACTCAGGATGGTGAAGCGGAAGGGGCCGATCACCACGGTCTCGTCACGCTCGGGAATATGCCCGAAGTGGCGCAGCACCAGACCGCCCAGGGTGTCCACATCGGCATCACTGAAGTCGTGCTCGAAGGCCTCGTTGAATTCGGCGATGGGCGTCAGCGCCTTGACCACGAAATTCTGCGCGTCGATCCGCTTGATGAAGGAGTCGTCGTCGACATCGTATTCGTCATCGATCTCGCCGACGATCTGCTCCAGCACATCCTCGATGGTGACCACGCCACAGGCGGACCCGTATTCGTCGATCACGATGGCCATGTGATGGCGCGTCTCGCGGAACTCCCGCAGCAGCACGTTCAGGCGCTTGCTCTCGGGCACGAAGGTGGCCGGGCGCAGGATGCGCTTCACGTCGAAGTCGCTGGTGTCGCGCTTGAGCGCGAAGGGCAGCAGGTCCTTGGCGAGCAGGATGCCGATGACGGAATCGGAGTTCTCGGCCAGGACAGGAAAGCGCGAATGCGACACCGTGACCACGATGTCCAGCACTTCTTCGAGAGTGTTGCGGGCAGACACGGTGACCATCTGCGGTCGCGGAATCATGATCTCGCGCACCTGCATGTTGGAGACCTGCAGGGCACCTTCGATGATGGAGAGTGCGTCGGCGTCCAGCACATTGTCCTGGGCGGCGTTGCGCAGGATTTCCAGCAGACTGCCGGTATCGGTGGGTTCGTCAGAGAAGATCTGCGCGATTCTGTCCAGCCAGGAACGCGGTCGCGACTCCTGTCCCGTATGCTCGTCACTCATGGTCCAGCGGTTTCTCCTGATAGGGATCGGCGATCCCGAGTTCCTTCAACAATGTGCGCTCGAGGGCTTCCATGGTCTCGGCCTCGGCGTCGTCTTCGTGATCGTGTCCCAGCAGATGCAGCACGCCATGGATGACCATGTGCGCCCAGTGATCCGCGGCCGGCTTGCCCTGTTCAGCGGCCTCGCGCAGCACCACTGGCGCGCAGATGGCCAGATCGCCCAGGGGGCGCTCGTCCAGCGCGTCCAGCATGAAATCCGGCAGCTCGTGGCCGAAGGACAGCACATTGGTGGGGTAGTCCTTGCCGCGATAGTCGCGGTTGAGTTGCGCCGATTCCTGTTCATCCACGATGCGAATGCCCAGCGTGACGGGCTTCGGGGCTCCTGCCCAAGGTGCGGTGGCGGCGGCGAGGGCCGCCCAGCGGGCGAAGTCTGCCTCGGCAGGCACGGCGGCGTGCTGGCAGGCGTTGTCGAAGTCAAGCATCACGCTCGGCTCCGTGGTCCAGGGCGTTGTCGTGGCTGTTCAGGGGGCTGATCGTCTTCTGGTCATAGCGGTCATAGGCCTCCACGATGCGCTGCACCAGGGTGTGCCGCACCACATCGCGGGAATCGAACCAGGTGAAGCCGATGCCTTCGACATCCTTGAGCACCTGCGTGACCTGCACCAGGCCGGAGCGGGTGCCCTTGGGCAGGTCAATCTGGGTCACGTCGCCTGTGATCACGGCGGTCGAGCCAAAGCCGAGGCGGGTGAGGAACATCTTCATCTGGGAGGTGGTGGTGTTCTGGCTCTCGTCCAGAATGATGAAGGAGTTGTTGAGGGTGCGGCCGCGCATGTAGGCGAGGGGGGCGATCTCGATGACGTTCTTCTCGATCAGACGGCCGACGCGCTCGAAGCCGAGCATCTCGTAGAGAGCGTCATAGAGCGGGCGCAGATACGGGTCGATCTTCTGGGCCAGGTCGCCGGGCAGGAAGCCGAGTTTCTCGCCGGCTTCCACCGCCGGGCGCACCAGCAGCAGGCGCTGCACGCGATCCTGCATGAGGGCCTCGACGGCGCAGGCCACGGCCAGATAGGTCTTGCCCGTGCCGGCCGGCCCGATGCCGAAGTTGATGTCGTGGCGCTGGATGGAGTCGACGTAGTCCTGCTGATGCGGGCCGCGCGGCTTGATGGACGCCAGCGGGGTCTTGAGAATCAATGGCTTGTCGAGGTCGGAACGAGACTTGTCGCTGCTCTCCACGCTGCGCAGGGCCAGATGCACCATGTCCGGATTGACGGTGTCGGTGCTGGTGGCCTTGTACAGGGAAACCAGGACGCCGCTGGCACTCTCCACGGCCTGCTGGGACCCCGACAGCTTGAAGTCGTTGCCGCGATTCTGAATCTTCAGCGCCAGGGATTTTTCGATCTGCTGCAAGTGCTCGTTCAGATGCCCGCACAGATTGGCCAGGCGCTGGGAATTGTCAGGCTCGAGTATGAGTCGCTGGGTGTATTTCTGAGTTGCCATCAAGACAGCTTGCAAGCCTCCGGGGCGGTGCGATGAGCCGGTAGTATACCAATCTGTGCCTGCATTTAAGCCCCTGCGGCAAGAACGCCTGCCCCGACTTCTCAGAGCGTGCCGGCCAGGGAGTTGGCGTAGGCGCGCGTGATCGTGACGTCGACGAACTGGCCGATCAGGCGCGCGTCGTCGCAGCGGAAATTCACCACGCGATTGTTCTCGGTGCGGCCCTGCATCTCGCCCGGGTCCTTGCGCGAGACGCCCGTCACCAGGATGCGCTGCCGGCTGCCCACCATGCGTTCGCTGATGGCACTGGCCTGCTGAATGATCTGCGCCTGCAGGATCGCGAGGCGGTGTTTCTTTTCCTGCTCGGAGGTGGTGTCGGGCAGGTCGGCCGCGGGGGTGCCGGGGCGCGGGCTGTAGATGAAGCTGAACGAGGTGTCATAGCCCACCTCGATGATCAGGTTCATGGTGTCCTCGAAGTCCTTGTGAGTTTCGCCGGGGAAGCCGACGATGAAGTCCGAGGACAGGCTGATGTTCGGCCGTATGGCCTTGAGCCGGCGGATGATGGACTTGTACTCCAGCACCGTATGACCGCGCTTCATGGCCGCCAGGATGCGGTCGGAGCCGCTCTGCACGGGCAGATGCAGGTGATCCACCAGCGCAGGAATGTGTCGGTACACCTCGACGAGATTGCTGGAGAACTCCATCGGATGCGAGGTGGTGAAGCGGATGCGGCCAATGCCCTCGATGGCGGCGATGTACTGCAGCAGCGTGGCGAAATCCGTGATGCCGCCCTCGTGGTTCAGACCGCGATAGGCGTTGACGTTCTGACCCAGCAGATTGATCTCGCGCACGCCCTGGCCGGCCAGGTGCACGGCTTCTGCGAGCACGTCGTCCAGCGGGCGGCTGACTTCCTCGCCGCGGGTGTAGGGCACCACACAGAAAGAGCAGTACTTGCTGCAGCCTTCCATGACGGTCAGGTAGGCTTCGCAGCCGTCCACGCGGGGCTCGGGCAGGCGGTCGAACTTCTCGATCTCGGGGAAACTGATGTCCACCACGGTGCCGCGACCGCTGGCGTCGTTCAGCATCTGCGGCAGCTTGTGCAGCGTCTGCGGGCCGAAGACCACGTCGACATAGGGCGCGCGCTTGCCAATGGCCGCGCCTTCCTGGCTGGCCACGCAGCCGCCCACGGCGATCTGCAGGGCCGGATTGCTCTTCTTCAGCGCCTTCCAGCGACCCAGCTGATGGAAGACTTTTTCCTGAGCCTTCTCGCGGATGGAGCAGGTGTTCAGAAGCAGCAGGTCGGCCTCCTCCGGTGTCTCGACCAGTTCGGCGCCGTGGGTTTCGCGCAGCAGGTCGAGCATGCGCGAGGAGTCATATTCATTCATCTGGCAGCCGTGTGTCTTGATGAAGACCTTGCGTGGCTTGCCGGTGCTGGGAGCGCTCACAGGCGCTGCAGAGGATTCGGTATTGCTCATGTCGATGGGGGTTCCCGCCGGGGCGCAGGCTCCCGGGCTGAAGTGAGCGCGGATTGTAGCAGCTTCGACTCGGCTCACAAACCGCCACAACGCCCGCAAGAAGTGCGGGTGAGCGGCGGACAATTCCTGTAGACTGCCGGCCAGTTGCGCAATGGCTGGCCGCCCCGACTTGAATTTCGCCGCGCCAGCCTGATATTGCGAAGCGTCACTTTTCACGAGAGCGCATGCATGGCCATTCCCTCCGAAATCTACCGAATCACCTTCCTGAACAAGGGCAAGGTCTACGAAGTCTTTGCCAAGCAGGTCTATCAGAGCGAGTTGTATGGCTTCATCGAAGTAGAAGACTACATCTTCGATGAGCGCAGTCAGGTCGTGGTGGACCCGAGCGAGGAAAAGCTCAAGGCCGAATTCCTGGGCGTGAAGCGCAGCTTCATCCCGATTCAGGCCATTGTGCGGATCGACGAAGTGGAGAAGGGCGGTGTCAGCAAGATCTCCAGCGGGGACAACATCACGCTGTTCCCCGTGCCGTTCATGTCCGCCCGCAACACGGACACCCAGAAATCCGAATGAACGAGGCGGCGGCAGTCTTGAAGCCGCCGCCGCTTCCCATCACTGAGCCAGTGCGCGTTCGATGCTGGCCAGTTCCACGCAGAGCACGAACACCTTCATCGCGGCACTGATCTCCGGCAGACTCGGGAACGAGGGCGCCAGGCGGATGTTGTTGTTCGCCGGGTCCTTGCGGTACGGCCAGGTGGAGCCTGCCGGTGTCAGCTTCACGCCAGCGGCTGCCGTCAGCTTGACCACTGTGTCGGCCAGACCGGGTTGTGTGTTGAACAGCACGAAATAACCGCCCTGCGGCACCGTCCATTCCCCCAGCGCCGCGCCATAGATCTGCTTGCCGCTCAGGCCGGCCTCCAGCTCCCGCAACAGCGCTTCGAACTTCGGCTGCAGAATCCCGCGATGCTGCTGCATCAGGCCGCGCAGCGCGGGCATGTCCTTCAGAAAGCGCGTGTGGCGCAGCTGATTGACCTTGTCCGGTCCGATGGTGGAGATGATCAGCTGATCAGACAGGCTCTTCAGATTGGCCTCGGAACTGGCAATGAAGGAGATGCCTGCTCCGGCGTGGGTGATCTTGGAGGTGGAGCCGATCACGTAGACGTTGTCCAGGGTGCCCGCCGCTTCACTCAGCGTGAGGATGTTGGCCAGTTCCGGCGGGTTGTCCACAAGATGATGCTCGGCATAGGCGTTGTCCCACAGGATGCGGAAATTGGCGCCGGCGATCTTGCCGAGAGCCGCCATGCGGGCTACCACGGCAGTGGAATACACGACACCGTCCGGGTTGGCGTACTTGGGCACACACCAGATGCCCTTGATCAGCGGATCGGCCTTCACCAGGGCTTCAATCCGGTCCATGTCCGGACCCTCGCTGTTCATGGCCACGGGGATCATCTCGATGTCGAGCGCCTCGCAGATGGCGAAATGACGGTCGTAGCCGGGCGAGGGGCAGAGGAAACGCACCTTGCCACCGGCAGCCGCAGCCTCGCGGCTCCAGGCTGAGGCGGCGCCGCGCACGCCATGATAGAGGGCGCTGGTGACGATCTGGTACATGAACTGCAGGCTGCTGTTGCCGCCGACCATCGTGCGCTCCGGCGTGGTGGCAAGATATTCCGCCGCGAAGCGGCGTGCTTCGGGGATGCCCATGATGCCGCCGTAGTTGCGGCTGTCGGTGCCGTCCTCGCAGCGATAGTCATTGCCCAGAATGCCATCCAGCGCGTCGCTCAATGCCAGCTGTTCGGAGCAGGGTTTGCCCCGCGTCAGATCCAGATTCAGTTTTTGCGCACACACCGATTCATACTGCTGACGTAGTTCCTGCGCTCTGACTTGCAGTTGCTGCTGGTTCAAGACGGGTTCCTCACTGGGTTCAAAGACATTCAAGGGATGGCGTCAGGCCGGGTGCCCGCCGCCGGGCGCGCGGATTTTACAGTATACTCGGGCCAAACTCGATCAGGACCTGCCTGCCAAGATGCCCTCCCGCGAAGACCCGTCACCCACTGAACTGCCCTCTACCGATGTCCATCCCTACCAGGCCCTGAGCCCGGAAACCGTGCTGGAAGCCATGGAGAGTGTCGGCATCGCCACCGATGCCCGCATCCTGGCGCTCAACAGCTACGAGAACCGTGTCTATCAGGTGGGCGTGGAAGACGGGCCGCCGCTCATCGCCAAGTTCTATCGCCCGCAGCGCTGGACGCGGGAGCAGATCCTCGAGGAACACGCCTTCGCGCTGGAACTGGCCGCGCTCGAGATCCCCGTGGTGCCGCCCATGCTGCTGGCCGACGGGCAGTCTCTGCACGAGTACCAGGGCTTCTCCTTCGCGGTGTTCGAGCGCCGCGCGGGCCGCGCGCCCGACCTCGACAACCCCGACAATCTGCTGGTGCTGGGCCGCTTTCTCGGCCGCGTGCATGCCGCGGGCGTCACGCGGGCCTTCACGCATCGGCCGGCCTTGACCGTCCCGCGTTTTGCCATCGATAGCCGGGAGTACCTGCTGCAGCAGGGCTTTATCCCCGAGTCCCTCGTGCGCGCCTACGACACGCTGAGCCGCGACCTGATCGCCCGCGTGGAAACCGTGTTTGCCCGCACCCGTGGCGTCGCGCGCCTGCGCATCCATGGGGACTGTCACCCGGGCAATGTGCTGTGGCGCGATGATGCGCCGCATTTCGTCGATTTCGACGACACCATGACCGGTCCGGCCATTCAGGATCTGTGGATGTTGATGTCAGGCGAGCGCGATCAGCGCCAGGGACAGCTGCTGGAGATTGTCGAGGGTTACAACGAATTTCACGATTTCGATGCGCGGGAGCTGGACCTGATCGAGTCCCTGAGGACGCTGCGCATCATGCATTACAGTGCCTGGCTGGCGCGGCGCTGGGAGGACCCGGCCTTTCCGCGCAGCTTCCCGTGGTTCAACACCGAGCGTTACTGGGCGGAGCATATCCTGGAGCTGCGCGAGCAGATGGCGGCGCTGGACGAGCCGCCTCTGCAGCTGTTCTGAGGCTCAGGGCGTGGGCGCGTCCAGCAGGCTGCGCACGGCGTCCTCGATCAGCACGATGTCATTGTCGCGAAAACCCGTGTGCACCAGGCGCACGACACCTTCGCGGTCGATCAGGAACGAGGTGGGCATGCCGCGCACGGCATAGGCGCCCAGCATCTCGCCCTTGGTGTCGGCCGCGATAAGATAATCCAGCGGCGTATCCAGCAGGAAGTCGCGCCCGTCCTCGATCGGGTCGTCCACGTTGATGGCGATGACCTCGAAGCCCTGCTCACGATACTTGGCATACAGTTCATTGATCAGCGGCATGGAGCGCAGGCAGGGGGCGCACCAGGACGCCCAGAAATCCACGTAGACCGTCTTGCCGCGCAGATCGGATAGCGCGATGGGCGGCTTGCCCTCGGCGATGTCGGGCAGCGTGAAATCGGGCGCCTGCTGCCCCTCTTCCACGGCCATCGCAGCGCTGCCGACGCTGAGCAGGCCGGCAGCCAGAACCAGGGTCTGTACCATGCGGCGCAGAATCATGCGGAAAACCTCTCGGTGACGCGGTGTCTGTGGGGGCTCATCAGGCCGGGGCACCGGCCAGCGCGGGCATGCTCTGCATGAGGGCCTCCCAGCGCTGCTTCTGCAGTTTCAGGCGATACCGGGCTTCACGATAACTGTCGCGCAGCTTCAGCTGCTCGAAGTGCGACCACTTCTCATGCAGCTGCGTCGACTTGGCTTCGTACCAGCGCTGTTGGTGGCGTGCCCATTCCTGCAGCGCCGCCTTGCACTGTTCGTATTCGGTCTCCAGGCGTGCTCGCCAAACTTCGGCGTTGTGAATCATGCCCTCCAGTGCGTTGAAGGACTGCGCGGCGCGCTGGTATTGCATGTCCAGGCGGGCGCTCTCGATCACGATGGGCGAGCAGCGCTTCAGGTCGCTGGCCAGACCGACTCGCGCACACACGTTGATGAACCACTTGGTCGGGTCGAAGTGCCACCAGCGCACGCCGTTGCGGTAATCCCACTGAAAGGTGTGGTGGAAGTTGTGGTAGCCCTCGCCGTAGGTGAACAGCGCCAGCAGCGGGTTGTCCCGCGCCGAGCTGGCGTCGCTGTAGGTCTGCCGGCCCCAGATGTGGGCCACGGAATTGATCAGCCAGGTCACGTGCTGGCTCAGCACCAGGCGCAGCAGACCGCCCAGCAGCAGACAGCCCAGGATGTCGCCGTTGAGCCAGCCCAGGAAGGCCGGCAGGGCGATGTTCATCAGCAGCACCAGGCTGAGGTAGTGGCGGTGCTGCCACATCACGATAGGGTCTTTCTGCAGGTCCTTCGCATTGGAAAAGTCTTCCTTGCCGCTCTCGTAATGGCGCAGGATCCAGCCCATGTGCGAATACCAGAAGCCAAGCCCGGCGGAGTAAGGGTCCTTGTCATTGTTGTCGACATGGGCATGGTGACGGCGGTGATCGGAAGCCCAGTGCAGCACGTCGTTCTGCAGGGCGCAGGCGCCGCCCAGCGCGAACACGAAGCGCACGAACGGATGGGCCTTGTAGGATTTGTGGGACCAGAGGCGGTGGTAACCGGCCGTGATGGACACGCCGCAGTAGCCCATCAGCAGGATGAAGACCACCACTTCGTAAGTGTCATAGCCATGGGTGAGGCCGTACCACGGCACCAGTGTCAGTGCCGCCAGGGGCGTGAGCGTGAAGAGCAGCGTGTTGGTCCAGTTGAGGGGGGCTTTCTGCATAAACAAGTCCTGCAAGGAGTCTGGTGACAGATGTCTGTTGAACGCTTTGACAGCCAATCTTGCTCAATTATTGCACGCTGGCGTCAAATTCAGGAAATCCGCTAGCGCCTGGCTCTGGCCGGAAGGCCACCCAGAGTGCTGTAATTGCCGCCCGCCAAGCCTTCATCAGACCACGGAATGCCCATGACGATCGAACACTTGCAGGAGCAGCTCTACGAGCTGCAGTCACAGTTTGCCTTCCAGGAGGACTTGCTGGCCGAGCTCAATGCCGTGGTGGCGCGGCAGCAAACCCAGATCGACACGCTGGAGCGCGAGTTGGTGTTGCACCGCGAGCGCCTGCTGCACATCCTCGACAACCTGCCGGAAAAGGCGCAGGGCAGTACGCCGGTCGACGAGCGACCGCCGCACTACTGAAGGCGCAATTTACTTGGCTGTGGCGACGTCCTCGGCCTGCAGGCCCTTGTCGCCCTCGCTGATGGCGAACTCCACCCGCTGGCCGTCATGCAGCACGCGATGGCCTTCGCCGCGAATCGAGCGAAAGTGCACGAAGATGTCCTCTCCACTGTCGCGCGTGATGAAGCCAAAGCCTTTGCTGGCGTTGAACCACTTCACACTGCCACTTTCGCGACGTGACTTGTTGTACGGCACGCGCTGCTCTTCCACCACAACCCGACGCCTGGCGGCTGGCTTGCGATGATGCGTGGCGGCGGCCGCGGCGGTGAGACTGATCAGGAGTGTGCCGCAGAGCACGAGGGGCTGGGTGTACTGGATTTCTACAAAAAGGACGGGAATGGCGACCAGAACGGTGGTAACAAAGGCGATGCTGAATGACTTGTTGTAATTGAACATGGAGACTCTCTTCACTGCTTATAATTATTATGGCCTCGCAACAGTCACATGCTCTTTGGCGGGGCCTTCGGGAGTGATCTGAAACGCCGAGCAATTCTAACCAGCTTTGTTGACAAATCAAACCCTTGGGCCAATCACCTGCCGGAGCGCCCACAGTCGGCCGGGTGGTTAAGCCACAATTCAGATTGCCCCTGCCACACTCCAGCCAGGAGTCCGGAAAACCAGCCTGATGCGAGACTCCGCACCGCCGCCGGTCCAAGCGCCGCCGCGGCCATCGTCGAAGAGGAGAACAGCATGAACACACGTCCGCATTCACGTCCCCTGGCCCGTCTGCTGCGCGCCGCACTGGCAGGCACGGCGGCTGCCACACTTGCCACGCCGCTGCTGGCCGAGTCACGTTTCGATTACGCCGAAGTCATCGAGAGCACGCCGATCTACCGCACTGTCGAGGTGAGTGTTCCCCGCGAGGAGTGCTGGACCGAAGAGGTGGTGTCGCATCGCAGGGCCCATTCGCAGAGCAGTACGCCCGCGATTCTGGGCACCATCATCGGGGGTGCGTTGGGCAATGCCGTGGGGCACGACAAGTCCAACAAGCGCGTCGGCGCGGTGGTTGGCGCCGTGTTGGGGCACTCCATTGGACGTGATATAGTCGCCGCCAACAGTCGCGGGCGAGTCACCGACGTGGAAACCGTACGTCAGTGCGAAACGGTCTACGATCACCACGACGAAGAGCGCCTGCTGGGCTACCAGGTCCGTTACCGCTACCACGACAAGGACTACTCGGTGCGCATGGACGACGATCCGGGCGAATTCGTCCGGGTGCGCGTCGACGTGCAGCCCGTGTTCCAGTAAACCGCGCCGGTGCCCTTGCTGCACGGGTTGCACTTCGCCTAGATCAGGGAGAAACGCCGTGCCTTCATCGGATTTCCAGCAGCGCCGCCTTGGGCGCAGACTCGCCACGCTCCTGTGTGTGGGGCTGCTGAGCCTGCCGGTCACGGCGGTGCAGGGGCAGCAGCTGCTTCTGGCGCAGCAGTCCACTGGCGCCGATGCCGCGCAGGCTGCGCGCATCTCCCAGCGGGAGGCGCTCGAACTCGTGCGTGCCCGTTTCCCCGGCAACGTCGTCAGCATCAGTGAAGTGCAGCAGGATGGCACCCTGCAGTACCGCGTGCGCATGGACAACGACGGCAACATCTTCACCGTGTATGTCGATGCCGTCACCGGCGACATCCGGCGGGAGCAGTAAGCATGCGTCTGCTGGTGGTCGAGGATCAGAGCCTGTTGCGCCAGCAGCTTGCCAAGGGGCTGACGCGACACGGCTATGTCGTGGATGACGCCGCCGATGGCCGCGCCGGACTCTACTTCGCCACCGAGTATGCCTACGACGCCGCCATCATCGATCTGGGGCTGCCCCTGCTCGACGGCATCTCCCTGATCCGCCAGATCCGCGCACAGGGCCGCACGTTTCCCATTCTGATCCTGACCGCGCGCGGCGACTGGCAGGACAAGGTCGAAGGCCTGGATGCCGGCGCCGATGACTACGTGGTCAAGCCCTTCCAGCTGGAAGAGATTCTCGCTCGCCTGAACGCGCTGCTGCGTCGCGCCGCCGGCTTCGCCAAGCCGCTGATCGAGTGCGGACCCATTGCGCTGGACATCACGGCCAAGCGTGTGACGCTGGCCGGCCACGGCGTCGATCTCACCGCTTACGAGTACAAGATGCTGGAGTACCTGATGCTGCATCCCGGCAAGGTGATCTCCAAGACCGAACTGACCGAACACCTCTATGCCCAGGACTACGATCGCGACAGCAATGTGCTGGAAGTCTTCGTGCGGCGCCTGCGGCAGAAACTCGACCCCGATGACACCCTGCATCCCATCGAGACCATTCGTGGGCAGGGCTATCGTTTCCGCACGGACGCCTGAGCGGCGATGACGGCCAAAACGCTCCCGTCCGACTATTCCCTGCAGACCCGCCTGCTGACGGCCGTTAGTGTCCTTCTGGCCGTGTTTCTCGGCCTCACCGGTGTGGTGCTGGACCGCGCGTTTCGCAGCAGCGTGGAGGCCGGCGTCGCCGAGCAGCTGCAGGTGCAGCTCTATGTGCTGCTGGCGGCGGTGGAGGAGGACGAGGGCGAGTTCTATTTCCTCGAGGATCTGCGCGAGCCGCGTTTCACCCAGCTCAATTCCGGCCTGTACGCTCTGGTCAGCAGTCCGCAGCAGCAGGAACTGCTGCGCAGCCCCTCCGCCCTGGAGCGTGATTTTGACGGGCTGTTCGCCCACTGGTCCGGTCTCGGACGGGGGGAGGCCTATTTCTCCCGTGAAGTGGCCGACGACGGTCAGGAGTATTTCATCGCGGCCTACGGCGTGGTCTGGGAAAACGGGCAGGATCAGTACGATTTCGTCGTGCTCGAATCCAGCGGCACCTACCTGGCCGAGGTCAACAATTTCCGCGCGAGTCTGTGGTCCTGGCTGGGCGGGGTGGCCGTGCTGCTGCTGGTGCTGCAGGTGCTGCTGCTGCGCTGGGGGCTGTCCCCGCTGCGCCGTCTGGCGCAGGATCTCAAGCAGATCGAAGCCGGCGCCAGCGAGCAGCTGGACGGCGCCTACCCGCGCGAACTGCGTCCCGTGACCGAGAACCTGAACCTGCTGATCAAGACGGAGCGCAAGCAGCAGGCGCGTTATCGCGAGACGCTCGGCGATCTGGCCCACAGCCTGAAGACACCGCTGGCGGTGATCGCGGGTGTGATGCATGCCCTCGGCCACTCGCGCGACACCACGCATGCCACGGTCACTGCGGAGCAGCAGCGCACCGTCGAGGAACAACTGGAACGGATGAACCAGATCGTCGGCTACCAGCTGCAGCGCGCCGTGAAATCCACCGGCAGCACCGCGCTCTCCCGCCGCGTCAATGTACAGGAGACCGCAGGGCGCATTCTGCGTGCGCTGGAGAAAGTCTATGCGCAACAGCCGCGCGAGATCGTCTGCGACATCGACCCGAGCATCGCGTTTCTCGGCGACGAGCGCGATCTCATGGAAATGCTCGGCAATCTGCTCGACAACGCCTTCAAGTACGGCCGGCAGTGTCTGTCGATCAGCGCGCGGGTCAGTCAGTCCCCCGTGCGCCAGCTCTGTCTCGTGGTGGAAGACGACGGCCCGGGCATCCCGGCCGGGCAACAGGAGTTCGTGCTGCAGCGCGGCGCGCGCCTGGACACACTGGCCCAGGGGCAGGGCATTGGTCTCGCGGTCGTGACGGACATCGTGGGCAGTTACGGCGGACAGATCGACGTGGGCACGGGCAGTCGGGGCGGGGCGCGCATCCAGCTGGTCTTCGGCAACTTCCAGCTCACTGCGTCGGAGCCTGCGCGTGGCTGAGGCGCCAGGTGGCCTTCAGAACAACAGCGCCGCCAGGCAACTGCACAGCGTCATCACGAAGAGGAACCACTTGATCGTGTTCTGCTGGGCCCGCACGGCGAACTTCACGCTCATCCAGGCGCCGAGCATGGCGCCCACCGCAAGAATCAGACCCGGCACCCAGCGGATCATGTCGAAGTAGATGAACACGCCCAGCGCGATCAGGGTGGAACCCAGCGAGCAGACCATCTTCAAGGCATTGGCCCGCACCAGATCGTAACGCAGTCCGCCGGCCAGCGCCGCCAGCAGGATGAACCCGACCCCCGCCTGCACGAAGCCACTGTAGATGCCGGCGAACAGCAGCATCCACCACGCACCGCGATTGTCGCGCACATCCACCACGGGAGTGCCCGGTGGGGGCGCGATGAACGACGGCTTCAACAGAATCACCACCGACATGCTGAGAATGGTGATGAGCAGGATGGGCTTGAGCGCCGCAACGGGAATCACGGCTGCCGCGAATGAGCCCGCCACGCCGCCCAGGACTGTCGGCACCAGGATCGGCAAAATGGCCGCCTCGTCGAGACGATCGTGATTGCGGAAGCCGCGGATGCCCACGACACATTGCAGGGCGACGGCCACACGATTGGTGCCGTTCGCCACATCGGCGGGCAGTCCCAGCAGCATGAGCAAGGGCAGGGTGAGATTGGAACCGCCGCCCGCGATGGTATTGATGGCGCCGGCAAGCACCCCGACGAGGGCCAGCACTGCCAGCAAGGTGATGTCATAGTCCATGAACGAGGAAAGTCCGCGCGAGCCTGCGTCAGCGTGAAAGGCGCCACAGTGTAGCAAAGCGCTCGCAACCTATCTGCAGAACTATAATTTGAGTCCTACAATTGATTCAGCACACATTCGAGATGCGTGCGCTCATTCTGTCTTCATGTCCTCGCCGCTACCGCGTTGGTTTGCAGAATTCAGTGGTCTTTCGAAACATCGTCAGGGTATTCCTCAATCATGATGAACATGAATCAAATCAAAAGCCTTAACGTGCGCGAGATGATGGTTTTTGTCGGCACGATCGGCATTTTGTTAGCGGTGGGACCGCGCTTACCGAAGGACACAGCGTCGCGCGTTACCACTAAAGGCATTGTCAAGGCGCTGGTGAGCTATCTGAAGCGGGTTTGCAGGCAAGTGATCGAGCGTTGCGACGTACTAAGCATGCGAGCCAGCAGAGAAGGCGCCGATGCAGACGTCGGTACCTTCCGGCAAAGTCGCGCAAATAGCAATTCGACGAAAGCGCTATCTGTCGAGATCGCGTTGACCGGGCGCGGCTGTCGGATTCCTGAAGGCCTGGATTGCGCATGATGCGTGCACGACAGGGAGGCATGACCTTGATCGAAATCCTGGTGTCCCTGCTGATTCTCGCAATCGGCATGCTAGGCATGGCCGGGCTGCAGACAGTCAGCCTGCGCAACACTCAGAGTGCCTATCAGCGCACCCAGGCCGCCATCCTGAGCAATGACATCGTGGAGCGGGTGCGCGCGAATCTGCAGGGTGTGGAGGATGGCAGTTACAACAACGCCGCCGGTTCCATCACGGCTTCGTGCAACAGCATTGCCGGCTGCACCCCGGCGCAGATGGCCGCCAACGATGTGGCGGAATGGAAACGGGCGCTGGCTGCTGCGCTGCCCGGGGGTGAAGGAACGCTGTGCAATGATTCCACTCCCGCGGATGGCACCCCGGCCGCACCTGCCTGCGATAGTGTCGGCGACCTGTTCGCCATCAAGATCTGGTGGGATGCCGACCGCGATGGCACCGCCGAGAACCATTTAAGCATGAGTTTCCAGCCATGACGATGCCGATTGCGACTGCCCATTCTGCACCCGCCGGGCGCCGACCTGCGGGCCTGCGAGCACGCGGCTTCAACATGATCGAACTGTTGATCGCCATGGTGATGGGGCTGAGTCTCGCGGCCGGCGTCATGCAGGTCTATGTGGGCAATTCCCAGAAGGAGCGGGATCAGGAAGCGCGCGCGCGGATGCAGGAGAACGGTCGCTATGCCATCAACTTCCTGGCACGCGAACTGCGGATGGCCGGCTATCTGAGCTGCCTCGCCAGCATTGAGGAAAGCGACATCAACAACATGCTCGACGGCCCACCACCTACCTTTCAACCCGATGCCGGCCTGCAGGGCTGGGAGGCGGAAGACACCAGCCCTGGTGACATCGCTCCCAGCACCGAGAATGTGGCCGTGGTGGTGACCACGGCCGGTGGCTGGGTCACCTCGGGCGGCAATGTCATGGATGCCACCAGCGCGGTGCCGGATTCGGACATCGTGCGTGTCTGGAATGCCTCGGGCAACGGCGCCACCATCAATTCCATCTCGCCCGGCGGCGCCATGACTGTGGTGAATTCCGGCATCGTCGACATCGAGGATGGCGACATCCTGCAGCTCAGCGACTGCGAGCGGGCGGACTGGGTGCAGGCCTGCAATGTGCAGGAGATCGGCGGCGGTGCCAGCATCAACTCCGTGCTCTCGTCCCGTTGTGTACCCGGCAACATCACCTCGCAGCCACCGGGCACCCAGGCCGGTGGCGAGCTGGTCAAGCTGCAGGGCACGATGATCTACGTGGGCAAGCGCGGCAATGTCCCCACCAATCCGCCGGCACTGTTCCGGCGCGAGCTCAGCCAGACGGCCGCCGCGGGCACGCCGCAGGAGCTGGTCGAGGGGATCGAGAGCCTGCAGATTCTCTACGGCATCAATGCCGACAACGACAACAAGAAGACGGTCGATGCCTATGTCACGGCTGATCAGGTCGGCGACTGGTCGCGGGTCATCAGCGTGCGCATCAGCGTGCTGGTGCAGTCCATCGAGGATGGCCTGATGCCGGCGCCGCAGGCCTATGTCTTCAATGGCGTGACCTATGACGGCGAGGCGGGCAATGGGGCCCGGCCCGGGGACAATCGCCTGCGCCGTGTATTCACCAGCACCATCACACTGCGCAATCGCGCGGTGGGGAGTTGAGCCGCATGTCGCGCCTGCCGCCGTCTGCCGTGGTCAAACCTGGGCACCTGTCTGCCCGCCAGCGCGGTGCCATCCTCATCTTCTGCCTGGTGTTCCTGCTGGTGCTCACCATGATGGGCGTGTCGAGCATGGAGTCTGCAGTGCTCGAGGAGCGCATGGCCGGCAATCTGCAGGATCAGAATGCCGCCTTCCAGGCGGCGGAAACCTCGCTGCAGACGGCTGAGCACTGGCTTCTCGACCAGCAGTTCTGGCCCGAGACGAGCACCGATGGCAGCACCACAGTGTGGGAGCGCGACGCGGCGGACCCGGACAATTCCGACTCTCTGCACTGGTGGCAGGACGCGAGCCGCGACGACAGCGAATGGTGGGAAGACAATGCCATCGCGGTGGCGGGTGTCGAGGGCGTTGCCGCGGAACCGCGCTACCTCATCGAAGAGCTGTCGGAGATCAGTACCGGGCAGTCGATCGCGATCGGCACGGGACAGGAACCCCGCGTGCGGGTGTTTCATCGGGTGACGGCGCGCGGCACTGGCGTCGGCGATACCACCGTGGTGCAGCTGCAATCCACCTTCGTCAAATCCTACGACTAGCGTGCAGAGGTGAACATGGACATTCGGGAAATCTGCAGAGCGATGGGGTGCTGGCTGTTGTCCCTGCTGGGCATCGCAGTGACGCCCCTTTTGCAGGGCTCGCCGCTGAGCTTGTCCAATGCGCCGCTTTTCCTCGGCGTCAACGTGGACCCTAACGTCTTCTTCATGGTTGACGACTCCGATTCCATGGACTGGGAGATGCTGACGAGGCCCCACAAGTACCAGGTCAACGACTTGGCAAGCGTCGAAGAGGCGCGCAACAATTTTTGCCTCTGGAAGAGCTCCTCCCGCACCTGCTCGTGTGCGAAGCGATGTTCTCACTCCGAAAATATGGTTCCCTATGACGACAACTACAACTACCGCATCAGTAACAATGGGCTGCAGCAGAGCGAAGCTCATCTGCACGGCCAGAGTGGGTGTTCGCCACAATCCAACTTTATGCGCTGCAATCAGGAGATGAGGTTTCTGACCTGGCCTCGTATGCTTAGTGACAGGCTCCCTGGAGCATGCAGCATTCGCACTTTCGTTACAAAACGCGTCTTCTGTTCGCTTACACACTCCTCGACTGGGATTCGCTACGGTATGACACTGGTCAGCGAATTTGCGATGCCATTGGTTCAAGTCAGTGGCTCCGATTTGGTGGAATACGAGGTGCAAATAAATTCATTTAAACAGAAGTTATACGGCTTCAAATTCCAGAATATCGGCAAGACTACGTGCCGCAGGCCGGAGCGCGGTGGACGCCACGACTACAGTCTTTATTTCAGTCCCTTGCCCAATCAAGAGCCGACGAGTCTGCTCGATGACAACAACAAGCAGCACATGGTGACCTTCACCGTGGCCTTTGGTGCAAACGGCCTGCTCGTCGACACGGAAAGCGACGGCTGGCCCAACCCGCCGCTCGCCGTGAATGGCAACTGGGGCAATCCCTTCTCGGCGGACCCGCAGAAGATCGACGATCTCTGGCACGCGGCCTACAACAGCAAGGGCGTGTTCGTGGCCGCGCAGTCGCCGCAGGAAGTGGTCGACTCCATTCAGGATGCCCTGGCCAACATCGCCGACCGCGTGGGCTCGTCCGCCTCTGTGGCTACAAACTCGGGCACGCTGAATGCGGGCAGCTATCTCTACCAGGCGCGTTTCGACAGCGCCGACTGGAGCGGTCAGCTGCTGGCCTTCGCCATCAACAAGGATGGCAGTGTCGACCCGGGGCCCGACTGGAATGCGGCCGATGTGCTGGACAGTCAGAACTACAACAGCGGTCGTGAGATCATCTCCTTCAATCCGCTGGCCGACGTGATTCCGGGCGGCACGCCGGAAGGGCGGGGGGTGGCTTTCCGCTGGCCCGGGAACTACAAGTCGCCCAACGCGCTGACCGATCTGTCCACGGCGCAGATCACGCGGCTGCTGACCAATGCACCGCATCCGGCAGCCACCGCCATCGCGGCACAGATCACCGCCAATCAGAACTTCGGCCAGGCCATCACCGACTATCTGCGCGGCCAGACCAGCAACGAGGGCATCGGTTACGAATTCCGCACGCGCAACAGTGTGCTGGGCGACATCGTCAACTCCGACCCGCGCTATGTCGGAGCACCCTCCTTCCGCTACCCGGAGAGTGTGGCGCCCAAGTCCTACGCCGCCTTCAAGACCGCCAACGCCGATCGCGATGTGATGGTCTACGTGGGCGCCAATGACGGCATGCTGCATGGCTTCGACGAAGTCAGCGGTGAGGAGCGCATCGCCTATGTGCCCCACGCCGTGTTCCGCAATCTGCATCTGCTGGCCCGGCAGGACTATACCCACCGCTACTACGTCGATTCCGGCCCGAACATCGTCGACGCCTATCTCGCCACGATGGACGATCCGTCCAGTGTCACCGACGGTCTCTGGCGCAGTGTGCTGGTGGGGGGGCTCGGCGGGGGCGGACAGTCGGTGTATGCGCTGGATGTCACCAACCCCGACGCCTTTGACGAGGCCAATGCGGCCGATCTGGTGCTGTGGGAATTCGCCGACACCGACGATGTCGACCTCGGCTACACCTACGGCAAGCCGCAGATCGCGAAGATGGCCAACGGGCGCTGGGCGGCGGTCTTCGGCAATGGCTACAACAACACGGAAGCCGACGGCAATGCGAGCGGCACCGGGCGGGCCGTGCTGTATGTGGTCGATCTGGAAACCGGCACTCTGATCCGCAAACTCAACACCAATGTCGGCGCGGCGGCGACTCCCAACGGTCTGGCCACGCCCACCCTGGTGGATTACAACGGGGATCTGGTGGTCGACCTGATCTATGCCGGTGATCTGCTGGGCAATGTGTGGAAGTTCGATGTCACCGACCCCAACCCGGCGCAATGGGACAGCGATTACAAGTCAGGTGCCAATCCCCGTCCGCTGTTCACTGCCGAGGCCAATCAGCCCATCACCAC
>JAURIJ010000029.1 GCA_030832825.1 Gammaproteobacteria bacterium
AAGAACAAGAGAGAAATATGTCAGAGCAAGTAGAAGGTACTGTTAAGTGGTTCAATGACGAGAAGGGCTTCGGTTTCATTGAGCAGGAAGGTGGGAAGGACGTATTCGTTCACTTTAGCGCAATTAACGGTTCCGGAAGAAAAACTCTTCACGAAGGCCAGAAAGTCACAATGAACGTGACTCAAGGTCAAAAAGGTCCGCAAGCAGAGAACGTGACTCCTCTGTAAAAAACGAACGCGGAGTATCGCAAGATACTCCGCGTTTTTTTTACTGTCGCGATTCAGGCAGCGATGCCTGGATACTCGAGTTATTTTTGTGCCGCTTTGCCACAGCGTAGTTATCAGGCCTTGATGGATCTGATGCCCTCACTTGTGCCCAGGATCAACAGATCCGCCGGGCGTACCGCAAATAGCCCGTTGGTCACCACGCCTGTTATCTGATTGAGCTGGGTCTCCAGCGCCACAGGATTCACGATGTGCATGTGATGGATATCGAGAATGTGGTTCCCATTGTCTGTCACAAAGCCTTCGCGATACACCGGATCACCGCCCAGCATGACGATGGCTCTGGCCACATGGCTGCGCGCCATCGGAATCACTTCCACCGGCAGCGGGAAAGTGCCGAGCACGGACACGTACTTGCTCTGATCCGCGATGCAGACGAACTCCCTGGCCACAGCCGCGATGATCTTCTCGCGCGTCAATGCGCCACCGCCGCCTTTGATGAGCTGCAGCTGCGCATTGGTTTCATCGGCGCCATCCACATAGACACTGACTTCGTCCACGCTGTTCAAGTCCATCACCGGAATGCCCAGCGCCTGCAGCCGCGCCTTCGTGCCCTCGGAGCTTGCCACCGTGCAGTGAATGTCATGCTTGAATGCGGCCAGGCATTCGATGAAGGCATTGGCCGTGGACCCTGTGCCCACACCCAGCACGAATTTCTCGTGCAGTCTTTCCTTCACATGCTGCGCGGCGGCGGCGGCCACGGCTTTTTTCAATTCATTCTGATCCATGCTGAGTTCCCGGCGAGCCTGTAAGAGTGAGGATTATACGGAGATGCTCTCCCCAAAGGTCAACGATGGAAAAGTATGTAAAAGCCACTCTGACTGCCCGAGTCTATGCCGTCGCCATCGAGTCGCCGATCCACAAGGCGCCCATCCTCTCCCAGCGTTTGCACAACACGGTTCTGTTGAAACGCGAGGACATGCAGCCCGTGCACAGCTTCAAGCTGCGCGGCGCCTACAACCGCATGTCCGGGCTTTCCCCCGAGGCGGCGCGCAAGGGGGTGATCGCGGCCTCGGCCGGCAATCATGCCCAGGGCGTGGCCATGGCCGGCACGCGGCTGGGCATCAAGACCATCATCGTGATGCCTGTCACCACGCCTGCCATCAAGATCGACGCCGTAAAGGCGCTGGGCGGCAAGGTCGTGCTGCACGGGGACACCTACAACGGGGCGGCGGCCCACGCGCAGACACTGGTGGACGAGAAGGGCTACACCTTCGTGCATGCCTTCGATGACGCGCAAGTGATCGCCGGGCAGGGCACGGTCGGGCTGGAGATCGCCCGGCAGCACAGTGCGCCGCTCGATGCCCTTTTCGTGCCTGTGGGCGGCGGCGGGCTGATGGCCGGGGTGGCTGCCTATCTGAAGTACATCCGTCCCGAGATCCGCTTGATTGCCGTGGAGGCTGAGGACTCGGCCTGTCTGCAGGCGGCCCTGAAGGCGGGGCGCCGTGTGCTGCTCTCCCAGGTGGGTCTGTTCGCCGATGGTGTGGCGGTGGCCCAGGTCGGCAAGGAGCCCTTCCGCATCCTGCGCAAGCTGGTGGACGAGGTGGTGACTGTCACCACCGACGAGATCTGCGCCGCTGTGAAGGACGTGTTCGACGACACCCGCGCCGTCACCGAGCCGGCGGGAGCCGTGGCTGTTGCGGGTCTGAAGAAATATGTCAGAGAGCGCGCACTCACCGGCCAGACCCTGATGGCCGTGGTGACCGGCTCGAATGTGAACTTCGACAGGCTGCGCCACATCTCCGAGCGCACCGAGCTGGGCGAGCAGCGCGAGGCCGTGCTGGCCGTGACCATCGACGAAAAGCCCGGTAGCTTCCGTCAGTTTTCGTTGGCTCTGGGCAAGCGCAATGTCACCGAGTTCAACTACCGCTTCGAGTTTCCTGAACGGCCGGGGGCTTTGATGAAGTTTCTGGATTTGCTGGGCGGGCGCTGGAACATCTCGATGTTCCATTACCGCAATCACGGTGCGGCCTATGGCCGGGTGCTGGCGGGTTTGCAGGTGCCGCCGCAGGACATGGCGGCGTTCTCGGATTTCCTCACGCAGATCGGCTATCGCCACTGGGACGAGACCGACAACGTGGCGTACCAGACCTTCCTGGCGTCGGACTGAGCCTCAGAACAGCCGGTTGTTCGGGTTTCGCCGCTCCGGAATGCGTGAGCGCCCGGCATGCAGGCCCACCACGAACAAGGTCAGCGCATGGCGCAGCCCGGCCAGCAGCCTGCGCCCCGGCGTGGCAGGCGGCACGGCAGCCTCGGCCTCGCACTGACGCAACACGCGTCTGTGGGCTTCGTCGAGTTCGAAACTGCCGCACATGGTCACTGTCCTCGCTGAAAAGCTGGTCAAAAATCGGTTTACGGCCCAAATGGCCACACGCTAGAATCGCCGCCCTCAAGACCCCCCGGAATGACGACAACCCTATCCAGCAGAGAACCCAGCATGAGCAAATTCGAGAACGTCACGGTCGTGAAAGCGGCGAATATCTACTTCGATGGCAAAGTCACCAGCAGAACGGTCGAATTCGCCTCGGGCGAGAAGAAAACCCTGGGGATCATGCTGCCCGGAGAATACAAGTTTTCCACCGGCAAGCGCGAGATCATGGACATCCTGTCCGGCACCGTCGAGATCCTGCTGCCTGGTTCCAGCGTCTGGCAGACCATCAAGGGCGGCGAGAGCTTCGAAGTCGGCGCCAATGCCGCGTTCGGCATCAAGGTGCTGAGCGTGACCGACTACTGCTGTTCGTACCTGGACTGATTCTGCGTCACGGTGCCGATGGCCTGGCCCATCCGCACCGCATCGCCGGCCCCAAGGCTGGCGGCCAGTGAGGCCATCCCCGGCCCGAACACGGCAATCACGGTGGAGCCCAGCTTGAAACGGCCCATCTCGTCGCCCCTGCTGATCTGCACGGGCGGCACGTGGTCCCGATAATCGATGTCGCTGCTGCGGGTGCGCCCGGGGCAGACCTGACCCGCCCAGACCGTATCAACACTGCCCACGATCATGGCGCCCACGAGCACCAGCGCCATCGGCCCCTGCGCCGTGTCGAAGCAGCATACCACCCGCTCGTTGCGGGCGAACAGGCTGTCGACATGCCGGGCCGTCACCTGATTGACCGAGAACAGCTTGCCCGGCACGTGAATCATGCGCGTCAGCGTGCCTGCCAGCGGCATGTGCACCCGGTGATAGTCGCGCGGGGAAAGGTAGACCGTCACGAAGCTGCCGTCGCGATACTGTTCGGCCAGCGTCGCGTCGCCGCCCAGCAGGCTGGTCAGACTGAAGTCGCGGCCCTTCGCCTGCAGCAGCGTGTCGCCGGTGATCGGCCCCAGCTGACTGATGGCGCCATCGGCCGGGCAGGCCAGCGTGTCGTCGTCGCCGGCGAGCGACCGGGCTCCGTCCTTGAGGGCGCGTGTGAAAAAGTCGTTGAAAGTCCTGTATTGCAGAGGGTCGCTGACACAGGCTTCGCTCATGTCGACCTGATAGCGGCGCACGAACCACTGCACGAAGGGCACTCGCAACGGGGCCCAGGTGCAGTTCGCCAGCCAGCCGGCCGCGTGGGTGAGCAGGTGCTGCGGCGCCAGGTGCTGCAAGGCGATGAAGAGTCTGTCGTTCATGAGGTGAACATCGTTTTCCGAGGGCTCAGGGGGCTGGAAGCTTAATCAAGGGCTGCAGGGGGCACAAGGCATGGTGCGTGATTGACCATATTTTCAGGATTGTGCTGTTGATTTCCGGGCATTGCCCTATCTATCGTGTAGCAAGAGGGAACGCAGACAACGCCATTGAGACCGAGATAAATCTTCAATCGGATCTTCTAGAGCGTTTCCAGCAGAAAGAAATAGCTCGCGAGCCGTGCAGGGCTGATATGCCCCTCGTCCACTGCCGCGCGCAGGGCGCAGCCCGGTTCCTGCAGATGCTTGCAGTCGCGGAAGCGACAGGCGCCGCGGAAGGGGCGGAACTCCACGAAGCCATCGAACACCTCCTGCGGCTCCAGACTCCAGAGCCCGAACTCCCGGATGCCGGGGGAATCCACCAGGTCGCCGCTGCCCGGCAGGTGATACAGCCTGGCCGCCGTGGTGGTGTGCGTGCCTTTCTCGTGGCCCGTGGACATGCCGCCCACTGCCGCACTCTCCTCGGCCATCGCCCCGCTCAGCGCGTTGACGAGTGAGGACTTGCCCACCCCCGATTGCCCGACGAACACGACGGTGTGCGCCGATAGCTGTGCCTTGAGTTCGGCGATGCCAAGCTGTGCCCGCGTGGACACCCGCAGCACCGTGTAGCCGATGCCGGCATAGTTCGCCAGCATGGCTTCCAGCTCGGCGTCCCGCTCTGCCTCCAGCAGGTCCGTCTTGTTCAGCACCAGCACGGGCTGCAGACCGAGGTGTTCCGCCATCACGAGGTAGCGGTCGATGAGATTCGCGAAGGCCTGGGGCAGCGGTGCGATGGTGATGGCCACGGCGGTGACATTGGCAGCGATGGGCCGCAGTGTGGCCTGCTGATTCGGACGCGCCATCAAGGAGCTGCGCGGCTGCAGGGCCACCACCACGCCGCTGGTCTCGCTGTCGGACTGCCAGATCACACGGTCGCCCGTGGCCAGCGCCGGCAGATTGGTGCGCTGATAGCAGCGGAAGATGCGCCCCGCCGTTTCCGGCGCCAGGCTCTCGATCTCCAGCTGCTGCCCGTAATGGCAGATCACCAGGCCGGGCTGTTCCGGGCCGAGTTCCTCGGGGCTGTCGTCCTGGGCAGGCGCAGCGGCGCGCAGGCGCTGCTGGCGATCGGCCTGATTGCGCGTGATGCGGGTGCGTTGCTGGTCACTGAGGCGGCGTTTGGCCATGGGTTGCGGTGTTGTCCGGGCTTGGGAAACTGGCGCGCAGTGTACCCGAATTGCCCCTGCTCGGCGCGCTGGCAGGCCGGGGCGGCTCTGCTACAATCCGGCCCGCACGCCGGCAGCCAGCCCGGCCCCTTCTCACAGGATCCCGCAATGAGCACTTTGGACAAGAAGCAGACCCTGATCTGGATCGACCTGGAAATGACAGGTCTGGTGCCGGAAACCGACCGCATCATCGAGATCGCCACCCTGGTGACGGATGGCCATCTGAATGTGATCGCGGAAGGGCCGGTGCTGGCGGTGAAGCAGTCGGACGAGGCGCTGGCGGCGATGGACGACTGGAATCAGCGCACGCACGGGGCTTCCGGGCTGATCGAGCGGGCGCGCCACAGTCTGACGGGCGATGCGCAAGCGGAGGCGATCACGCTGGACTTCCTGCGGCAGTATTCGGAGCGCGCCGCGTCACCGATGTGTGGCAACAGTATCTGTCAGGACCGGCGCTTCCTGGCGCGCTACATGCCGGAGCTGGAGGCGTTCTTCCATTACCGCAATCTGGATGTAAGCACGGTGAAGGAGCTGGCGCGGCGCTGGGCGCCGCAGGTGCTGGGGGCGTTGAACAAGCGCACGACGCATCAGGCGATGGATGACATCAAGGATTCGATTGGGGAGCTGCAGCACTACCGGGAGCATTTCTTCAGGTTCTCAAATCGGACTTGAACTATGCTTTTTGGGCAGTGCTCTCCACACGCTTTTTCAGTGGCTGAACTGTACGCCAAGCAAGGCCGTCATACATGTAATTGCTGCACGCTCTTACGATTGAAAGGATTCTTTATGTATGCCACAAAACTGTAGGGATAGGGATTCGCCTCTCCCGCCTCGAAATCCTCCCGCCCGCACTCCTCCCAGTCATCGAGATCCAGCGGTGGAAAATGCGTGTCGCCCTCGACCTCGGCGTGGACCTGGGTCAGATAGAGACGCTCGGCGCGCGGTAGCGCCAGGGCGTATATCTGCGCGCCTCCGATCACCACCGCCTCCTCGGCGCCGTCGATCAGACAGATCTTCTCAGCCAGCGCCAGCGCCTCATCCAGTGACCCCACCACGCGCGCGCCTGCGGCCTGAAAGCCGACATCCCGGGTGATCACGATGTTGGTGCGGCCGGGCAGCGGCCGACCGATGGACTCCCAGGTCTTGCGGCCCATGATGACGGGCTTGCCCAGGGTGACACGCTTGAAGTACTTCAGGTCTTCCGGCAGATACCACGGCAGCGCATTGTTGCGGCCGATGGTGCGGTTGCGGGACATGGCCCAGATCAAGGCAAGTTTCACGCGCAGTCCTCTCGACAGGTCGCCCGCGTCAGACAGCCACGGTCGCCTTGATGTGCGGATGGGATTCATAACCGACGAGTTCGAAATCGTCGAACACATAGCTGAAGATGTCGGCGGGCCTGCGCTTGATGTGCAGCCGCGGCAATCGCAGAGGCTGGCGTGTCAGTTGCAGGCGCGCCTGCTCCAGATGATTGCTGTAGAGATGCGTGTCGCCGCCTGTCCAGATGAAATCGCCCACGTCGAGGTCGCACTGCTGGGCCACCATGTGCGTGAGCAGGGCATAGGATGCGATATTGAACGGCACCCCCAGAAAGGTGTCGGCCGAACGCTGATAGAGCTGACAGGACAGCCGACCGTTGGCCACGTAGAACTGGAACAGCGAATGGCAGGGCGGCAGCGCCATCTGATCCACATAGGCCGGGTTGTAGGCCACCACCATCAGCCGGCGGGAATCCGGGTTGCGGCGGATCTGCTCGATCAGTTTGCTGATCTGGTCCACCGACTGCCCGTCCGGGCCGGGCCAGGAGCGCCACTGATAACCGTACACCGGCCCCAGATCGCCGTTCTCGTCGGCCCATTCATCCCAGATCGAGACGCCGTTCTCCTTCAGATAGCGGATATTGGTGTCGCCGGAAAGAAACCACAGCAGCTCGTGAATGATGGAGCGCAGGTGCAGCTTCTTCGTCGTGAGCACCGGGAAGCCCTGGGCCAGATCGAAACGCATCTGATGGCCGAACACCGAGAGCGTGCCGGTGCCGGTGCGGTCGCGCTTGGGTGTGCCTTCGTCGAGAATGCGCTGCAGCAGATCGAGATATTGCTTCATGGGGACACCCGTCCAGAGGGGCCGCTCGCGTAGGCCAGTCTCAGCAGCCAGACACCCACGATGATCATCGGCAGCGAGAGCACCTGCCCCATCGTCATCCAGTCCAGCGCCACGAAACCGAGCCAGGAGTCCGGCTCGCGAAAGAATTCGACGAAGAAACGCTGCAGCCCGTAGCCCAGCGCGAACAATCCGGACACCGCGTAACGGGGCCGCGCTCGCGCGGAGAACCACCACATCACCCCGAACAACAGAATGCCTTCGAGCGCGAACTGGTAGAGCTGCGAGGCATGGCGCGGCGCGTCATCCACATGCGGGAACACCATGCCCCAGGGCACGTCGGTGGGCCGGCCCCAGAGTTCGCCGCCGATGAAGTTGCCGAGACGACCGGCCCCCAGGCCGAAGGGCACCAGCGGGGCGATGAAATCGAGCACGGCGAAATAGGGTTTCTGCAGCTTGCCGGCGTACCAGTACAACGCGGCCATCACGCCCAGGAAACCGCCATGGAAGGACATGCCGCCCTCCCACACGCGCAGCAGCCAGAGCGGATCGTCCACCAGGCGGTCGGCGTTGTAGAACAGGGCCGAACCGATGCGCCCACCCAGCACGGCACCCAGCGCGCCGTAGAAGATGAGATCGGCGATCTGCTCGTCATTCCACTGGCCGGGTTCGCCCGCGGCACGCACCTTGGCCAGCCACCACGCCCCCCCGAAGGCAACGATGTACATGATGCCGTACCAGTGCACCGAGAGCGGGCCGAGCGAGAAGGCGACAGGATCGAACTGCGGATAGGTCAGCATGCGGGGCTACTTGAACGGGAGAGCCTGAGGAGTGGTGATGCTAGCGTCGAGGCGCTGGCAAGGCAAGGCGCAAGAAGTGAGGGGATTGAGGCTGACGACCACGTCCTTGCGGGGGTCAGCGCTCTATACATCCCTATGCCGCTTCATCTCCTGAAGCCATCCTGCGTTGCATTATCCTGATTTAATTGAGGATTTATTTAGGAATATTGCCATGAACGCAAAATAAACAAGGCAATTGTCTCACGGCAAGGGCGACTGGTCGCGGCGCAGCGTCCGCGGCGGCGCTCAATTGTTGCGCGAGGTGCGCAGCAGGCGGTCGACACCGGCGTTGTACAGCGCCATGTCGACGTGCTGCCGCACCTGCTGGGCATCGTCCATGAGCATGACTTCGGCCAGCAGTTCGCGCGCGGCACTCAACGGCACACTGCGGATGACCGCCTTCACCTTCAGCAGGGTGGTGGCGTTCATCGAGAGGATGTCGAAGCCCATGGCCATCAGCAGGATGGCAGCGCCCGGGTCGCCGGCCATCTCGCCACAGATGCTGACCGGACGATTCTCCAGATGAGCTGCCGAGACCACATGCTGCAGCGCATGGAGCACGGCTGGATGGAAGGACGAGTACAGACTCGCCACGCGGGGATTGTTGCGATCCACCGCCAGCAGATACTGCGTGAGGTCATTGCTGCCCACCGAGATGAAGTCGACCAGACGGCACAGCGCGCGGGTCTGGTATACAGCAGCCGGCAGCTCGATCATCACGCCGATGGGGGGCAGGCGCACTTCATAGCCCTCTTCCCGCAGTTCGCGCCAGGCGCGCTTGATGATGGCGATCGAGCCTGTGACCTCCTGCACGTGGGAGATCATGGGCAACATGATCTGCAGATTGTCGAGCCCGGCACTGGCGCGGATCATGGCGCGCACCTGGGCGATGAAGATCTCCGGGTGGTCGAGTGTGACGCGGATACCGCGCCAGCCCAGGAAGGGGTTCTCTTCCTCGATGGGGAAATAGGGCAGGGCCTTGTCGCCGCCGATGTCCAGCGTGCGCATGGTCACGCGCTTGGGCGCGAAGGCCTGCAGCTGCTCGCGATAGATATCGGCCTGCTCCTGCTCGCTGGGGAAGCGCTCGGCCAGCAGGAAAGGCACCTCGGTGCGGAACAGGCCGATGCCCTCGGCGCCGTGGTCGAGCGAGCGCACCACATCGGACATCAGACCGGTGTTCACCCAGAGGTTCACGCGATGGTGATCCGGCGTCTCGCAGGGCAGGTGAATCAAACCCTCCAAGCCCTTCACCAGCTGCTGCTCTTCCTTGATGACTTCGCGGTAACGGTTGCGCAGCTGGTCGGAGGGATTGCTGTAGACCTGGCCGTTGTAGCCATCCACGATCAGCTCGCGCCCGTCCAGCTGGCGGTAAGGCAGATCCACCACCCCCATGGCCGTGGGAATGCCCATGGTGCGCGCCAGAATCGCGACGTGGGAGTTGCCCGAGCCCCGCACTGATACCAGTCCCAGCAGCTTCTCCTTGGGTACCTCGGCCAGCATGGCGGCGGTGAGCTCTTCGCCCACCAGAATGGTGTCGTCCGGGTATTCCGCCTTCACCACGTCGTGATCCTGCAGATAGAACAGCACGCGGCTGCACAGGTCCTTGATGTCGGCGGCGCGCTCGCGCAGGTACGGGTCCTTCATGAGCTCGAAGGTACGCACATGGTCCATGGCCACGTCGGCCAGTGCGCCTTGAGCCCAGTTGCCGGCACGGATGCGCTCTTTTACTTCATGGCCCAGGGCGTCGTCATCGAGCATGCGCAGGTAGACGGCGAAGAGTTCACGCTCCTCGGGACGCAGGCGGGTTTCCAGCGAACTGGCGAGGCGGCTCATGTCATCGCGCACCGACTGCAGGGCGCGATCGAAGAATTCCACTTCCCTTTCCACGTCGGTGCAGATGCGGGCCGGGATCAGGTCGAGATCGGCCGGGGGAAACACGACCACGGCGTGTCCGATGGCGACGCCCGTGGAACCGGCAACGCCGGAGAAGCTGGTGTCGGACTTGCGCTGCCCGGACGGGCTCATGCCCTGGATGGCCCCCGTGGCCTCGGCGGCGGCAATCACGCCGGCCAGCTGGGCCGACAGCGTGATCAGGAAGGCTTCCTCGCCCTCGTCGAAACTGCGTTTCTCGCGATGCTGCACCACCAGCACGCCCAGCACCTTGCGGTGGTGAATGATGGGCACACCCAGGAAGGAGCTGAACTGCTCCTCACCGGTTTCGGACAGGTAGTGGTAATGGGGGTGCGACTGGGCGTCCTCGAGATTCACCGGCTCGGCATTGGCGGCCACCAGGCCCACCAGGCCCTCGCCCAATTGCAGGCTGACATGGCCCACGGCGGATTGCTTCAAGCCTTCGGAGGCCATGAGCACATGGCTGTTGATCTCGGAATCGAGCAGATAGACGGAGCAGACCTGGGTGTTCATGGCATCGCGCACGCGGGTCACGATAACATTGAGGGCCGACTGCAGATCCTTCGCAGTGTTCACCTCCTGAACTATTTCACGCAGTCGTTCGAGCATGGTCGGGCTTCCGTCAGGAGCGTACGAATTGATTCAGGGGCTTCACCAGCTCCTTGAGCGCCTGGCGGTAGACCTCCCGCTTGAAGTCGATCACCTGGCTGAGCGGGTACCAGAAGCTGACCCACTGCCAGTCATCGAATTCTGGAGTCTTGTTGGAGAGCAGATTGATCCGGTGATCTTCCGAACGCAGGCCCAGCAGATACCATTTCTGCTTCTGGCCGATGCAGACGGGGCTTGAATTCTGGCGAATCAGATTGCGGGGCAGGTGGTAATAGAGCCAGCCGCGGGTGGAGGACAGCACCTCGACATCCGAGGCGTCCAGCCCCACTTCTTCATGGAGTTCGCGGAACATCGCCTGCTGCAGGCGTTCGCCATGGCGAATGCCGCCCTGCGGAAACTGCCAGGCGTCCTGTCCGATGCGTTTGGCCCACAGCAGCTGACCGCGCGGATTGCAGATGATGATGCCGACATTTGGTCTGAACCCCTTTGAATCTATCATCTTGCAATCGGTTCCTGTCGGTGGAAAGGCATCGCCCGCATTGTTTCACAACTGCGAAGGATTGTTCAACGGCGCCCCTCCCCCCGTTCAGCGGGGGTGGCAGGCAGGCGCGAAGGCAGGGTTATAATGCGGCCCCCTTTGCGAATCACCCGGACCTCTGCCCATGACCCTGGCCATCTTCGACCTCGACAACACCCTGCTGCGCGGCGACAGCGATCACTCCTTCGGCGACTTCCTCATCAGCAAGGGGCTCGTTGATCCCGTGCAGCACAAGGCGCGCAACGACTATTTCTATCAGCAGTACAAGAATGGCGGGCTGGACATGGCGGCCTACACGGAATTCGTGGTGAGCGCCCTCAAAGGCATGTCACGGGAGCAGCGTGAGACCCTGCATCGCGACTACATGCGCGACTTCATCGAACCGATGATGCTGCCGGCAGCCGAAGCGCTGCTGGCCCAACATCGCGAGCGTGGCGATTTTTGCCTGATCATTACAGCAACCAATCGCTTCATCACGGAGCCGATCGCGCAACGCCTGTGCGTGGATGCGCTGATCGCCACGGATCTGGAAATGGTGGATGACGAATTCACGGGTCGCATCGACGGCATCCCGAGTTTTCAGGCAGGCAAGGTGCAACGACTGAACGACTGGCTGCAGGACTGGAACGCGCGCCGCAGTGCGGACACGCCGGCACTCAGCCTGCAGGACAGCGTGTTCTACAGCGACAGTTTCAATGACCTGCCACTGCTGGAATGTGCGACCCACGCCGTGGCGGTGGACCCGGACGAGCGTCTGCGGGAGATAGCCCTGAGCCGCGGCTGGCCGGTGATCACGCTGCGCAAATGACTCTGTGCAGCGGCTCCAGCGCGATCTCCACGATCAGATCATCGGCGAGCCGTTCCAGTTGACGCTGCAGGGCGTGCACGTCGAGATCGGCGGGCACGCGCAGTTCGGCCTGGGCATTGAAGAGGGATTCGCCGGACATCGGCGCCGTGGTGCACTGCGTTGCCAGCTCCTCCACGTTCACATGCTGCAAGGCCAGCGCGTGCGAGATCTCCTTGATGATGCCCGGCCGGTCATTGCCCACCAGGGTCAGGCGCAGCGAGCGCTCACGCACGGCGGCATCCGCCAGTTTCACCTTCTCCACCACCAGGCGCAGCACGGACGAGAGCTTCTGCAGATCGGCGATCAGCGCATCGGCATGAGCATCGGCCACGCTTACACGCAGGATGCCCGCAAATTTGCCGGCCAGATGCGCCATGTTGCTCTCCAGCCAGTTGCCGGAGTGCCGCGCGATGGTGTCGGCCAGCAGTTCCACAAGGCCGGGCTTGTCATCCCCGATGACGGTCAGCACGAGAAAGGTGGACATGGTTTACGCTCCTATCATCACGCGACGCGGAAACTGGCCGAACTCTTCCCAGTAGCTGACGCGCTCGGGCAGATCCTCGGCACGGCCCTGCACCAGGCCATTGCTGTCTGTGACACGTGACACCACGGTGTGTTCACCGGGCTGGGCATCACGCCATTCGAAGCTGAACAGCTTCCAGGAGAACTGCGAGGCCTGCGGGTCGATCGTCGCCTGCTGCCAGGGGCCGTTGTCGATACTGACCTCGACGCTGCGCAGGGGCGTGCCGTCATTGAGCGCGAAGCCGCGCAGCGTATGCACATCGCCCGCGCGGGTGACGCGCACTATGGCGGATTTCAGGTTCATCTTCGCCACCGAGTTTTCCACCCAGCGTTCGTTTCCTCCCACCGTCTCGCGCTTCAGAGTGACGTAGTCGCGCCCCATGAAGCGCCCCATGTACCGCGTATCCTGCACATGAATCTGGGTGAGCCACTTGACGTTGGCTACGCCGTACCAGCCCGGGGCCAGCAGACGCAGAGGTTTGCCGTGGTAGTGCGGCAGCGGCTCGCCATTCATCTCGAAGGCCAGCAGGTTGTGCTCGTTCATCGCGTCGTCCACGGACATGCTGCGCGCGAAGGCCTTGGGCACCTTGCGCCCGCGAATCTCCTCCTCGCCGATGTCGGCTCCGAAGAACACCACTTCCTTGCCTTCCGGCCGAATGCCGGCTTCCTCGAGCAGATCGCGCAGACTCACCCCGCGCCAGCGGGCATTGCCGATCAGACCGTGCAGGAGCCTGCCGCTGTTGCCGCCGCATTCAAAGCCGGCCTCGATCTCGACGATGGGCCGCGTGCGCAGCTGGGCAAGGGAAAGTTTCAGCTCGCGCTGCACCAGACCGGTGACCTGCAGCTGATACCCTGCACTGTCGATCTCGGGCTGACCGTAGTGCTGAATGACGTAGAAATCGTCGTTGGCGGTGAAGAAATCGTCGATCCTGCGCGTGTCCTGGAAGTGCATGGCGCCAGGTCTGACAGGCTGAGGATTGAAGGTGTCGGGCACGTCGGTGAAGGGAACATCCACTTCTCCCTGTGCCAGGGCCGGCATCATCCAGTGCGGCACACTCAGTGCGCCCAGTGTGACGATGCCTGTGTTGAGCGCGCCCTTGAGCAGCGCGCGGCGATCCGGATTCTCGGGATGCATGGTGTGTTCCCCCTACCCGCAGTCGTGGCCATCATGGCTGCATGCCTGTCACGCAGCGCAGGGACGATAGCACAGCGACTCGAAATTTGTCTGTGTATCACAGCAGGCTGATAGCCCACTGGACTATCCTCAACGTATTCGGAAAGGTCGCACCTGGACGTCAGAACAGGAAACTCGACCAATCATACGTTGGCTTCATGCAGTCCCGCCGTTGCGGAAATGGCTCTCTTCAGCGCCTTCGCGTGAGGAAAGGCCTGAGCTGCAAAAGTTTCCAGCGTGTCGAATTTGCCCCGCCTGAGTTCTCTGTCGCGCCGGGATCAATGGCGTTTCTGCGTCTCGACGCTTATGAAATGCCTATCTCGGCGTTGTGTACTGTGTGCGATCCCCAGCTTGGAGAGACTGGATAAAAAAGCATCCGCCGCCAGCTCAACGGGATCCTGTTGGAAATCGCAGCTCTCGATAAAATGCAACTGGAAACGTTCCTGCGTGTCGGCAACTGTTCGGATCTGCAGGGAAAGCAGCACGATCTGGTGATTCGCGAAGGGCGGGTGCGGCTTTGGCGAGACGAGGCGCCCGTCGAGGGTTATGTCTCCGACGAGCGCTTCTACGAAGTGGTGAGCAACCGCAAGCTGATCACCCAGCTCACGGCGCCCAGAGCCTGAGCCAGGCAAGGAGCCCCTGACTCAGTGGTGATGACCGCCTTCGCCGTGGGCGTGGCGGTGAGTGATCTCTTCCGGGGTCGCGGCGCGCACACTCACGATCTCCAGTTGGTAATGCAGCGTTCGACCTGCGAATGGGTGATTGGTGTCGATATCGACATTGAAGCGCCCGGCCTTCACCACCAGCGCACTGCGCACGCCGCGATCGGTTTGCACGCCCACCACGGTGCCCGGCACCAGCGACTTGTTGCCGGCCGGCAGGTGCAGATGCTTGATGGGCACGCGCAGCAGCGAGTTGGAGCGACGCGGCCCGTAGGCCTGCTCCGGCGCCAACGTGATCTCCAGCGTATCGCCCGCCTTCTTCCCCGACATGGCCTGTTCCAGACCTGAAATCACGTTCGAATGCCCGTGCAGGTAGAGCAGCGGCTGCCGCCCTGTCGACTCCTCGAGCCAACCCGATTTGCTGCCATCAGCCAGGATCTCGCAGAGTTTGTAATGAAAGGCCACGACGCAATCATCACCGATGATCATCGCTTCGGGGGTCTCGCTTGTCTTTTGCTTTGCTTTTCTGGCCATGGCGTACCTTTGCTGCTGAGTGCGTGGAATGGCGGCGATTCTAGCAAACATCGAAAGCGTGAAGACAGGCGTCTGCCAGGGATGTGAATCGGCATACCTCGGTAATTTGACTAAAATTTGAGCAAGCATTATTGTGTCGGGTACATCAGCAGCGAAAGCAAAGCCAAGGCATCATGACCGTAACTTGCCGGAATTGCTCTTCAACGTGAAGGGATCATCGCTGATTCAGATCAGCACAAACGTCCGTTGACCACAGGAAGAAGAAGCCAGAGCATGCCAGATCAACAAGACAAGTTTTCCCCTCTGACGATTCGTGTGAAGCAACAGATTCGCCGTCTTCGTCTACTCGCCGGTCACTCCATGACCGAAGGTTCCTCCCTGCTTGGCGTCTCCCGCAAGCAACTGGAAGACATCGAAACCACGCGCGATTACGGCTGCCATCTGGAAGTCGAGCTGCTGGCCAAGGTGAAGGTGGTCTACGAGGTCTCACTTGATGAACTGCTGGGCGAATTGCCGGGGAGCATCAACGACGACCTGCTGACTCGCAAACGTCGCCGCAGCGCCTGAGTTTCCGGGCCGTCGTTACGGCTGCTGGTCATTGTGTGTATAATGCGCGACCTTTACACATGTCGAGACCAGGAACCAGCATGGCCACCAAGTCCAGGAAAGAACCCGCACCAGACAACCGGATCAATCTTGCCGAGCAGGTCGAGGCCTTCCTCAAGGCGGGCGGCACGGTGAAGAAGATCCCGTCTGGAATCAGTGGTCAAACCACCACATCAGGGCCGCGCCAGATCGTTCTGAGTCACAAGAGCAGCACCTGAGCCACGCTCACGCACGACCTGCCCCTGCACTCGGTCCACCATGGACACACAGAACCTGAAAGCCTTTGTCGAAGTCGCTGCCGCCCGCTCGTTCTCGGCGGCGGCAAATCGACTGCATGTCACCCAGCCGGCCATCAGCAAGCGCGTACACCTGCTGGAACAGCAGCTCGGCACTCTGCTCTTCGACCGCATCGGGCGTCAGGTCTCCTTGACTGAAGCCGGTCACACCCTGCTGCCCCATGCCGAAGCGATCCTTGCCCGCATGGCCAGTGCGCGTCAGGCACTGGCGGACCTGGATGCCGATACCAAGGGACTGCTGAAGATCATCACCAGTCACCACATCGGGCTGCATCGCCTGCCGCGCGTGCTGCGGGAATTTTCCGAACGCTACCCGCTGGTGGAACTGGACATCGGTTTCATGGACTCCGAGGAGGCCTATGCCGAAGTGCTCAAGGGTCACTGCGATCTGGGCATCATCACGCAGGTGCGCGAACAGCACGACACGGTGTGCACGCGCACGCTCTGGAAGGATCGTCTGGAATTCGTGGCAGCGCCGCAGCATCCGCTGAGTCGGGGCGGGCGTGTCGATCTGGAAGACCTGGCACAGTATCCCGCTCTGCTGCCGGAGCGCCGCTTCCACACCACGCAGCTGGTGGAGGAATTGTTTGCCGGACACGCGCTGCGCCTGAACATCAAGCTCGCCACCAATTATCTGGAAACCATCAAGGCACTGATCACGGCGGGCTACGCCTGGGGCGTGCTGCCGCGCTCGATGCTGGAGGACCACACACTGGCGGTGCTGAATGTGCGACAGAGTGACACGGAACAACCGCTGTCGCTCACGCGCAATCTGGACTGCATCTATCACCGGCAGCGGCAGATGAGCAAGGCCGCACGCGCCTTCTTCGACCTGCTCTGTCAGCACGCCGAAGGCTGATCAGGGCACCTGGGCGATGCTGTACCCCTTGCGTTCGAGCATGCGCAGCAGACCATCCTCGCCTACCAGATGCGCAGCGCCGACGAGCACGAATTCCGTTCCAGGCGTGGTGAACATCGTCTCGATGATGTCGATCCAGGCGGTGTTGCGACGCACCAGCAGCGTGTCGTGCAAGGCCGGATAGTCCTCTTTCATGTCGGCCACGAACAAGGCCTCCAGCGTCGCGTTGTCGCCGCTGCGCCAGGCCGCGATCATCTGCTCCATGGCTGTGTCGATCTCTTCCATGTCATCCAGCGAGGAGCGCACGAATTCATTCTCGACGCCCTCGCCCATGGTCGAGATGAAGCCGATCTGGGCATCGACCGATTCCAGTTCTCCCACCTGCTTGCCATCGCCCAGCGCGCGGCTGTTGAAATAGGCATCGACACCCTGCGGCGTGAAGCCCAGCTTCTGGAACTCGATCACCTGCAGCGTGCTGACGAGCATGCCGGGCTTGAAGCGCTCCATCATCTGCATGGGCAGGCCCGTGGTGCCGACATGCGCAGCCAGCGCCGCATAGGTGGGAGCGTCGAGCACGCTCTGCAGCGTTCGGCCGTCGCTGTAGAGCAGCTCCTGCATCATGCGCGCCTGCACGCTGAAGTCGCTCATGCCGGTGATGTCGGTTTCGAAATAGAGCGTGGTGGAATCCTCATAGGCCGTCTCGAACGGGACGGGCAGCGGATAGTCGGACGGTCGCAGCAGATGCACCGTGCCGCCCAGATAGACCTTCTCCTCTCCTTGCGTAGCCACCCAGACGGCACTCTGCGCCTGCACCCACTGCCAGGGCAGCAGGCCAAGCACGAGGAGGGCGGGGGCGAACGAGCTGCGAAGGCGCAGGACCTGCGCAAGGAGGCATTGCAGGGAGACGACCATGGGAATCCTTCCGGTGTGATTTACAGGTTTGCGAGCCAGAAGGTAGCATGCCGCCGAGACACCTCCAAGGAAGCGCGCATGGCCACTCTGCTGTTCAGACTGCGACACGTCCCCGACGACGAAGCCGACGACGTGCGCGCGCTGCTGGACGAACACGGCATCGACTACTACGAGACCGAGCCGGGCAACTGGGGCATCTCGATGCCCGCCCTGTGGCTGCGCGATGCCAGCCAGGTCGAACAGGCCGCGGGTCTGTTGCGCGAGTATCAGCAGCAGCGCAGCGAGCGCGTGCAGCAGGAGTACGCCGCCCTGCGTGAGCGTGGTGAGGCGCCCACCCTGTTGAGCAGCCTGCGTGCTCAGCCCCTGCGCTTCGTGTTCTACACGGGCATGAGCGGCGCGATTCTCTATCTCTCGGTGAGCAGCTTCTTCAGCCTCTGAGCGCTGCGCCAATTCGGATGCGAAGGGTTTCCAGCCCATCCACCCGGCCTTCCAGCACATCCCCCGGCACCACCGCCGCCACGCCCGCCGGTGTGCCGGTGAAGATCAGATCGCCCGGACGCAGGCGGTAATACGTCGACAGCTCCATGATCAACTCGGGGATGTTCCAGATCAGATCGCTCACATGCCCCTGCTGCCGCAACTGCCCGTTCACGTGCAGGCTGATGTGCGCGGCGGCCGGATCGCCCGCCTGGGCCGCCGGCGTCAGGGCCGTGAGCGGGGCGGAGTGGTCGAAGCCCTTGGCCGTGTCCCAGGGACGCGCCTTGTCCTTGGCCTCGGCCTGCAGATCGCGCCGCGTGAAGTCGATGCCCACGGCATAGCCGAACACTGCCGACTCGGCCTGCGCCAGCGTCAGGTTCTCGCCCTGCTGCGCCAGTGCCGCGCCGGCCAGCGCCACCACCAGTTCCACCTCGTGATGCAGGTCGTGGGTGCGCTGGGGGTAGGGGATCTCGGCGCCGTTGGGCGCGATCGCATTCGCGGGCTTGCCGAAGAAGAACGGGGACTCGCGTTCCGGATTGGCGCCCATCTCGCGCGCGTGGGCGGCGTAGTTGCGTCCGACACAGTAGATGCGATTGACGGGAAACTGCTCGGTGCGCCCCACGATGGGAACGACGGGCGTGTCGATGGCGAAGAGTAGGCTCATGGGCATCCTTTGAACGTGGCGTGAGGGATTCAACTGCCGATGTAGGCGCGCAGCCGGGACGGGAAGTCGCGCAGCTGCAGCACCTGTTGCAGCTGCCATTGTATGTCAGGCTCGACCTCGCGCAGAAACCGCACCTCGTTGCCTTCGAGCACCGCCAGCGGCAGGCCGTCACGATAGAGGATGCGATTGCGCGGCAGACGGGGCAGGCGCGTGTCCGGCAGCAGAATGCTCAGCAGGTTCAGGGGGTCTGCGGCGGCCAGGCTGACATATTCCGTGCTGCGTTCAGGGGCGTCCTGATTGCGCCCGAACTGGCGCAGCGTGTTCACTGTCTCGGCCAGGGCGAACTGTTCGCCGCTGATGCCGGCGATGAAACGCCCACCGCGCACCGTGCCTTGCAGCTCCAGGGTGCGCAGACGGCGCAGCAGCAGACGCCAGGAGGGCGCGCCCGTCTCGCGCTCCAACGCACGCTTGAACAGCACTCCCCAGCGCCCCAGGTAGATCATGATCAGGCGGTCCAGCTGCTCGTCGTCCAGCGGGCAGTCATCCTGACCTTCTGGAGGCCGCACCACATCTTCCTGCAGCAAGGACCAGCGGCCGGCATCCTCGACACCGAAGGCCGCCCTCCGCCGCCCGCCGCCATGGGCACTGGGCTTGCGCGAGTCCGGGGTGAGCAAGGCGCGCAGACCGGTGAAACTGTCGCTGCTGAGGCGCCCGGCACTGACCAGCTCGGCCAGCCCCTGTTCCAGCTGACTGCGCAGCAGCTGCGTGCGCCGGGCGATCTGATCGAAGAAGCTCGCCCCGTGCTGCCGGATGTCCTGCTCGATGCGCGCCGCGAGCGGGCTGAGGGCAGGCTCCAGCGCTTCGCCGCCCGGACCGGCAGCAGTCGCCAGCGCCTGCCACAGATCCTGGTTCTGCCGCTGCAGCAGCGTGATGGGCGTGCCCTTCACCGGCGCGGCGCGGCGCGCACCTTCGGCCGCTGCGGGCCTGACGCTCGGGCGCAGCAGACGCCCCCACATCACTCGACCGCTGATGCACAGCACATCCAGCCAGGCCGGGTCGTAGGCGCTGATGCGTGCCGGCAGGATGTCGGATTCCCACAAGGTCGCGGGGGCACTCAGCCCGTCCAGCCGCGCCAGCGTGCGCTGCAGCAGCCCCTGACCGTCGGCGCTGGCCGGCACCAGCACCGGGCGCGCCGGCAGACGCTGCACCCGCACCTCGTGCAGATCGAAGAGAAAGCGCATGTAGCTCTGCAGCGACACCGGCTTGATGCTCTGGCGGTGCGCGTCAATGGTGTAGCGATGGATGCGCTGCAGCAGACGGCGCTCGCACCATTGCGTGGAGCCATCGCCCTGCGCCGAGAACTGTCCGCGGAAGGCGAAGCCCTCCGTCTCCAGCCCCAGCAGCGCCACCTCCACCAGCACCGGGCGCAGGCCCAGCAGACTCACCAGCTGGTCCTGGCACACCGGCCCCATGCCCTCCAGCCGCCGACGCAGCACTTCGCGCAGGGCGGTGTCGTCGTCCCAGGTCTCGGCCTGCAGGGCGTCCGGCAGGTGCAGCGGCGGCTTGCAGTCAGCCTGCGGGAAGAGCGCACGCAGCAGGGGCAGGCGCTCGGCGGCCACCCAGGCGCGCAGCGCTCCGGTTTCCAGGTGGGTGCAACGGCCGGCATCCACCAGTGTCTGCAGCAGGCGGCCGTAGCCGTGCTGCTGCGCCTCGGCATCCGTGATGAAGGCCAGTGAGTACAGCGCGTCGTGCAGCTCGTCCACCGAGCGCACCAGCGGCCATGCCTCCTCGCGCACCTGGGCGATGGCGGCCTCGTCCAGCACGCTGTAGGACTGCACCTCGGCCGGGTCCAGCCAGCTGCGGTGGCGAATGGCATTGGTGCGCCGCTCCTCGAAGGGCGCATCGTCGAGGAAGGCATAGGGGCGGGCGTTGATGATCTCCTGGGCGAAGGGCGAGGGCTCGCGCAGATCGCGCGCGATCAGGGTCAGCTCGGCACCCTCGATGGCGCTGATCAGTCGCATCAGGCCCTCGATGTCCATGGCCTCGGTCAGGCAGTCGTGAATGGTCTGCTGCACCAGCGGGTGCTCGGGCACCTCGCGCTTGCCCTGGATGTTCTCGAAGCAGGCGATCTGATCTGGAAACACATGGGCCACCAGGTCTTCGGCGTCCATGCGCTGAAACTGCGGCGGCACGCGCCGGCCACTGCGATTGCGCTGGATCGCCAGCGAGCGGGTGGCATTCCAGCGCCAGCGCACCTCGAACATGGGCGCGTCCAGCAGCGCCTGCACCAGCACGTCCTCGACACTGGCGCTCTGCAGATAGGCATAGACCTCCTGCAGCGGGAAGCTGTGCACCGAGCCCAGCGAGATCACGATGCTGTCCTCGTTGGCCGCTGCCTGCAGCTCGAAATTGAAGGTGCGGCAGAAGCGCTTGCGCAGGGCGAGGCCCCAGGCACGGTTCAGCCGGCTGCCGAACGGCGAGTGGATGACGACGTGCATGTCGCCCACTTCGTCGAAGAAGCGCTCCATCACCAGGGTGTTCTGGGTGGGCATGACGTCCAGCGCATTGCGGCCGGCCTGCAGGTAGTCCACCAGTTGCTGTGCGGCGGACGCAGGCAGGCGCAGCGCCTCGCGCAGCCACTGCACGGCCTGGGCGGCGGCATCGGCCAGCAGATAGCCGTCGATGGTCTGGCGCAGAGTGCTCACGGCCTCGGACAGTTCCCGCGTGCGCCCCGGCCCCTCCCCGAACCAGAAGGGAATGGTCGGTCGCGCGCCCTGGGCATCACGCACCCGCACCTTGAGCCCATCCACCCGCAGCAGCTGCCAGCTGTGACTGCCCAGGGTGAAGATGTCGCCGGGCAGGGTCTCCAGCGCGAAATCCTCGTTCAGACTGCCGACCACGGTGTCGTCCGGGTCCAGCACCACCTGGTAATCGAACATGTCGGGAATGGCGCCGCCATTGGTCAGGGCAGTGAGGCGGGCATTGCGGCGCGCGCTGACGCGATTGTTGATGGCATCCAGATGCAGATAGGCGCCCTGACGCCCCAGACGCGTGGAATAGCCTTCAGACAGCATCTTCACGATGGCATTGAACTGCGTTCGCTGCAGGGCACGGTACGGATAGGCACGCACCATCAAGGCGTAGAGCTCGTCAAGATTCCAGCTTAGCTCGGGGCCGGACTCGCCCTGGGAGGACGCCACCTCGGCCACGATCTGCTGCGCCAGGATGTCCGCCGGCTGCTCGGGCATCAGGATGCGATCCAGCTCGCCCTCGCGCAGCGCATTGAGCAGGGCCGTGCATTCCGCCAGATCGTCCCGGGTGAGCGGGAACAGGATGCCCTTGGGCGTGCCGCGCACGGAGTGGCCGCTGCGGCCCACGCGCTGGAGGAATTTCGCGATGCTGCCGGGCGAGGAGAACTGCACCACCAGATCCACATGGCCGACGTCGATGCCCAGCTCCATGGACGCGGTGGCCACCAGCACCTTGAGCTGGCCGGCCTTCAGGCGCTGCTCCGCGCGATGGCGATGCTCCTTGCTCATGCTGCCGTGGTGCGAGCTGACCATGCCTTCGCCCAGGCGCTCTGTCAGTGCCAGCGCCAGCCGTTCTGACAGCCGCCGCGTGTTGACGAACACCAGCGTGGTGCCATGCGACTCGATCAGCTGCACCAGGCGCTGATACAGCTCGGCCCACACCTCGTTGCTCATCAGGGCGCTGAGCGGGGAGCCGGGCACCTCCAGCGTCACGTCCAGCGCACGGCGATGCCCGGAGTCCACAATCAGGCAGGGCTCCTCGGGACGCTGGCCCACCAGGAAGTCGGCCACCAGGGAGAGCGGGCGCTGCGTGGCCGACAGGCCGATGCGCTGCAGCGGGCCGCCGACCAAATGGGCCAGACGCTCCAGCGAGAGCGCCAGGTGAGAGCCCCGCTTGTCGCCCAGCAGGGCATGGATCTCGTCCACGATCACCGTGCTGACCGTGCGCAGCATCTGCCGGCCGCCCTCGCTGGTCAGCAACAAATAGAGGGACTCGGGCGTGGTCACCAGGATATGGGGCGGACTGCGCAGCATGCGCTGGCGCTCGGTGGGCGTGGTGTCACCGGTGCGCACGGCCACCGTGATGTCGGCAGGCACGCAGCCGCGCTCGCGGGCCAGGTCGGCCAGACCCTGCAGGGGCCGCTCCAGATTGCAGTGAATGTCATTGCTCAGCGCCTTGAGTGGCGAGACATAGAGAATGCGGGTGGCCTTGGGCAGCGGCCCCTGCTGGGCCTGCTGCAGCAGATCGTCGATGGCGGCGTAGAAGGCGGCCAGAGTCTTGCCGCTGCCGGTCGGGGCGCTGATCAGGGTGTGACGTCGGGCCTTGATCGCCGGCCAGGCCTGCGCCTGGGCCTGGGTGGGCGTGCCGAACTGCTGGACGAACCAGTCGCGGCTGATGGCATGGAACGCACTCAGAGGCATGAGGAAAGCACTCGATCGCAATGGCGGCTGGACACGGGGACGCCCGGCAAGCGTATAAGAATCATCCTGCGCGCACCAGCCGGGAACACATGCCCGCACGAAGCCTGCGGGAATTGACTTGTCCTGCGAGCATCGCCTATTGTCGGCGCTCTGAGTCGGACGCCACCGCCCGACAGCACAGGCAGGAACACGACATGAAGCACTACTTCGCAGCCTTCTGGCGGGAAAACAGGAAGTTCCTGTTTCTGCTGGCCAGCATCGTGTTCTTCAAGAGTGCCATTGCCGATCTGAACTCCATTTCCGGGCGCTCCATGCAGCCCACGCTGCTCGACGGCGACAAGGTCTGGGTCAACAAGCTGGCTTATGACGTGCGCGTCCCCTTCACCGACATCTTCCTGGCCGAGGTCAGCGACCCGTCCCGGGGCGACATCGTGATCATCGACTCCGAGGCCGCCGGCAAGCGTCTCGTCAAGCGCATCGTCGGCCTGCCCGGCGACACCATCTACATGCGCAACAACACCCTGGTCATCAACGGCCAGCCCGCCGACTACGAGATCATCGCCAGCGACACCGACTCGCTGATCATCCGGGAGCAACTGCTCGATCACTCCCATCAGGCCATGCTGTCGGACACCTACAGCAGCCGCCTCTCGCGCAGCTTCGGTCCGGAAATCGTGCCCGACGACCAGTTCTTCGTGCTGGGCGACAACCGCGACAACAGCGCGGACAGCCGCATCTACAGTTTCATCCCCCGCGATCAGATCATCGGACGCTCCAGCTCGGTGGTGTTCTCGCTGGACAGTGACCGCAATTACCTGCCGCGCGCCGACCGCTTCCTGACCGAACTGCAATAGCCAGGCAAGCGCTGTCGCCTGGGCACTGGCGCAATTTCGTCCTGTCCAATCCGCCTGCCTGCGAGTAGAATGGCGGCCTTGTTTTCGGGCATCGACAGCCGTTACATGGCTGCTCTGCCCCTTCGCCAGATCAGGACACCCGCACCGTGGGATTTCAGACCCCCCTGTACCAGAAGCATCTCGACGCCGGCGCCAGAATCGTGGATTTCGGCGGCTGGGACATGCCCATCCAGTATCAATCGCTGATCGAGGAACACCATGCCGTGCGCCAGCACGCCGGGGTCTTCGATGTTTCCCACATGACCATCGTCGATGTCGACGGGCCCGACGCCCGCCGCTGGCTGCAGTATCTGCTGGCCAATGACGTGGACAAGCTCGATGTCACTGGCCGCGCCCTTTACAGCGCCATGCTCAACGAACAGGGCGGCGTGGTCGATGACCTGATCGTGTATCGCCGCGAGGTCGGTTACCGCCTGGTGGTGAACTGCGGCACGCGGGAAAAGGATCTGCGCTGGATGAACCAGCACGCCAGCGGCTGGCAGGTGCAGATTCAGGAGCGTCCGGAACTGGCCATCCTGGCCGTGCACGGCCCCGAGTCCATCGACAAGGTCTGTGCTCTGCTCGCCCCCGCGCTGGCCGAACGCGTGCGCGCCCTGGGCAACTTCCGCAGCCTGGAAGACGGCAGCTGGTTCATCGCCCGCACCGGCTATACCGGCGAGCGCGGCCTGGAGCTGATGCTGCCGGGCAATGAGGCTCCCGCGCTCTGGGATGCACTGCTGCAAGCCGGCGTGCGCCCGATCGGCCTGGGCGCCCGCGACACGCTGCGCCTGGAAGCCGGCATGAATCTCTACGGCCACGACATGGACGAGTCCGTGTTGCCGCTGGCCGCCAACATGGAACAGACCATCGCCTGGGAGCCTGCCACGCGTGACTTCATCGGCCGCGCGGCGGTCGAGCAACAGCGTGCTGCTCAGCGGGAAGGCCACCTGCCCATCCTGACCGGCCTCGTGCTGGAAGAGCGCGGCGTGCTGCGCGAGGGCCTGCGCGTGGTGTGCAAGGTCAATGGACAGCCGGCCGAAGGCATCATCACCAGCGGGACGTTCTCGCCCACGCTCAAGCACTCGATCGCCCTGGCTAGGATTCCGGCACTCGCCACCGACTGTCAGGTCGACCTGCGTGGCAAGCTGACGCCGGTGCGTGTCGTGAAGCCGAACTTCGTGCGCTTCGGCAAGAAGGTCTTCGAATAATTTTTCATTTCAGCGAGAGGATTGGTCAGTGAGCAGTTTTCCGGACAACTTGAAATATGCCGCCACCCACGAGTGGGTGCGCGTGGAAGCCGATGGCAGCGTCACCGTGGGCATCACCGATCACGCCCAGGAATTGCTGGGTGACATTGTGTTCATCGACCTGCCGACTGACGGCGCCAGCGTCAGCGCGAAGCAGGAAATCAGCGTGGTGGAATCCGTGAAGGCCGCCTCTGACATCTACGCCCCGGTGTCCGGTCGTATCATCGCCATCAACAAGGCGCTGATCGACAGCCCCGAGATCGTGAACACCTCGCCTTATGGCGATGGCTGGTTCTGCCGCATTCAGCCCGCGGATGCCGCCGAGCTCAACGCCCTGATGGACGCCGACGCCTACGCGAAGATCTGCGAATAGGCTGTCACGGCGTCACGCCAGACACACTGATCCTTCCTGCTCCCAGCGGGCGCCGCGTGCAGAAACCTGCGTGCGGCGCTCCCTTTTGACCGAGGCTTACATGCTGAACACTCCATCCGCCGTGCGCTCCCTCGCGAGCCTGCAGCACACCGACGAATTCATTGGCCGCCACATCGGCCCGGGCGAGCGCGAGATCCAGGCGATGCTGGCCGAACTGCAGCTGGGCTCGCTGGACGAGCTGATCCAGCAGACGGTGCCCGAATCCATCGCCCTCAAGCGGCCGCTGGCGCTGGGCGAGCCCGGCACGGAAGCGGCCGTGCTGGCTCGACTGAAGGCCATGGTGCGCGACGACTCGCCGGGCCGCTCGTTCATCGGTCTGGGTTACCACGACACGCTGACCCCGCACGTGATCGTGCGCAATGTGCTGGAGAATCCGGGCTGGTACACCGCCTACACGCCGTATCAGCCCGAAGTGTCCCAGGGCCGGCTGGAAACCCTGCTGGCCTATCAGCAGATGATCCTCGACCTCACCGGCATGGAACTCGCCAATGCCTCCCTGCTCGATGAGGCCACGGCCGCCGCCGAGGCCATGGCGCTGGCCCGCCGCGTCAGCCGCAACGAGGCCAATGCCTTCTTCGTCGACAGCGAGTGTCTGCCGCAGACCATCGACGTGCTCAAGACCCGCGCCGAATGCTTCGGTTTCGAGCTGATCGTGGGTGACATCGCCCGCCTGGCGCAGCAGCCGGTGTTCGGCGCGATCTTCCAGTACCCCGCCGCCAGCGGCGAGGTGCGCGACCTGGGCGCGGCCATCGCCGGCCTGCACGAGCGCGGTGCGATTGCCGTGGTGGCCGCCGACATCATGAGTCTGGTGGTACTGAAGTCGCCCGGCGAGATGGGCGCCGACGTGGTGCTGGGCAGCACCCAGCGCTTCGGCGTGCCCATGGGCTACGGCGGGCCGCACGCGGCCTACTTCGCCACCCGCGACGAGTTCAAGCGCGCCGTGCCGGGCCGCATCATCGGTGTCTCCATCGACGCCCGTGGCAAGCAGGCCTTCCGCATGTCGCTGCAGACCCGCGAGCAGCACATCCGCCGTGAGAAGGCGAACAGCAACATCTGCACCGCACAGGTGCTGCTGGCCAATATCGCCTCGCTCTATGCCATGTACCACGGTCCGGAAGGGCTGCGCACCATTGCCCAGCGCATCCACCGTCTCACCGTCATCCTGGCGAGCGGCCTGCAGTCACGCGGCCTGGGTCCGCGCCACAGCGCCTTCTTCGACACGCTGAGCCTCGACGTGGACGACACCACCCGTGCCGGTATCCTGGCGCGCGCGGCGCAGGCGGGCATCAATCTGCGCGTCGACCGGGCACACAGCCTGGGCATCAGCCTGGACGAATGCACCACGCCGGCCGAGATCGCCAGCCTGTGGCACGTGCTGCTGGGCGTGGAGGCCGCCGGTCTCGACGTGGACGCCATCGATCAGCAGATCTGTGCCGGCACGGCTGCGCAGGCCCGCATCCCCGCGGCGCTGCAGCGTCAGTCGGCGTTTATGAGCCATCCGTACTTCAATCGTTACCACAACGAGACGGACATGCTGCGCTACCTCAAGCGCCTGGAGAACAAGGACATCTCGCTGACCCACGCCATGATTCCGCTGGGCTCCTGCACCATGAAGCTGAACGCCACGGCCGAGATGATTCCCATCACCTGGCCCGAATTCAGCAAGCCGCACCCCTTCACGCCCGTGGAGAAAACAGCCGGCTATCGCCGCATGATCGGTGAGCTGGAAGACATGCTGAAGGATATCCTGGGTTTCGACGCTGTGAGCATGCAGCCCAACTCCGGGGCGCAGGGCGAGTACGCCGGCCTGCTGGCCATCCGCAACTACTTGATCAGCAAGGGCGAGGCCCAGCGCAACGTCTGTCTGATCCCCAGCTCCGCCCACGGCACCAACCCTGCCAGTGCCCAGATGCTCAGCATGAAGGTGGTGGTGGTGGCCTGCGACGAGCTCGGCAACATCGATGCCGCGGACCTGCGTGCCAAGGTCGAGCAGCACAAGGACACGCTGGCGGCGCTGATGATCACCTACCCGTCCACCCACGGGGTCTACGAGGAAGGGGTGAAGGAGATCTGCGAGCTGATCCACGCCCACGGCGGCCAGGTCTACATGGACGGCGCCAACCTCAATGCCCAGGTCGGCGTGACGCGCCCGGGCGACATCGGTGCCGACGTCTCCCACGTTAACCTGCACAAGACCTTCTGCATCCCCCACGGCGGTGGCGGACCAGGCATGGGCCCGATCGGGGTGAAGCAACACCTGGCGCCCTTCCTGGCCAATCACGCGGTGGTGCCGCTGCAGGGGCCGAACCCCGGCAATTCGGCCGTGTCTGCGGCGCCCTGGGGCAGCGCCGGCATTCTGCCGATCTCCTGGACCTACATCGCGATGATGGGTGCAGCGGGGCTGGTCAAGGCCACCCAGGTGGCGATCCTGAGCGCCAACTACATCGCCAGCCGGCTGGCCCCGCATTTCCCGGTGCTCTACACCGGCCGCAACGGCAGGGTGGCGCACGAGTGCATCATCGACCTGCGTCCGCTCAAGGCGGCCTCGGGCATCACCGAGGAAGACGTGGCCAAGCGCCTGATGGACTACGGTTTCCACGCGCCCACCATGTCCTTCCCGGTGGCCGGCACGCTGATGATCGAGCCGACGGAAAGCGAGCCCAAGCAGGAGCTGGACCGATTCATCGACGCCATGATCAGCATCCGCAAGGAGATCGCGCGCGTGGAATCAGGGGAACTGGATGCTCTGGACAATCCGCTCAAGCATGCGCCGCATACTCTGGCGGATGTGATGGACGAGCAGTGGCAGCGCGGCTACAGCAAGCGCGAGGCCGCCTGGCCGGTGCCGGGGCTGGTGGACAACAAGTTCTGGCCGTCGGTGAACCGCATCGACAATGTCTACGGTGACCGCAATCTGTTCTGTGCGTGTCCGGCGCTGGATACCTACCAGTAGAGACCGCGGGAGTTTGCTTGCGACGCGGTTCCGAAGAAATGTAGGGCGATTGCGCGTTATTTTGAAATGGAAAGTCAATTTTTTTATCGCGGCGCCATGAAAATCTTATATGATTTTTCCGGCGATAAAATAGTAAGTAGTATAGCTGTTCAATAAATACGGACGCCAAATTAGATGACAATCTTGTCACCGGTATCGGGGTCTTCAATGGCAGGAAAAGTCGATCATTTACAAAGGAGTTCAAAAGCGAAGCGGAGGTTTTGGTGGTTCAGCAATAGTATTGAGTGGGCGAAGCATACCGTTCGCCGAGCGTTGTGAAATGATTCTCAGCAGGATGACTGATGAAGAGCAGAGAATCCAGGAGATTTAAACCAGAATAAGAAGACTGTATTGGAGCGAGCGATACTAAAAGTGTTGCCACTCTCTTGATGTCAGGAGAGCTCGATCTTAGGCACTTATCGACCAGTTGAGAGAGAAAGAGTCGGTAAAGATGAGTTGCACGCCGGCAACGGCCAGTACGACGACATGAACTAGTGTGCGATCGCGTGTTTCGCGCAAGCGCTGCGCCACATCGATCTGAGCGATGCGGCACTGCGCGCGGCGCTGTTTACCTGCTTCACGTAGGCCACGGTGACGGCGATAGACGCCTAACCGAACAGCAAGCACAATGTGCCGGCGGATGTGCGGATCGCCAGTTGGTCGTGGGAGAGCTGCAGTATTAGCTTCGCGCTGCGAATCGCGCGGTCGCCAGTGGCGCTGTCTACGCACGTTGCTGTGATCCAGCCCTCCAGCTCGGCGCGTAAACGCCTGCACGTTCCCCATTTCAGGATGCATCCCATGAGCAAGAAAACCCTTCGCGTTGCAGCATTCCTCGGCGCCTCTGTGCTGGTCGGCGCCACCCATGCCGCCGAGCCGCGCACGCCGCTCGTGCCGCTGCCTTCCATTTACGATTTCACGAAGGGCGACGGCTGGGGCGTCGGCCTGGGGCTGGGCGTTGAGCTCGAAACAGCCTACGAAGGTTCCGACGAATTCGGTGTGGAGCTCGACCCTGCCGGCGGCGTGCAGTGGCGCACCGGCGACAACGTGTTCTTCTGGGCCGGCGAAGCCATTGGCTGGCGCACCTTGGTGAACGACGCCTGGCTGTTCCAATCCACACTGGGCTACGAAGAGGCCCGCGAAGAAGGCGACTCGGACGATGGCCGCCTTGACGGCCTGGGCGAATCGAGCTCGGGCGGAGCCTTGCTGCTGGAAGTGCGTCATGCCCTGGGCGACGACTGGCGCTACTTCCTGGACGGCCGCGTCTCCACAGGCAGCGTCGGCACGCTGGGCATCTTCGGCGTGGGCACCTGCCTGGCGTGCCAGGCCGATGGCACCGGCTGGGAGATCGGCGCGGTCGCGACTTTCCACAATGGTGAGCGCGCCAACCGGGACTTCGGCGTGACCGCCAGACAGTCCATCACCTCGGGCCTGGCTGCCACGGAAGTGGACAGCGGCTTCCGATCCATCGGCATCAACGTCAACTACCGCCGCACGCTCAACGAGCACTGGCAGCTCTTCGGCGAAGCCCTCTACGAACGCTTCGGCAGTGACGTGGCCGACAGCCCGATCGCGCGCAGCAATTACGAGGCGGAGATTGGGCTAGGGGTTATCTATGCGTTTTGATTCTTCAATTTCGCGCAACATGGCGGGCGCGAAAAGCGTGTGAGCCGGTGTCGAAGTCACGAGTTCTATGGAAGGGGGCGGGAGCCCCCTTTTCATTTGAGTTGACTCCAGATCAAGACATGAGTGCGGCGTGCCGTGCGTGTTTGCCGGACTCAGTGAGCCACTGCAGGTCCTGTGTCTTTTCACATTACACGTTGGCGCCGCAGCTGCTAGCATTCGCCCATGCCCCTCACCCTCCCCGACCTCACCCGCCACCTCGACACGCTCAAGGCCCTCCCCGTCCACCGCGGGCGCGTGCTGCGTGCCTGGCTCAATGGCCGGCCGCTGGGCGCCGGGCCGCGTCGTCAGTTGCAGGAGAATTTCCTGCCGCTGTCGGTGCGTGAGGGCCTGCCCGCGCTGAGTGAGGAACTCGATGCGGTGGCGCAGATCCATTCGCAGCACCCGGGCGCCGATGACTCGATGCGCCTGCTGGTGCGGCTGGCCGACGGGCAGATGGTCGAGAGCGTGCTGCTGCCGCGCGACGGGCTGTGTGTGTCGACGCAGGTGGGCTGCGCCGTGGGCTGTCGCTTCTGCATGACGGGCAAGAGCGGGCTGATTCGGCAACTGAGCAGTCTGGAAATCCTGGCGCAGGTGGTGCTCGCGCGGCGGTTGCGAGCGGTGAAGAAGGTGGTGTTCATGGGCATGGGCGAGCCGGCGCACAATCTCGACAATGTGCTGGAGGCCATCGACCTGCTGGGCACCGAGGGCGGCATCGGCCACAAGAATCTGGTGTTCTCCACGGTGGGCGACCGTCGCGTGTTCGAACTGCTGCCGCAGCAGCGCGTGAAGCCGGCGCTGGCCTTGTCGCTGCACACCACCAAGGCGGCGCTGCGCGAACATCTGCTGCCGCGCGCGCCGAAGATCGCGCCGCAGGAGCTCATGGCGCTGGGCGAGGCCTATGCGCGCTTGACGGGCTATCCCATCCAGTACCAATGGACGCTGCTCAAGGGCATCAACGACGGGCAGGACGAACTCGATGCGCTTGTCGATCTCTTCCAGGGCAAGTACGCGCTGCTGAACGTGATTCCCTTCAACACGCTCGAAGGCCTGGGGCTGGGCGATGCGGAGCATTACGAGCGCCCTGACGCGCAGCGCACCCGCGAGATCGTGAGCTATCTGCACAGTCGCTATGTGCTGACCAAGGTGCGCAACAGCGCCGGGCAGGATGTGGACGCGGGCTGCGGTCAGTTGCGCGCGCGGGCCGAGAATGGGGTGCAGCGCGTGCGGGTGAGAGAACCACGATGACAACAGGCACCTTGACCTTCTTCTGCGGCAAGATGGGCGCTGGCAAGACCACGCTGTCCCGCAGCATC
>JAURIJ010000064.1 GCA_030832825.1 Gammaproteobacteria bacterium
CAGAGCGCCCAGTGCCGAACCGGCCACGCCTGTCAGGCTGATCACGCTCACCCCGTTCTCCCGCGCATACTCCGCCGCCTTGATGACATTGCGACTGCTGCCACTGGTGCTGATGGCCAGCAGGCAGTCGCCAGGTCTGGCCCGCGCTTCCAGATAGCGCGAGAAGATGTACTCGTAACCGAAGTCATTGGCGACACAGCTGATATGGCCGGCATCGCTGATGGCGGCGGCGGAGAGGCCGCGCCGGTTCTGCCGATAGCGACCAGTCAACTCCTCGGCGAAATGCATGGCATCGCTCATGGAGCCGCCGTTGCCGCAGCTGTAGATCGTCTGCCCCTTGTGCAGCGTGGCGATCATGACCGACGCGGCACGGGCGATCCCCTCGATGTTGCCCGCGTCACTCATGAAGCGGTGCAGGTAGTCGCGGGAATCGTTCAGGGTGTTGATGATGTGTTCTTTCACGGCGTCACCTTCCTCAGGATTGCGGCAGTCAGTCGCCCAGCTCCCAGCCGGACGTGATGGGATAGCGGCGGTCGCGGCCGAAGCCTCGGTGCGTGAGACGCACGCCGATGGCACTCTGGCGCCGCTTGTATTCGTTGATGTCCACCAGGCGCAGCACGCGTCGTACCACGGGCTCCGCGAAGCCGCGCGCGATGATCTCGGCAGCGCTGCAGTCCTGCTCCACGTAAAGCTCCAGGATGGCATCGAGTTCCTCGTAGGGCGGCAGACTGTCCTGATCGACTTGACCCGGCGCCAGCTCCGCCGAGGGCGCACGGGCGATCACGGCGGGCGGAATCACGGGCGAGTCAAGCGCATCGCTCTGCCGGTTGCGCCAGTCGCACAGGCGATACACCATGGTCTTGGGCACATCCTTGAGCACATCGAAACCTCCGGCCATGTCGCCGTAAAGCGTGCAATAGCCCACCGCCACTTCGCTCTTGTTGCCGGTGGTCAGCACCAGCAAGCCTTTCTTGTTCGAGATCGCCATCAGCAGCACACCACGGCAGCGCGCCTGGATGTTCTGCTCGGTGACATCCATCGGCAGGCCGGCGAACTCCGTACTCAGGGTGTCGACAACACTGCGGTACGACTCCTCGATCGGCAGCACACGGTACTTCACGCCCAGTCGCGCGGCCTGGGCACCGGCTTCATCCAGACTGAGCTGTGAGGTGTAGGTGAAGGGCATCATCACCGCGAGCACCTTGTCGCTGCCCAGCGCGTCGACAGCGACTGCCAGAGTCAGCGCCGAATCGATGCCGCCGGAGAGGCCGAGCACGACGCCTTTGAAGCGATTCTTGCCGACGTAGTCACGCACACCGAGGACGAGCGCCTTGTAGAGGGCTTCTTCGGTGGTGTCCGGACGTGCCAGAGCCCCGGCATCGGCGTCAATGACGAGCCCCTGCCCTGTGCGCCGCAGCGGCACGGGGAACAGGCCCGGTGCGAAGGACGGCGCACGCACCTTCACCTCGCCCGTGGCGGCCACGGCCAGGGAACTGCCATCGAACACGAGTTCGTCCTGCCCCCCCACCTGATTGATGTAGACGATGGGCATGCCCGCACTGCGGGCCCGCTCTGCCAGCAGTGCCTCACGCTCGCGCGGCTTGTCCCGGTGATAGGGTGAGGCATTGATGTTGATGAGCAACTCGGCCCCGGCGGCAGCCACCTGCTGCGTGGGGGCGTCCTCCCACATGTCCTCGCAGATGGTGAAGCCCACACGTACGCCCTTGATGTCGAGCACGCAAGGGCCTGCTCCTGGCGTGAAATAGCGGCGCTCGTCGAACACCTGATAATTCGGCAGGCACTGCTTGCGGTACTGCGCAAGCACTTCGCACCCCTTGATGACGGAGAGCGCGTTGTAGAGCCGCCCGTCCTGATGCAGCGGGTGTCCCACAATCACGCAGAGATCGAGGTCGGCATCAAGAATGCTCTGCAGGGCGCGGCGCGTGCGAATCTCGAGACTGGGGCGCAGGAGCAGGTCTTCGGGCGGATAGCCCGTGATGGTGAGTTCGGGAAAGACAACGATGTCGGCGCCGTGCTCACGGCGCGCGCGCCGCGCCTGCTCGAGCAGCGCGTCGGTATTGCCCTGGATATCGCCGACCAGCAGATTCAGCTGCGCCATCACGACCGTTAACTGCTCTGGCATACGCATCCCATGAGTGAAGTTGCTGCATTCCTGCGAGGCCAGCGCGACGATGACTATTGGCTGACAGGTGCAGTATTGTCAGCCAAAGACTTCCCATTAGTAAAACGCAAATTGCCGCGCAAAATCGCCGATGATCAGAAAACCACTCTCACGGAAAACCACGGTCCAGACTCAGATCGACACCGTCAGACCCGGCGCGTAAGACGCGGGGTCGATCACCGGCACGCGTCCGAGCAGCAAATCCGCCAGCAGGCGTGCCGAGGCCGGCGCCAGAACCAGCCCGTTGCGGAAGTGTCCGGCATTGAGATGGAGATTGTCCCAGCCAGGCAGGGTGCCGATGCACGGTATGCCTTGCGGCGCCCCGGGGCGCAGACCGGCCCAGTGCTGTTTCACCGGCAAGTCTGCCAGCGCCGGGAGCATGGCGATCGCCGAGGCCTGCAGACTCTCCCGTGCCTGCTCCGTCGTGGTCTTGTCGAAGTCCGCGTATTCCAGGGTACTCCCCACCAGAATGTGGCGATCACGCCGCGGAATCAGGTAGCGGCCAGCGTGCAGCACGATGCTGTGCAGCAGACGCCGAGGCGTTTCAAAGAGCAGCATCTGCCCCTTCACCGGCGCTACGGGCACACTGATCTGCGCCTGCTCCAGCAGCCGGCCGGACCAGGCTCCTGCAGCGACAATCACCTGAGACACAGGCAGCCTGCGCTGCCCCCCCGCCTCCTCCAGCTGCAGGGCGCGAACCCTGCGCACGCCCTTGTCTGCCACCCAGTCCACGCCCAGCATCCGGGTGTTTTCCAACAGCGTCACACGCGGATGGCGCCGCAGGCTGGCGGTGAGTGCCTGACCAAGGCGCGGATTGCGGACATTGGCGATGGTCGGCATCCACAGCGCATGCCGGAATCCCGAGGCAAGTGCGCTTTCTTGCCGGTACAGGGCGCTGCCCAGCCATTCGCTCATGGGTTTGCCGGCCGTCCGGGCCCACAGCAGGGCCTCGGGCGCATCCTCGGCGTCCAGCATCAGCAGTCCTGTCACCTCATGTTCCGGATCGATGCCGGTCTCGGCGAGCAGCGCTGCGCACAGCCCGGGGTAGCTGGCCTGGGCCTGCGAAGCCAGCGCGGTGACAGCCGCACTGTAGCGCCAGGGGTAGAGGGGCGACACGATACCGCCGCCGGCCCAGGAGGCCTCGCGGCAGCAAGTCGCGCGTTCGATGACGGTCACTGTGGCGCCTGCAAGGGCGAGTTCCCGTGCCGTCAACAGCCCGATCACGCCGCCGCCCACTATCTGAAAATCACTGCTCACCCGACCTCTGCTCCCGCAAGCACTATCGCGTCTTCGGCACTATGCTGAAGGCAGGCAACTCTATCACAGGGAGGTGAACGAGATGGGCCGCACTGCAGGCATGACCCTGCTGGAAATTCTGCTCACGCTGGGCCTGCTGGGCGTCCTGCTGAGCGTCGCCCTGCCGGACCTGGGCAACTGGGCCGAGTCGGCACGCGCACACGCGATCACCCGGAGCCTGGCGACGCAGATCGCTCTCGCACGCAGCGCGGCGGCTGCCAGGCAGCAATGGGTGAGCGTGTGCCCGACCGTGGATAACCTGCGCTGCGGCGGCAGCTGGAATCAGGGCAGCATGGTGTTCAGTGATCGCAACGGGGATCGGCGCGTGAGTCAGGACGATGTGGTGATCCGGCTCAACGGCCCGCTGCCGGCGGGGGAAACGCTGCAATGGCGCGCGTTCGGGAGTCGCCCCTACCTGCAGATCGAACCCAGCGGCTTCATGCGCCATCAGAGCGGGAATTTCACCTGGTGCCCAGCGTCGCGGGACGCCCGCTTTGCACGGCAGCTGGTGGTGAATGCCACCGGGCGCGTGCGTGTGTCGCAGGACAGCGACGGCGATGGCATCGACGAAGACAGTGCGGGAAATCCGCTCACTTGCCTGTGACGACATTCAGCGCCAGCAGTTCTCGACGCTGTCGCCCGTAGCGCCGCGCAAGCCGGTGTTGCTGAGGGTCAGGGTGGTGCAGGAATCCGTTGTCTGATTGCCCTGGGGCGTGGCCGTGGCAACAAAGCGATTGCCGATGGCCCCGCCGCCACAGGCCGCGACAGACAAACGGTAGAGCCCGTTGGGGGAGGTCAATGTCGCAATGGCGGGATCGGACAGCGGGTCGGCATTGGTGGAGTAGCTGTTGTTGTCGGAATAGAAACGCTCTTGGTTCGCGGCCACCTGCAGCAGCAGACTCTGGGCTTCGGAGCGGGCGCCGGCACGCACACTCTGCTGATACGCCGGCAGCGCGATGGAGGCCAGCACGCCCAGAATGGCCACGACGATCATCAGTTCTATCAGGGTGAAACCCAGCTGGGCGGGGTGTCTGGCTGTATTCACTTCAGGCTCCTGCGGGCTGCGCGACATGCCCGCCCATGCGTTCGATGCGAACTGACGGGCTCAGTGCTGCTACAGCGCCATCAACATCTCGTGGGGCCCGATCAGCTCGATGCGCAGCAGGGTCCCGGATGCTTCGAGAGGGTACCTGACCACCATGCTGAGGTGCCGGGATCTGCCGCTCTTCCAGGAACACCTGGGTGACTGCGTCGGAGAACGGCAGCACCTGCCCGGAAATGGTCAGAGAGCCGTTGTCCTGATCCAGATGCTCGATGGTGCCCTGCCGGATGCCTTGGGCCGCGAGCATAGCCGTGCCCTGCAGCCAGAGGAACAGAAGAAGAAAAAGGCCCGCGCGTGTCATGGTGTGCATGCTCCCGTGTTGCGCCCGTCAGTCCAGTTGCCGCCACGACTGCCTGCCGGTGGCCGTCTTGCCGGTGTTCAATTCGAAGACATCGACATCGCCACTGCTGCCGCTGCCGAAGGCCACGTCGCGGTCGGCGTCCGACAGAATGCTCAGGGTGGGCACGATGCCGACATCCGACATGCGACCGTAGGCATTGGTGTCGACTTCGTCGAACACCCCGTCGCCATTGAGATCGAAGGCCGGGAAGCCGAGCGCCCCGCCGTCGCGGTAGTTCACCTGCATCTCGAAGCTGCTGCCCCCGAAGTCGCAGGGCGACTGGCATGGAATCAAGGTCGTGAAGATCACACGGCCATCGCGCACCACGGCATTGCTGACCTGGCGTTCGCCGAAGTTGCTGGCATTGGCGGCGCCCTCCACGAGCACAGGCATCAGATTCAGCTTCCAGCCCATCTCGGAAGCGAAGTCCAGATCGTTGTCGGAAAGCTCACGCAGGATGTAACTGGTGTCGTCGCTGCCGTCGTCATCGGTATCGAACTCTTCGGCGTACTGATTGTTGATGGTCTGCAGCACCAGATCCGAGCTGTCGAACACCGTGAGTGACGCCAGATTCTTGTCCCAGATGCCATAGAAAGCCTGTGTCGTCTGCCCCAGTGGCTGGTTGTCGGTGGTCTCCAGATACTTGCCCGTGCCGAAGTACACCATGAAGCCATCCAGCCCGTCCGGGTGGAACGTGACCTGCACCTGCGTGGTGATGGGCTGATTGGCCTCGGCAGTGAACAGCGGACGGGGATTGGCACCTGACTTGTAATCGCTGTCCCATTGCGCCGGGTTGGGGTCGGTGACATCGAACTTCCACACATTGCCCAGCAAGTCGCCCGCATAGATCAGGTCGACCACCAGATCCCCGTTGTAATCCACCAGGGTGGGCGTCGCGAGACCATTGGGCGTCGCCGCCGCGCCGGCATTGGTGTTGAGCTTGCGGATCAGCGCGCCGGTTTCCAGATCGACCACATAAAGCACGGCACGCCCGGTGCCGCTCGCATTGCCGTCGGCTTCCGTGTTGTTGTAGCCATTGCCGAAGACCGCTGCCCAGCGCCCGTTGGCCATCTTCGCGATCTGCGGCTTGCCGTAGGTGTAGCCGAGGTCGACATCGTCGGTGTCGGCGA
>JAURIJ010000021.1 GCA_030832825.1 Gammaproteobacteria bacterium
CAGTGCAGGCCGGGATCGGCAGTGGTTCCGACAATTTCAGCACCGGCTGCGCCACCGTTGAATTCATGGCCAAGATGGTGTCCGTCAATCTATTGCTGCCGAGCGCATGGGCCAGCATGAGCGAGCTGGAGTCCATGCAGACCATGCTGGTCGAACTCAATCGTGTGGCGTGCCAGTCGGTGATCCTCACGGGCAATACTCGGCATGGCAGCCGCTATGCCAATGGCCGTCTGGTGTCGAGCGATCTGTATGAAGCGCCCTGGTACTTCCCCAATGGCCAGGTGTTCATGGCAGGCGCCGGTCGCGATACAAGCATCCACTATCCGAACGGCCGCACCATGAGCCACCACTGGACGCATGGCGGCGAACCTCTTTTCTGGCCAGGCGGCGGCATGGCCACGGCACGCCTGCGGACAAAGGATGCGACCTGGTTCTATCCTGATGGTCAGGTCATCACTTATGAAGCCGGAAGACAGGGCGGCCGCTGGTTCTACCCGTTCCCGCGGCTGGACGGACGCGTGGGGCAGGAAGTGATCTCGAGCAACTGGGGAGCAGACGAGGAAAGCTTCGCCTATCTGAATTTCGATGCAGCAGGGCGCCCCTTCATGACGCGGGAGCGCATTCGTCGCAAGCTGACCCTGAGTGATGACGATCTGCTGGATGTGGCCGCCGTGGTGCTGTTGATCACCCGGCTGTATCAGGCGCAGGACGAAGCCCGGCAGTTCGTGCCCGCCGATTCGAACATCACCGGTGCGCCCTGGTAGGCCGCCCTCAGAAACTGTAGACCCGCGCCGTTCCCTGCAGCTGCTGCGCCGTGATCTCTCCCTGCAGGCAGCGCAGCGCATCGGCCTGGCGCAGCACAAGGATGCGATCTTCGCGGCGCTGGGCAGACTCCTCGCCAAGCCCCTGCAATACAAGCGTCACATGCTCCTGCGGCGGCAAGGCGCGCAGACCGCCGGCATAGTCGCAGACCAGACGAACCAGTGTGGTCTCGAACATCGCCAGCTCCTGCTGCCACTGTGCCTCGCGCTGCGCACGCGCCTGGCCGGCCTGCGTCTGCAAGGCCGCAGCACGCTCCTGTGTGCTGGCCTGCAGACTCTGCAGCGCAGCGTTCAGGGTCTGCAGACTGGTGCGCCACTGCGCGATGCGCTCCTCGCTCAGAGGCTGAAGCAGTGTGCCGATCTCGGTGCGCAACGCCTGCAGGGCGCTGATGTGCCCGCTCAGCTGCGCCCGCTGCGCACTGGTCTCTTCCAGCACCTGATTGAGGGCAGCGTCATCGAACTGCGTCAGCGCATGCAGTGACCGCGCCGCATCCTCGGCACTCTGCAGGCCGGCGCCGATCTCGGCGCTGACATCCACGCGCGCGAGCTCGTGGAGCAGATCGCGGGCCGCGCCCTGAGCGAGTTCCACGCGCATCGACATGGCCATGGTCTCGCGCAGGGCAGACAGGTCGGGGCGCGGCACGGCCGCCCCGGCACCGGTCTGCGCGGCGAACTGCGCCGACAGTCGCTCGAGCGCAGCGCCCAGAGAGAACTGGGCAAAGCTGTTGCGTGCACTGGCCAGCGGACTCATCACTTCCAGCACCACGCCCTGCTGCGCGAGATAGAGGCCACGCACCGATCCGCTGGTGGGGCTGAAGATGCCGGCACGCGCATTCAGCCCGAGCCCCTCCTGCAGCACGGAGGCGTAAAGCGCAACACTGTCCTGCAAGGCCGCGAGCTGCTCGACGCTCTGCGCCTGCGCCCCGCCACCGAGAGCCAGAGCCAGCAGACCGGCACTGCACTGCGTCAAACCCTTCACGGCTGGCCTCCCTGCACCAGCATGGCGAGTTGCTCAACGGAACGAATGGTTGCGTAATCGCTGTCGGCCAGCTGCTGATAGCTCGCCTGCAGCAATTGCAGATCCTGCTCGCGCTGGGATTCGAAATAGGCTATGACCTGCTCGAGACTGCGCGCCGTGCTGTCGCCGAACTGCTCCACCACGCTGTCGATCACCGCTTCCATCAGCCGCGCATTGTCGGTGGCCTGCTGCTGCATCAAGGTCTGGGTCAACGTCTGCAGGGCGGCCTGATACTGCGCATCGAAGGCGGCCAGGCGCGCTTCAAGCTGCGCCGTGTCCGGCGTTGACGAAGCGCCGAAGCGGATGGCCATGCCCTGACTGCCGGTGCTGATCTGCACATTCAGCACGACCGCCAGCGCGAGCACACAGGAGACTGCCAGCGGCGCCCATTGCCACCAAGCCCAGCGCAGACGCGAGCGTTTCTGCGGCGCTGACGGCAGGGCCGGACGCGACCAGGCCGGCACGCGCTGGGGCTGCCAGGTCCGCAGATGCGCGTGTGTCTGTCGGGCCTCGTCCAGCGCCTGTGCACAGTCCGCGCAGTGCCGCGCATGCTGATCCAGCGCCTCGCGCTGCAGTGGCACAAGCGTGTCGTCGAAATGATCTGCCACCAGCGTGGCGGTGCGTTCACATGCCATGATCCTGCTCCATCAGCGCCTTGAGTCGACGCAGTGCGGTATAGAAACGTGTCTTCGCCGTGTTGGCCGAGATGTCCTGCAATTCGGCAATCTCCTCGAAGGTGAGCGACTGAAACACCTTCAACTCCACCACCAGCCGCTGCTCCAGCGGCAGGGCTGCCATCTGCGCCAGGAGCAGCGCATTGCGCTGGCGCTCATCGAGCAGCGCCTGCGGGTCCTGCTCCGGGACATCGTCCAGCTGCTGCCAGCGCGCCTCGATCAGATCCCCGGCGTCTTCCAGTGCCGACTCCAGCGAGGTGCTCGACGGACGCCGCCGGGCCATGTCGATCGCCTTGTTGTGGGCAATGCGAAACAGCCAGGTGCTGAACTGGGATTCGCCGCGAAAGCGGTGCAGATTGCGGTAAACCCCCAGAAACACTTCCTGCATGAGGTCGAGTGCATCAGCCGGATTGCCGGTCAGGCGCAGGCTGAAGTTGTAGACCTGGGTCTCGTGGCGGCGCACCAGCTGATCCCAGGAGCGCGCCGAACCCTCAAGGGCGGCGCGGATCAGGGCATCGTCCTGTTCTGCAAGACTCATTCAGCATGACCCCGGGGGACACTGTGAAATGGCAGAGCCACCGGCACGGCGTCGCAGCGCCGCGGCGGTGGCCGCGAAGGAAAGCGCCCCAAGGATAATGACTTCACGAGCGTAGTCGCAATCGAGGGGCAAATAGTTTGCAGAGCGGTCAGGCCACGCGTCGCGCCTGACTCTCGCTGATCAGCTGGCTGGCGGCGCGCAGCAGGGCATTGAGCGAGGACGACACGATGTCGCGGCTGATGGCCACGCCGGTGTAGCGCGTGGCATCACACTTGAGCTGGATGTAGGTGACGGCTTCCGCGTCCGCCCCCTGCCCCAGCGCATGCTCGCCGTACTCCATGATCTCGAAATCCACGCCTGTGGCCTGCTTCAAGGCCTCGACGAAGGCATCGAGCACGCCATCGCCCTCGCCCTTCACCTCCAGGTACTCCTCGAAGCAGCGGATGCCGGCCGCGAAGGACTCACGCCCGTTCTCGTTGGCGCGCTGCATGCTGAAGCTGTCCAGCCGCACCGGCTGCCCCTCGCTCAGGTAATGCTCACGGAACAGGCTCCAGATGGTGTCCGGCGAGATCTCCTGACCGGTGTCCTCGGCCCGCTTCTGCACCACGCGGGAGAACTCGATCTGCAGCCAGCGCGGCAGCTGGAAGCCAAACTTGCTGGCCAGCACATAGGCCACCCCACCCTTGCCCGACTGGCTGTTCACACGGATCACGTCCTGATAGGTACGCCCCAGGTCACGCGGGTCGATCGGCAGATAGGCGATCTCCCAGGTGCTGCCTTCCTCGTAGATATCCAGACATTTCTTGATGGCGTCCTGATGGCTGCCGGAGAACGCGGTGAACACCAGATCGCCCGAGTAAGGCTGTCTTGGGTGTACATCGATCGCAGTGCAGCTTTTGACCACGCTCACGATCTTGTCCATATCCCGGAGGTCCAGCTCAGGGTTGATGCCCTGGCTGTACAGATTCATCGCCATCACGACGATATCCATGTTGCCCGTGCGCTCGCCATTGCCGAGCAGGGTGCCTTCGACACGATCGGCGCCTGCCATGACAGCCAGTTCCGCGGCCGCCACGGCACAGCCGCGGTCGTTGTGGGTGTGCAGACTCACGACAACACTGTCGCGCTTGTTCACATGCCGGCAGAACCATTCGATCTGGTCGGCGTAGACATTCGGCGTGGCCATCTCCACCGTGGAGGGCAGATTGAAGATCACCTTCTTCTGCGGCGTGGGCTGCCACACCTCGGCCACGGCATTGCAGACTTCCACCGCGAACTCCGGCTCGGTGCCCGTGAAGCTCTCGGGCGAGTACTGGAAAGTCCAGTCCGTTTCCGGCGCCAGTTCGGCGCAGCGCCGGACCTCCCGCGCACCATTCACCGCAATCGCCTTGATGCCGGCCTTGTCCATCTTGAAGACCTTCTCGCGCTGCACCACCGAGGTGGAGTTGTACACGTGCAGAATGGCCTTCTTCACGCCCTTCAGGGACTCGAAGGTGCGCTGAATCAATTCGGGACGCGCCTGGGTCAGCACCTGCACCGTGACGTCATCGGGAATGCGGTTCTCGACGACCAGGCTGCGCACGAAGTCGAAGTCCGGCTGGGAGGCGGCCGGGAAACCGATCTCGATCTCCTTGAAACCGACTTCCACCAACAGGTCGAACATCACCTTCTTCTGCATCACGGACATGGGCTCGATGAGCGCCTGGTTGCCATCGCGCAGATCCACGCTGCACCAGCGCGGCGCCTGGGTGATGACCTTGTCCGGCCAGGTGCGGTCGGGCAAGGCCACGGGCTGGAAGGGAACGTATTTGCGGTGATCGTACATGCTGCTCTCCAGAAAACGGCTGCGGGTTGCGATGGGGCATAGAATAGGGGCGACCGAGGAGTGATTCCACCACTGTTTCACCAGACTTTTTTCATTTAACATCACATGAGCACCAATATAGATATGTATTTTAGTGTTTTTACCTCTGTTATTGGAATTGATCGCATCATTCCCCCAGTCACCCAGGATCTGGAGACATCGCCATGGACAAACTCGACAAGCGCATCCTGCGCGAACTGCAGAGCAATGGCCGCCTGACCAATGCCGAACTGGCCGAGCGCGTGGGACTGTCCGCCACGCCCTGCGCCCGGCGCGTGAAGCAGCTGGAGGACGACGGCGTGATCGAGCGTCACGCCATTCTGCTGAACGCCTCGAAGCTGGGCTTGAAGCTGCACGCCCTGGTGCAGATCAGCATGGACAGGCACACGCCCGACCGCTTCGAGCATTTCGAGGCCGAGGTGCGCAAGCTGCCGGAGGTCACGGAGTGTCTGCTCATCACCGGGCAATCAGCCGACTATCAGCTGAAGGTGGTGGTGCCAGACATGGAGGTCTATCACGAGTTCCTGCTCAATCGCATCACGCGCATCGAGGGCGTGGCGGACGTGCATTCGAGCTTCATCATGCGCAAGGTGATCGACACCACGGAGCTGCCCTTGAATCACATCCCGGACGCCCCGCGCTGAGCGGCGTGCTCAGAAGAAGTGCTTCACCTTGTCCTTGTAGGAGCGGCTCATCTTCAGCGAGGAGCCATTGCTGAGGGTCAGGTGGAACTCGCCATTGATGTGGGACGAGACTTTCTCAACCCGCTGCAGGTTGACGATGGTGGAGCGATGCACGCGCTGGAAGATGGTGGGATCCAGCTGCGCCTCCAGCTCCTTCATGGTGGTGCGCATGATGTGGGTCTGCCCGCCGACATGCACGCACATGTAATCCCCCGCCGCATCCACCCAGTCGATGTCCTTCACGGGCACGAAGGTGGTGGACGACCCGTCCTTGATGGCGAGCCTGTCGGAATAGCTGGCAGAATTGCTGCCGCCCTGCAGCAACTGATTGATGGCACCGCGGGACTTGCCCGTGAGCGCGATCACGATGTCGAGCAGGCGCTGCTTCTCCATCGCCGCGTCTTTGCGGGACACGTGCTCCGTCACCTTGGCGATGGTGCGCTCCAGGCGATCGTCCTCCACGGGCTTGAGCAGGTAATCCACGGCATTCGCGGTGAACGCATCCACGGCGAAGGCATCGTAGGCTGTCACGAAGACGATGGCCGGCATGTTGTCCTGCTGCAGCCGCTCCACCACATCGAAGCCAGTGAAGCCCGGCATCTGGATGTCGAGAAACACCAGATCGGGCGTCAGTTCGGCGATGGCGGCGAGCGCCTCCTTGCCGTTCTGACAGGAGCGCAGGACTTCGATCTGGGGGTATTTCTCGAGGCGCAGACACAGACCGCTGCGTGCCAGCGGCTCGTCATCCACGACGAGGGTTCTGATGCTCAGGCTGTCGTCATTCTGTTTCATAGGGGATATCAACCGTTACCTTGCAGCCGCGCGGCGTGCGCGGGGCGAACGTGAGTGCGTGCCCGGCACCATAAATTTCCCGCAGACGATTGTGTATGTTTTTGAGACCAACGCCCGATGTGCTCGTTGAACTGTCCGGCAACTGGCAGTTCGTGCCGAGCACACCGGGCCCGTCGTCTTCCACATGTATCAGCAGGCGTCCGTGTTCCACCGTGGCAGTGATCTGCACCATGCCGCCCGCCTCGTTGCGTGCAATCGCGTGCTTGATGCAGTTCTCCACCAGTGGCTGCAGCAGCATGCTGGGCACCAGACCGCGCTCGGCCTGCGGGCTGATGTGCAGGCCTATCTTCATGCGTTCGTCGAAGCGCACCTTCTCGATATCCAGATACAGTTTCACTGAGGCAATCTCGAACGCGAGCGGCACTTGGTCCAGCGGATCATTGTCGAGCGAGTAACGCAGAAACTTGCTCAGGCGCGTGAGCATGGTGTTGGCGAGATCGGTTTCCCGCTGCAGCACCAGCGTGGAGATGGCATTGAGGGTGTTGAAGAGAAAATGCGGATTGAGCTGATAGCGCAGCATGCGCAGCTGGGCCTCGTGGGCCAGCGCCTCGGAGCGCAGGCTTTTCTCCTTCTCCACCTGAAACAGCTGGTAATACTTGATGCAGAAGTACAGAACGCTCCACGACAGCAGCAGCGAGAACGAGAACGGCAGCAGATCGATGAAACTCGACAGACCGTAGTCGGTCAGATCCACCACGCTGCCCACTTCGGTTTCGGTGATCAATGCCTTGATGGGCTGCCAGATCAGCGAGGTGAGCAGACAACCGAACACCGCCGTGGCAATGCGGATGCTCACCCGCATGTCCCAGACGAAGGCATAGGCATAGCGCAGGACCGTGCTCAGTGCCATGCCCACCAGCGCGTCGATGACGAACACGCCGCTGCGCTCCAGCATGTACTCGGCAGGCACGAAATTGAGATCGCGCATCACCAGCAGCAGCACCCAGGCGCTCCAGCCCATGAACTGGAGTATCCAGAATTGTGCTCGGCGATTGGGGCGAAGACTGCTGGCACTCATGGGACAGAGGTTCCTGAATGGCGCGGGCAGCGCACGCGAAAGCGGCACACCGCCGGGCAGTCAGAGCCCGGCGGTGCATGCAGCATCAGGGCAGCAGAGCAGCGACGGCTGCGCGCTCTTCCACCAGTTCCTGCTCCGTCTTCTGCATCAGCGCGCGGCTGAAGTCATTGATGGCCAGGCCCTGCACGATGCTGTACTGACCATTAGCGCAGGTGACGGGGAAGGAGTAGATCAGGCCCTTGGCGATGCCATAGCTGCCATCGCTGTGAATGCCCATGCTCACGACCTTGCCGTGGGTGCCCAGAGCCCAGTCACGCATGTGCTCGATGGCGGCGTTGGCCGCAGAGGCCGCACTGGACAGACCGCGCGCCTTGATGATGGCGGCGCCGCGCTGCTGCACGGTCGGGATGAAGTCGGACACCAGCCAGTTCTGATCCACCAGGTCGATGGCCTTCTTGCCGGCCACCGTGGCGTGATGCACATCCGGGTACTGGGTGGAGGAGTGGTTGCCCCAGATCGCCAGACCTTCCACATCGGTGGAGTGCTTGCCGGTCTTGCCGGCCAACTGGGCGACGGCACGATTGTGGTCCAGACGCGTCATGGCGGTGAACTGTCCGGGCTGCAGGTCGGGGGCATTGCGGCAGGCGATCAGCGCATTGGTGTTGGCGGGGTTGCCGACGACCAGCACCTTCACATTGCGGCTGGCCACATCATTGATGGCCTTGCCCTGCACGGAGAAGATCGCGGCATTGGCTTCCAGCAGATCCTTGCGCTCCATGCCCGGGCCGCGGGGACGGGCACCCACCAGCAGACAGTAGTCCGCATCCTTGAACGCCACGTCCGGCTTGTCGGTCTGCACGATGCCGTGCAGCAGCGGAAAGGCGCAGTCCTCGATTTCCATGGCAACGCCCTGCAGCGCGCCCAGTGCCGGGGTGATCTCCAGCAATTGCAGGATGACGGGCTGATCCTTGCCGAGCATGTCGCCGGAGGCGATGCGGAACAGGAGGGAGTAGCTGATCTGACCTGCTGCCCCGGTGACAGCGACGCGTACGGGTGATTTCATGGCGTTATCTTGGTCCTTGAGTGGGTGGGTGAATGTCGAATGGGGCGGGAGTATAGCAGCGCCCCGCGCGCCGGGGCGAGTCCTGCGGGAGGCGCTCAGTAGAGCAGCATCGCATCCCCATAGCTGAAGAAGCGGTAACGCTGTCGCACCGCTTCCTCATAGGCCGCCAGCACCCGCTCGCGCCCCGCAAGGGCGCTGACCAGCATGAGCAGCGTGGACTGCGACAGGTGGAAATTGGTGACCAGCGCGTCCACCACCGCAAACGGATGGCCAGGATAGATGAAGATGTCGGTCTCACCGCTGTAGGGCTGCAGCCCGGCATCGCCGCCGAAGCGCGCGGCGCTTTCCAGGGTGCGCACCGACGTGGTGCCCACCGCGATCACGCGACCGCCGCGGGCCTTGCAGGCACGGATCTGCGCGCAAGTGGCCGCGTCGATCTCGATGCGCTCCTGGTGCATGCGATGCTCCAGCACGTTCTCCACACGAATCGGCGCAAAGGTGCCCGAGCCCACATGCAGGGTCACGAAGGCTGTCTCCACCCCCATGTCGCGGATGCGCGCCAGCAGAGGTTCGTCGAAATGCAGGCCCGCCGTCGGCGCCGCCACGGCCCCGGGCCGTGTGCCATAGACCGTCTGGTAGCGTTCGCGGTCGGCCAGGGCGTCCTCGCGGCGAATGTAGGGCGGCAGCGGCACATGCCCGAAGGCCTCGAGCGCCGCCTGCACCGCGCGATCGGCAGGGAACGCCAGGCGATAGAACTCGCCAGCGCGACCGAGCACCTGCAGCACGAGCCGTTCACCCGCCGCATTGACGAACTCCAGTGTGGTGCCAGCCTTGGGGGACTTGCTGGCGCGCACCTGAGCCAGCACCTCGTGCTCGCCGGTGACCCGCTCGATCATCACCTCGATGCGCCCGCCACTGGCCTTGTGCCCCAGCAGGCGTGCGGGAATCACGCGGGTATTGTTGAACACCAGCAGATCGCCCGGCTGCAGGTACTCCAGCAGGTCGGGGAACTGCCGGTGCTCCAGCAGGCCATCGGCGCGGCGCAGGCAGAGCAGCCGACTGCCTGTGCGCTGCTGCGGCGGGTGATGCGCAATGAGTTCATCGGGCAGATCGAAGTGAAAATCGGAGAGCTGCATGCGGGGGGAATTCCGGTCGTGAGCGTGGAAAGGGCCTCGGAGTGTGCCCGAGCCAGGGGCCAAAACCAAGCCCTCCGCCGCCCCGCCAGAGGCGGCACCTCTGCCCTCCGCTGGCCTGCAAGGCAGGAAATCCGCCACCTCCAGCCCCATTGCGCCCAAGGACTTTGCTGTTATAATGCCAGCCCTTCCTCGCTGCCGGAGTGGCGAAATTGGTAGACGCGCCGGACTCAAAATCCGGTGTTAGCGATAACGTGTCGGTTCAAGTCCGACCTCCGGTACCACTTTATTTCTTCAGCACAAACTCCGACGACGCCCGACGATACTTCGCCTTGTGCTGGCCTGGGTCCTGCGGACTGCGCTTGCCGACGGCCAGGATCACTGACGACGTCACGCCCAGCGCCGACAGACCCAGCACGGTGTCGTACTCCTTCGCGTCAAAGCCCTCCATGGGACACGCGTCAATCCCAAGCATGGCGGCAGTGCACAGCAAGGTGCCCAGGGCCAGATAAGCCTGCTTGTGGGCCCATTGCCGGAAATCATTCTCCTGCGGCATTCTGGTCATGAAACGCTTGTAGCGCTCAGCGGCCTCGTCCTCGGACAGCGCCGGAATCAGTCCGTGTGCGACCATGTTGTTCAGGTGCGTCTGAAAAGTCTCGGCGCTGAGCTGCGAGTAGATCGCCAGCACCAGCAGGCTGGAGGCACTCTTGATTTTCTCGGCGTTCATCATCGAGTGCGGCGCAAGTCGCTCGCGCATCTCACGCGTCTCGACGACAACCAGGCGGTAAGGTTGCAGCCCTGCCGATGACGGCGACAGGCGCGCGGATTCGATCAGCATCGCCATTCTCTCCGGCTCGATCGTCGCGTCGGCGTCAAACAGTTTGACGGCGTAGCGCCAGTTCAGTGCGTCAATGACAGGTCTGTCCATGGTCAGTGTCTCTCTCACAGATTGTTGATCTTCGTGCGTCCGAGCGCTTTGAAAAGCACTACCATATTCACGGCTTGGCGGGTGTCACTTTGACTCAGTTCGTTCTGCACATTGGCGACGGCTTGTTCCAGTTTCAATGCCACAAGCGCGTTGCTCAGGCCATTGCGGACATTGGCCCGCGCCAGACGCAATGTCTGCTCCTGATGCGCCAGTTTGGCCTGGAGCTCAGTGCGTTGCTGACGCTCTGCGCCATAGCGCGCCAACGCGTTCTCCACTTCATGCCAGGCATTGAGCACCACTTGCTGGTAGGCGATGGCGGCCTCCTGCTGCTGCAACTCCCGCAGTTGCACAGCGCTTTTGCGGCGCCCCTGATCGAACAGGGGCAGACTGAAGCGTGGGCCGACGGACCATTGCCGACTGCCCCAGTCGAGCAATTCTGCGCTCTCCAATGTTTCCAGCCCGAGCCCTGCTCCCAGGGTGATGCGCGGATAGAGATCCGCCTGCGCGATGCCGATCTGGGCGGTGGCTTCCCGCAGGCGAGCTTCACTGGCCTGAATATCCGGGCGGGTGTTGACGACGTCGCTCGGCACGCCCAGCGCCAGGTCCGGCAAGGCCGTCATCGTCCATGGCTCGCGCGCGGACAGTTCATTCTCCAGGCTGCCGGGGACTTCGCCCAGCAGCAGGCTCAGGGCATTGAGCGAGCGCGACTGTTGTTCCTGCAGAACGGCCTCCCGTCTTCGCAGGTCCGTCAATAGTGCGTCCTGCTGTTCGCGCTCCAGAGCATTGTCCTGTCCTGCCTGCTCACGCGCCTGCAGCAGGCGCAGAATGGTGACGTTGCGCGCCACGTCCTGCTGCAGCAGCAGGGCCTGGTTCTGCGTCCCGCGCAGCTCGAAATAGTGACGAGCCACCTCGGCCATCAGACCCAGTTGCCACTGAGCGATTGTGGCCTCGGCCATGGCAACCCGGGCATCTGCGGCGTCGACGCTGTTGCTCACTCGGCCCCACAGGTCCAGCTCCCATGACGCATCGAATCCTGCCTGAAACAGCTCGAAAGGCTCGCTGATGAAGTCAATCAGGTTTCGGGACTGATCGGGCGGCGAAATCGCGCTGATCAGGCGTGTGGCACTGCCTGTCTCGCTTTGGCGCTGCGTACCCACTGTCCCGTTCGCGGCGACCTGCGGCTGCGACTGCAAGGCGACCGCACTGCGCTGCAGGCGACTCTGGGCCAGGCGCAGCATCGCCACCTGCAAGTCCTGATTGCTGGCCAGCGCCCGCTGTTGCAGGCGGGTCAGGCTCTCTTCCTGGAACAGGGCGAAGCCTTCCAGCATCGACACGCTGGCACTGCCTTGCTGCCACTGCGCCGGCATGGCCACTGGCGGCGCGGTGTAGGGGGGCTTCTCGCTTAAACAGGCGCCGAGCATGGCCCCCAGCAGGACGAGCCCGGTCAGCCGCGCGGCATGGCGTTGCGATGCAGAATTCATGAGTTCTCCCGTATTACACCAAGCGATGACGAAACAACCACGCGGCCCACGGCAGGGTCAGCACGGCAATGACAGACAAGGGCACCAGGTCGTACCAGACTGTCGCTATGCCCACCCCTTCCAGATACACCCGCTGAATCAGATCAATGGCGAAGCGCATGGGGTTGGCATAGGTCAGTATCTGAATCGGCTCGGGCATGTTGCGCACAGGCGTGGCGAGACCCGACAACAGCATCAGCGGCATGATCAGCATGAAGGCATAGAGCATGGCCTGCTGCATGTTGGCCGACAGCGCCGAGATCGCCAGGCCGACGCCAACGCTGGAAATCATGAAAAAGACCAATCCCATGTAAAGTGTGACGAAGGACCCGGCCATGGGCACTTCGAACCAGTGCATCGTCACCATCATCACAATGGTGGACTGCACCAGGCCGATCATGATGGGCGGCACTGCCTTGCCAATCATGATCTCGGTCGGCGACATGGGAGTGACCAACAGTTGATCGAACGTGCCTTGCTCGCGTTCGCGCGCCACCGAAAGGGCTGTCAGCATCAAGGTCTGCAGAAACGCCAGCGAGGCGATCATGCTGGGCATGAAGTACCAGCGGGTCTCCAGATTGGGGTTGTACCAGGCCCGCGATTCGATGGTCAGCGCAGGCCCGGACCCGCCCTGGCGGCGGCTCCAGTCCTTGTTGAAGGTGTTCACGACCGCGCCGATGTACGCCGCGGCGGACCCCGCGCTGTTGGAGTTGCGCGCATCCAGAATGAGTTGCAGATCGGCCACGCCACCGGCCTGCAGATCATCAGCAAAGGTCGGCCCGAACTGCAACACCAGCAAGGCGTCGCCACTGTCGATGACCTGCGCAATCTCCTGCTCAGATGTCAGGCTCGCCACGCGGTGGAAGACACCACCGCTGTCCAGTTTCGCGATCAACTCGGTCGAGACGGCTGAACGACTCTGATCCAGCACGGCATAGGGCGCATTGTTCAAGTCGTAGGTTGCCGCATAGCCGAACAGAAAGCTTTGCATGAATACCGGCATGATCAGCACCACGCGGCTGGACGGGTCCTTGAGAATGGCCAGCAACTCCTTGCGGCACAGAATGATGATGCGATGCAGCACTGCAAGCATAGTGTTCCTCAGTCCAGACGCTTGCGCGTCACCATGCGGGCAAGCCCGATGAACAGCACGGCATAGGCAGCCAGGATGCTGCATTCCAGAATTATCTGAGGCCACACATTGCCGGCCAGCATCAGCGATTTGATCAGGCTCATGAAATGGGTGGCGGGAAGCAGATGCCCGATGATGTTGATGGCCGCCGGCACATTGCGCAGGTCGAACATGAAGCCCGACAGCATGAACACCGGCAGCAGACTCGCCAGCAGCGACACCTGACTGGCCATGAACTGATTCCTCGTCACCGACGAGATGAGAAGTCCGATCCCCAGAGCCACCAATAGATACAAAACCGATGCGAACAGCAGGATCGGCAGAGAGCCCTGAATGGGCACCGCAAACAGGGACGTGGCCGTCACCAGGCACATGGTCAGTCCGATGATGCCGACGCAGAAATAGGGAATGATCTTCGCCAGCAGAATTTCCACCGGCTTCACCGGCGACACGAACAAGGCCTCGAAGGTGCCGCGCTCCCATTCCCGCGCCATGACCAGTGCTGTCAGAAACGCCCCTACCAGCGTGATGATCAACACAATCAGGCCCGGCACCAGATACCAGGTGCTGGTATTGGCTTCGTTGAACCAGAGCCGCGATTCCACGTCAACGGAACCAATCCCGCTGGCGTTGCCCAGAGCACTGCGATCAATCCGGCGAATGCCCTGCTGCGCCAGCGTGGCCGTGAGGTAATTGAGAATGATGGAGGCTCGGCTCGCCTCCGTGCCGTGCACGATCACTTGAATGGATGCTTCGCCCGCCGCCATGGCGCGGGAGAAATCCCCGGGCACCCGGACGATGCCGTCCACTTCCCGCGTCAGCATCAAGGCCTCCGCCTCGTGCATGGAGGTGAGCATCACGGGGGAAAGAAACGGGCTCAGCTGCAGACCGACAACCGCGTCGATCGCCGCACGAGACGCATCCTCCATCACGACAGCGATCGGGGCGTTTCTGACATCCAGTGACAAGCCGTAGCCAAACAGCAGCATGAGCATCACCGGCAGCAGCAGACCGATGGCCAGGATGCTCTTGTCGCGCAGCAACTGGCGCACTTCCTTGCGGGTCAGCGCCACAAGGCGCAGCAGAACGGCCCGCGGAGAATGACGGTGCCGCGCGCGCTCATGCATGGCGGGGACCTCATGCGCCATGGGCCACCTCGGCGTTTCGCTGAATCTCTGCCTGTCGGGATTGCTGGACGATGTCGATGAACGCCCGTTCCATGTTGAGGGGCGACGTGGCACTGTGACCCGCCTGCACCCACACGTCACGGGGCGTACCCAGCGCCTTGAGCTCGCCGGCGTCCTGGATCAGGATGCGATCGCAGTATTCCGCTTCGTCCAGAAAGTGGGTCGTGATGATGATGGTGACCCCGGTATCGGCGAGGGAGGTGATGCGCCGCCAGAACTCGCGCCGTGCGAGCGGGTCGGTGCCGCTGGTGGGTTCGTCCAGAAAGAGAATGTCAGGCTCGTGCAGCAGGCCGACTGCCATCGCCAGACGCTGCTTGAAGCCGCCCGGCAGATGTCCGGAGGGCGTGCGCTCCAGGCCACGCAACTCGAACTGTTCCAGTACGGTGTCGATGCGCTCGCGCAGGCGCTTGCCACGCAAGCCATACGCGCCGCCGAAAAACTCCAGGTTCTCCAGCACTGACAGATTGCCGTACAAGGAAAACTTCTGTGACACATAGCCGATGCGGCGCCTGGCATCGGCACGCGCCGTGCGCAGGTTCACCCCTGCGACTTGCAGAAACCCGCTGGTGGCGGGCAGCAACCCACACAGCATCCTGAAGGTGGTCGTTTTGCCCGCGCCATTGGGGCCGAGGAGCCCGAAGATCTCGCCGCGGCTCACGGCAAAGGAGGTGCTGTTGACGGCAACGAAATCGTCGAACTTGCGCACCAGATCACGCACCTCGATCATCGCGCTGCCCGGTGCCAGAGGGACTGGCGTCGGGGAGGCGCGCGCAGCAAGCGTCGGGGCGGCTCTGCGCGGCTCTGCGGCTGCATGCTGCAGCTTTGCGCGCATGAGCACCATGAAGCCGTCTTCCAGCCGAGGAGCCTCTGCCTCGATGCGGGCGCCCTTGAGAATGGCGTGCAGCGGGGCGGCATCCGGCGCCGTCGCCTCGTTCAACACAAAGCGCACAGCACCGCCCAGCGGCACCGCATCGATGACCATGTCCACGGCATCCAGCAACTGGGACTGCAGAACGCGACCGGGTGCCCGGGAATCGCCGCGTGCGGTGAAACAACGCCCCTGCGCATGCTGACTCAAGGACTCCGGCGTCCCATGAGCCAGCACCTCCCCCTCGTGCATGACATACACCTGCGCGCAGCGCTGGGCCTCATCGAGGTAGGCCGTGCTGATGATGACGGTGAGCTGCTCGTCGTGGCGCAGTTGTTCCACGATCTCCCAGAGTTCCACTCGCGACAGCGGGTCCACGCCCACTGTCGGCTCGTCCAGCAGCAGCAACTCCGGGGAGCGCACCAACGTGCAGGCCAGACCCAGCTTCTGCTTCATCCCGCCTGAGAGTTTGCCGGCCGGACGGGTGGTGAATCGGGCCAGTCCTGTCATGTCCATCAGGCGCTGGTAGCGCTGGACGCGAGCCTCGGCAGCAACCCCGTGGAGGTCGGCGTAGAGGTCCAGGTTTTCCTGCACGCTCAGGTCCTCGTAAAGCCCGAAGCGCTGCGGCATGTAGCTGATGCGGTCCTGGATCTGCTGTGGGTCGCGCTGGACATCCACGCCAAGCATGTCGAGGGTGCCGGCATCCGCGCGCAGCAGTCCGGCCATCAGTCGCAACAGTGTCGTCTTGCCGGCACCGTCCGGACCGACGAAGGCGCAGAGCGTCCCCGTGGGAATCGCCAGGTGAATGTCGCGCAAGGCCACGATCGAGCGACCGGACTCCTTGTCGACAAAGCGCTTGTGGACGCCCTCGATGCGCACTGCCGCGCTTGTGCTGCTCATCAGCGGATGGCCTCTGTGACGTCGGCGCCCAGTGTCACGGTCGCAGGCATGCCCAGCAGCAGTCGATCTTGCGGGTCCTCGACACGGATGCGGATCTCGTACACCAAGCTGGTTCGCAGCTCCGCGGTCTGCACCGCCTTGGGCGTGAACTCCGCGACGGAAGCGATATACCCGACGGTACCGTGCAGCGCCTGCTCCGGATGACTGTCCGTGCTCACACTGGCTGACTGGCCGGGCTGCACCAGTCCCAGCTGTGGCTCGCTGACATAGGCCCGCACCCACTTGGGCTCGGTGATCGCCAGACTGTAGGCGGGACGCTGGGGCGAAGCCATGTCGCCGGGCTCCAGCAGTCGGGAGCGCACGACGGCCGTCATGGGCGCCCGCAATTCAGCATCAAGACGCTGCTGTTCGAGAATCGCCAGTTCGGCAGTGGCCGCTTCGAGCAGGGCTTCTGCCTGCGCGATTTCCTCGGCGGCGGGTCCATCCTCGCTCAGGTCCTGCACTTGAAGCGCGCGCTGCAGATTCGCTTCGGTGATGGAATACCGGGCTTCCGCCACTTCAATGTCGAGCTGACTGACGCCCTGCCCGCCGGTATCGGCACTGATGTTGCGAAGCCGTTGCAGCTGTTGCTGCGCCTGGAGGTGATCGGCCTGCGCGGCGGCACTGGCCGCTTCGGCCTGCGCGATCTCCTGACGCCGACTGCCGGCACGCAGGCGGTTCAAGCCCTCCTGGCGCACCCGCAGCTGTGCCTGCGCCTGACGGATGTGCAAACTCAGCATCGTGGTATCCAGAACCGCCAGGACCTGGCCGGCCTGCACGTTGTCGCCCTCCTCCACCAGCATCTGCTCGACCCGTTCGTTGCCCTTGAAGGCCAGCGCCACTTGCCGCAGATCGACATTGCCATAGAGAACAATGGCATCGCTCTGTGCATTTGTCCGCCAGGGCTGCAGGATCAAGACGGTGGCCAGGGCTCCGATCACGAGCACCGGGACAAGAATTCTTTTCATATCCATAGTAAGTTTGGCCCCTTCAGCGTTTCAGAGATGACTGCAGGGATACTATCTGCAAGAATGCCTGCCATCAAATGCTAATTTGAATTTAAACTAAGATTTCAAGAGATTTCCCTGCATGCCACTGAACACCCCGAAATCCGGCTCCGCCGTGCGGACTCCCACGGGTCGTCTGCCACGGGCTGACGGCGACAACACCCGCCAGCAGATCCTGGAAACAGCCGGTCAGTTGTTCGCCGACCTGGGCTATGACCGCACGACCAGCAAGCTCATCTGTGAGCGGTGTGGCTGCAACCTGGCCGCCGTGAACTACCATTTCGGAAGCCGTGACGACTTGTACAGCGCAGTACTGATCCAATCCCATCGCCGTCTCATCGGCTTCAATACCGTGCTGGACATCAGCAACAGCGACGACGACCCTCGCACCAAGCTCACCCGCATCATCGACTCCCTGCTGGACGGGATCGACCCCAGCCAGTGGCACGCCCGGCTTTATATCCGGGAGATCATGGCGCCCTCTGTTCACATAGAGAAGGTCATCAGAAGTGAAGCCCTGCCCAAGTTTGCCGTTCTGAAAAGGCTGATCAGCGACATCACGGGCATTGCCCCGGAGGATCCCGCCATGTCACTGACGGTGCTGAGCACGATCGCGCCGTGCATGCTCCTGCTGGCGGCCAACCGGGACAATCTTCGAGCCGTGCTTGGAGACTTCCAGGAAGACAAGGCGGCACTGAAGGCACACCTGAAGGGGTTCCTGTTTGCGGGTCTGGACAATCTTGCTGCACAACGAAGGCATCGCGTGGAAAATCAGCGTTGAACTGATCAGCCTTCCCACCTTTCGGCCAGCGCCACCGCTTGCTTCACCACAATGCAACTGCCAGGTGTCTCCGCGATGGCATCAATCCCGCTCTCCACCAGAAAGGCCGCGAACTCAGGATAATCGCTCGGGGCCTGGCCACGCAGGCAGACCTTGGTGCCGGATTTGCCTGCCTCCCAGATGACGTGGCGAATCATCCAGTGAACTGCCTCATCCCGCACATCATTGGCATCCGCAAGCGCTGGCCCCCGCGCTCCTGGCACCCTGCAATCTCCCGCCTGAATGCACTTCAGGATTGACCCTGGCCAAGGCGCGCGCGCCGGATTGACTGCATCCTGAAGACTCCTGCGCAGACTCTCCTGTCTGCCACGCACCTCAGGAGCTCTCACAATGACCGACCGCATCCTCGTCCGCATGCCCGCCATGGCTCGGCTGGCCGCTGGTGTCATCGCGCTGACTGCCAGCCTCGGCAGCCACGCCGACAGCGGTGTCTATGTCAGTCAGTTCGCCGCCTCCGACCCGCTCGCCGCACTCGGCGGCACCGACCCTGTCTATCTTTTCGTGGCCCACAAGGGCGCGCAGGCGGTGTATTCCTCCAATGCTTTCTACAAACCCGAGGGATTCGCAACCCCGATGAAGGTGTGGAGCTACGGCATCCTGACTCTTGACGCCAACAATGCCGCCACCTTCGAATTGGTGGATTTCTTCGATGTCTGCACGGTCACCATGGAGACCGTGCTGCGACCAGAGCTCATCACAGTACGCACAGTGAACTCGGCCAACAAGGCCGGCGCGGCCAACCCGCTCAACATCGACTGTCGCGATCTCTACCCGCTGATCACCCGCCACTTCACACTGGCCTTCTAAGTCGAAAAGACAGGCTGCAGACCATTGCGGTGCAGCCTGCCTTGGAATGCACCATCACGGCACCCGGGGCCTCGCACCACTTCGGCGAACACCAAAGTCGCCTGGCACCAAAAAGGCGCCATGTCATTTGCGCGCCATTCTACTCTGCCTCTTTCTGGAACACTCCTCCCGCAATCTCGCACCACCTTGCCACATTCTCGTGCAAGTCACGGGTGCACAGTCACACACTTTCACTCTGGCACGCTTCCTGCTGAATCGGGGTAACACTGCTCGCAATTCCAGTGTCCGGGCGCTAGCGCTTTCATACCCCACATATGTCACAGACCGGAGTCATTGCATGAAAACACCGAAGCATTTCAAACGCACCGAACTGTTCCTGGCCACCTGCCTGCTCACCGGCAGCTTCGCCCCTGGCGCGATGGCACAGTCCGGGGCACCGGCAGCAGAAGTCAGCGAAATCCTCATCACCGGAACGCGCCGTTCCGGCATGGCCGTTTCCGACAGTCCGGCCCCCGTGCAGATGATCAGCGCGGAAGTCCTGCAGGAAAGCGGCTCACCCGATCTGATGAACGCCATCGCGACCCAGGTGCCGTCCTACAATGCCAGGCAGACCGGGACGGACATGGCGAGTCAGACACTGACCGCCAGCATGCGCGCCCTCTCCGCCAACCACGCCCTGGTGCTGGTGAACGGCAAGCGTCGGCACATCACTTCCAACGTGGGGGCCAGCACCGGTAACGCGGCTTCCGATCTGTCCTTCATTCCCTCTTCCGCCATCGCGCGTCTGGAGGTGCTGACCGATGGCGCGGCGGCCATCTACGGCTCGGATGCCATCGCGGGCGTGGTGAATATCATTCTCAAGGATGACTACGAAGGCGGCGAGTTCAACACCAATATTTCCGAGTACACCGACGGCGGCGGCTACACCACCAACATCCAGGGCGACATCGGTTTCGGTACTGACACCGCGTTCCTGAATCTGAGCGTGGAAACCGAAGAGCGCGACACCGTCAGCCGCTCCATCACCTACGGGCCCGCGCTGTGCGTGGCCGAACCCACCGAGTGTCTGAATCGCCTGAACAACGGCACGCCGAGCGGCTACACCGTGAGTACGGCCTACCGCACCTATCTGGAACGCGACAGCAAGATGGCGACTGCACCAGGCTTTCCGACCCTGAACAACCAGGGCGATCCGCCCGATGTAGCGCGCGCCGCCGTGTTCTTCAACGCCGGCTACGAGTTCAGCGAGGACCTGAACTTCTACAGCTTCGGCAGCATCGGCCGCAAGGAAGCCTCGTCGCTGCAGACCTACCGACGCCCGTCCCAGGACGGCGGCGTCGACGTCAACCGCGACGGCGATCGCAATGACCTGACCCCTTCCGGTGTGCGCGAATTTCTGGTCAACAAGTACGAATACGGCTTCAGCCCCAAGCTGAACTCCGACGAAGAGGATTTCTCTCTGACAGTCGGTCTCAGCGGCATGACCAATGACTGGATGTGGGATGTCGCCAGCACCTATGGCGACAACGAGATCGGGATGACCAACACCAACTCGATGAACTTCTCGCTGTGGAACACGACAGGCTCATCGCCCGACCGCTTCGACATCGGCAGCTTCGAAGCCTCGCAGTGGACCACCAGCCTCGACGTGAGCAAGGAGTTCGAGATTGGCATGGCCGCGCCGATGACCTTCGCCACCGGCCTGGAGTATCGCAAGGACACTTATGGCATCGGAGCCGGCGAAGCGGCGTCCTATTTCGGCTCTGGCGCTGCCGCGTTCCCCGGCTACAACCCCGCCGTGAACACGGGCGACTATGACCGTCACAATTACGCGACCTTCCTGAACTTCGTGTTCGTGCCCACCAACGAGTGGCTGGTGGATGTGGCCGTGCGCTACGAGGATTACAGCGACTTCGGCAACGAGACCGTGGGCAAGATCACCGCGCGCTACGACTTCGCGGACGGCTTCGCCATTCGCGCCACGGCCAGCACCGGCTTCCGCGCACCGACGCTCGGCGAGGGCTTCTACTCCGCCGTGAACGTGGCGCCCACCAGTGCCACCCCGCAACTGCAGCCCAACAGCCCGGCGGCCGCAGCGCTGGGCTTCGGTGGAGGACTGCAGCCGGAAACTTCCGAGAACTACAGCATCGGGCTGGTGCTGGAGCCGATCGACGGCCTGACCACCACCATCGACGCCTACGAGATCACCATCTCTGATCGCATTCAGAGAGGCTCGTTCAACTACTCACAGGCGCAGAGCAACAACACCATCACCGGCCGCACCACCGGTCGCTTCAACAACATCCTGCCCGACCCTGCCGACACCAATGGCGATGGCCGTCCAGATGACACCTACAACGAAGCGCTCGGCCGTGCCCTGGTGGATTTCGGCTACATCGGCGTGTGGAACAACCCGACGGCTCCTGGCGGCTCTCTGGATGCCACCGCCCGTGCCGCCATCAACGTGGCGATCTTCAACAATTCGCTGGAAACCAAGACCAGTGGCGTGGACTGGGTCAACACCTACAACTCCCGTTTCGGCTGGGGCAGCATCAACTGGACGCTGGCCGCCAACTACAACAAGACGGAAGTGCTGAGTGCCAAGGCAGCGCCTGCCAGTCTGGGTGGCGCCGTGATGTACAGTCCGGTGACACTGGCCAACCTGGAGACCGACAGCCCGCTGTTCCGTGTCAACCTCGGTGCCCGCATCCAGTGGGGTGATTTCTCGCTGAGCCTGCGTCAGTCGATCTATGGTCCGCAGTACACCTTGACCAGCACCTCCGGGCTGCCGGCCGCCGTGGTGGCGCAACTGGATACCGAGAATGTGCGCGGGACCACGCAGCTGTACTACAAGAACGAGATCGACATGCTGCAGCAGACCAACATCGAGCTGACCTGGACACCCACCGACGCCCTGCGCATCGGTGCCGGCGTGGACAACGTGTTCAACGAGTACCCGAGCAAGACGCCGCAGGCAGTATGGGACTACAACCAGGAACGCTATGCCAACACCAGTCGTCAGTACCTGACAGGCAGCCCGGTGGGCTACTTCGGGGCGCGCTGGTTCGGCAAAGTGTCCTACGCGTTCTGAGGCGGGAGACCATCATGAATCCAGTCCTGAATCGTCGCAATCTGCTCTGGGGAGGCGCCTCGCTCGCAGGCGCCGCCCTGACGGCCCGGCTCACCGACACCTCGGTGCGCTTCATGAACTCGGCGCTCGCGCAAGTCGCGGCCCCGAGCGGCCCCATCCGCATGTCGTCCAACGAGAACCCCTACGGACCCTCGAAGGTTGCCATCGAGGCCATGCAGGCCGCCTTCAGTCAGAGCAATCTGTACGGCGGCATCGGCAACCAGATTCTCGAGCTGCAGGCGAGCATCGAGAAGGTGAGCCCCGAGAGCATCACGATCAGTGCCGGCTCGGGCGAACTGCTGCAGGCGGCGGGCATCCTGGCCAGCCTGGACAAGGGCTCCATCGTGGCGCCCTACCCGACCTTCGGTCAGCTGCTGCGCGCCGCCGAGGACATGGGTTCGGAGATCATCAATGTGCCGGTGGACGAGAACATGCACATCGATCTCGAGGCCATGTACGCGGCGATCCGCCCTGACACGAAGATGGTCTACCTGTGCAACCCCAACAACCCGATTCCTTCCATCATCGAGAAGAAGGCGCTGGAAGATTTCGTGCGCACGGTGGCGAAGGACCGGCTGGTGTTCATCGACGAGGCCTACTACGAGTACGTGGACAACCCCGACTTCAGCAGCATGATGCCGCTGATCGCCGAGGGCGTGAACAATGTCATCGTGGCGCGCACCGCCTCGAAGATTCACGGCTTCGCCGGGCTGCGCGTGGGTTTCGGCTTCGCGCATCCGGAGCTGATTGAGCGTCTCAATCTGGTCAAGACGGGCAGCATCAGCATCCTGGCGCAGCACGCCGCACTGGTGGCCTACCAGGACAAGGAATTCCAGGACTTCGCCCGCGCCCGCAACAAGGAGGGACTGGCGATCGTGGAAGGGATGTTCGACGAGCTCGGCCTGCGTTATGTGAAATCCAATGCCAACTTCGTGTTCTTCGAAACCGGCATCGACAACGAGGCCTTCCGGGCCAGCATGCGCGAGCACAACATCCTGGTGGGACGCCTGTTCCAGCCCTACCCCACCTGGGCGCGGGTGAGCATCGCGAAGCGGGAGGAGATGGCCTACTTCGTCCAGACCTACAAATCGCTCTACACCTGAGCACGAACGCGGCAGCGGGGCGGGCCGATCCGCCTCGTTGCGGCATGCAAAGCCCGCCTGATTGCGCTACCGTGTTGCCACCTTTCACTCTCTCAGGCTGGCACCATGACAACAAGAACTCAGACCCTGCTGCTGTCCCTCACCCTGCTGACCGGCTTCGCCGCCAGCGCCACCCAGGCCCAGACGCGCATCCCCTATGGCTCGGGCCCGATGCAGTACGGCGAACTGACGCTGCCCGAAGGCAATGGCCCGTTCCCCGTCGTCACCTTCCTGCACGCCGGCTGCTGGATGTCCACCGACGGCATGATCAACAGCTACCGCGCGATGGCCAAGGCCATGGCGGCGCAGGGGATCGCCGCCTGGAACGTGCAGTATCGCGGCGCCATCAGTGACGGCGGCGGCTGGCCCGGCACGTGGCACGACATCGCCCATGGCTTCGACGCCCTGGTGACGATCGCCGAGGACTACCCGCTGAATCTAGAACAGGCCATCGTGGTGGGCCACTCCTCTGGCGGTCATTTCGGCGCCTGGCTGGCCACGCGCCAGCAGTTGCCGAAGGACAGCGAGATCTACGTGGAGCCCGCGCTGAACCCCATGGCACTGGTGATGGCCGATGCCTACATCAATCCGGCCGTGATCGACTCGATCGGCGTGAGCGGCGAGATCTATTGCGGCGAGCCGCTGCTGGAGAAACTCACCGGCGCACCGGTGGACGAGAAAGGCGCCAACTTCAAGGCCATCTCTCCACTGGAGTGGCTGCCCTGGGGCATTCCCCAGGAATACATCGTGAGCACCTACCGCTACCCGTTGTCCATGCCGCGCGAGCTGGCCCAGGGCAAGACGGCACTGCAGACGCTGCCCGACTACCCGGCCCTGGCGATCATCGCCGGCGACGAAGTGAACGTGCGCATCATCGCCAACGAGGATCACGGTGCCTTCGTGCGCGAAGGCTCGCGCGGCTATCACGCCACGATCTCGGCGGTGCTGCGCCTGCTTGGCAGGGCCACGGAGTAATCTGCCACTGGTGCTTGAGCGTAGCATCGCCAATAATTTCGCCCCCATCCCGCAGGCAGTGGAGGTACCGGATGACACACTCATTGGCGCAACGCAGATTCACGAGCATGCTGCTCACCATCACGCTCGGCGCAGCGCTGCAGCATGGCGCTCAGGCGCAGACGCCACTGGCAGATTGCGCGCCGGTGGCGGCACTGGCGAGCACCATCATGGTGGAGCGGCATCGCAATGCCGACATCATGCTGATGCTGAACAAGATGACGGCGGAATACAGCGATCAGTCCGACCTGCTGACCTGGGCCACGGCCATGGTCGACAGCGCCTGGGCACAGCCGATTGCGCAGGGCCCCGAGGCCCAGACGCAGCAGGTCGCCCAGTTTCGGGAGCAATGGCTGCAGCGCTGCGAGGCACGCAGACAGACCGCCAAGTGAGGGGTCAAGACGCTGCGGTGACAATCCGCAGCGTCTGTCCGGCAAACTCGATCACATCCCCTTCCACGATCTTCTTGCGCTTCTGCGTTTCCACCTGACCGTTGACGCTCACCTGAGCTTCGGCGATCACCGCCTTGGCCTCGGCGCCGCTGCCGGCCAGCCCCTCGAATTTCAGGATCTTGAACAGCTCCACGGGAACGCTGTTGACGACGACATCGCGCATGATTTCACCTCTGGCAGGAACGGCTCAGCGACCCCACACCTGCGGGTTGACGGATTCCGGCTCGGGCTCGGGCTCGGAGACAGCCCGCAGACGCAGCTGCAGGCCCTTGAGAAAGTGGCGCAGCAACTGATCCTCGCACTGCCGGTAGTGCTTGTGATCGGGCCGACGGAACAGCGCCGTCAGCTCGTGATTGCTGAACTGCAGGCCCGTGCTGGCCAGCAGCGCGTGCATGTCCTCGGACTGCAGGTTCAGCGCGATGCGCAACTTCATCAGGATCATGTTGTTGGTCAGGCGTGCTTCGGGCTCGGCGGCAGGCCCGTCCCGTCGACCGCGCCGGGCATTGATGAGGCCATTGAGAAACAGCGCCAGGTCGCGGTCGCCCAGCGGCCGGAAGCCCTCGGCATCCTCCTGCTTGAGCCAGGCGCAGACCTGCTCGCGACTGACGTTGTGATCGGCGCAGGCAAACACCTCGATCATCTGCGAGTCATTGAAATCGAAGGCATAACGCAGACGGCGGAGCACGTCGTTGAGAGTCATGGGCAGGCATCCTGGCAAAGCATGAGAAAACACGACGGCATCTTACCTCAAAGCGGATGACCTTCTACCCGGGCTGCAGGTAGAATCCTGCCACTTCCGTTCCCCACAAGGACTTCGATAATGCGAATGCTGTTGCTGATTCTGACCTTCCTCTCCGCCACCCTGACCCAGAGCGTGCTGGCGGCCGACATCACCATGGACGAGTGCAACACGCAGATTGCGGAAATGAATGCCAATCTGCCGATGCAGCTCGACGGCATCACCACCTGGACCAGCACCGTCTGTGTGGACAAGGGCAACGCGGTCATTGATCTCACCTATGTCAACGAGGTCGCCGACGGCAACGCCATCACCCAGACCCAGCTCGACACCGTGCTGCCCAGCCTGATCGCCTCGTGGTGCTTCGGCCCCACGCTGGCACCGCTGCTGCAGGTGGTGGACACCATCCACTACTCCTACGACTTCGCCAACGGCCAGCACATCGGGGATCTGTACTTCACCGAGCAGGACTGCAACATGGCCGAACGTTTCCCGGACCAGCCCTGAGCCGTGCTTGCCGTCGAACGCCGTGAGTCGCTGGCGGCCGAGCCAGCGGCCGTCTGGGCCATCGTGGGTGATGTGACGCGCATCGACTGGGTGCCCGTCATCACACGCTGCACGCTGCAAGGCGATGTGCGCACCATGACGATGACGGGAGTGGGGGAGGTGCAGGAGCGCATCCTGCGCCGGGACCCGACCGCAATGCAGCTGGAGTACGGGCTGATCAACAACCCCCGCGTCACGGTGCATCGCGCGAGCCTGCAGGTGCTGCCCCACGCAGCGGGCTGCGAACTGATCTGGATCACGCAGATCGAACCCGACGCCCTGGAGCCGCTGATCGCGGCCGGCATGGACGCCTCGCTCGCCGCCCTGCGCGCCCTCGTGGCAGGCACTCAGACTGACTGAGCCTCAGGCAGAGCAGATCAGCGCCTGCACCTGCAACAGCACACGCCACTGCGGCGGCTCCCCTGCCGCAGACTCCCACGTCACCGCTTGCACCGCATAGGCATTCGCGCCGCTGGCTGAAAGCCTCTGCTGCAATTGCGCTGCGGCCTCCTGCAGGATCGTGTCCAGCACACTGCCCGCTGCCTGCATCTGCAGTGCGCCCATGCCGGCACATTCCGCCAGCGAGACCCGGGCAGTGGCGACGACGGGATCGACCACCTCGGCATCCACCAGCGCCACGAAATTCTCCTCCGTCAGGTTGACAGGCGAGGCGACGGACTGCCAGACCACTGGCTGTGAGGAACTGCAGGCCACCAGCAGGCAAAACGCTGGCAGGAGAGCGGCACGCGCCGGAAGGCGCCATGGAGCATTCATTCGGGTGTCCTTTCAAAAACATTCGAGGCATTATTCCACGGCCCCAGCCCCCAGAACCAGATGACGGCGACCATGGAAGACATTGACAAGAAGACCTCCTACTCCCGGGCTCAGCGGATCGGCCTGTTTCTCGGCCCCACGCTGTTCACCCTGACCCTGCTGTTCTTCGCGCCTGCCGGACTGAGCTTCGAAGCCCGCGCCGTGCTCGCGACCACGCTGTGGGTGGCCACCTGGTGGATCACCGAGGCGATCCCCATCCCGGCCACGTCGCTGCTGCCCATCGTCCTGTTGCCCATGACGGGCGCCCTGAGCAACGCCGAAGTCACCTCGGCCTATGGCGACGACATCATCTTCCTGTTCCTGGGGGGCTTCTTCATCGCCACGGCCATGGAGAAATGGCATCTGCACCGCCGCATCGCGCTGGCCATCATCGCCTTCGTCGGCACCAGCACCCAGCGCATTCTGCTGGGCTTCATGCTGGCCACCGCGTTCCTCTCGATGTGGGTCTCCAACACCGCTGCCGTGATGATGATGATCCCCATGGCGCTGGCCATCACCGCCCAAGTGGCCGATGCCCTGCAGGGCGCGCCCGAGGCGGTCGACATCCCCGTGTTCGAGAAGGCCCTCATCTTCGGCGTGGGCTATGCCGGCACCATCGGCGGCATGGGCACGCTGATCGGCACGCCGCCCAACATCATTCTCGCGGCCCAGGCCCGGGAGCTGTTCGATGTGGAGATCAGCTTTGCCGACTGGATGCTGCTGGGGGTGCCGGTGGTCGTCACGCTGCTGGCAGCCACCTGGTTCTACCTCGGGCGCATCGCCTTCCCCATGCGCATCAGCGGGATTCCCGGCGGCAAGGCGTTGATTGCCAGCGAACGCGCGAAGCTGGGTCGCATCGGCTTCGAGGAACGCGTGGTGGCCGTGGTGTTCACGGGCGCCGCCTTTATGTGGATCAGCCGGGAATTCCTCTGGTCGGACCTGGTGCCGGAGCTGCGCGACGGCATGATCGCGATTGCGGCCGCTGTCACGTTGTTCATCATGCCCCGCGCCAGAGGTGCCGCGGGGCGCATTCTCGAGTGGAAGGATTCGAAGGAGATTCCGTGGGGCATCCTGCTGCTGTTCGGCGGCGGACTCGCCATTGCAGCCGGGTTTCGCGAAACAGGGCTTTCCACCTGGCTGGGCTCGCAGTTGACCGTGCTCGATGGCATGAACCTGGTGGTCATCATCGCCTGTGCCACTCTGCTGATCCTGTTCCTGACCGAGATCACCTCGAACACCGCCACGGCCACCATGATCCTGCCGGTGGTCGCCTCGCTGGCGCTGGCGCTGGAGATTCATCCCTTCGCGCTGATGATCCCCTGTGCCATGGCCGCCAATTGCGCGTTCATGCTGCCGGTGGGCACCCCGCCCAATGCCATCATCTTTGCCAGCGGCAAGCTCACCATCCTGGAAATGGTGCGCGCAGGATTCATCGTCAATCTGCTCGCCGCCGCGCTGATCGTGGCAGCCGTCTACAACCTCGCACCCGCGGTGTTCGATATCGAGCTGACCGTGGTGCCGCCGCAGTTCTCGCTGTAAAAAAAAACGGCGACGTACCAGGTACGTCGCCGTCACAGCAGCCGGCTCTTGCGAGCCAGCTTCCCCGTTGATCAGATGTCGAAGCGATCCAGCATCATCACCTTGTTCCAGGCCGCCACGAAGTCCTGCACGAACTTCTCACGACCGTCCTCCGCCGCATACACTTCCGCAATGGAGCGCAGCTCGGCGCTGGAGCCGAAGGCCAGATCCACCGGTGTCGCCGTCCACTTCACCTCGCCTGTCGCACGATCACGCCCTTCGTAGACGCCTTCCTGCGCGGCGGGTGTCCACTGAGTGGACATGTCGAGCAGATTGACGAAGAAGTCGTTGCTCAGGGTGCCGGGGCGATCGGTGAAATTGCCGTGGTCTACGCCAGCCGCATTGGCATCGAGCGCGCGCAGCCCCCCCACCAGCGCCGTCATTTCGGGCACGGTCAGCGTCAGCAGGTTCGCGCGATCCACCAGCATCTCGGCGGGTGAACGCGGATTGCGGTCGTCGTAGTAGTTGCGGAAGCCGTCAGCGGTCGGCTCCAGCACGGCGAAGGACGCGGCATCGGTCTGCTCTTGTGAGGCATCGGTACGGCCCGGCGTGAAGGGCACATCCACGTCATGACCGGCATCGGCTGCGGCCTTCTCCACGGCTGCCACACCCGCCAGCACGATGGTGTCGGCCAGAGAGATGCGCTTGCCGCCGGACTGCTCGACATTGAACTCCTGCTGAATCTCTTCCAGCTGCTCCAGCACGCGCTCCAACTCCTGCGGGTTGTTGACCGGCCAGTCCTTCTGCGGCGCCAGACGCACGCGGGCACCATTGGCCCCGCCACGCAGATCCGTGCCACGGAAGGAGGCGGCAGAGGCCCAGGCAGTGCGTACCAGTTCCGGCACCGTCAGACCGGAGTCGAGAATGGTTTCCTTCAGCTCGGCCACGTCACTGGCATTGACCAGCGGGTGATCCACGGCCGGCACCGGGTCCTGCCAGATCAGCACTTCGGCGGGCACTTCATCCCCGAGGTAACGATCGCGCGGGCCCATGTCGCGGTGGGTCAGCTTGAACCAGGCCTTCGCGAAGGCCAGCTCGAACTCTTCCGGATTCTCGAGGAACCGACGGGAGATCTCGCCGTAGGCCGGGTCGAAACGCAGGGCCAGGTCGGTGGTCAGCATCATGGGCGCGTTGCGCTCGTTGGGGTTGTGCGCATCGGGCACCAGGCTCGCGGCACTCGCATCGGAAGGCACCCACTGTACGGCGCCGGCCGGGCTGCGTGTCTGCACCCACTCGTAGCCGTAGAGGTTCTGCAGGAACTGCATGGTCCATGCCGTCGGGTTCATGGTCCAGGCGCCTTCCAGGCCGCTGGTGATGGTGTCTTCGCCATTGCCCGCGCCACAGGTGTTGGTCCAGCCAAGGCCCTGCTCCTCGACGGCGGCAGCGGCAGGCTCCGCGCCCACACAGCCCGTCGGTGCCGCCGCCCCGTGTGCCTTGCCGAAGGTGTGACCGCCGGCAATCAGGGCCACAGTCTCTTCGTCGTTCATGGCCATGCGGCCAAAGGTCTCGCGGATGTCACGTGCCGCCAGCAAGGGGTCGGGGACCCCATTCGGACCTTCCGGGTTCACGTAGATCAGACCCATCTGCACGGCAGCCAGCGGACTCTGCAACTGGCGGTCACCGCTGTGACGCTCGTCGGCCATGAATTCCGCCTCCGGGCCCCAGAACACCAGATCCGCCTCCCAGTCGTCGGTGCGACCGCCGGCAAAACCGAAGGTGCGGAAGCCCATGGACTCCAGCGCCACGTTGCCTGTGAGCACCATCAGGTCGGCCCACGAAATGCTGTTGCCGTACTTCTGCTTGATCGGCCACAGCAGGCGGCGGGCCTTGTCGAGGTTGGCGTTGTCGGGCCAGCTGTTCAGAGGCTCGAAGCGCTGCTGTCCGCCTGCCGCACCGCCGCGACCATCGGCCACGCGATAGGTGCCTGCGCTGTGCCAGGCCATGCGGATGAAGAAGGGACCATAGTGACCGTAATCGGCGGGCCACCAGTCCTGCGACTGAGTCATCAGCGCCTCGATCTCTGCCTTCAGGGCGTCAAGGTCGAGTTCGCTGAAGGCGGCAGCATAGTCGAAGTCTGCACCCAGCGGATTGGACTCCACCCCGTGCTGACGCAAAGGAGTCAGGTTCAACTGTTCCGGCCACCAGAATTGCGTGGAGCGCGGCTCGCCCTGTGCGAACGCCGGATTGGCCAGCATCAGCGGCGCTGCGCCGATGGTCAGGGCGGCGAGCAGGGGAAGCGTGCGGGTGAGTGTCTTGCGTGCCATGGATATCGTCCTCTTGGATGTGAATACGAAGTGGGCGATATGCTAAACAGATCAATTCTGCCGTATAAATTGAAAGAACTAATGATGACGATATGAAAACCTCGCCCTGCACGGGGCGATTCAATGCCTGTTCGTGGCACGCTTCATTCCCCAGGCCGCGAGGATGCCCACGACCATGACGGCATTGGCCAGGATGGTGGTGTAGTAAAGATCGAAGGGCGCCGGTCCCGCCAGCCAGCCATTGCTGAGCGCAATGGTCCAGCCTGTGAAGAGCAACGTGGCCCCTATGCCGATCCAGGGCAGCAGCCCGCGAATTCTGTCAGTGCAGAAGGCGATGGCGTAGAGGCCGAAGAGGCCTCCCCCGAACAAGGACACCATAATCGTTCCAAAATCCTGCAGCGTTGTGGTGTCGGCACGCAGGATCGCCAGCGCACCGCCGATCATCAGCACACTGCTCAGCGTGGATATCCAATAGGCCACGCGCAGATAATGCGCATCCGTGGCCTGGCGCCGCAGGAAGCGACGGTAGATGTCGTTGATGCCGACGGTGGAGATGGCATTGATGCTGCTGTCCAGCGAGGACATGGCGGCAGCGAGCGCGGCAGCGATCACGATGCCGGTGAGGCCCGCGGGCATCTCGTTGACGATGAACCAAGGCAGTATCTCCTCAGCCTTGCGCGTGCCGTCCAACATCTGGCCGGCCTCGACCGACGGAAACTGCTGATAGAACACGAACAGTGCCGTGCCCAGGAACATGTAGAACGCCCAGATCGGCAGACTCGCCAGCACACACACCCACACCGCCTTGCGCGCCTCGCCATCGTTGCGTGCGGCGATGTAGCGCTGCACCACGTTCTGATTGCTGCCGTATTCCGTCAGCCAGTTGGTGAGCCCGAGAATCAGCATCATGGTGCCGGTCTTGCTCAGCAGTGACAGGTCCCAGGTCAGCGGCGTGCTCACGCCCTGATTCCAGTCGGCGAAACTGAGCTTGTTCGCCTCACGTGCCACGTCGAACACCTGACCCAGCCCGCCGGGCAGCGCCTGCACGATGACCACCAGCATGAATGCACCGCCGAGCATCAGCACGATGGTTTGCATCACATCGGTCCAGATCACGGCTTCGATGCCACCGATGATGGTGTACAGCGCCACGAAGCCGCCGGCGATCAGCACGCTCCAGGTGCTGTCGAGCCCGCTGACTTCCTGAATCAGCAGGGAGAGCAGGTACAGAATGGTGCTGATGCGCACCAGCTGGGCCAGGATGAAGGTGGCAGCGCCATACACGCGCACGCCGGGCCCATAGCGCAACTCCAGATATTCATACGCGGTGGTCAGATTGTGTCGACGAAAGATCGGGATGAAGTAACGCACGGCCAGCAGCGCGGCCAGCGGCAGCATGAGATTGGGCAGATAGCGCAGCCACGCCGTCTTGAAGCCGTCGGCCGGATAGGCCAGGAAGGTGACGCTGCTGATGGAAGTGCCCACCAGACTCAGGCCGACCACCCAGCCGGCGAACTGTCGACCGCCCAGGAAGTACTCTTCCGTGGACTTGTTGCGCCGCCCGAAATGCACCCCGATGGCCAGCACGCCCGACAGATAGACAAGCAGAGTGAACACGTCGATCAAGGGGAGTTTCATGCGCAATGGATCCTGTGCGGGCGTGCTGCCGCCTGCTTGTTGTTGTGGGCTGCGCGAATGCGGCGCTTGTCGGTTCGTGACCGCGGGGCAGTGTAACCCAGAACGTTCGCGTCGCCACGCCCCGCGCTGCCATCAAACTGTCATGCGAGTGTGCCAGCATGCCTGCATTGAAAAGCACAGCAGAAAGTCTCCAGCAAGCAGTGAGGTGACCGATGAGCCGAATCGTTTACGGCGTCTCCGGAGAAGGCTCCGGACACACGAGCAGGGCACGGGAAATGGTGCGTCATCTGCTCGACAAGGACCACGACGTGCGCGTGGTGGCGTATGACCGCAGTTACGCGTCACTCAAGGACGAGTTCCACTGCTTCGAGATCGAAGGCCTGCACATCGTCAGCCGGGACAACCGTGTCAGCGCCCTGGGCACCGTCGCCCACAACCTGCGCCGTGCGCGCAAGGCCATCGCCCGCAACCGGTTGCTGCGCGAATTGTTCGACGAGTTCCAGCCGGAACTCGTGATCACCGACTTCGAACCCGCCACGGCCTGGCTGGCCCGCTGGCGCCACATCCCGCTGCTCAGCCTCGACAATCAGCACCGCCTGCGCTACATGAAATTCCGCGTGCCTGCCTCGCTGCTGCTGGACAAATGGCTCACCCGGCTGATCATCGCGCTCATGATTCCGCGCCCCGATATCGCCCTGGCCACCTCGCTGGAACAGGGACCGGGCACGAATCGGCGCACACGCATCTTCCCGCCCATCGTGCGCCAGCAGGTCCTTGACCTGCAGAGCGCGCACGAGGACTTCCACGTGGTGTACGTCACCAGTGCCTTTGATTCACTGATCAGCGCACTGAAGGCCTTCGACGACCGCCGCTTCCATGTCTACGGCCATCACGCCGAGCGCGAGGACGGCAACCTCCACTACCGCGCCTTCAGCGGCGATGCCTTCGTGCAGGACCTTGCCCGCTGCCGCTCGGTGATCGCCACCGCCGGATTCACGCTCATGAGCGAATGTCTCTATCTGCACAAGCCGCTGCTGGCGCTGCCGATGACGGGACAATTCGAGCAGCAGGTGAACGCCCTGTTTCTGGAACGTTCAGGCTGCGGCATGAATGCGCGACGCGCGAGTGTCGAGGTACTGCAGGAATTCTTCACCCAGCACGACCAGTTTCGTGCCGCGCTGCAAGCCTACAACACCGCCCTGCAGGCGCGCGGCTGTGAGCGTTACGGTGGTGCAGCCATCAAGCAGACACTGGACGAGCTGCTGAGCGATCTCGCATGCCGCCCGTCTCCCGGTCTCTCATTCCCCCCCTCCACAGGAGTCGCCAATGAACGCTGTGATACGCCACGTTGACCGCTTCGACCGTTTCACCTTCACCTGGCTGCACGGCAGCCACCGCCTCTCCCGTTACCGGGCCATCCGCTGGATATCCCACACCGGCGACGGGCTGCTGTATGTCCTGGCGGCACTGACCGCCCTGCTGCTGGACGCCGCACGCGGCCAGCATTTCTTCACGGTGGTGGCGGCGGGCTTCGCGCTGGAGCGCGCGCTTTACTGGGTGCTGAAGAACAGCATCCGGCGGGATCGACCCGCCGTTGGCCTGCAGTCCTTCCGCGCTGCCATCACGCCCTCGGATCAGTTCAGCTTTCCCTCCGGGCACACGGCGGCGGGTTTCCTCTTCGCCACGCTGGTGCTGCACTGCTATCCCCCGCTGGCGCCGCTGTGCTACGTCTGGGCGAGCCTGGTCGGCATGAGCCGCGTGCTGCTGGGCGTGCACTACCCCACCGACGTTCTGGCGGGCGCCACGCTCGGCACGGGCAGCGCGCTGTGCGTGCTGGCGCTGCTCCTCCCCCTGCCGGGGGTGACCGGCTGAATCGCCAAAGGCGGACGAGCCGGCTAGACTAGGCGCCTCGCAACCAACAAAAGCGCCGCGTCATGAATTCAGGCTCCCTCTGGCGAGCCCTTCTCGGGATCGAACGCAACACCACGAGCCGGACCCTGGTGGTGGCTTCCATGGGCGCGAGCGCCGTGCTGCTGTTCGCCGTGCCCCACGGAGCGCTGTCCCAGCCCTGGCCCGTGCTCGGCGGAAACGTGATCTCCGCTCTGCTGCTGGCCTTTCTCTTCAACCACGCCTTCGCCTGGCGACACTACCCGGCGGCACTGGGCAAGCGTCATGCCCCCGCCGCCTTGCCAGCGCCCGCGCTGCGCGATGTGGAACTGACCCAGGAAGACTTCGCGGCTGCCATGCAGCAGATGGATTCCTACATCGACATCACCGTGGACGGCCTGACCGAGCTGCTGGAACTGGCGCGGGGGAATGCGGCGCGCGATACCCTGCACCCGGCGCAGATCCTGCCCGGTCACTGTTACAGCAACGGCCGTCTGGGCCGCCAGTGGAGCGTGCGCCAGATCATCGACGCCGCCGAAGGCGCACCGCCCGGCAAGGATCAGGTCATCTACAAGGTCCTGGCCGGCGACGGTGCCTGGGAAACCGGCCTGTGCCTGCGCAGCGAGTTCCGCCAATGGGCGCGCTTCGAAGTCGTGCAGGAGAAAGGCCACTGGGTGAAGGTGCAGGAGCCGTGACCCTGAGCCCGCCAGGCCGGCGCAGCGCCGGACACAATGACGAACATGAACACCACAGGAGTTCCTCCACATGAGCACGTCCTCTGACCGCGGCCCTTTTCTCGTCGCCGTCGAACTCGCCACCCGGCTGCCCGGCGTGGAAGTCAGCACCGCCCAGGGCACCCCTGCCCTGACCCTGGATGGCCGCCTGCTGGCCCGCCTGCGCTCCGACGCCGAGGGCTTCCTGGTCACTCGCTGCGATCTGCAAGAGCGCGAACGCTTGCTTGCAGAGGCCCCGGAGGTGTTTCATCTCACCGAGGCCTATGTGAACTACCCGATGATCCTGATCGATCTGGCCCGGATAGACCGCGCGACCCTGGCCCGCCTACTGGAGCAGGCCTGGCGCCACCTGGCTTCCCCTGCGCGACTGCAGGCGCACGAACAGACTGCTACCCCTTGAACCCCATGTCACTTACGGAGACCACGATGCGAACAACAACAAGAAGCACCTCCCCCTTTGCCTGGCGCCCGCTGCTGGCGCTGACCACTGCCGCCCTGCTGAGCCTCTCGGCCGGGCAGAGTCAGGCTCAGCTCTCGGACGCCGCCCGTCTGCAGGCCCTGATCACCGGCGAGCACCGCAGCGCCGCCAACATCGCCCGCAATGCTGCCCGGCACCCCGTGGAGACCCTCCAGTTCTTCGGCCTCGCCTCGGGTCAGACGGTCATCGAGATCCTGCCCGGCGGCGCTTGGTACACCGAGATCATCGCCCCCTTCCTCAAGGGCAACGGGGTCTACTATGGCGCTCATTTCTCGCCGCGCTCACACCTGAGCTACCAGCCGCCCATGCTCGAGTCCTATCAGGCCATGCTGGCGGCCAACCCGGAGTTGTATGGCGAGGTGCGCGTCACTCACCTCTATCCGCCCTCCGAGACGCAGATCGCCCCGCCCGGCTCGGCCGACCTGGCCATGAGCTTCCGCAACGTGCACAACTGGATCATGGCCGGCACGCAGAAGGAGCATTTCGCGGCGTTCTACGCGGCACTCAAGCCGGGGGGAATTCTGGGCATTGTGGAACACCGCGCCCCCGAGGGCAGCAGCATGGAGGTCATGGAGACCACGGGCTATGTGACCCAGGACTATGTGATCGAACTGGCCACGCAGGCGTGCTTCGAACTGGTGGCGACCTCCGAGATCAACGCCAATCCGCTGGACACCAAGGACCATCCGGAGGGCGTGTGGACGCTGCCGCCCACGCTGCGACTGGGAGATACCGACAAGGCGAAGTACATGGCGATCGGCGAGAGCGACCGCATGACCGTGAAGTTCCGCAAGCCCCTGCAGCCCACCCGGCGCTGAGCCGGGGCCTGCAGCTGACAGCGGCCATCAGTGATGGGCGTGTTCATCCTCGGCGGGCGCGTCCTGCCAGCCGGGGTGAGCGAAGTAGTGACCGTAGTCCTGCAGCGCCGAATGAATGGCGGGCAGACCGTCCTGCGCCAGCGGTGAGGTTTCCAGAGCGGCTGCTGCCGCCAGCAGCCGACCCAGGATGACATGCAGATTGGCATCGGCATCCGCAGGCAGCTGGCACTGGGCGATCATGGTGTTGACACTGCCGCGCACCGCCTCGGTCAGTTGCGCCGCCTGCAGCTGCGAGAGCTGCGCGGCCTCGAAGGCCGGGGTCAGCATGGCGCTGGCCACGCGGATCTGCAGCATGCCGCGACGCAGGGGCTCATCCGTCTGCCAGGGTTCCCCGGCATTCAGACTCAAGCCCGTATCCGCGGCTTGAGCGTGCTCGTGCCCATGGGCGGCGTGCGCGTCTGTCGCCGCGGGCGCCTGCGCCAGAACGGTCTGCGCCGCCAGGCACAGCGTCCCGAATGCCAAAGCCATTGCTGCGTGCTTCATGTCATGCTCCTGAAACGAGGCCGCGCGGCACTGCCCGCGCGGCCCTGGTCGATCAACGTGCCGAGTACTTGGTGAAGGCGCCACCGGCCTGGCTCAGCGAGTTCGGACCTTCGGCCGCGAACACGGTGCCATCGGCATCCACCGCCACCCCTTCCCCTGCCGTGCCCTGATACACGCGATCCTCACGCTCGAACGGCTGGATCAGGCCCTCGACGTGGTCGTGATCGATGTGACCGATGCGCACCCCATTGCGCCAGCCGGGGTGGTTGGTGGGGCTGGATTCGGAGTCGATGGCGTAGAGTCGGTCGTCCTCGGTGATGAACAGGCCGCTGATGCGGCTGAACATGTAGCGGGACTCCAGATAGTTGCCGTCCTGGTCGAAGATCTCGATGCGGTGATTGCCCCGGTCAGCCACCCACAGACGGCCGCGGGAATCGAATTCCATGGCGTGCGGCGTGCGGAACTCGCCGTGCTGCACCCCGATCTGACCCCACTGCTTGATGAAGGTGCCGTCCGGCGCGAATTTCATGATGCGCGAGGTCTCGCCATTGGCGCGGCCCTCGGCCATGGCCTGGTTGGTGATCATGCCCTGGGCGTTGTGGCCGTCGGAAACATAGATGCTGCCGTCCGGGCCCACGATGACGTCATTGGGCTGATTGAAGTGGGCTTGGTCGTTGCCTGTCTTGCCGGGTGTGCCCAGGCTGAGCAGCAGCTCGCCCGACGGGCTGAACTTGTGCACCTGCTGGCCCTTGGTCTCGTCGGCATTGGTGGCGAAGTCCGTCACCCAGACATTGCCTTCGCTGTCGACGTGGATGCCGTGGGGCGTGACCATGACGCCGGCCCCGAAATTGGCCAGCACTGCGCCGGTGAGACGGTCGAACTTGAAGATCGGGTCCACCAGATTGGTGTCGCAGGTGACAGGCGCACCGGCGCCGAAGCTGCCCGCGCCGCAGCGCTCATAGGCCCAGACGTTGCCGTCGATCGGGTCGATGTCGATGCCCGCGGTGGAGCCCCAGGTGCGACCGGTCGGCAGTTCGCCCCAGTTCTGGGTCACGACCGGGTTCGGATTGGGCATGTCAACGCCGCTGATGGGATTGCCCACGGGGGCCGCCGCTGCCGGAGCCGGGGTGGCCGTGGCGGACGCCGCGCTGGGGGTGGTGGCGTCGCTGCAGGCATTGAGCAGCACGGCCGAGGAAATCAGAGTGAACAGCAGTTTGCGTGATGAGGACATGATGACTCCTGAAGGTCGTTGTTATTGTGCGTGGGCATGGGCAAGGCGAGTCCGCCGGCGGCGGAACTAGTCCCGGAGCATACGTGCTGCCACTGGCCGAGTTCAACCTTTTCCGGCTTCGGCCCGGCGCGTTGCTACTGCTGCAGACCGGCCACGCCGGCGGCTGCGATCTGGGCATCCTGGCTCGCCTGCACACCGGACACACCCACGGCGCCGAGGGTGACGCCATCCACCACGATGGGCACGCCGCCTTCCATCAGCACGAATTCCTCCGACACGCTCATGAAGGCAGGTCGGTTCGGTATCATGGTTTCCAGCGCCTGGGACGGGCGGCGGAATGCAGCCGCCGTGCGCGCCTTGCCGATGGCGATGTCGATGCTGGCGGTCTGAGTGTTGTTCAGTCGCTGCAGGCTCAGCAGATGCCCCCCGTCGTCCACCAGGGCGATGACGACATTCCAGTTGTTGGCTCGGGCCTCGGCCTCGGCAGCCGCCATGATGTTCTTCACGGCGTCATCGGTCAGCATCTTGCGCTCGGCCAGCTGGGCATGGGCCAGCAGCGGCAGGCACAGAAGAGCACCAAGACCAAGCAGCGCGACTCTGGAACGTGTTTTCTTCATGAGATTTTCTCCTTCTTGCACAGGGTGAGTTCAACATGGAACGTGGCGCCTTGGCCCACGACGGAATGAAAGCCTATACGCGCGCCCATGCGTTCGACAAGTTTGTCGGTGATGGCACTGCCTTTCCACGCAAGGAGGTAGGCCGCTTCCGACGAGGGAACTCGGGAAATTCCTGCGTGTTTGAAGGCGCAGGGTGGGGCCAGTGCTGGCGACGCACGAAGCTATCCCGCATTACCACAGGGTGTCCAGGCCCGCTACGATGGCGGCCAGGGCCAGCGCCCACAGCAGACAGGCCAGGGCATCCACCACCAGATAGCGCAGTCGGGCGAAGCCGCTGATGCCCACCAGCACGGGCACCACGCTGCGGATGGCGGGCACGAAGCGTCCGAAGAAGATCGCTGCCGCCCCGTGCCGCTGCACCATGGCCTCGGCCTTGAGCAGGTTCTTTCGGTAGCGCTGTGTCAGGCGCAGGTGGTGGAAACGCGGCCCTAAGTGACGCCCGGTGAGGAAGCCGCTGTGATCGCCCAGCAGGGCCCCGGCCCAGGCCAGCGCGACGATCTGCGGCAGGTCCGCCAGCCCATTGGTGTAAAGCAGGGTGGCGGCGGTCACCAGCAGCACCCCGGACACGAAGAGGCCCAGCCCGACAGCCGCCTCGGCAAAGGCCAGCAGCGGCACCAGCCAGAGGGCCTGGTCCCGATAGTTCTCCAGCCATCCCGTCAACCATACGTCCATATTCGTCTCTCCCGGCGCGCCAGCGCCGCAATGATGCCAAGCAGCACAAGGAGATACGCAGGAAACCACGCGAGCGCATCAATGAATAGCGCATCTTGTTCCACGTCGCCGGAAGCGTTGCGCAGTGCCGCGACCAGCGCGGTGTAGAGCGCACTGGCCAGGCCGAGGCCAAGGTTGAGCGCCAGTCCCTTGAAGCTCAGCACCGTGGCGCGCAGCGAGGAATCCACCGCACGGTTCAGGTAGTAACTCGCCTGGAACTGCACCATGCCCATGACAGCGAAAGCGCCGACAGCGAACAGCAGTCCGCCGAACGGAATCGCCAGGGCCAGCCCGAGCAGCGAACCGAGCAGCAGCGCGCAGAGCACAGCGAAGTTGAAAGCCGGACTGCGGGCATGCACCAGATGCCGCGACACCCGGGCCGTGACGATGCCGAACAGGGACATGCCGGCGCCGATGAAACCGAACCAGGACACGGGGATGTCGATCAGCCGGTAATACTCACTGGCCAGCACCACGAACTGCCGAGCCACGCTGTCCAGTGCCAGTGCCGCCAGGATCACGAACAGCACGAAGCGATGCGCGAAGGTCCAGCGCGCTGCCCCGAGTACCTGGCGCGCGGCCTCGGCCAGCGCCGCCAGTCGACTGCCCGCAGCGGCCGCCAGCGGCGGATGGGCTCCGGGAATTTCGCGCATGCCCAGCGCCGTGGCCAGCACCACCAGGGAACTGAGCAGCGTGAGCACGATGGGCAGGCGGATGGCCGTCTCGCGCGCGATCTGCCAGTCCGGGTCGAACAGGGCCAGCACGCGAGTGAGCAGCGCGTGATCGTAGACGAAGGCCCCGCTGATCATGGTGAAGAAAAAGCCGATGGACACCACCCGTGAGGTCTTCTCCAGCAGCCGCGACCAGTCATCCTCGCGCCCCAGGGCCTTGAGCGAGTCATAGGCCAGCGCCTCGTCCGCCCCGCTGGCGGCCGCCTCGGACAGCCCGGAAATCACGCGATTGAGCAGGAACACGCCGAACAGCAGGCTGGACGCGCCCAGGGGCACGAAGGCCAGCAGGCTCATCTCCAGCACCATCATCAGGGCCGCGAAGATCACCAGACGGCGGCGCCCGACGATGTCCGCCAGCGCGCCCGAGGGCACTTCCGCCACCACGATAGCCAGCGCCCAGGCCAGGTTGAGCAGGGCGAACTGGGCCAGCGTGAGACCGTAGTCGAGGAACAGGATGGTGAAGACGGGATAGTAGAACCGCGCCGAGTAGAACAGCCGGAAGATGACGAAGCGCCGCAGATTGCCCTCAAGGGCAAGGCGTTGCTGCTCGGACAGGGGGGACGGGGCTGCGCTCATGGATATCCTCGAAGGCGGGGATCATTCCACGAGCGCCCCTGCCGGAGCAACACTCAGCAGCGGTGCAGCAGCCCCTTGCGCTCCTCCAGCCACAAGCGCCCGACCGGCGCCGCACCGCGGGTGATCCGCCCCGTCAGCAGATCGAAGAGATCGCCATTGCTGCCGATGGCCTGCAGGGGCACGCCGGCCTCCTGGGCAATGAGGGCGTTGGCGCGCAGATGGCGCGGCTCGCCATGCACCGGAATGGCCAGACGCGGCCGCACCCAGTCGTACATCTGCCGCAGTTCCTCGGCGCAGGGGTGGCCGGAAGCATGCAGCGGGCGTCGGGGCGGCTCCGGCTCCGGCTCCGGACCCAGTTCCGGCACCCACACGCGGTCCGGGTGGGTGACGCGGATATTGCGGGACTCGAAGGCGGCGATGAGGCGCGCCACGGCGTCTTCGTTGCCCGGAATGGTCTTGGCGCTGAACAGCACGTGATCACCGGCCGCCAGGGACACACTCGGGTGCGAATCCATGGCCAGACGATGCAGGGCCGCGCCCGGCTCGCCCTGGCTGCCGGTGGCCAGGGCCAGCACTTCGCCTGGCGGCAGATAACCCAGATGCTCGGCCTGCACCGGATCGAAATCTTCCTCCAGATAGCCAGCGCCGCGCGCGCAGCTCACCAGGGTGTCCAGCGCACGGCCCAGCAGGCCCAGATAGCGGCCGGACAGCCGCGCCACATGGCCCAGTGTCTGCAGTCGTGCCACATTGCTGGCGAAGCAGCTCACCACCACGCGGCCTTCGCTGCCACGCACCGCCGCGAGCAGCCCCTCGAACAGTTCGCCCTCGGACAATGAATGGCCAGGCTGGGTGGCATTGGTGGAGTCGCAGACAATGGCATCCACCCGCCGGCGCGCCAGGCGCTCGAACTGCGCCGGCACGATCGCGGGGCCGGTGATGGGTGCGTCATCCAGCTTCCAGTCCGCCGTATGCAACACAGTGCCCGCCGCCGTCTCGATCAGCAGCGCATGAGTCTCCGGGGTGGAATGGGTGATGGGCAGCCAGGTCACGCTGAAGGCTCCCAGCGCCACGGTTTCGCCCGGGTGCACGGTCAGCACGGGCGCCGCGATGCCCTTTTCGCGCAGCTTGCGCAGCAGCACATTCCGAGTGAAGGGCGTGGTGTAGATGGGACAGCGCAATTGTTCCCAGAGGTGGGCGATGGCGCCGATGTGATCCTCGTGGGCATGGGTGGCGATCAGGCCGACCAGGGACTCGCTGCGGTTCGCAATGAACACCGGGTCGGGCATTTCCACCCGGTTGCCGCCTCCCGGAACGGGGCTCTTCTCGAAGGTCACGCCGCAATCCACCATGAGCCACTGGCCGGCATGGCCGAAAAGATTGAGGTTCATGCCGATCTCGCCGCAGCCGCCAAGGGGGAGAAACCAGAAGTCTCTGGCAGCAGGAATCATGTCGTGAAGGCCTCGTTCATGGGTTTTTCGGGCGGCAGATAATAACGGTTCTCACTCGTCAATTCTCAGAGACGTTGAGGTTTCCGTGTCAAATGAATGAATTCACTTTAAAAACAGCTTGAAAACCCGGTAAATTCGTGTGGCAAGCCGCGTTCAACCTGTGTAACGAAGAGCCAATCTTCCGCATGGAACACTGGATGCATGAGCTCTAACAATAGAAACCAGTAACTTAGGAAGTTCTATGGCATGGAAGTCAGCGACACTCTGACTTATGTCATAGTCTTGATTGCGGCACTCATCTTTATCCACCAGGTATCTGTTCTGATCCGCCCCACCGTTCTTGACACCCCCTGGATCAACCCGGGCAGCACCGGCCTCCCGCCTTGTTGCTCATCTTTCGTGCGTGGTAGATTACGCGCCACTTTTCAGCCGCAGACTGCAGGAATCTCATGAGCAAGTACAAGATCGCATTACTCGATGGTGATGGCATCGGCCCCGAAATCATGGTGGAAGCCGTGAAGGTGCTGAAACTGGTGCAAGAGCGCAACCCGGGCGTGGAATTCGACCTGATCCACGCCCCCTTCGGTGCCAGCGCCTACTTCGAGTGCGGGGACCCGTTCCCGGAGAAGACCCGGCAGATCTGCGACGAGGCGGACGCCATTCTCAAGGGTCCAATCGGTCTGAATCACGAGGAGTCCAAGAAGATTCCGGTGGACAAGCAGCCAGAGCGCGGCGCCCTGCTGCCCCTGCGTCGCCGCTACAACACCTACGCCAATTTCCGTCCCGTCTTCCTGCCCGAGGGCCTGGCGCACTTCTCGCCGCTGAAGAAGGAAATCATCGGCAACGGCATCGACATCATGATCATCCGCGAACTGGTGGGCGGCCTCTACTTCGGCGAGAAGCAGACGGGCGTGACCCCGGACGGCGTGCGCTATGTGCGCGAGATGCTGGAATACGACGAAGTGCAGATCCGCCGCATCGCCAACGTGGCCTTCGACACCGCCATGAAACGCAAGAAGGTGCTGCACAACATCCACAAGAGCAACGTGCTGAAATCCAGCGTGCTGTGGAACGACGTGATCGAGGAAGTGGCGAAGGATTACCCGGAAGTGAAGGTGATCCACATCCTGGTGGACGCGGCCGCGACCTATCTGTGCCTGAATCCAGGCCAGTTCGACGTGATGGTCATGGAGAACATGTTTGGCGACATCCTGAGCGATCAGGGCGGCGGCATCCTGGGCTCGCTGGGCTTGATGCCTTCGGCCTGTGTGGGCGACAAGAAGGCCTACTACGAGCCGTCCCATGGCTCGGCCCCGGACATCGCGGGCAAGAACATCGCGAACCCGTATTCGATGATCGGCTCGGTGGCGATGATGCTGGAGATGAGCTTCGGCATGGACAAGGAAGCGAAGAATGTCTGGCACGCGATGCAGAGTGTGTTCGCGCAGGGCTATTCCACTCCGGATCTGTCCAAGCCGGGTGCGGGCGTGAAGATGATCGACACGAGCTCGTTCGGCAACCTGGTGGTGGAAGAGTTGCGCAAACTGCCGGTGTAGTGGGTGGAACTGACTGTGTACGTGCGGGTCTGGCGGGGCGGAGTTGCTCTTGCCGACACGCCGTGAATCCATCCCTGGAGGCTCGCCTGCCGCCATCCCTGGCGGCAGACGGTCGGCCAGAGCAACTCCGCCCCGCCAGCCCTCTGATTCAGTGCCAGTTCCCTGCCTTTGCGAGCCTGCAGTCTTGCGCCGAAGGTGAGGCCAAGAGCTCCTCGTCCCCTCCCAACGCCAGCGATCAAACTCACGAGAACACGGCCCTGACGGCGGCACGATACCGCGAAGCCGTGCGCTGGCAGCGGGCTTGCCGACCGTCGCCCGCCATGGATGGCGGGCGCCGAGCCTACAGGGATGTACTTGTGGCGTGTCGGCAAGCCCGCTGCCAGCGCACGGCCCACGCAATATCGCGACCCAACAGGCCCGAACTCAGCGCTGAGCGCTGGCGTGCATCCTGATATTGATCATGCGCAACGTCGCCTTCACCGCCGCCATCACCTGATTGGCATCCACGCCCCGCGTCTTCAGCTCACGCTCACCATCGCTCCAGGTGATGATGCATTCGGTCAGCGCGCTGGTGTTGCCGCCGCGCGGAATATGCACCTCGTAGTCGATCAGGTCGGGCATGCGGAACTTGCGCTGCTTGAGGATGCGGCCGATGGCATCCATGAAGGCGGCGAAACCGCCGTTGCCCGCGCCGGAGCCGCTGTATTCCCGCCCGTCAATGGTGACGCGGATGCTGGCCGTGCTCTCCACGTCCAGACCGCTGCTGATGTAGCAGTTGAGCAGCCGCGTGTAGTTGTAGTCCCGGCTCTCCAGCACGTCCGCGATGATGAACGGCAGGTCATCCACCGTGATGACCTGCTTGGAATCGCCCAGCTCTACCACACGCTGCAGCACTTTGCGCTGATCGTCGGCACTCAGGGTCAGCCCCAGTTCTTCCAGATTGTTGGCCAGCGAGGCCTTGCCGGACATCTTGCCCAGGGCATACACGCGCTTGCGGGCGAAACGCTCGGGACGCAGGGCCGTGATGTAGAGCCCGCCCTTGGAGTCCCCATCGGCGTGAATGCCTGCCGTCTGGGTGAACACGTCGGCCCCGACGACGGGCGCGTTGGCGGCGACCCACTTGCCGGAGAAGTTCTCCACCATGCGGCTCAGCTGGCCGATGCGGGTCTCGTCAATGGAGAGCTGCACGCCCATCTTGTCGCGCAGCACCACGGCGACTTCCGCCAGCGAGGCATTGCCCGCGCGCTCGCCCAGGCAGTTGATGGTGCAGTGCACCGTGTTGATGCCCGCCTTCACCGCCGCCATCACGTTCGCGGTGGCCAGGCCGTAGTCGTTGTGCGGGTGGAAGTCGAAGGCGAGATCAGGGAAGCGCGCGATCATGTCGCTCATGGCCGCGAAGACTTCGTCCGGCATCATCACGCCCAGGGTGTCGGGCAGCATGAAGGACTCGATGCCCAGGCCGCGCGTGCCTTCCAGCAGGGCGAAGACATAGGCGGGGCTGTCCTTGTAGCCGTTGGACCAGTCCTCCAGGTACATGTTCACGCGCAGGCCACGCTCGTGGGCATAGGCGACCGTGCGGCGGATGTCCTCGATGTGCTCGGGCAGGGTGCGGCGCAGCTGCTCGCGGCAGTGTTTCTCACTGCCCTTGGCCAGCAGGTTGATGACGCGGCCGCCAGCCTTCTCCACCCAGTCCACGCTCAGGCGGTGATCGACGAAGCCCAGCACCTCGACCTTGTCCAGATAGCCTTCCTGCGCCGCCCAGGCATTGATGTCCACCACAGCCTGGCGTTCGCCGTCGGACACGCGGGCCGAGGCCACCTCGATGCGGTCCACCTTCAGCGACTGCAGCAGGGCGCGGGCAATGTTCAGCTTTTCCTTGGCGGCGAAGGAGACCCCCTGGGTCTGCTCGCCGTCGCGCAGCGTGGTGTCCAGCAAGCGGACGTGGCGAGGGAAAGCGGTGTCGGACATATGGCTCATGGTGTCGGGCTCTTGCACACGAAGGTGACGAAACGGGATGCCGGGATGACTGCCGAAAACGTGGGGCCGATTCTAGCAAACAAAGCGGGGCGCCAGAAGCCGCGAATTCCGTGGCCTTGCGGCCGATGCCTTCCCTAGCCTGAACGAAATGCAGACAATAGGCTCAGGTCTTTCTCTGCGTGGACGTGCTCTATGCCCACCTGAACGAGTGCCGCACGATCTACGAGGAACCCGAAAACCACCTTTACCGGGGTAGTGTCGATCACCGAGGCGGACTCGGAATATGTCGAGAAGCTGCTCGGGCGCCGACGTGTCGCATCAGGCCCAGTCCCTGAACACCGAGATCGAGGCTCTGCGCCGGCAGACTCCCCCCCCCGCTGTCCACCTTCGCCCGTGCGCCGTGCATCCGTCCGCCCTAACCGGGTATACTGCCGCGCAATTTCAAGGCGGAACCCAGCAGAGGCGGGACTATGACAATACGGGTAGGAGTACCTAAGGAGATCCGTACCGGCGAGCAGCGCGTGGCGCTGGTGCCGGACGTGGTGAAGAAACTGAACACGATGGGGGTCAGCGTGAGCCTCGCGAGTGGCGCAGGCGAGCTGGCCGGCCACGGCGATGCCGACTACGCCGCCGACATCGTGCAGGACGAGGCCGCGCTGCTGGGCAGTGCCGACATCGTGCTCACCGTCAATCCGCTGCAGGCGCAGCAGATCGAGAAACTCAAGGACGGCGCCATCCTGATCGGCTACCTGAACCCCTGGGGCGATCTCGAGCGTTTCACTCGCCTCAAGCAGAAGAACATCAGCGCCTTCTCCATGGAGCTGATTCCGCGCATCTCCCGCGCCCAGGCCATGGACGCGCTGTCCTCCCAGGCCTCCATTGCCGGCTACAAGGCCGTGCTGATCGCCAGCACCCTGCTCGGCAAGTTCTTCCCCATGCTCACCACCGCGGCCGGCACGGTGCGTCCGTCCAAGGTGCTGGTGATCGGTGCCGGCGTGGCTGGCCTGCAGGCGATCGCCAC